>JAJDXR010000021.1 GCA_022823165.1 Anaerolineae bacterium | reverse complement strand
TTGTTTATGCTCTCTTGACTATTTTGTATTTCTCGACGGGTCGCCTCAGTCGTTGTGGCGCGTGGGTGTAGAACCTGTGCCATAGGGCATCCTTTTGGCTAGATGAAATTATCCCATTATAATCCGAAACCATACACCTATTCAGGAAC
Organism: Anaerolineae bacterium; assembly: GCA_022823165.1. Lineage (GTDB taxonomy): Bacteria > Chloroflexota > Anaerolineae > Aggregatilineales > Phototrophicaceae > UBA6055. The sequence goes on along the minus strand of JAJDXR010000021.1, from coordinate 19,008 downwards.
CCGCCATGCCCGACCGACCGAATATCGTCCTCTTCCTGACCGATGATCACGGCGCCTGGGCTAACGGCTGCTACGGCAACACCGAAGTGCATACGCCGACCCTCGACGCGCTGGCCGCCGTCGGCGCGCGCTTCACCAATGCCTATACGCCCACGCCCGTCTGCTCGCCGGCACGCGCCTGCCTGCTGACCGGCAAGACCGCCTCGCAAGTCGGCATCCATGACTGGCTGGAAGAAGCCATTCCCGAAGTCGGCGAACGCGATTGGCTGGGCGCGACGCGCACCCTCTTCGAGCACTTGTCCGCCGCCGGCTATCACACCGGCTTGAGCGGCAAATGGCATCTCGGCCAATCGCATCTGCCGCCGCGCGGCGCTGGCTATCACTTCGGCTTGCCCGGCTGGCAAGGCGCGCACAATACGCCCTATACCTACGTTCGCAACGGCGAAACGCTCGAGCTGGAAGGCAACAAGTCGCGCCATATCACCGACCACGCCATTGAGTTTCTCGATACCGCGCCTGCGGACCAGCCCTTCTTCCTCAACATCGGCTACATCGCCACCCATTCGCCTTACGCGCAGCAGACCCACGATCCACAACAGACCGCGCGCTACCAGGACTGCGCCTTCGCCGAAATCCCGGACTGGCAGCCGCATCCCTGGGTCAAGAACGAAGGCGGCGCCAACGAGCTGGACGCCGAGGAATTGCGCGATCGCTACATCGGCTATTACGCCGCCTGCAGCGAGATCGACGACAACATCGTCCGCGTCATCGGCGCCCTCAAAGCTCGCGGGCAATGGGAAAACACCATCATCATCTATACGTCCGACCACGGCTGCGCCATCGGGCACCAGGGCTTCTTCGGCAAAGGCAACAGCACCCGCCCCCTGAATATGTACGAGATCTCGCTGCAGGCGCCGCTGATCATCGCCGGCGCCGGCATTGACCCGCAGGTCCGCGGCGAATTCGTCGATCACTACGACACGTTTCATACCATTTGCCAGTTGGCGCAGGTCGATCCTCCGCCCGACAATTACGCTGGCGCTTCCTATGCCGATATGCTGAGCGGCCAAAGCAGCGACTGGGACAATACGCGCTACGGCGAATACGGCGATCTGCGCATGATCCGCGATGAAAACTGGAAGCTGGTCTGGCGCTATCCGGCCGGCCCGCACGATCTCTTTGACCTGCGCGCCGACCCCGCCGAGAAAGTCAACTGCTTTGAGCGGCAGCCGGGCATAGTCGCCGATTACAAGGCGCGGCTGGACGCCTTCTACGCTGACCATGACCTGCCGGACCAGTCCGGCCTCAACGTCAAGCAGCAGCCGCAGCACAACGGCAACTCCGAAGCCTGGCGCGACGGCCGGCGCGAAGCCCGCGGCTTGCAGGAGTATTGAGCGTGGACCGCCGCCAACATCAAAGTGTGCGTAGGGGCGAGCCTTGGCTCGCCCAAGATCAGATCGTGCGTACAGACGATCCGTAACCAAAGTTACATAGCGCGTACGAGCGAGCCGTCACCAGAATTACATTGTGCGTAGGGGCGAGCCGGTGGCTCGCCCCTAGCCCTCCGTCGTATGAGACGGAGGGCTAGGGCCGCTCCAGCGACACCTCCAGCGCGATGCCGTCGTCATAGCCGAACTTCTCCAGCGTCACCACCACATGCCCGCTCATCGGCATGACAAAAGCCAGCGGCAATTCGTCCGGCACGCCCATCGTGCTGTAGGCCATCACTTCCATGCCCTCGACCGTCGCCGTGACGTAGAGGTCCTCGACATCGCCCTTGAGCTTCTGCAAGTTGAGTATCAGGTACTCGTCCTCCGCCGCGTCAAAGACCACCAAATCGCGGATGGCTTTGTCGTTGAGCGTCACCAGCGCCGTCCCCGCTTCCAGCGCTTGCACCGGATTGCGGCGAATAGTCAGCGCGCCCGCGCCGCTGGCCGCGCCCTCAAATGTCGAGACCGCCAGCACATAAGTCGCCGCGTGGTCGAATATCAAATTGCTCAGTTCGGCGTCAAAGCCTGAGCCGCTGTCATCATCAAAGGCGATCTCCAGCCCGCTGGGCGCCACCACTTGCAGCAGCGTATCCAGCGCGCCGCCGCTGTCCACACTCACGGTCAAGCTGTCGCCGGTTGATACCGGCAGCGCAAAATACTGCGCCGGCGCCTCGGCGCTCAGTGAAAAGGCGACTTCCCGCTCGAAAGCCAGCGGCGCCAGGCTGGCCTCGGCGATGCTGACGACAAACTCGCCGTCGACCGCGCCTTGCGGCATCATCAGCGGCGTCGCCGAAATCTCGAGCCTGTATTCGCCCGAGTAAGGCAGGCTGAACGGTCCGATGAGCGGGTCTTTCTGGCCGCGGCTGTCATCGCTGTAGACCAGCTCGACATCGTCGCGGTCAATCAGCGCCACCGCCGGATCAAAGTCCTGCGAAGCCACGTTGATGAGCGCAATCTGCCCGGCTTGGCCATCAAATCTTATCTCGGCGCGGCCCTCAGACAAGCGGCTCTCAATCAGCTCGGTCTCGCCCGCGAAGCTGGACACAATCGCAGCCGTCTCTTGGGCGGTCGCCGTCAGCAGAGCCGAGGGCTGATTGCCCGCCTCGCGCAAGACAGTGATCTGATAGTCGCCGATCTCGTCTTCAGCGTCGGTCTCCAGCTCTAGCCGGACGCGCCCGACCGCATCAGCCCGCTTCTGTGTGCGAAAGACCGAGGCGCCGGCGAAAGACACGTCAATGTCGACTGGCTCGTTTGGTCGCAAGCCGCTGACTTGCACCAGATGGCTCGACCCGATTGGCGCCGCCCGCGGCTCAATCTCGATGCTGGCGGTAGCGTCTGGCGCCTCGCTGTCGAGCGGCTCAGCCGCTGCCGAAGCGTTGACCGAGAAGCTGGTTTCCGCCAGCAATTCATCGTTCTCAGACTGGCGAATCTGTACGCGGTAGTTGCCGATCTCGTCGTCTTCGGCGCTGGAAATGGTCAGGCTGAACGCGCCATCGGCATCGGCGCGGCGCTCGCTGCGGTATTCTTCCGCGCCGGCCGGATCCAGTATCAGCAGCGTAAAAGCCTGCGCCGCCGCCAGTCCGCTGACGGCTATGGTATGCCGCGCGCCGATGTCGCCGTCGGGCGGGTCCACTGTCACAGTCGCAGCCAGCGCAGTCAGCTCGCCGACCGCCAGCTCGGCGGCAGCCAGCTTGTCGCCGTCGACGAATATCTCAACCGCATAGATGCCCTGCGCCAGGTCTTCAGCCGCTGTAAAAGTCAGCGTCGCCGCGCCATCGCTGCTGGCTCGCGCCAGAACCGTATCAATCAAGATGCCCTGGGCTGAGGTGATCTGCGCTGTTACGCTATCGAAGGCGGCCACTCCGGTCACGGCGATTGCCGTCGCCTGCCCCGACTCAATCAAGGCCGGCCTCAGCGCGACGGCGGCTTCACGCTCAGGCGGCGGCTCAATCGTGAATTGGCCCGCGGCAACCGCTTCGCCCTCCGTGTCATATACCGCGATCGCCTGCAGCCCGGGGGTATCGCCCGCTTCAGCGAAGATATCAATCTCGATCTGGCCGTCGGCGTCGCTGACATGTTGGCGGCGATAAGCGACTTGCAGCGTGTCGGCGGCGGTAATCTCGACCGTGTAAGTCCTCAGTCCCTCCAGCGCGCTGATGCGAATCGTCTGCACTTTGCCAAAGGGCGCGGCGGCTGGCGTCACCGTGACATCAGCCGGAAAGTCGCGCTCGGCTTGCGTCTCGGCGGCGCTTTCATCCGCGGCCCTCAGCTCAAATTCGGCGCTGGCGAGCACATCGCCGCGGCTGAGGACCTGCAGCGTATAGACGCCCGGCAAATCGCCGGCCGTGCTGCTGATGGGGTAGCTCAGTTCGCCCGCGGCATCGCTGATCTCGTCGCTGCTGAACACCACCTCGTCCGCGTACAAGATCTCAACCCGGTAGGCGCTTTCGGGCGCCAAACCGCTGATCTGAATGTCAAAGGCGGCCTGCTCCACCGGGCCTGCTGCCGGCGAAATTGTCACTGTCGGCGCGTCCTGAGCCAGCAGCGGCGGCGTCAATACGAGCAGGAGCAGGCATAGTCGGGTCAAGCGCGAAAGACGGAGCGGCATAGGGATTTCCTTTATGTGCTAAATCTGTTGACATTCTATCGCAGCGCCCTGCTAGCGAGACGCCCAGTCCCATTATAGAGCAAGGGCAGGCCCCGCGCAGTCGCGCGCGCAACGGTCGTTCTGAGGAGTGGTGAACATCGCGGATATAACACTCTTGGCGAACAGGTCACAGGTTTTTCACCACAGAGAATACAGAGTGCTCCGAGTTTTCTTGTTTGCTCGGCGCAGTCTATCATAACCGCCTATCCACCACTCCCGCCAACAGGGATTGTCTATTATAGTGGATGCGGTTTCCCTTCGACTCAAAGAAAAAACTCTGTGCCGGCGGGCAGTGTCTACGCGCACCTCAGTGTCTCTGTGGTGAATTAAACTGCGCCAAGCTCGGCATTCAGGAAATATCCACCATGTTAGCCACTCCCCGCCAACGCTTACATTTGACACGGGCGCGGCAAGTCGTATAATCGGCGCGGACAGCAAAGTAAGGAGCGTGACCTATGCCAGTGGTCAGTCCGGCGCAAGTCGAACAATATCATCGCGATGGCTACTTCATACTCGAGTCCGTGATACCGGGGCCGGCTCTGGACGCGCTGCGCGAAGAGTGCATGCGCCTCGTGGACGATTTCGACCGCGATATGGAAGCCCGGGGCATCAAGAGCCAGGGCATCAGCCATTACAAGAAGCGCTATTTCATCAGTAATCGCAGCGCGGCCAGCCCAATCATGACCGAGTTCCTGTTCAGCGACTTAATGGCGGAGATCTGCCGCGCCACCCTGGGCGAGACAGCTTACCTATTTAACGAGCAGTATGTGGTGAAAGCCGCCGATACCGACAGCAAGTTCGCCTGGCACCAGGATTCGGGCTACGTGGGGCATTACCACCGCGCCTACCTGTCCTGCTGGTGCGCGCTGGATGATATGTCGGTCGAGAACGGCACGGTTTACATCCTGCCCTACGCGCGCGACGGCCGCAATTCCAGCGACGAGATCATCGACCACAGCGTCGACGATCGCAGCAATGACAAGGTCGGCTACAAGGGCGCTGACCCGGGCGACCCGGCCATCGTGCCCGCCGGCAGCATCGTGGTCTTCAGCAGCCGCACCTTCCACCGCAGCGGCCCCAATATGACGGACAATTACCGGCGCTGTTATCTGGCGCAGTATTCGGCCGAGCCGATAATGAATCGCGATGGCACGGAACTGTGGGGGCGGGCTGAGCCGATACTGAAGCGGGGCGAGCGAATGCAGCCGCCGGCCTAGCCGAAGAGTTCCAGCGTACCGCGCATCTCCATCGGCAGCGTGAAAATCTGCCAGGCCAGCAGCATCATGACCAGGAAGACCAGCGCCCAGGGCAGCATGCCCAGCAGCGCCCGGCGCCGATAGAGCCGCAGCGCCGCCTTCTGCGCCAGGCGCAGGCTCCAGAAAAAGCCAACCAGCAGGGCAGTCAGTTGAATCATGCCGATGAGGCCTGCATCCAGGCTGAAACTCCAGCGCTCCCAATCGCCGACTTGGCCGAGAAATTCCTGGACGACGGGCAGGATCAAGCCGGGACCGACCAGCAAGTGAAAGCTGTAGTGGGCGAACCAGATGCCAAAGCCCACTGGCGCAAAGGCGGGCGCGAAGGCGGCTACGGTATCCCGCAGGGAATCGCGCTTTTGGAAGCCGGCCGCAGCCCGGCCGAGCCAGGCCGCCGAGAGGGCCGCGACCGCGGGCAGCAGCAAGTTCAAACCGGCGAATATCAGCAGAAGCGCGACAAATTCGCTGCTGAGGCTCAGATTGAGCGCCAGCCATTCTTGCAGCGCGTAGTAGGGCGGCGCCATGCCAAAAGCGTTGGAGAGCCCCATAAAACCCAGGGCGACCGCCAACAGCGAAATATCCCAGCGCTGCGCCCAACTGCCGGCGCGGCCCAGCTCGGCGCCCGGGCGGCGGGCGAACAAACTGACATTGTCATGGGGGCAAGCGCGTACGCAATCCAGGCATTGGGTGCAATCCAGGTTGCTGCGGATTTGCGGGGCGAATAGCTCCGTGCCGCAGCCGAGCGTGCCGCGCGGTCCGTGCGCGACTTCGATTTGCCGCGACTCGCCGGCGGCGGTGGGGATGTCATCCAGGCGAATCACCGGTTGGGGCGCGTAGCTGCCGTTGACGCATTCATGGCCGACGCAGTTGGCGCAGATGTCGGGCGACTTGACGGCGATGCGCGTTGGCGACAGCGTGGAATAGACCATGTTGAAAGAGCCGAGCGGGCAGATGTACTTGCAGAAAGCCGACTCGCTGAAGATGGCTTCCAGCGCGAATGACGCGACGAAGTAGGCGATGATCAGCCAGGCGGTCAGCCAGGGGCTGGCCCAGAGATCGAGGTATTCATAGAGGAAGAAGAGCGTGAACAGGCTGAAGATCGCCAGCCACTTATTGCGCAGACGCGCCGGGAAGCGGCGTCCGCGGCGCGCCAGGCTTTTTGCCAGGCTGCGCGGCAAGGTAAAGGGGCAGCCCATGCAGAAGAGGTTGCCCGCCAGCAGGAGTACGATGACAACCAGTCCGCGCAGGTGGACCCAGGGGGCGACGGTGGCCAGGTTGCGGGCGGCGGATTGCGGCCCGACGAAGCCGTCGACGATCAGCGCCAGCGCGCCCAGGGTCAACAGCGCTTGCAGCGCCAGGCGTCCGTGGCGGTGGCGCAGCAGGCGACCGAGCAGGGGCAGACGCAGCAGATCGCGGCCGGGCGCGGGTTGATGCAGGCGGCGCTGATGGTTTGCCTTCACGACGATCCCCTTAAAATGCGCTAGACGGCCGTGCCGCTAATGAACGAGTAAAAGACGAAGACGGCGTAGAGCAGCAGCAGGATCCAGCCCTCGCGCCGGCTCAGGACGCGCTTGGTTTCCAGGAATACGAAAAGAATCAACGTGGTGGCCACCAGGATGCCGATGGAAATCCACAGGTCCTCCATGCCCACGTGGATGCTGCCGAGCCCTTGAAAGGCCAACGCCACCGTCCAGGGCAGCGCCAGGCCAATCAGCAGGTCGAAGGTGTTGGAACCGACGGCGTTGGCGACAGCCATACCACCGCGGCCAGCGCGAGCCACGTCAACCGAAGCGATCAAATCCGGCGCGGAGGTGCCGGCAGCCAGCAGGGTCAAGGCGACGATGACCGGCGGGATGCCGATGCCGGCAGAGAAGACAATAGTCGCTTCGACCAGGAGGTAGCTCAAGACAATGATTAAGGCGATCGACGCAAGAAAAGTCCATAGGAAATTCTGGCCGGGCGCGCCCATCAGCCGTTGCAGCACAGTCTCGACGACCGTCTCGAAACGATGCCAGACCGCAATCGCCAGCGATTTCTGATCGGCCGCCTCGCTAGCGCCGGCGACATCTGCCGCCTCTTCTACCTCGATTTTCTTGAAGCGCGTCATCGCCAGCCGGAATAGCGCCAGAAAGACCAGGTAGAAGCAATAACCGACCAAGCCCAGGATCGCCTCAATCAGCGAGACCTGCCCGTCGAAGAAGACCATAGCCAGATAGCCAATGGAGACCAGGTAATAGAATATGTCGCGGCGGACGGAATAGACGTGGATCTGCAAGCCGCCGGCGACCACCGCCGAGACGCCGGTGATCACCAGGATGTTGAAGACGGCCGAGCCGACGATGGCGCCGATGCCGACATCGCTGTGCTCGCCGCCGCCGCTTAAGAGCGCCATCAGCGCGATCGCCAGCTCGGGCGCCGACGAGCCCATTGCCATCAGCGATGCGCCGGCCACTTCGTCCGACAGCTTCAGGCGCGTGGAAATGGCGTCCAGGCTGGGGATGAAGAAGCGCTCAGTGATGACAGCCAGGATGAGCACCGAGGCCAATATCAGCGCCAGACTGCCCAGGATTTCCATCATCGCGCGCCTGCCTTCCCTGCCAGTTGTGAGGATACCTTTTGCTTACTATAACCCAAAAGCTCGCTACCCAGGCGCCACAAGCGCGCCGCCGGTTGACAGTCGTCAGCGCCGCCGCCCAAGGGTAGAATGCGCCTGCGCGCTGAACCATACGAGACAAGCATTCGGCGCGTTACGAGCGGTTGACAAGATTTACGGAGAGCAGGAGTTGGCATGAAAGTAGCAGACATCAAGCTGTATTACGGATACAACGAATGGGCCAACAAGCGCATTCTCGACGCGGCGGAGAACGTGCCGCCGGAACAGCTGACCGCGCCGAATGCGTTGGGCTGGGGCGATCTGCGCGGCCTGCTGACGCATACGCTCAATGCCGAGCGCGGCTGGTTCAGTTTCCTTTTTGAGCGCGGCGACGGCGACTGGCTGAAGCCGGAGGACTTCGCCGATGTAGCGGCGCTGCGAGCGCGCTGGCGGGATCAGAACGAGATTACCCGGCAGTGCCTGGATTCGCTGGAAGACGCCGATTTGACACGCATCCACAGCCGAGAACGAGGCGGCAAGCGTCGTGAGCTGGAATTGTGGCAGGCGCTGGCGCATGTGGTCAATCACGGGACGCAGCACCGCAGCGAATGCGCCGCTTTGCTCACCGGCCTGGGCAAGTCGCCGGGTGATATGGACCTGGCGCTCTATCTCAACGAGCAGGACATCAGCTCAAGCAGGGCGGACGGCAATCGCCGCGCCGACATAGAGTTGCTGTTCCGCTACAACGATTGGGCCAACGAACGCATTCTGGCGGCGGCCGAGCAGGTGACGGCGGAAGAGTTCACGCTGCCCAACGACTTTGGCTGGGGCAGCTTGAATGGCGCGCTGGTTCACCTCATGGATGCCGAGTACGCCTGGCGCGCGCTGCTCAAGGATGGCGAGCATGTCGAGTGGCTGAAGACGGAAGATTTCCCCGATGTGGCGGCGATTCGCGCGCGTTGGGCGCAGGAGCGGCAGGCCTTCTGGGCTTACCTGAATAGCTTGAGCAGCGACGACTTAAGCGCTACCATCAGCTACGAGGGCGACACGATACGTTACCGCGCGCTCTGGCACTGTCTGGCGCACGTGGTGAATCACGCGACGCAGCATCGAGCCGAGTGCGCGGCGCTGCTGACCGGCTTCGGGCATTCGCCGGGCGATTTGGATTTCTCGGTGTTTCTGTCGGAGAATTAGAGGCGGCGCGGCGAGCGGCTAGGTCTCGTCATCCGCGTCAGAACGTCGATTGCGTTTGCGGAGCAACTGGTCGCCCAGGTTGACAACTACTTTATCTTGCAGCTGGAACTCCGGCTCCAGCGCGTCGCGTCCGTGGGTTGACTTCGGTAGCGGGGGCGGACCGACGGGTTGCGGATCGGGGCGGGGCCGCGGCCGCGGGCGGAACGAAATGCCGTCGCCGTAGCCGGTGGTCTGGCGGCTGCGACCGCGCGCGCTGAAAAGGGCTTGCATCTGCTGCGAGCGCGTCTGGTCGCTGCCGCGCCCGCTCACAAATTCGCGCAGGCGAATCAAGTCGCTGCGGGTGATGATCAGCCGGCGGATGGCGATGTCCAGCGGCAGCAGCAGCAGCGCCAGCAGAATCAAACTCTGCCAGATATCAGTCGCGGCCTGGCGCTCGCCCAGATCGCGCGTGAAGACCGCCTCGGGCTGCTGGGCCAGATTGCGCCCGCCGGTGATGTCGGCGATATCAGCCAGCAGCCGGTCGTCTTGCGGGCGGGGTATGTACTCCGGCGAATAGGACATCACCCAGCCCTTGAGATCTCTGAGCTGCGTCTGGCCCTGCGCCAGTTGCGCCTCGCCGCTGACAGTCAGAAAATAAGCGCCTTCATTCTGTGGTCTGAAGCCAGCTTCGTAGCGGCCGGGGGCAGTTTGCTGCAGCGGGATGCGCAGCCCCTCGCCGCCGGGGTTTAAGACGGCGCTGCTCAAGGACAACCCGTCCAGGAATCGGCCCTCGTCATCGCGGGCGTCGACCACAATGCGAGCGCGGTCATCCTGCATCTGCACGCGCGTTTCCAGGTTTTTGCTGGCGCCGGCGTTGATGCTCCAGGCCACCGCCTGGCCCCAGAAGCGCGAGAAATCCGGCCAGGTGACCCATTCATTAGCCCAGCGCGCGCTGGCGTCGGCGGTCCAGGCCACCACCCGCCCCAGGCCATATTGCCAGGCCGCCAGGATGGGATCGGAGTAAGGCTCGGGTCCGCTGAGAATGCGTTGGGCGGCGACCTTGGTACTGGCCGCGACGTACCCGCGCAGGGGCGGCAGCGCGGTGATGCCGTCGATGATGGCGCTGCTGCCGCTGACGCGCGGCGTGAAAGTTTCCTCCACGATATAGGAACGCGAAGCCAGCACCGTCTCCTGCGCGAAAATCAGCGGAATCTGCTCGACATCGGCCACGGCGTAATAGTTGCCGCCGCCGGCTTCGGCCATGGGCTGCAAGACGGCGCCGGGACTGCGCCCGATGGCGATTGCGGACAGGGTAACATCGTGCTGGCTGTAGAGGGACTCGCTGAGCTCGACCAGGCCGCGCGGGCTGGCGCCGCCGTCGGTCAGCAAGATCAGGTGTTTCAGCTGCGATGGCTCCTGGATGATGTCGCGCTCGACCAGTCGCAGGCCGGCCAGTATATCGGTGCCGCCGCCGGAGCGAATGGTGTTGGTCATAGCGGTCAGGACTTGAGCGTCGTTCACCGGTTGAAAGGGCGCGACCCAGGCGCCGCCCGTATCGAAGGTGCCGATGGCGACGCGGTCGGAGGCTTGCAGCAGCTCGAGCGAGAGCACGATGGCGCGCTTGGCCAGCTCGAGGTTGGGTACGCCGCTGCGGCCAATTTGCCCCATGCTGCCGGAGCGGTCAATCAAGTAGGCGATGGTGAGCTGCGGCAGGCGCTTCTGATCTTTGATCTGCATCTCGACCGGCAGCGTACGCTCCAGCGGCGTCTGGAAATAGCCGCCCGGCGCGTAGCTTTGCGGTCCGCCGATCATCACCAGGCCGCCGCCGATATCGCTGACGTATTGATCGAGCAGGGTCATCTGCGCCCGGCCCAGTTCAGTAGCGGGCACGTTGGCCAGGATGACGCTCTTGTATTGCGCCAGCCCGGCCATATTGACCGGCAAGTCTTCCGGTTCGCTGACATCCACCAGGATGCCGGCTTGCCGCAGCGCCGGCAGCAGAAATTGCGTCTCCGATTCGTCGCTGCTGACCAGCAGCACGCGCGCCGGACCGATGACTTGGCTGAATGCGCCCAGCTGATTGTTTTGATTGAAATTATCGTTCTCGCCCGGCACGACGATTTGGGCGGTGAAATCGAGGAAGCCGCTTTTTTCGCCGGCTTGCGTCAGGCTGTAGCGGGTATCGCCAGCTTGCAGTTGCAGGGCTTCTTCATGGATCAGCCGGCCGCCTGAAAAGATGAGCAAGGTAGCTGGCGTGGCGCTTTCGGCCTGGATGCCGACCGAGATATCGAAACTCTGGTTTTCAGCCACGCGCCCCGGCGCGTCGATAGCGGTGATGCGCACATCGGGGGCGGGGGCGCGGAAAAGCGGGACGTAGCTGATTTCGACGCCGGAAACGGCGGCCCGCTGCGCGCGCGCGATGGCGTCGCCGCCCGTGGCCTGGCCGTCGCTGAGGACGACGATGCGGCGCGAGGCGTCGGCGGGGAACATCGAGAGCGCCGTCTGAATGGCGTTGGCGATATCGGTGCCGGTCGTCTGCGGGATGGCGGTGAAGTTTTCGATCTCGCCCACCTGGCTGAAGTCCGTCTCCGGCACGGCGTTATCGCCGAAAAGCAGCGCCGCCCATTCGTCGTCCGGCTGCTTGTCGGCGATGGCGTCGCGGATAAATTCCAACTGGCGGTCTTCGCTGTCGCTGCCCATACTGTCGGAGGCGTCCACCAGGAAGACCACCGCCAGGCGATCGACGGCTTTTACATGCTGCAACCCGGCCAGCGCCAGGACCAGCAAGACGATGATGACCGTTCGCAGCAAGAGGCTGCTGATATCGCGGCGGCGGCGGAAAGCATGGCGGGGAAAGCCGATGAACCAAATGAGCGGCAATACCAGCAGCAGAATCAGTGCGACAGAGGGCGCGGTGAACTGCATCAGTTATCCCGTTCGATTCGACGGCTGTAGAGGTCGCGCAAGGCGAAACGCGATTTAGATCATTTGCTGATTGTAACGATAAGGCAAGCCGCTTTACAGGGTAATCAACTTCCGCCGCGTGGCGCGGCAGCCATTGCTCCCAAAGCGAATTGCCCGGTTTAGTGAGAAGTAAATACATCCTTAATACAATATCTAATAGATATGCGCGTCTGTAGCGCCTAATGTATCAATATTTGCTGTTGCGACTATACATTCCTATACAATTCTATGCTTTTGCTAGACTAGCGCGCAGATTAATTGTAAAATCTACATATTGTGTAATAGATGGGCGCAGAGCATTTTCGGCTAAGGGGGAGATAATGTCCGAGCATGATAGTCAAGTACATTTGACTGAGTCCTTTGACGATGAAGTCAGTACTTTCGCGGATGACGGACCGGATGTTATCAAAGTGTCGGCGCGTTCGCGGTCGACGGCTGTTGCCGGCGCGATTGCCGGCGTCATGCGGCAGCACAATTATGCCGAGGTGCAAGCCATCGGCGCTGGCGCGGTAAATCAAGCGGTGAAAGCCTTGGCGATCGCGCGCGGTTATCTCGAGCGTGATGAGATTGACATCGTGACCATGCCCTATTTCACCGAAGTTGATATCGACGGCCAGGAAAGAACCGCCGTCCGCTTCCGTGTGGAACCGCGGCCGGCATAATTCAGCGCAGCCGGGCGCGCGTCAGCAACTCAGAACAATTCACCGCTAGAAGACGGATACATGCTATCCGTTTTTTGCATATTCGCTGCTTGCGCGCTGCTGATATAATTCACGCGTTTGGAATACCTTAGGATCAACAGGAGACTCTCAGTGGCCGATTTGACAAGGCTCGCAATCGACACCATCCGTACGCTTTCGATGGACGCGGTACAAAAAGCCAACAGCGGTCACCCCGGCCTGCCCATGGGCGCGGCGCCGATGGCCTACGCGCTATGGATGAAACACCTGCGCTTCAACCCGCGTAACCCGGCCTGGTTCAATCGCGACCGCTTCGTGCTGAGCGCCGGGCATGGCTCCATGCTCTTGTACTCACTGCTGTATCTGACCGGTTACGATGTGTCGCTGGACGACATCAAGAACTTCCGCCAATGGGGCAGCAACACCGCCGGCCATCCGGAATACGGCGACGCGCCCGGCGTGGAGACCACCACCGGTCCGCTGGGCCAGGGCGCGGCCACGGCGGTCGGCATGGCGCTAGCGGAAGCTTATCTGGCGCGCTATTTCAATCGCGAGGGACATGAGATCGTCGATCACCTAACCTACGTCCTGGTCAGCGATGGCGATTTGATGGAGGGCGTCTGTCTGGAGGCGGCTGCCCTGGCCGGCCACTGGGGGCTGGGCAAGCTGGTCTTTCTCTACGATGACAACGAAGTGACCCTGGATGGCGCGGCTGATATGACCTTCACGGAGGATATTGAGGGGCGCTTCCAGGCTATGGCATGGCATGTCAGCCGCGTCGCCGACGGCACGGACGTCAGCGCCGTGGACAAGGCCATCGCTGAAGCCAAAACAGTTGCCGACCAGCCCAGCCTCATCGCCGTTCGCACTATCATCGGCTATGGCAGCCCCAACAAGCAGGGCTCCAGCGCCGCGCACGGCAGCCCCCTGGGCGAGGACGAAGTCAAGCTGACGAAAGAGAATTTGGGCTGGAGCAGTACCGACAGCTTCTACGTGCCCGGCGAGGCGCTGGAGCATTTCCGGGGCGCTGTCGAAGTCGGCGCGACCGCCGAGAAAGAATGGCAGCGCCGTTTCCAGGCTTGGCGCGCGGCTTATCCGGATTTGGCGCTGGAATGGGACCGGGCTATGGCGGGCGAATTCACTGAGGGCTGGCGCGAGGCTTTGCCGAGCTGGCAGGCGGGCGCTTCGCTGGCGACCCGCAGCGCCGGCGGCGAAGCGTTAAACGCGCTGGCCGCGCATGCGCCGACGATGATCGGCGGAGATGCTGATTTGGCCGGCAGCACACGCACCTTGATCAAGGGCGCGGCGAATACCGGGCCGCGGCAAGGCGCCGAGCGTAATTTGCGCTTTGGCGTACGCGAGCACGGTATGGGCGCCATCGTCAATGGGCTGGCGCTGCATGGCGGCATCGTCAAGCCCTACAGCGCCACATTTTTCACCTTCAGCGATTATATGCGGCCGGCCATGCGCCTGGGCGCGCTGATGGACATCCCGGCCGTGTATGTCTTCACGCATGACAGCATCGGCCTCGGCGAGGACGGACCGACGCATCAGCCGGTCGAGCAATTGATGTCCCTGCGCCTCATGCCCAATTTGCACGTCTTCCGGCCGGGGGACGCCACCGAAACCGCCGGCGCCTGGGCCGCCATCGCCGAGCTGGATCACCCGGCCGCCATCGTGCTCAGCCGCCAGAACCTGCCCGTATTCGCCGGCAACGACGCCGGCATCCACGAGGGGGTCGCGCGCGGCGCCTACGTGCTGTCCGAGCATGAGAGCGGCGATGTCGACGCCATCATCATGGCCAGCGGCAGTGAAGTATCGATCGCGCTGGACGCGGCCGGCCTGCTGGAAGAGGCGGATATCCGCGTTCGGGTGGTGTCGATGCCCTGCTGGGAGCTCTTCAAAGCGCAGGCTGAGGACTACCAAGCCAGCGTTCTGCCCAGCCAGGTGACGGCGCGCGTGAGCATCGAGGCGGGCGCGACTCTGGGCTGGCGCCGTTACCTGGGCGCTGACGGCATCGCTATCGGCGTGGATCGCTTCGGCGCCAGCGCGCCCTTTGAAAAGATATACCAGGCTTATGGCTTGACGCCGGGGCATGTCGCCGACGCGGTGAACTCGCTGCTGGACAGCTGAAAACGCTTGAGACTATCATGCCGCCGACGACCTTCATCGTGCTGCCCACATACAACGAAAGCGAGAATATCGTCCGGCTGGCGCCGGCGCTCTTTGATCTGGATGTGGCGGACCTGCAGGTCCTGGTGGTCGACGACAACTCGCCGGACGGAACCGGCCAGATCGTCGAGACGCTGTCCGAGCAGGCCGACTACCGGGGGCGGCTGCATCTGCTGCGCCGGCCGGAGAAGCAGGGCTTGGCGCCGGCCTACATTCAGGGCTTCACCAAGGCGCTGTCGCTGGGCGCCGACTACGTAATTCAGATGGACGCCGATCTCTCGCATCAGCCCAAGTACATCCCGAGGCTGCTGCGGCAGGCGCGGGAATACGACATTGTCATTGGGTCGCGTTATGCCGCTGGCGGCAGCGTTGACGAGAGCTGGGGACCATTGCGCAAGCTGTTGAGCTGGTGGGCGAATCGCATTTATGCGCCAACAATTCTGCGCGTCCCCATCCGCGACGCCACCGGCGGCTTCCGCATTTACCGCCGCGACGCCCTGATCGGCATGGACATGCGCCGCGTCAAAGCCAACGGTTATGTATTCATGGTGGAGATGATCTACGTCGCCTATCGGCTAGGCTACCGCATCGGCGAGATCCCGATCCACTTTCCTGATCGCCAGCACGGCGCCTCAAAGATGTCGAGCGCTATCGCGCTGGAAGCCGCGCTGCGCGTGTGGCAGATCATGCTGCGTCACCACCGGCTGCAACCGGCCGACCGGCGCGACAGGCTCCAGGCCGCGGCGAACGAGCGCGCCGGCTAGAGGCTGTCCGCCGCCCAGAGCAAGCCCCGCCGCACAATTTCCCGCGCTTCCGGCACATCAAAGTCGCCAATGACGTGGCCCAGCGAGCTGTAGAAGATCTTGCCCTTGCCGTAATGGCGCGTCCAGACCACCGGCATGACCGTGCCCTCTACCCAAAAGGCGTGCTCGCCACTGAATGTTGTGGTGGCCAGGACCTTGTTGGAGGGGTCGGTGTGCAGGTAATACTGCTCGGAATGCATGTCGAAATCGCCGATGCCGGCTGTGATGGGATGCTGCTGGTCGTGGACGTTGACGCGATAGTCGATGATATTGCCGGGATGCGCCACCCATTGCCCGCCGACCATGAACTGATATTCGGTGTTCTGACGGAAGGCGTCAGCCATCCCGCCATGCCAGCCGCCGACATTGACGCCGCGTTCGCGCACCGCGTCCAGCAGACCGTATTCTTGTTCGCGGGTGATGCTGCTCATGGTGTAGACGGGTATCACCAGGTCGACCGCGCCCATGAGCTCGGCATCGAGGAAACTGTCCAGCGTCTGTGACAAGGTGACATTTAACCCGACCTCTTCCAGCAAGCCGGCGAATAAGTGAGAAGTCTGCTTGGGGTCGTGGCCGTCCCAGCCACCGTAGACGATCAGTACATTTTTGCTCATGCTTATCCTGCTTTCCGTTCCAACCAATTGCGCTCAGATTACTATACCCACAATCGCCAGTTGATAACAGGCGGCGCGGGTACGGAAAATACCGAGCGCGTTCGCAGTAACAATCGTAGGGGCGACCCGGCGGGTCGCCCCTACGATTCCCGGATGGTGGGAGATTCGCGTTGAGTGGGCGAGCCTAGGTAAAGTCCGTGGTGATGCTGAAAATGGTATTGCCCGAGGCGACGTAGAGGATGTTCTGCTCGGGGTAGGCGACGACGGCCGACATCAAGTCGAGTTTCTGCTGGTCGAAGGCTTGATAGCTATCCATGAAGGTGCCGGCGGCGGTGGTCTCGAAGATGGCGCCGGCGCCGCGGCTGATGAGAAAGAAGCCCGGCGCGAAGGGACTGTCATTGAGGAAGAAACCCTCGGTGAGCACGACGCTGGGTTCGCTGCCTTCATTGAAGCCGCTGAAGGTAAAGGCGACTTCGTTGCCGCCGAAATAGCGTTTCATGACGCCATCGCGATAGAGCAGATAGAGGTAGCCGTCGCCGGCGATGGTGAAGTCAGCCACATTGCGCAGATTGGGACGGGCGCTGCCGGCGAAGTACTCGCGCGGGGCGCTGACATAGGCGCCGCCGCTGGGGTCATAGCGCCAGATTTGGCCCTCTTCGCTATCGAGGATGTAGAGTTTGCGGTCCCATATTGTCATGGCGGCGGGCTGCTTCCAGCTTTGGGATTCCAGGATGCGCTGCGCATCACAGGTGAAGACAAATTGCGGCGCGCAGCGGAGCAGCGTGCCATTCGCGTCCAGCATGGCGATGTCGCCGGAATGGTCGTCGAAAGCGATATCGGTGATTTGCCCGATGGTGAAGCCCTGGTGGCTGGCGCCCAGACGCATCCTGGCGACCGGCTCATCCTGAATGGCTTCGCGGCCGTTGTCGGAGAGCTTGATGTGGTAGACCTGATGGTTGCGGCCGTCCAGGGCGTACAAGTCCGTACCTTGAATGCGCAGGCGGCTGATGCTGGCGTCCTCAAAGTTGATTAGCGGGATGGCTTCGCGGCGTTTGACATTGTTTATGGTGTCGATCAATTCCTGCGCTTCGCCCCGCATGGCGGAAACGGAGGGATCGCCGGGGCGCATAACTTCACAGGCGTCGGCCACCTGAATGGTGGCGTTCCATGCCGATGTGACGCTGCGGCGGTTGCCGGTGTCGATGGAACGCGCCAGCCGCGCCGTCTCCTGCAATCGGCCCAGGCACTGCTCGAATTCGGTTTCGCCCAGGTTGGATACCCAGGACAAGACCACGATGCTGACGATGATCAGCGGGATTAGCAGAACCGTCAAGAAAAGCGTACCGCCCGAAGCGCGGCGAGACGCGGCGGTCGCGGGCAGCGGAAAAATGCGCTGCAGAACCGCGCTGATGTAGAGCAGCGCGCCGGCCACCCGCCCGGACAAGCGCGCCAGCCCCCAGCGCAGTAACGAGCCTATATCGCCGCGCCGAGGCAGCTGCCACTGCGCCGCGTCCGCGTCAAGAGCCACGCGCGCTTCGCGCAGGCGCAGGTTGATCTCGTGCGAGGATTCGCCGGGCGCCGCCTGGATAGGCCCGTCATATTCGGGCGGCACCAGCTCGACCAGCATCAACTGGCTCTGAATCTTGATCGTGCGGCGCAGGCTGTCCAGCACTTTTTCGATATCGTTTTCGAGCAGAATGCTGGTGAGGCGGTCGGCAGGGATATCGGCCAGGTTGCCATCGGACAGCGCCAGGCGGCTGCCGGCGTTGACGCCGTAGCGCACCATCGAGATTTCCGGCTCCGGCAAGAGCCCCAGCGGTACGCTGAAGAGCGGCTCGTCATCGGACAGGTCTTCGGGGAAGGTCAGCGTCAAGCCGGCGGTCTGCAACACGGAGATGACCGGGCCCACGCGGGCGACGTACATATCATCCTCGTGCAGGACGGCGGCGATCATGCTGGTCTCGAATTGCTGGCCGCCGCCATCGGCGTGTTCCAGATTGTGTTCGTAAAGATTGCGATTGACGAGCTGGAACATGGTGCGCAGGGCGATGGTGACGCTGCCGCTGATATCGAAGTAGCGCTCGGCGGCCAACTGCGCCAACTGCTGATAGAAGGTGGTGGGCGCGATAGACCCGGAAGGCGCGATGAGGATGAATAGCGTATCGCCTTCGCGGCCGGCCGCGGCCGACGGCGGCGCCACTTCCACCAGGGAGCCCGGCGGGTTGACGTTGATAACGCGTCCGCCGACGATGTAGAGATGCCCTACCAACGCTTCCAATTCAAAGGCCATGCCACACCATCAGGGCTTGAGCCAACAATAAACTCGATTTTACTTGAATGGCGATTCGGCGCTAGCGATGTACGCCCAGACCTGGCAAGCGCAGCCGACGGGGAGTGCCAATCCTGGTGGGTATTTCGCGAATGCCGAGCCTGGGACAGGTTAATTCACCACAGAGACACAGAAGTAAGTTCGAGTACGTAATGAGAATATAGGTACATCATCACAAAATAGCGAATTTCCGTGTTTGCGCGGGCGAGCCAAGGCTCGCCCCTACAACTTTCGACTATATTTTGAACCCTGTAGGGGTCAGCCTTGGCTGACCCGATGCTGTGAAATTT
>JAJDXR010000088.1 GCA_022823165.1 Anaerolineae bacterium | reverse complement strand
GAGAAACAGGCAACAGGATTCTGACGCCCAGACGCAAAAACCAGAAAATCCAACATGCTCCTGACTATGAGAGGCGGCTCAACAGACTGCGAGAGCGGATTGAAGGGGTCTTCCATGAGCTTCAGAACACAGGTCGAAACTTAGAACGCTTGCTAGCGAAAACGGTGGCTGGCTTGGCAACTCGACTGATTGCAAAAATCACCGCCCATCTGTTTAAGCGCATTCTGCGCGAAAAATACCACATTGACATCCAAAACTTTCAAGGCTCAATTGATTTCACATAAGGTGTCTCTTATAAGTGGACTGGCACAATCCGTAGCAACGACATGGCAACCTAGGCTGATCATATATAGGTAAGCCATCACCATAATGGCAATAAACCGCGACATGCGCTCTGGGCAGCGGATACCGCTTTGCAACCAATTCCAGCCGCCACTCTTGAAATCGCGAAAACTCTGCTCCTGCCAGTTTCGCCTCGCATATTCTCGCCCTGTCAGACCAGAATCGTTTGTAATCAGCAGCCAGGGCTCAGCACAGTCTTTGTCCCAAATGGCGCGTACGCTAGCTGGCACAGGACCGCGCTGCTTAAAGACTTTGCCCTCCGCTCGCCAAATCGTTCCCGGCTTAACCTGCTCATAGATGCTGAACTCGCCCTCTTCAGTCAGGAGCTTGCTCTGCTTGGTGATGCGAAACAAGTACTTAAAGCCCAGCGCCTCAACCCGGCGACATAGACTGGGCGATGTGCCGATGCCCCGATCCGCCGACACCAGCACTGGCCTGTCGGCTGGAAGCCCCGATCGAACCAGTTCCAGCAAGCTCGAAATCATCGCCACTTGACCTTCCGCCGGATAGTCTGCAGCGCTATTCGCCTTATAGCAGCGCCAAGCCAGCGGGATGCAGCGCCCATCAAAAGCTAAACCCACCATCATAATCGCCAAGCGGTTTTTCAATTTAGTCTCATCGACTAACAAATGAATACGCTCGGTTTCCACTGTGCTTAAGACCCTCTTGCTTAAGGGGCTGAAACAATGCTGCCCAATCCATTTCTCGTTTCCCAAAAAACGCTGCAAGCGCTTAATCGCGCTGTCTAGTTGCTCGCCACAACGCGCTTGCCGCGCAATGGCAATCTGATGACAACTGCAAGCTAGTGCCAAGGCGAAGCTAAACAAAGCCAGATTCATCGCTTGCCAGCTATTGAGTTTTGGGAAATGCTTCGCAATCTGACGTTCCCAACGATAAAAGTCCGATATTCTGTTGCGCAACCGGCGTCGGTGAAGAATGCGCGCTTTGCCGTAATTCCGCTCGAAATCAACTGTTTAAGTTCGCCTCAGCATGATACAAATGATACGTTACGCGAGAACTTGCGCGTCACATGCGCGGTGTGATTCACAAAGCAAGGACGGAACATGAGCGAGCAACATACTTTTCAAGCGGAAACCCAGCAGCTGCTGAATATCCTGATCCACTCGCTGTACACCGAGAAGGAAATCTTCCTGCGCGAGCTGATATCGAACGCCTCGGACGCGCTGAATCGGCTGCAATTCGAGATGCTGACCAATGACGCCGTCCAGGACGCGCAGGCCGAGCTGGAAATCCACATCGAAGTCGACGAAGAGGCCAATACCTTGACCATCAGCGACAGCGGCATCGGCATGAATCGCGAAGAAATCGTGGCCGGCCTGGGCACCATCGCCAAGTCGGGCGCCAAAGCCTTCATTGAAGCCATGGCAGACAAACCAGAGAGCGCCGCCGATATCATCGGGCAATTCGGCGTCGGTTTCTATTCGGCTTTTATGGTGGCCAAGCAAGTTGATGTCGTCTCCCGCTCCTATCGGCCCGAGGACGAGGCGGTCAAGTGGTCGGCCACCGGCGGCGCCAGCTACAGCCTGGAGGCGGCCGAAAAAGACGCGCGCGGCACATCGGTCACGCTGCATTTGAAAGAGGACGAGAAAGAATTCACGCGCGAATTCCGCCTCAAGGACATCATCCGCCGGCACTCGGATTATGTCGCCTTCCCGATTCACGTCGGCGACGACGAAGAGCCGACTAACAAACAGCAGGCGATATGGCGGCGCAGCCCCTCGGAAGTCGAGGACGAGGAGTACGACAGCTTCTACAAGATGCTGACGATGGACTTCGCCGGCGCCCGCCACCACATCCACATGCGCGCCGATGTGCCTATGCAATTTTACGCGCTGCTTTACTTGCCTGGCAGCGCCGAGCAGAATATGTTCAGTCCGCGTAAGGAGCCGGGCCTGCAGCTCTACGCTCGCAAGGTGCTGATCGAAGATTACAATCGCGACTTGCTGCCCGAATACCTCAGCTTCGTGCAAGGCGTGGTCGATAGCGAGGACCTGCCGCTCAGCGTCAGCCGCGAGAGTATCCAGGCCACCCGCGTCATGGCGGGCCTCAAGAAAACGGTCACCCGCCGTGTGCTCAGCGAGCTCAAGCGCATGGCCAAGAATGACCGCGACAAATATCTGGGCGTCTTCGGGGAATTCGGCGCTTATCTCAAGCAGGGCTTGGTCATTGAAAACGAAGATCGCAGCGACCTCGAGCCGCTGCTCTACTTCCAGACTACCTACGATGACGACCCCAGCCGCTATTATTCCCTGGACGAGGTCGTCGAGCGCCTGTCGGAAAATCAAGACGAACTCTATTACATCATCGCCGATGACTACGGCAGCGGCTCGCGCAGCCCGCATCTGGACGCCTTCCGCCAGCGCGGCATCGAAGTGCTCTATTTCACGCATCCGGTCGACGCCATGCTGCCCATGGGCTTGACCGACTTCAAAGGCCACAAGTTGGTCAGCGTCGATTCGGCCGAGCTGGACCTGGACGATGTGGGGCAGGTGGCGGACGAGGCGCAGACGCCGGAAGCGCCGCTGGAGAGCGATTCTTTCGCCGCCCTGTTAGCGCGAGTGAAGTCGCGCCTGGGCGAGCGCGTCAGCGATGTGCGCGAGAGCAAAACCCTGGTCGGCAGTCCGGCGCGCCTGGTCAGCGAAGACGACAGCGGCAATCGTTATATGTACCGCATCAATCGCCTGCTGGACAAAGATTATGAGCTGCCGGTCAAGGCGCTGGAGCTGAACCCGCGCCACCCGCTGATGCACAATCTCAGCGGCTTGATCGCTGCCGACGGCGACGCTGACTTGATCGACGCCGTGGTTGAGCAAGTCTTCGAGACGGCGCTTCTGCAAGACGGCATCCATCCCGATCCCTCCAGCATGGCGGCGCGGCTGACGCTGCTGATGCAAGCCGCCACCGGCTCGGCGACGGCCGATTTGTCCTTCGCCGATGTCAAAACCGTCATCAGCGAGCCGACCATCGCCGAGACGCCGCAGATCGACTTAAGCGACCTCAATTTGGAGGAAGCCGATTCCGAGCCAATAGACAATGACGAGTCGTAGGCGGTCGCCCGCGCGCTCAGTCTGAAACGTCTTGTCGGGGCGACTCTGTGAGTCGCCCGCGCTCAACCTCAGAAGCCTTGTAGGGGCGAGCCTTGGCTCGCCCGAAGCCAGCCATCTAACTGGAAGGACAAATCATGGCGCAGAACAAAACCCAGCGCAACGACGGCGATGTGATGGCTTACCTCGAATCGGTGGCTAACAAGCGCCGGCGCGAAGATTCGCTGGTCGTCAAAGCGATGATGGAAGACGTCACCGGCGAGCCGGCCGAGATGTGGGGCAGCAGCATCGTCGGCTTCGGCAGCTATCATTACCGCTACGAAAGCGGGCGCGAGGGCGAATTTATGCTCAGCGGATTCGCGCCGCGGGTGCAATCGCTGACGCTCTACATCATGGGCGGGCATGAGCGCTACGCGGACTTGTTCGCCCGGCTGGGCAAGCACCGCACGGGCAAGTCCTGCCTCTACATCAACAAGCTGGCTGACGTCGACCTGGATGTCCTGCGCGAAATCATCGCCGAGTCGGTAGCCTATATGCGCGACGCCGATCACATCGCCGGCGAATGAGCGGACGCAGCAACGGACACTCGCCCCTCTGCGTATAAAGCTACAGAACCATCCGAGACTCGGGCTATCCGGGGTATAATCAGGGGCGAAGGACGGGGTCAAATTGGTTCTGATGCTATGGATGGATTGAAGATAGCCGGTCAGATTGTCAAGGGACTTGCCAAGACGGTGGAAGTCGTCGGCAAGGGCATCGGTTTGACCGGACAAGCGCTTAGTGACGGCTCAGTTGCGGTGAGGACAGCCATGCCAGTGACGGAAGTAACCTCGATATTTAATACCACGGACGAGACGATCAAGTTCATCAACCAGGAATCCCCGCGCGACACCAAGGAGATCCTGCCGCAGAGCGCCGTGTCGATGAAGACGCCGAAGACCGACGGCGCCTGGGTGCCCTGGTTCCACCCGCCGCGTTTCTCGCCTTTCAGCCGGCGGCGCATGGAAATCTTGGTTGATGATGTGGCGGTGATTTATATGTGGCAGCGCGATGACCACGTCTACTGGTGCAACCGGCTGGACAGCCAGGGCAACCCCGCCAAAGCTTATGAGGTGCCGGGCATCTCGCATGTGGGCGGCAAGCGTATGCTGGTGGTGCGGAACGACCCCGAGAACGGCTACAGCGCTTTCCTCAGCGAGAGCGTTGAGGATAAGTAGCGCAAGCGCCCCAGAGGCTCCCGCGCATGATCATCATCATGGCCACTGACATCCACACATGTTTAGCCTAGAGGCGACCTGATAAGTCGCGCCCACATATTCCGCAAAACAGGAGACATGACATGATCAAACGAGTGGGTACCGTATCCATATTTGTAGAAGACCAGGACCGCGCCAAAGCCTTCTATACCGAAAAGCTCGGCATGGAACTAATCTCGGACGATGAACTGTGGCCCGGCGCTGATTCCCGCTGGCTGTCGGTGGCGCCGCCGGGCGCGGAAACCTTGATCACGCTCTACAAATTCGATGAGAACTGGGAACACTACCGCTCCACTTTCAAGCAATCGCAGTCATTGACCCTGCAGTGCGACGACATCGACGAGACTTACCGCGTCTACAAAGAACGGGGCGTGGAGTTCATCGGCGAGCCGGAAACGCAATTCTGGGGCCGCTTCGTCATGATGAAAGACTGCGAGGGCAATACGCTGATTCTGGTTCAGGTCTGATGTCCGAAGATTTGCTCGCCCTGTCGCGGCAGGTCGGCGCGGCGCTGGCTGAGCGAGGCGCCTGGGTCTGCGCGGCTGAGTCCTGCACGGGCGGGCTCGTCCTCAGTACGCTGACCGATTGCGCCGGCAGCTCGGCTTATGTGCAGGGCGGCATCGTCACCTATTCCAACGACGCCAAGATGCGCTTCCTGAAAGTCCGCGCAGCTACGCTGATTGAGCAGGGCGCGGTCAGCCAAGCCACGGCGGCCGAGATGGCGCGGGGCGCGCGGAGTCTCTTTGACGTGGATTACGCGCTGAGCGTGACGGGCATCGCCGGTCCCGGCGGCGGCAGCGCTGATAAGCCGGTGGGTTTGACCTATATCGGTTTGGCTGGTCCGAAGGATTTGCTGCGCGTTGAGCGGTATGTCTGGGTTGGCGATCGCGCCGAGAACAAGCTGGCCAGCGCGGCGGCGGCGCTGCGGCTGCTCTTGGGGGCGCTTGAGGCTTAGGCTTCGGCGCAGGTCACGCCGGCGTAGACCTGCGCCAGCGGCAATTCGCAGTTGATGAAGTCCAGCGGAATCAGCGCGTCCAGGCTGTCAAAGTCCTGGTAGTGCCAGCCGATATCGGCCCGCAGATACAGTTCCGCGTAAACGCGATGCTGATCAATGATGAGGTAGGCGCGCAGCGATGGCATCCGCTGGTAGTATTCGCGTTTCAAGCCGCGGTCGTAAGTCGCCGAAGAGATTGACGTTACTTCAACCACGAGGACTGGGTTAAGCAGCGCCAGCCGTGACTCGTCCTCGTACTGCGGTTGCCCGCAGACCACGCTCATGTCGGGGTAAACGTATTGACCCTCGGCCGCCTTCAGCATCATGTCGCTGGTATGCGCCGTGCAGTCGGAAGAAGAAAGCCGACCGTAAAGCTCGCCAATTACATTTGCGGCAATATGACTGTGTTCACCGGTGCCGCTGGTCATGTCATAGACTTCGCCGTTCACGAGTTCATGTTTGAACTCGCTATCGGCCTCGAAGGCGAGGAATTCTTCAGTTGTCCAGTAGTGCCGCCGATTGGCTACCATACTTGACTTCCCCAAGTCCGCCTACCTAGTATAACAGCATTGTCCGCAGTTTTCAGCACACGCCGTCGCTGGGAGTGGCGAATTTCGCTCATGCAGCAGCTTCAGAGCAATTGAATCATTTCTCTGTGGTCTCTGTGTACTCTGTGTTTAATCTCCCAGTACCGAGCTCGCCTTGCTCCCATAACCACGATTTAGCCACTCCCTCACCACAGCCCCAGCGTCCCGCGCAGGCTGGCCAGCTCGCCGATGTGATAAGAATTATGCGCCGCGATTACCAGAATTTCGCGCAGGATCGTATGCCCCGGCTGTCCGTGCGGAATCTGCGCGCAGAGGTCGCGCGCCGGGTCTTGCGCGATGGCGACCAGCGCGGCGCGGTCCGCCTCAAAGGCGGCGATGGTAGCGCGCCAAGCCGCCTCGTCCGCGTCCGCTTCCGGCGCGGGCCAATAGGCTTCGGGCCACTTCAGGTATTGGTAGTTCGGATTTTCGATGTAGTCGAGGATATCGGCTTGAGTGATGCGCAGATGCTCCAGCAGATGCCAGAAGCTGTAGCCTGCCTCCGGCACGAGCCTGTTGTAATGCGCGGCCGGAAAGTCGGCGACGGCCGTCTCGAAACTGAGGTGCGCCTGGCGCAGCGTCAGCGCATTGACCAATTGCTGGCGGATGTGGTCGTCCATCAGGCTCCTTCAGGTTTCCTTCTCCTGGTTCAGTTGCTGATTCTAACACCCCGCGTTTGATTTGAGGCGTTTCCTCAGTAGAATCGATTTTTTATGCGCAGATTGATTGGAAAGCTATAGCAGTCCTGTGCGAGCCACCGGCTCGCTCCTACAAGCTTAAGAGGTTTTTGACGGTTTCTTCCATTCATTTGGTGGGCGGCGCGCCACGCGATACAATCTGCGCGAGGGGCTCTGTGAATTAGTCTCAATCGCCAAAGGAAGGCGCTTGATTGTTGTGTATAGCTCTGATGACGGCGAGTGGCATTCGCGTTATTGTTGCTGAATATCGTCCGCATGCGCAGCGCAAGGGGCGAGCGTCGGTTAAGCGTAGATAAATTTTTGGCATAACAGCGGCATTCTGCGATACAATGAAGGCATTGGGCAATTGGGAAGATCATGTACGACCACTATCCAGCGTATGAAGTGCCTCAAAATAATATCGTTCAGCGCTTCTTCGCCCAGCGTTGGAGCGCCATCCTGCTCGAGATTGCGCTGACCATCGTCATCACCGTGGCTGCTGGCCAAGCTTTTGAATTCTTCGATCCCTTCGATGACGAAGCGGCTGCCGCGGCGCCGATAGCAGCGTCCGCTCCCGATGTCGCCGCGGACGCGCTGAGCGCAGCGCTCAAGCCGGTCAAAGAGCGCGGCGCTGATTATGTGGCGGAAGGCCGCTATGTTGCGGCCGAAGCGCTTTACGATTTTGCCCTGGCGCTTGAGCCGAACGACGCGGGCAATCTCGGCTGGCGCGGCTATGTCAACTTGCAGACGGGCGACTATCTCGACGCCCAAGCCGACTTCCGCCGCGTACTTGATTTGAGCCCGCTCGATTACGATGCGCATAATGCGCTCTGCTGGGCTTACGGGGAATCGCAAGATTTTACTTCCGCTATGCAGCATTGCGGGCAAGCGTTGATCGCCGCCACGTCGCTGCCGCAATACGCCATCGCCCTCGAGAATCGCTGCTGGGCGCATGTGGAAATGGGCGAATACGCGGCGGCTGAACAAGAGTGCCTGGCGGTCTTGCGGATGTACCCCGGCTGCCAGCACGAGTTCTGCGCGCTGGCGCATTACAACCTGGGGCGCGTCAGGCTGGCGCAGGGCAAAAGCGAGGCGGCGCTGCGGCAATTCAACCTGGCGTTTCGCATTGGTTCGCAATATGCCAACATGTATTTGGAAATCGGCCAAGTTTACGATAGACTCGGTTTAGGCGCGGCGGCCAAAGCCAGTTTCGCCAAGTATGAGGACCTGGCGGGCGTTCGCGTAAGTGGAAGGTAGCGCGGCATGGCTTTGAGTTGGCGCTGCGACTTGACGATGGTAAGGTCGAATGTGTTATACTCAGTGTCAAATCGTTCGTATCGTGACAGGCAGTTGAATCAGCGAGGGACAATTTTATGACGAAACAATATCCGGAATACGATATTCCCAAACGTTCCATCAAAGATCGTGTGTTTAGCCAGCGCCCGAGCGCTTTGATTATCGAGGGCTTGCTGGTGCTGGTTGCCGTGGTCGTCACCATTGGTTTCCTCTCCCCGGTCGCGCCCGTCGACGACAATAACGGCGCGGTGATTGCCGAGTTGGAAGCCATCATCGCCGCGCAGGAAGCCGCGTTGGCCGAAGCCGCCGTGACAATGGCTGAAGCTGCTGAAATGGCCGCTATACCGCCAGGCTTCTTAAGCGCGTCCGCCGCCAAGAATATGGCTTGGTCGAGCTTGTCAAACGAAGAATATCGTTCCGCCATCGCCCTCTATGATGCCTTAATCGCCGAAGGCGAAGCCGATATTGATTCCGTCTTCGCTCGCGGTTACGCCTACAGCATGATCGATGAGCATGCCCTGGCCGCCCAGGACTACAGTTTCGTCCTGCAGCAGCTGCCGGAATCACTGGGCGCGTTGAACAATCGTTGCTGGGCGCTGAGCGAAATTGGCGAAATGGAGGCCGCTCTGGCCGACTGCAACTTGCTGATGTCGCTGGAGCCTGGGGCGGACTATCCCTATCTGAATCGTGGCATCGTCTACGAAAAGATGGGTGTCATGGACGCCGCCATGAGCGACTACGTCGAGTGGATCAAGCGCATCAAGACCAGCGTCGTCCGCAACGAAAATCTGGCTTGGGAAGGCTCGCTTGATCTGCCGATGTCCCAAGGCCAGGTATACGTGCTGCCTTTCAAGGCCAGCGCCGGCCAGGATGTCGTCGTCAGCGCCATCAGCAGCCAGCGCGACCTGGATGCCGATCCCCTGGTTTTGATACTGGATCCGCAGGGCCAGCCCTTGACCGCCAACGATGACAGCGGCGACTGGTGGGACAGCTATGTCCAATTCCGCGCGCCTGTCAGTGGCGAGTACGCCGTTGTGCTGACGCATGCCGGCGGCAGCAGCGAGGGCCGCGTGGAAGTCTCCTTCGACCTCTCCGGCGTCTTTACGCAAGGCAACGACAGCGCCCGCTTCAAGAGCGACGCCTACCGCGCCTTGATGTCCGGCGATTACGAAACCGCGCTGGAGAACTTCCGCCGCGCGCTGAATCTCAACCGCAATGACGCCGAAGCGATGAACTGGCTGGGCGTCACCTACCGCTATATGGGCGAATACGAATCGTCCATCATCCACATCGGCATGGCCATGCGCCTGGATGAGAGCTACACCTTGCCTTATCTGTCGCGCGGCATCACCTACGAAGCGATGGGCGAACGCGAGCATAGCGCCGCTGATTACTACCGCTACGCCATGCTGGGTCGCAGCCGCAGCCTCTTCCACGCCGAGCTGGACGGCAACAGCGCCTTCGAGCTGCCGATGCGTGAAGGCTGGGTCTACAGCATCCCCTTTGACGCCAAGCGCGGCCAAAAGCTGAACATTGACGTCTCGACCGTCGCGCCCGGTTTTGTCGACCCGCTGATCATCCTGATCGGCCCCGAGGGTCAAGCGCTGGTCGGCGATGACGACATTTCCCGCAGCGAATATGACGCCACCATCAGCGACTTCAAGTTGCCGGCTTCGGGCCAGTACACCCTGGTCGTCAGCCACGCTGAAGGCGGCGCCAACGGGACGCTCAGGGTAGACCTTGACGTCAGCAATCCGGCGCCGCTGTCCATCCCCGATTACGGTGGATGCCCGAGCGGCGGCCACTAGCGCCGACGCAAACCAGCAATGCGAGAGGGCAGGTCAGGCGACTTGCCCTCTTTTGTTTCTACTAAGAAGACTTGACCGCCGGCCGCTATTGCCCGGTCACCGACCACACCCGGCCGAAGATCCGCTTCAGGCGCGCCACATGCGCCGCTGGCAGCGCCGGCGCCGCGAATGACCGCAAATTCGCTTGCAGATGCGCCGGGTTGCCTGTCCCCGACAAGATGACATGCGCGCCCGCTTCCGCCAGACAGAAGCGGTA
This sequence comes from Anaerolineae bacterium, assembly GCA_022823165.1. GTDB lineage: Bacteria > Chloroflexota > Anaerolineae > Aggregatilineales > Phototrophicaceae > UBA6055. Next base: position 44,864 of record JAJDXR010000088.1, on the reverse strand, counting down.
AGCCGCGTCCGGGATGCTGGCCGCCGCGCCGTCGTCCAGCAGAAAGCTCAGCGGCTGCTCCAGGTTGATATCATCGGCGTCTAATTCGCCGCTGTCGATCAGGTCGCGCAGAGTAGCTTTGAGTTTGTCAGGCCGGCTCAAGGCGCGGCGCACGGCGAACATAATCAGGACGCCGATGTCCTGCTTGATGGCAGCGCGCAGGACGGCGTCGCGCGCGCCCTGATTGAGCAGATTGAAGCCAACCATGATCACATCAAACAAGCCGTCCACCAGCGCGCGCTGCAGCATGGTATGGCGCAGGTCGTCATTCCAGTGCTCGGTCACGCCGATGAAGCGGATCAAGCCCTGCCGCTGCAGGCTCTGCATCTCCGGCACGATCTCGTTTGCGTAGTAGTCGTACTGTTCCGGTCGCATTCCGTGCAGATGGTAGACATCAAGGTAATTCGCGCCCAGCCGGCGCAAACTGTCATGAAGGCCGGAACGCAGTTGCTCGCGCGAGATATTTTCGTTGCGCAGGCGCTTCTTGCTGGAAATGATGATTTGCCCGCGATCGCGCTGGGCGACCGCCTTGCCGACGATTTCTTCGGTACCGTAGGCTTCGGCGGTATCGATGAAGTTGACACCGGCATCCAAAGCTTGCAGCACCAGCGCAACCGACTCAGCTTCGCTGCGCAGGCCGTCGCGCTGTCCCAGCCGGCTAGGACCACCGGCGCCGATGCCCATGGCCGAGACGCGCAAGCCCGTGCGGCCCAACTTGCGATATTCCATTTGCTCTCCTGTTCACAGCGCCAGCCATTGCGCCTTGATTCTGCCCCATGCCGTCAGCGATTGCGAGACCGGCCATCGATAGCATTGCGATGCAGGATACGCTGCTTCGTGACTGTATAGGCATGAACAATCCTTTGTGCACTCACTATACCTCTGTGTACTCGGTGGCAAAAGTAAACGACGCTTGGCTATAGCGAAAATCGGCAACAGAGTAAACTCCCGCGCGCGCAACCACAGCCGCAGCTGCTGGTTGTCTGCTATAATCCGCTGACTAACGCAGGGAGGGCGCGAGCATGCACATCCACACCTTCTCGATCGTGGCGCACGACGCAGCCGAAGCGGCCTGGGGCGTGGCCGTCTCCAGCAAATTCCCGGCGGTGGGCGCGGTCGTGCCCTGGGCTCGGGCGGGCGTCGGCGCTGTGGCGACGCAGTCCTACGCCAAAATGAGCTTCGGTCCGGCTGGCTTGGCTCTGATGAGCGCCGGCCAGAGCGCGGAAGACGCGCTCGCCGCTTTGCTGGCGGACGATGACGGGCGCGAAACGCGGCAAGTGGCGCTGGTCGACAGCAGCGGTCGCGCGGCGGCTCACACGGGTGGCGACTGCCATGACTGGGCCGGGCACAAAACTGGCGCCGGCTTCTCCGTGCAGGGCAATCTGCTGGCGGGCGAAGCCGTTATCGAAGGCATGGCGACGGGATACAAGCAAGCTGACGGCGAACTGGCCGACCGGTTGGTGGCGGCGCTGCAAGCGGGTGAAAAGGCCGGCGGCGATAAACGCGGCAAACAGTCGGCGGCTGTGCTGGTGGTGCGGCCCGCCGGCGGCTACGGCGGCGATAACGACCGCTATCTCGACCTGCGCGTGGATGACGCCGACGATCCAGTGCGGAAGCTGGCCGACCTGGTGCGGATGCACCACCTCTATTTTCAGCCGGCCAAGGACGAAGACATCCTGCGCATTGATCACGACATCGCGCGGGAATTGCAAGCCATGCTCATCAAGCAGGGTTATATGACCGGCGAGGTCAACGGTGATTGGGACGAGGTCTGTCAGCAGGTTTTCTTCATGCTGATCGGCAACGAAAATCTGGAGATGCGCTGGTCGCTGGAGCGGAATCACCATTCCATCGATCGCGTCGTGCTGGATTATCTGCGTGAGCGCTTTGGCTGATCGCGGCGCCGGGCCTGGCGAGCTGCGGCGTCTGACGGCGGCCGCGGCCATCGTCCTGCTGGCCAGCCTGCTGCAATTCCACCTGCTAACGGCCGATTCGCGTTTCCATGACGATGAAGCCTTCTTCATGACTTTTGCCCGCGGCGCGGCGGTCAAGGGTGACTGGCTGTTGCCCGGCTCACTGGATAAACCGCCCCTGTCCATCTATCTCAGCGCCTTGAGCATGATCGCCGTCGGCGTAACCGCCGATGCCGCCGGTGTCCTGCAGCTTGACGTTTACGCTGGAGAATTCGCCGGCCGGCTGCCCAATGTCATGTTCGCCTTGCTGTTTACCGCGCTGATGATGCGGCTGGCTTGGCAGCGCTACCGCGACCTGACCAGCGCGATTTTCGCCGGCCTGCTCAGCGCCGCATCGCCCTGCTTGACCGCTTTTGGCGTCAGCGTCTTCACCGACATGAGCCTGATCTTCTTTGGGCTTGCCGCCTTCTATTTCGCGGCGACCCGCCGCTGGACGCTCGCGGGTCTGGCGCTGGGCTTGGCCTTCTGGGGCAAGCAGCAGGCAGTCTTTGTCGCTGTCTTTCTGGCGCTTCTGCTCATCCGGGGCAGAGCCGGCCGGGGGGACTGGCTGCGCTTCGCCCTGCCGCTGGGCGCGACTTTGCTGGCGCTGCTGGCTTGGGATGCCGCCCGCCCGGAGGCCGGCATTTTCACCCAAGCGGCGGCCAATAATGCGCCCGATCAGCTGCTGGCGCCGCCTGAGGCCTGGTTGGAGCGCCTGTCGTACTGGCTTACGAGCGCCGCCTGGCTGCTGGCCCCCCCCGCCATTGCGCCGCTGCTGCTGCTTGGCGCGGCGCCAGCGGCCATAAAGCGCCCCGGTCTATTTGCGTCAGACGCCGCGCTCTTGGCGGCGCTATGTATCTACCTCGCCGTCCACGTCGTCTTCCGCTTCAACCTCTACGAACGCTACCTGCTGCTGATGCTGCCGCTGCTGATTCTGCCGGTCGCGCGAGCTTTGGCTGCGCTTGGAGATCGCTACGCGGGGCGTCTGTGGCAGCTGGCTATTTTTGCTGCCGTCCTGGTTGGCGCGGTCGCAACTTACAATGGGCATACGCCGTTCTCGGGCAGCCGCGCCGCTCAGGCCGGCATCGACGATCTGGCGGAACATCTCAATGGCAAACCGGTCGCGACCGTGCTCTACGATCGCTGGCTGGGCTGGCTACTGGATTATTATCTGGGTCCCTGGCACGACAAGCGGCGCGTCTATCATCCCAGTCCGGAGGAGCTGCTGGTCGATGCCCTCTCGCTGGATGAGACCGGCGCGCGCTACTTCGCGGCGCCAATTTCAAAGCCATACCAGCGTTGGATAGACGTTCTGCGCCAGGCCGGCTTTGCGGTCGCGGTCGATTATCGCAGCGAACGTTACATAACATTTCGTCTGCTCCCCCCTAATAATTAGGGGTCTTTTCACATTTTATTGCCGTATACTTAAGGAAAGCGGCTTACAGGGAGCGTACGATGGGTTGTTCGGTCCTTCTGATTCTTGCTTTCATCTTTCGCGGCGCGATCGTCGCCGCGCTTGGCGCGCTCTTTGCCGTGTTTGCCGCTTTGCTGAGTGTAGGCATCTGGGGGCTCGTTTTACTGACAATTCTGTGCTTGATAGTCGCGGCGTTTGCCTAGAGGCGGGCTTATGGAATTCCTGCAAGATCCCAACATCATTTACCTGCTGCTGATGGCCGGCTTGTGGATCAGCGCCATAGGCGCCTACATCCCCGGCACGGGGGTAGCCGAGATCGCCGGCGCCGGGCTGATCCTGGGCACGGTCTATCTGATGAGCCTGCTGGCCACCAATTGGCTGGCCGCCATTGCGCTGGTGGCGGGCGCATCGCTATTCTTCTTGCTGCCCCTGCTCAAAGCCGAGTGGGAGAAATTCGCCATCGGCGGCCTGGCACTGCAGGCTGTGGCCAGCTTGGCGCTCTTCGCTGAGGCGAGCATTTCTCCCATACTGATCGCGCTAAGTGTGCTGGTCGCCTGGGTTTACCACCGGACGATTCTGCGCTCCGTGCTGCTGCAGCAGCGCTCGCTGTCGTCGACGCAGAAGGACGAGTTTCTGGTCGGCGCGCGCGGGCGTGTCATGGCGACCATTGAAGACCGCGGCACGGTGCAAGTCAAAGGCGAGCTGTGGACGGCGCGCAGCCGCCGCCGCCTCGAAAGCGGCACGGAAATCGTCGTCACCCAGCAAGACGGGCTGGAGCTGCAAGTGGAAAAAGCCAAACGCGAAGAGGCGAAATAACCTCGCGACAATTAGTATTCCGTTGGAATAAAGGAGACAGAAATGGGTAGCGAATTAGTTGAAGTACTGAGCGCGGGCGGGCAAGGCATAATCATCGTCATCGTGATTCTCGCCATCGTATCGCTCTTGCGCAATTCCATCCGCGCGGTCAAGGAGTATGACCGGCTGGTGATCTTTTTCATCGGCCGCTTCAGCGGCGTGCGCGGCCCGGGCTTGACCTACGTCCTGCCTTTCGTCGAGCGGGCGCACAAGGTCGATATGCGTGAGACGATCATCGACATCCCCTCGCAGACCGCCATCACCAAAGACAACGCCTCGATCGGCATCGATTTTCTGGTGTATTACCGCATTACCGATCCGGAATTGTCTGTGACCAAAGTCGAGGACGTGGTCGAAGCCACGGGCAAAATCGCCACCACCACCTTGCGCGCCGTCATCGGTGATATCGTGCTGGACGATGTGCTCTCCCGCCGCGACCAGATTAACGATGTGCTGCGCGTCAAGCTGGACGAGACCACCGAGCGCTGGGGCATGAAGATCACCACGGTCGAAATCCGCGAGATCGAGCCGCCGCGCGCCATCCAGGAATCCATGAATCGCCAGATGAGCGCCGAGCGCGAACGCCGCGCCGAAGTCACGCTGGCGGAAGGCGAGCGCGAAGCCGCTATCGCCCGCGCCGAAGGCAGCAAGCAATCGGCCATCCTGGAAGCCGAAGGCCAGAAGCAATCGCAGATCCTCAAAGCCGAGGGCGAGCGCGAAGCCCAACTGCTAACAGCCGAGGGTTACGCCAAGGCGCTCAAAGCCATCCATGAACAAGCCCGCGATATCGACAGCAAGACCATGGCTCTGCAATATATGGATATGCTGGAAAAGGTCGGCAGCAGTCCCTCGACCAAATTCGTCCTGCCGATGGAGCTGACCACGATGGTGCAGAATTTCGTCAGCACGATGGTCGCGGGCGCGGCCCTGCCCGCCGCCGACAACGGCAGCAATGGCGCTGCCCAGCCGGAACTGGAAGCAATCGCCGAAGCGGTTGAGTAGGGCATTGTATTCGTAGGGGCGACTGACGGGCGGTGTCTACGCGCCCCGGTGAGTCGCCCGTTGCTACATGTGCTCGCGTAGGAAACTCGTGCTCCCTTTCCCTCTTTATGGGGGCCGGGGTGGGGTAATCGAGCGCGCTACTCCAGCGTCGCATCCCAGGCCGATACGCCGATGACCACGCCGCCGTCCTTAACGAAGAGGACCGGCAGGATCGCCTCATCCGCAGGCGCGAACTGCATGGCGTCGCCAACCAGCGCGTCGTTGAAATAGGCGCTGACCGCCCCGCTGGCGATGTCGCGATCCAGCCGTAGCCGCGCAATGACATTGTTCACCGAGCGCTGCGTGACGAAATCCGCTTCGCCGTCTTGATAAAGCGCCAGGCTAATCACTTGCGAGCCTACTTGCTGGACTTGGATGCCGGCAATTTCGCCACCGCTGACGCTGCGGAAGGCGATGCCGAAGTAGACATCTGCTTCGGCCGGATTGGTGCTTTGCAGCGTGATCTCGGCTTGCGCGCGGCTGATGCGGCTGGCGGCTTCGTTGCCGTAGTTGCTCTCGAGCAATTCCGCCGGCGGGTACAGGAACAGGGTCTCGCCGGCTCTGGCGCTGGCGCTGCCCAATCGCCAGGAGCCGTTCTGCCGTCGGAAACTGCTGTCAGCCAGGAGCGGTTGAGCCGCCGCGCTCCCAAATAGCTCCAGAAGATTCTGCGAACCTTGCAGGCCTTCAGCCGGCAGTTCCAGCGTGGGCGCTGCCGTCACAGCCCTGGTGCTGGCTTGAGCCGAAATCTCAGTCGGGATAGCGGCGGGCGCGGGCGGCTCCGTCGGCTCAGGCGGGCTTGTCGCCGCGGCTGCCTCGATTTCTTCACCATCTTCGCTGTCTTCACCGTCTTCGCCGCTCTCGTCGTCTGCGTCAAAGACCGGCGCGATCTGCCGCGGCGCCGCCTCTTCAACCGCGACCTCCGCTGTCGCCGCGGCCTGTGATACTTCTGTCACGGCGGGTTCGGGCAGCAGCGCCGCCAGCATGTCGTCGAGCCTGCCGCTGCCAGCCAGCGACAGTACGCCGCCGATCACCAGCATCAAGCCGACGGCCAGGGCGATATTAAACAGCCAGCGGTTGCTGCCGACGGAGCGCTCGGTCACTTCCGCTTCCAGGTCCATGGGCAGCGGCTCGGGCGGCTGCGCGCGCTCAACCGGCTCGGGCGCGGTGATGGCGACCTCGGCTTCTTCCTCAGGCGCTTCCGGCTCCTCCGGCATGGCTTCCACAGCGCGGTACCAATTCCGGAAGAGCGGGTAAGCCGGGTTGCGATCGATGAACATGGCTTTGAAGAGCTCGTCCATCGCTTCCAGCTTCTGGCTGCGGCCTTTGCCGCCTTGATAGATGCTCAGAAAGGCTTCATAGGTATCGCGCCAGCCCAGCATCATCTGAGCGTGTTTGAAGCCGAGCAAGTCCTCGGTCACATCAGCCTGGAAGTGTACGGCTTGGCGGACGATCTCTTGGGGCTCGTCCACGTGGCGGTCGATCTCCTGCATCAAGGCGCGCCGCTTGACGCTGAGCTCGGCCAGCGCCGCGTTAAGTTCTTCCATCCAGGCGCGGTAGTTGATCAGGTCAATGCCGGCGTTGGATTCGGCTTCCGTGATGCCGCGCAGCACCTGGTCGATTTTGTTGCCGGCGGCGCGAAACTCGGCATCAGCCCAATCTTGCAGGGCTGAATCCAGCGCTCGCAAGCTCTGGATGCCCGGCGCCAGCAGCCGCGCTTCCGGATTGCCTTCCAATTGGCGCGCCAGCTCGGCAATGCTGTCGCTGATATGCGCGCCCGTTACCTGGTTGAAGATGGCTTCCGCGCTGAGCAAGCTGTCGCGCCGCGCGATATATTCGTCCAGCTTGCGCATGGCCAGGTGCGTTTCCGCCGATTCGGGCAGCGTACGCAGCGCCGCCGCCTGCCAGAAGCGGGCGTCGTCGATGGCGCCGTCGTGCGCGTCAAGCACGCCGGACAAGATGTATTGGGCGAAGAGAATGCGCAGCGCCGCCGTGTTCGAGTTGGCGAATCCCTGCACCAGCCCTTGTCCCATCCCCTTGAGATAGGTTTCCGTGCTCGGCATCTGCGTGGCGAAGCTGTTGATGGCGCGGCTCTCCGCATCCGCGAAGAGATCTTCGATATCCAGCAGCGCCTTGCTGGTGCGCTCTTCGCTCTCGACGCCGTTGCGCTCGACCCACTCCCGCAGCGCGCGCGACAGTTTCCAGAGCCGCTCGGCGATGAATTGCTCGCTTTCGCTGCGGGCGATCTCCAGCGCTTGCTGGCCCAGCCGCTGCGAGTCAGCCAGTTGGCTCTGATCGAAAGCCGCCCAGCCGTCGGCCAATGTCCGTCCCAGATGCCCCGGCGCCGCATGGCGCTCGACGTAAGCCGCGTTCTGCACAACCGTCCCCAGTTCAGTAAACCAACTGGAAAGGGTAGGGGAGATGGTGCTGACTGTCTCGGCGGCGGCTGCCAGCGCCCCAAGGGCTTCGGCTCGATCGCCGGCTACGATGACATCGCGATAACGCTGCCAGGCGGCCTGCGCCGTGGCGATGCCCTCCAGCATGTCGCTGAGCATCTTGTCGAACAGCTGCCCGGCGAAGGGCGCCAATTCGTCTTGTTTAGCCAGCAGCCACTTTTCCAGATCCGAGCCGTCCGCTGCCGGCACGTAGGTCTGGCTGTTCTGCAAGATCTCATACAGCAAGCTCAGAAAATCTTCAATCTTGTCCCAGAGTGGATTGGGCGGGTCAATGGCGCGGCTGGCGTCCAGCGCCGTCAGGGCATCGCGCGGATTATTGGCCGCCTGCTTGCCGATAACGTGCATATTATCCGCCAGCGCCATCGCCGCATTCAGCGCCCGCGTCAAAGCGTTCAGGGGCAGCCGCCGCTCGGAGAATTCATGCTGCAAACTGAGGGTCTGCAGATTAGCGTTAAGCTCGGACAGATTGTCGACCATCTCGCGATAGCTGTCGCGCAGCGCCCCGGCTCCCGGGGCTTCTAGCTGCGCCATCTGCCGCTGCGCGCGCTGGATGCCGCTTAATATGCCCTGCGCTTCGGCGACCGGGATGCCCTCGACTTCAAGCTGCTCGATGGCGCCCTCAAGCCGAAACAGGTTGGGCTGCAGCAGCAGGACATCCGGGAAATGCGATGTCACCCGCTCCGCCAGGCGCCAGCGCATGACGCGATTGGCTTCGTCAGCGCCAGCGCCGACCAGCAGCAGGTTGGCCGCTTTGTCGGCGCGATAGTCAAACAAGAGCGCGATCGCTTGCGAAACGGCTGCCGGTACTGGCGTAGGCTGGCTCTCCATTAGTATCAGACACCAGTCCAGCAGCAGGTGCACCAGCGCGCCGGTCTTGCTGCCCGAGCGCTCCCGCAGCTCGGTAAGAAGCTCGGCCGCGCTAGCCCAGTGAAGCCCCTGCATATAGATTTTCACCGCGTCCAAATCGGCCGAGACTTCCAGATCGCGCAGGCGGTCGACAATCTCTTGCTGAGTGCTGCGCGCGGACGGATACGCCGGATTCTGGCGCAGCGCCGTCTGCAAATTGGTCTGCAAAGCCAGCAAATCGTTGCGGCTCAGGTCTTGTACTTTGAGCTTGTCAATCGCGCGCGTCAGGATGGCGTTGCGGTCGCGCTCCAGCGGACTGCGATAGCGCAGCAAATCAGCGCTGATTTCCGACAGCGAGGCGTAGCGGTAGCGCAAATTGGGATGCACGGCCCGCGTGACGATGGCGCGCAAACTCATGTCGATGGCGGCGCTGTCCTGGTGGAAATCGACCTCGAATTCGGCATCGGCATCGCGCGGCACTTCAACGCGGCGCCCACCGGACAAAATGAAATACAGCAATTCGCCCAGTTGATACACGTCCGTCTGCCGGCTGATGCCCTGCGGCGTGACCACATCGCCTTCCAGAAAAACGGCATTGCCCCAGTCAATTACCTTGAGCTGGTATTTCTCGCGATTCCAAAACAGGTGCTTGGCGTCCACATCGTTGTAAACGATGTCATTGTCATGCGCCGAGCGCAGCAAGTTGATCAGGCGCTCCATGATTTCCAGGATCTCCAGCACGGGCAAGCGCTGGTGCTGCCCGGCCAGGCTGACGACCTCGTCGGCGATGATCACCCCTTCGGCGCGCTCCATCACGATGTATTGGTGCGGGATGCCGCCGACGAAGAATTGGCCGCTGCCCAGCAGTTCGGTCAGGACCGGATGCCCCGCCAGCCGTGTCAAGGCTTCGCGCTCGTTGACGATGCTGACTTCCTGGCCCGCGCGTATCGGCGGCGCGTCGTTGGGGTTGGGCCGCTTGATCACCACCGGGCGCTCGTCCGCCTCGGTATCGACTGCGCGCAGCGTCTCCCCCGAGCGACCGCGCGGGTAGATGTAGTTGTAGCGGTAGCGGTTGTCGAACAGGCCGTCAGCCATTCTCATCTGCCTTGGTGGCTTTTCCAGAATTTCCATTGCCTGCGCCTGTTCTTTGCTTACTTGACCAAAAAATAGCAGCGGGCAGGCTGTTGCGGGCTCAAATGCCAGTTTCCTGCGCGATATGCCGAACGTGAATGCCTGCGTTTGCGCGCCTTTGAGCGCCTTCAGGGCGCCAGAATATCTACAATTGTAGGTTGATTCGACGGACGCGCAAGGGATATATCGCAAGGTTTTTGGGATAAATCTGGCGCATTTTGGGATATCTGCTGGAGCTTCGGGCATGGTCAATGCTGATGGCGTGACATAGGCATTCAATTAGGAAGTCCTAAGAGCGACTTATTGTAGGGGGCCTAAATTATTGGACTCAAAATGTCAGGTAATTTGACGCTAGATTCACAGCGCCGGTAAGCCCTGCAAGCATACGGTTATCTTGGCAATTTCTTGCTGCTACGATTGTCATTGCATACTTGGAACTGCTGCGAACACAGAGATTTGTTTGCTTGGCGCGATATTCATAACAGGCTATTCAGCACGCTCGCCTGATTGCCTAGTTTTCCAAGCTATGCTATATTGTGAACAAGTGACCGTTCACAATTCATGCTCGCCTCACCACTTATAGCAGGAGTTTTCACATGCGGTTTACACCACGTAAAATGGAAGGGCAGGGCCTGGTTGAATACGCCCTCATTCTGGTACTGGTCGCGGTGGTCGTCATCGTTATCCTGGCGCTGCTGGGCCCGGCAATCGGCAATATCTTCTCCAACATCATCAACAGCCTGAACCCAACGGCTACGCCAACGCCCAGTTAAGGCGTCGCAGCCTATTGCGCTCCACATCTCGGGCGGTCTTGATACCGCCCGCTTTTTGTCTTGGCAGGCCTCCAATGCTGTATCGCCAGGCGATTGGCTACGCCAGCCCCAACGCCGACTGGCAGCTTACGGCGCTGGATACAATCCGCTATACTTGGTCAATCGTCCGCGCCTGGCATTTGAAAAGGTGGCGCCATGATACTTGAGCAGCTGTCTAACGCCATTGGCGTCAGCGGAGAAGAAGACGACGTTCGCGCAATCATCCTGGCCGCCATCCGCGACTGCGCCGCTGATATTCAGGTTGATGCGCTCGGCAACCTGACCGCGACGCAGACGGGTAGCGCCTATCCCGACTACAAGGTGATGATCGCCGCGCACATGGACGAGGTCGGCATGATGGTGACCGCCGTCGATGGCAACGGCCTGATCCAATTCACCAACGTCGGCGGCATTGATCCGCGCATCCTGCCCGGCCTGCGCGTAAAAATCGGCCCGAAGCGGACAGCGGGCGTCGTTCTATGGAAGCCGATTCACATGTGGCGCGACATGAAGGCGGTGGCGCTCGACAGCCTGAGAATCGACACCGGCGCCAACGACAGAAGCGCCGCCGAACCTGGCGACCGCATCGCCTTCGACGGGCGCTACCAGACACTCAGCGACAAGGTCGTTCGCGGCAAAGCCTTTGACGACCGCGTCGGCTGCGCCATCCTGGTCGATATTTTGCGCGCGGGACCCTATCCGGTGACCGTATGCGCCGCCTTCACCGTGCAGGAAGAAATCGGATTACGCGGCGCGCAGGTGGCGGCCCAGCGCCTGCAGCCCGATGCCGCCATCGTCCTGGAAGGCACGCCCGCCTATGATGTGCCCAATCCCAACCTTGAATCCGAGGCCGGCGACCTGCCGACCAATCCCGCCACGCGCCTGGGCGAGGGCGCTGTTCTGACCCTCGTTGACGGGCGCATGATCAGCGATCCGCGCGTCATTGACTTCCTGAAGACAACGGCGGCGGCGAATGAAATTCCTTATCAAGTGAAGACTGTTGGCGGCGGCGGTACCGACGGCGGCGCCATACACACGGCGCAGACCGGTGTGCCCACCATGACTCTGTCAGCGCCCTGTCGCTACATCCATTCGCCGACGGCGCTGCTCAACCTGGATGATTTCTGGAATGTCCGCGCGCTGTCGCAGACTGTATTGAAACGTATTCGGCCTGCGACATTCGAGCGCGAATAAGCGGCTGACTTGGCTATTCCGGCAAGAACAGCTCTTGCCCCACCAATAGCCGATTTGGGTTGCTGAGATTATTCATCGCGACCAAGCGATTGACATCCACGCGATATTTCAGCGAGATGCTTTCGATGGTCTCCCCGGCTGAAACTACATGGACCTTCGAGCTCGCTTCCGGCGTTGCGACCGTTGCATTTTCTGCTTCTACCTCTGCCTCAAGCTCAGCAGCCTCGTCAACGGCCTCCGGCTCGCTGACCGTCGGTTGCGGCTCGGCGGTTGGCTGAGGCGCTGGCGGCGCATAATCGCAGCCCGGCCGCAGCAGCAACTGGCCAATTGACAGCGCGTCATCATCCAGTTGACTGGCGTCCATGATCGCATCCACCGTCGTGCCCCAACTCAGCGACAGCCGGTACAGATTGTCGCCCGACTGCACCGAGTAGACGCATTCATGATTGGGATCGAGCGCTTCCTCAAAGGCCAAGGTCGCCGAGGCGCGCACAACCGCCGTGGCGGTCAGTGGCGGCGCAGTTTCGCTGACTGGAATCTCCGTCGGCACGTCGATGGTCGGCTGCTCCACTTGGCCCGGTAAGGCCTCAGGCGTGATGTATTGCCGCGTCTCGGCCGACGCCTCCGCATCTTCGCCCGACTGACCTTCTCCAGCCTCGATCAGGTCTTGAATGCTGGTCGGCGTCAGGACGCTCACCACCTCCGCGCTGTCGACCTGCTGGAATGGTTCGTCCGTCTGGCGATAGCAAGCAGTCAATATCGGCAGGCATAGCAGCAGAAGGATGAGAAATTTTAACTTCATTGAGTCTCGCCCTTTCGCAATGGAAATAGCTCAACCCCATTATAGTGCCGTCTCCCGCGATGCGAAAGCAAGCCCGCTAGCGATTCTGCCCGGCCAATCGGTTTGGTATTGCGCGCAACCAATTGCGCCGCGGTCAGGGCTCGGGCGCTAGCCTACCTGTGGCAGCGCTTCCATCGCCCGATCGATTTCCGTCTGCGGATATTCATAATCCGAGAGTTGACCGCCGAGATAGGCATCGTAGGCGCTCATGTCAAAGTGGCCGTGCCCGCAGAGATTGAAGAGTATGACGCGCTCATCGCCCGCTGCTTTCGCCGCCTGGGCTTCCCTTATCGCGCCGGCGATGCCATGAGCCGCTTCCGGCGCCGCGATGATGCCCTCGGCTTTGGCAAAGGCGATAGCCGCCGCAAAGGTCTCCATCTGCGGGATGGCGCTCATCGACATCATATTCTGATCCCACAATTCGCAGATGATCGAGGCCATGCCGTGATAGCGCAAGCCACCGGCGTGCAGCGGCGGCGGCACAAAACCATGTCCCAGCGTATACATCTTCACCAGGGGCGTCATCCCGATCGTATCGCCGAAATCATAGGCGTATTTGCCGCGCGTCAAGCTCGGGCAAGCCGCCGGCTCGACGCCCAGCAGCCTGGTCTGCTTGTCCGCGGTCAGGTTCTGGCGCAAGAAGGGCAGGGCGATGCCGGCGAAGTTGCTGCCGCCGCCGGTGGGCCCCACAACCACATCGGGGTACTCGCCCGCTGCTTCCATCTGTTGCAGCGCCTCCTGGCCAATCACTGTCTGGTGCATCAATACGTGATTCAGTACGCTGCCCAGCGAATACTTGTACTTTCCGCCACTGGTCGCGGCCGCTTCCACCGCTTCGCTGATGGCGATGCCCAGCGAGCCGGCGCTGTCGGCATCCTGCTCCAGGATGGCGCGCCCGGCATTGGTGGTGTCGCTGGGGCTGGCGGTGACGCTGGCGCCGAAGCTCCGCATAATCGCCCGGCGATAGGGCTTCTGCTCATAACTGATGCGCACCATGTAGACGACGCATTCCATATCGAAGAAGCTGCAGGCTTGCGCCAGCGCCGTGCCCCATTGCCCGGCGCCCGTTTCGGTCGTCAAGCCGTTGATGCCCTCCTGCTTGTTGTAATAGGCTTGCGCGGCGGCTGTATTCAGCTTGTGACTGCCGGATGGCGATACTCCCTCGTACTTGTAATAAATATGGGCCGGCGTATCCAGCGCTTTTTCCAGCCGCCGCGCCCGCAGCAGCGGCGTCGGCCTCCACAGCTTGTAGATGTCTCGCACCTCGTCCGGTATCGCGATCCAGCGCTCCTGGCTGACTTCCTGCATGATCAGCTGCATGGGGAAGAGCGGCGCCAAGTCGTCCGGCCCCACCGGCTGATGACTGCCCGGATGCAGCACCGGCGGCAGCGGCCGCGGCAAATCCGCCTGCACGTTATACCAATGGCTGGGAATCGCGCTTTGCGGCAAATCAAATCGGATTACTTCAGACATGAGCGATGCCTCCGCAGTTTGAATGTCGCTGGTATTATGTCGAAGGCGGCGGCAATGCGCAACAGGCGCGGACGCAGGCCTTCACCGCTATGCTCTGAACGGAATCGTAGGGGCGACCTATCAGCTCGCCCGCCTGCGTTTTCTCTGTGTCCTCTGTGCCTCTGTGGTGAATCACCCTGCGCTGAATCCGCTGCGTCGCGTCCTATTGACGCGCTGCGCCGCCGCCACTATACTCACGCTGTGCTTGCTCGAAATGATGAGTCGGGCCCCTTGCGGCAGAAAATTCCGAACCGTGTCAGGGCTTAACGGCAGCAGCACTAAGGAAAACATCTGGGTGTCTTGCGGTTTCCTGACTCATCTTCTCGGGCAAGCGCATTTATATTGCGCGCTCCCGGATAGCTCTAGCGCAGGCTGACGCGAATTACCCCCTCGTATCCGCCATTGGCGTGGCTGAGCGCCACCGTATAGATTCCGTCCTCGGGCAATTCGTAGCTGCTTATCAGCGCGTCCAATTGACCGCCGCCGTCATCATCGCCGGTTAGCGGCAAGCCGTCGCCGTCCAGCAGCGCCAGCAGCGGATCGACGCCCGCGCCCACATGGTCCCGCGCGGCGATCGTGACTGGCTGGCCCGCTACACCCGCAAAAGCAAGCCGCGCCACCAAACCCTGCGCCATCTCCACCGCCACGCTCTCGCCGACTGCCAACTCCAGTTCCACAGCCCCGCGCTCCAGCAGCGTCATGCGCTGGTAGAAGTCAGCGCTTCCCAGGCGATTTCGCTCCATGTCGGCGTAGATTATTCCGCGCGCCAGATAATAATCTTGCATATCCGGCTGCAACTCCAGCGCCAGCGTCAGATCGTCCAGCGCCTGGGCCAGCTTGCCTTCGCCCTTCAAGAAGGTGGCGCGCATGTAATGGGCATAGCCCAAATCGGGCGGCCTGGCTCCCCGCTCAAATGACTCAATTGTCTCTGTCAGCGTATCGATAGCGCGGTTGACGGCTCTCTGCCTGTGTTCGCGGAGCGCCTGGTCGATTGCGCGGTACAAGTTGTGGATCGCCGGGTTGACATCGCGTTTGTGCAAATTCGCCAGGCTGGTATAGGTCTGCCGCGCCCTGGGATTGTAGAACAGCGAGCGCTTGAAGTCGCTCCTCGCTTGTCGCGGATCGCTCTGTTTCAAAACCAGTTCGCCGCGCAAGCGCCAGAAGCCGCTGTCCCAGGGGCGAATTTGCAGCACCGCGTCATAGTCGCTCAGCGCCTCGTCCAGCTTGTTCTGTCGTTCGTAGGCGAAGCCGCGATAATAATACGCTTCCCATGAATCCGCCTGTGATTTTAATATGCCCTCGGCCAGCGTGATGGCTTCAGCGTATGCTTCGTCTTCCAGCAGCAGCAGCAAGTCTTCCAAGGCGCGGTCGATATCGAAGTTTTGCGGCAGCGCTGTCGGGGCAGGGCTTGGCGTGGGCTTGCCGATCGCCCGGCTGGTAGTTGGTCTTGCAACAGCCAGGGCGCAATAGATGAAACACAGAAGCGCCAGCAGCAGCGATTCTCGTTTGCGCATCAGCGCTATCTCCGTGTCGACATGCGCCTGCGGGCGCTAGCGCAGGCGAGCGACCGTGATCGTCGTGTTGAATTGCACACAAAAGACCACCGCCGACTGATACACGCTCAGGTCATGATCATCGGGCAGGAAATAATTCTGGTCGCCCTCATTGCCCTTAAGCCGCCCCAGGTCGAGCGAGACGCCCTCCAGCTGCAGCGCGCTCAGGGGCTGTGGATCGCGCGCCAGGTATACGCGGGCATTCCTGCCCGGGGCTGAGACAAAGTCTTCAAAGCGCAGTATCCGCCGCGAGTCCGGCAGCTCGTAGATAGTAGCGCGCCCCGCGCCCCAAAAGAGCGCGTTAATCTCCTTAAACTCGCCGCTGGCCAGCGCGCGCGCCTCTTTGACGGCGGCCTCGGCGCTTTCGTCTACGGGCGCCAGCTCGCCGCCGGCAATGTTGACCAGCACCATCTCCATCGCCATTTCCGGGCTGCGCTCGCTCAAGTCCAGCAAGGCTTCGCGCACTGCGGGCGGCAGCGCCAGGAAGTCGTCCTGCAAATCAATCTCCAGGCCGGGGAAGGCGTCATTCTCTCCGCGTTGCCGGAAATATCCGCGCCAACTGGGAAAAGTCCAGACCGCGACCGCGATCAGTCCCACCAGCGTCAAGAGTATCAAGCGAAATCTGAGTTCCATACTCGCCGAATCGAGCCTATGCCAACAACATCAACGCTACCTCTCATTGCATTTTGGCACAGCGCTGATGGCGCGGCAAGACCACGGCCCGGCGGGCGGCTGGGCGCGTCTGCGCCAGGGGGCCATCGGCGCGGTCCCTGGGTGCTCGGCAAGGTCTCGTGTGTAGGGCGGATCCGACGGATCGCCGTCTGATATAATACTTGTCCTTGTTGAACCAGAGGGAAGCCAGATGCCCTTTCGCTTCGAATGGCGCGACCCAACACAGCGCGCCATCTGTTACATCGCCACTGGCGACTGGAATTGGAAGGACTACCATCAAGCGGTGCGCGCTTCGGCATTCACCTTAATGTCGGCTGAGCAGCCCGTTGACAGCGTCATCGACCTGCGCGGCAGCACCCGCGCGGCGCTGCCGGCCGGCGCCGCCGCTCACCTGCGCAGCTTCGGCCGCGTAAGCCAAGCCCGGCTGACCGGCCGCGCCGCGGTCATCGGCTTGCCCGCCGTCGATGCGGAAAGCCTGCGCGACGGCGTCTTGCGCGCCGCCGACGGCTTGGTGAAGTTTGTCGAGGACGAAGCGGAGCTGGCGAGGCTGCTGGCGGAGTGGGCGGCAAATCCGCCCGCGACCTAAAGATCTTCGTGAGTGACCACCGGCGTCGCCGGCAGCGTGACGATAACCGGCAGGCACAGCAGCGAAATCAGCGCCGCGGCGATGAAGGCTTTCTGCAAGCCCAGCGCATCGCCCAGCGCGCCCACCATGATCACATTGATCGCCCGTACGCCGAAGGCATAAAGCATAAACACGCCGTTGGCTGTGGCGCGGCTCTCCGGCAATTGATCCTGCACCAGCGCCAGGAACACCGGCGACACCGACAGAGCGGTGAAGCCCAAGCCAATCAGCAGCGGGACCATCAGCGCGCCTTCGACATGCACGAATATCAGCATCAACAGCGCCGAGCTGATAGCCGCGCCCGCCACCATCTTGCGCCGGCCAAAGCGATCGCTGAGCGTACCGCCCAGCAGCGCGCCGCCAACGCCCGAGAATTCATACAGCGCCAGCGCGCCCGTCGCCAGCGTCAGCTCAAAGCCGCGGATGTCGACCAGGTAGACGACCATGAATATACCCAGGCTGCTGGCCGCCATATTGCGCAGCAGCATCACGCCCAGCAAAGGCGCGAACACGCGCGCGTAGCGCTTCAGCATGGGTTTACGCTTGCCCCCGCGGCCTTCCCGCTTGGCCGAGACATCGCGCAGCCGCCAAAATAGCACCGCGCTCGACAGCCAGCCGAAGAACATCAACCGCCACAAACCCTCCATGCCCCATTGGGTCACGCCAAAGCCAACCAGCAGCGGTCCCACCGAGCGCGCCAACTCGCCCGCCGCCATAAATAAGCTCATGCCGCGCCCGACCTTGGCGCCGGCCACATGCGCGATCATCGCCGGCGCTGGCGCATGGAAGGCCATGATGTTCACGCCCACGCAAAACAGCAGCAGCGCCGCCGCGCCATAAGTCGGCATGAAGCCGATCATGGTCGCCAGCGTGGCGGTGATGGCCGGTGCGAAAATCACCAGATAGCGCACCGAGAAGCGATCGGCCAGATAGCCAATCAGCGGGCTCAGCAAGGATGGCGCCTGCATGAAGACCGGCAGTGAACCGGCCATCAAGAGTGTCAAGCCCAGCTTGTCGATCAACAGCGGCAGCAGGGGAGAAATAAATGCGGAGTAAACATCATGCACAAAATGCCCGCTGCATATCAGCAAAATGCGCGCGTAATCAAATGCCGACTCCTGCTTGCCTTTGCTCTCGAATTCCACTGCGCTTGATGTCATGGCGCATCCGTTTGGAGTCGCTTGATTAGCGCGCAATTATAACGGTCGGCGCTGCTTGCGGCAATTGCGCTTGTGTAGAACAGACAACCCATCGAGGTTATCGTATTTCCGACAGGGCGGGCTAACGAAAACCTGATCTCCTCTCGGTTGCAGGTTTGCGATTACGAGGGCGCAACAGTATAGTATTAGTAGCTTCGGCATGTGGGAAATGTCATGAACTTACCGCTGAAAAACAGCCTGTCCGAACCGGTGTCGGCGCAACAGCCGCTCGGACTCGACCTTGAAGCAGTTGACCAAGTTGAGCCGCAGAATCGCGAGATTATGTTTGCGGTTGATGAAGACCGACGCGCCAACGATATCATCTTGAATTGCCAGGACAACCTCGAGTTTCTGCGCGAGCAGCCAGACGAGAAATTCAAACTAATCATCACTTCACCGCCGTACAACATCGGCAAGAGTTATGAGGTGCAGTCGACGCTCGACGACTATTTGGCCGACCAACGGGAAGTTATCGGCGAATGTATTCGCGTCTTGCATCCGCAGGGCTCTATCTGTTGGCAAGTTGGCAACTACGTCGACAATGGCGAAATTCTGCCCTTGGACTCCCTGCTGTTTCCAATCTTTCGCGATTTCGGATTGAAGTTGCGCAATCGCATTATTTGGCATTTCGGTCATGGGCTGCATTGCCGCAATCGGCTGTCCGGCCGCTACGAAACGATTAATTGGTGGACCAAGCGGGATGACTATACCTGGCATCTGGATCCGATACGCGTGCCATCCAAGTATCCCGGCAAGCGTCACTTCAAAGGACCGCGCAAAGGCGAACTGTCGGGCAACCCCAAGGGCAAAAATCCCAGCGATGTTTGGGAATTCCCCAATGTCAAGAGCAATCACCCGGAGAAGACGGTTCACCCCTGTCAATTCCCGGTCGAGTTGGTCGAGCGGCTTGTACTTTCAATGACCAACGAAAACGATGATGTATTGGATCCTTATGTTGGCGTTGGCTCGTCGGTCATCGCCGCCATAAAGCATAATCGCAATGCTTACGGCTGCGACGTCGTTGAAGAATATATCGCCATTGCTCGCCAGCGAGTCGACGCCTTCTACGCTGGAACTTTGAAGACCAGACCCATGGGCAAACCGGTCTATGATCCCTCGCTGCCTAACGGCGGGCATTGATGCGGATTGCGGCGCAATACTCCCATCTTAATGGCTTGGAATATATGCTCGTACATCACAAGGAATTGTGGGACGAAATTCAAGTCGTAATTGCGAGCGTAGACGCCGAAGCCTGCAAGACGAAGCTGTCAAAAGAAAAGACCATGCGCGGCAGATTGCTCTACTCTCCCGTTGCTATGAACGACGAATTCACAGCAAGTTTCAGAAAAAAGGGATGGACCGAACGCAGGAATACGTTCTGGGTTACTGACGACGAAAAGCTCATGCGTGGCGTATACAATCAGCCAGCCGGGGTACAGAAAAAAGCAATACGAGACGCCGGTCGTGAACCAATTATGTCATATAACCAGACGGATTTCGTGAAGAATCGCATAGCGGTCGAAGTTCAATTCGGCAAATACGCCTTTGTTGCGCATGACCTGTTCGTTAAGCATTTAAGTTTTTATGTCTCTGATATCATTGATGTCGGCATTGAGATCTTGCCGATGAAAGAATTGGAACGAGAAATGTCTTCTGGCGTACCCTACTATGAGCGCGATCTGGTCAATGTGCTACGGCAAGGACGAGGTGTTCCGGCTGTACCGCTTGTGCTGGTAGGAATTGCCCCTTGATTCGCAGCATATTGATTCCTTGCTAGAAGCATCAAGCATCAGCCCCTACAGTGGAAAATCCCGCCTCCTCTGCTATCATGCGCGCTATGAAAAACTCTGCGCAATCCTTCAGCAACCGGCGCTATCTCGACGCCATTGACGACCATGTCGTCATCTTCGACGGCGCCATGGGCACCAGCATCCAATCCTACGATCTCGCGCCGGCCGACTTCGGCGGCGAGCAATACCAGGACTGTATCGACTATCTCGTCATCACCCGCCCGGATATCATCCGCGAGATTCACGAATCCTTCTTGCGCGTCGGCGCCGAAGCCATCGAGACCAACACCTTCCGCGGCAATCGCCTCACGCTGGCCGAGCACGGGTTGGGCGACCAGACGCTCGAGATCAACCGCGCCGCCGCGCAGATCGCCCGCGCCGCTTGCGACCAGGTGGAGCGTGAAACCGCGCTGCCGCGCTTTGTGGCCGGCAGCATGGGACCCAGCGGCAAGCTGCCATCGGGCGACGATCCCGACCTCAGCGACATCAGCTTTGACGAGCTCGCTAATCTCTTTTATGAGCAGGCGCGGGGCTTGGTCGAGGGCGGCGCCGACCTGCTGCTGCTGGAGACCAGCCAGGACATCCTCGAGGTCAAAGCCGCCATCCACGGCATCAACCGCTACTTCGGCGCAAGCGGGCAGCGCATCCCGCTGCAAGTGCAGATCACGCTGGACGTGAGCGGGCGCATGCTCTTCGGCACCGATATCACCGGCGCGCTGGCTACGCTTGAGCCGCTGCCGATTGACGTGCTGGGCATGAATTGCTCCACCGGTCCCGAGTACATGCGCCTGCCCATCCAATATCTGATTGAGCGCTCGCCTTACCCCATCAGCGTATTACCCAACGCCGGCCTGCCCATCAATGTCGATGGCGAGGCGGTTTACCCTATGCTGCCCGACCCCTTCAGTGAAATGGTGGGCGAATTCGCGCGCTGGGGGGTTAACGTGGTCGGCGGCTGCTGCGGCGCCACGCCCGATCATATCGCCAGGCTCTATCAGCAAGTGCACGGCGCGCCCTACGCGGAGGTCCTGGCTGAGAACAGGCGGCGCCGGCCGGCGCCGCGGCGCGAGATTGTACGGGAGCCGCGGGCCTCCAGCGGCATGACGGCGGCGCGCATGATGCAAGACCCGGCGCCCACGCTGATCGGCGAGCGTGTCAACAGCCAGGGCAGCCGCAAGGTCAAGCGCCTGCTGCTGGAAGACGATTACGACAGCATCGTCGACATCGCTGTTGGTCAGGTGGAGCGCGGCGCGCACATGCTTGATGTCTGTGTGGCGCTGACCGAGCGCGATGACGAAAAAGAGCAGATGCGGCAATTGGTCAAGAAGCTGTCCATGGCGGTGGAGGCGCCGCTGATCATCGACACCACCGAAGCCGATGTCGCCGAAGCGGCGCTGGCGCTTTACCCGGGCCGCGGCATCATCAATGGCAATAACCTGGAAAATGGCCGCGAGCGCCTGGATGCCATTCTGCCCATCGCCGTCAAGCATGGCGCGGCCGTCTTGTCCATGACCATCGACGAAGCCGGCATGGCGCATAGCCGCGGCAAAAAGCTGGAAATTGCCCGCCGCATCACCGACATCGCGCTGGGCGAATACGGTCAGTCGCCGCAAGATCTCATCTTCGACGCCCTGACCTTCCCGCTGACCACCGGCCAGGAAGAATTGCGCAACGACGCCGTTGAGACCCTGGAAGGCATTCGACTAATCAAGGCGCAGATCCCGGGCGTGATGACCGCCCTCGGCATCAGCAACGTCAGCTTCGGGGTGGGGGCGGCGGCTCGCGGCGTACTCAATAGCGTCTTCCTCTATCACGCCGTCAAAGCCGGCCTGGATATGGCTATCGTCAACCCCGCCCATATCACGCCTTATTTCGAGATTCCCGATGAGCAGCGCCAGGTCGCCGAAGACCTCATCTTCAATAGCGATGCCGATGCGCTGCCGCGTTTCATTCAGTATTTTGAAGACAACGAGGTGCAGGTCGCCGGCGCTGACGAGATTGACCCCACCGCCGATATGTCCAGCGAGGAAGCGCTGCGCTGGCAGATCGTCCATCGCAAGAAAGAGGGCGTCGAAGCGCTGATAGACGATATCCTCAGGCGCATGGACGCCGTCGCCGCGCTCAATACCGTGCTGCTGCCGGCTATGAAGGAAGTCGGCGATAAATTCGGCGCCGGTGAACTCATCTTGCCCTTTGTGCTGCAATCGGCCGAGGTCATGAAGCAATCTGTCGCCTACCTCGAACAATTTATGGACAAAGTCGACGGCGCCAGCAAAGGCATCGTCGTGCTGGCGACGGTCTACGGCGATGTGCACGATATCGGCAAGAATCTCGTCAAGACAATTCTGAGCAACAACGGCTACACCGTGCACGATCTGGGCAAACAGGTCCCGGCTAACACCGTCATCGACAAAGCGCTGGAATACAAAGCTGACGCCATCGGCCTGTCGGCGCTGCTGGTCAGCACCTCCAAGCAGATGCCGCTGATCGTCAACGAGCTGGCGCGGCGCGGCCTGGATATTCCCGTCTTGGTCGGCGGCGCGGCCATCAACCGGCGTTTCGGCCGCCGCATCCTCTTCCTGCAAGAATCGCAGGAGCCCTATCTGGCCGGCGTATTCTATTGCAAGGACGCCTTTGAAGGCCTGGCGGTGGTCGATCAACTGCTGGATGCCGAGCGCCATGAGCAATTCCTCGACGAGGTCTTCAGCGAAGCCTATGCCGAGGTCGAGCGCGCGCCCCGCCGCCGCGTCCGCCGGCATGGCGCCCGCAAGATTGTGTCCGCCGCGCCCG
Organism: Anaerolineae bacterium; assembly: GCA_022823165.1. Lineage (GTDB taxonomy): Bacteria > Chloroflexota > Anaerolineae > Aggregatilineales > Phototrophicaceae > UBA6055. The sequence continues at coordinate 22,145 of JAJDXR010000088.1, read as the reverse complement.
ATTTGCCGACGCCGCCCTTCTGGGGAGCGCGCGTTGTCCGCGAGATGCCGCTGGAAATCGTCCTGCAGCACCTGCACAAACCGGAACTTTTCCGGCTCTCCTGGGGCGCCAAAAATACGCAGGGCGCCGAGTGGCAGCGGCTCTCAGCCGATTTCGAGCAGCGCCTGCTGCGCATGGGGGTAGACGCCAAGCGCCGCGCCACCCTCCAGCCGCAAGCCGTCTACGCCTACCTGCCGGTCAACGGCGATGGCGATGACCTGATCGTCTGGGACGCTGAGACCTACGCCGCAACGGGCGAGACGCGCGAAGTCGCCCGCTTCAGTTTCCCGCGCCAAGCTGACGGCGAAAATCTCTGCATCAGCGACTACTTTGCGCCGGCTAACGGAAGCGAACGCGCCGATGTCATGGTCTTGCAGACGGTGACGGTCGGCCATGCCGCCAGCGCAGAAGTCGAGCGCCTGCAAGCCGCCAACGAATACAGCGAAGCCTATTACTTCCATGGCCTGGCGGTGCAAGCGGCCGAAGCGACCGCCAACTACCTGACGCATATCGCGCAGGGCCAGCTGGGCCTGCCGGCGGGTCGCGGCAAACGCTACAGCTGGGGCTATCCCGCTTGCCCGGAATTGGCCGACCACGAGATCGTCCTGCGTCTGCTGCCGCAGTTGGAGAGCGAGCTGGGCATGTCCCTGACCGAGTCCTGGCAGTGGCTGCCCGAGCAGAGCACCGCCGCCCTCTTCACGCATCATCCGGACGCGAAATACTACTCGGTCGGCAATATCGACCGGGCCGGGCAGATTCTGAGTTAACATTGATTTATTCCCTCTTCACGAGTTGTCCTCAGTAAGTTATTCGAGTTCGAGTACACAAATACATATACCCTATATGCTATTGATATGTTAGAATGTTGCCATTCTGACTTCATGCAGGTACAATCTTTCTATAAAACATACGGCTGGATACCCTGGAATAGTTAGCTATATAATGATATAAGCACTTTGAATATCATGGGTAAATACAATGCAAATTTCACTGGCCAAATATTACCATTTTTGTATTGATAAAGTATTTGACATAATGTAATATAGATATTGTTATGAAGTGGTAAAGGAGCGATTGTTATGGTCGACTATCCGTACATAAACACGACTGGGAAGCTTCAAGAGTTTCTTCACAAGATTTCGAGTATGGGTGTTCCGCACTCTGCCAACTCGGCATGGTTGCCGACAATTGGATTCGGTTCAAACAACCATCGCCCGATATTGAAGATCATGCGATTTGTAGGATTTCTGGATGGAACCAGGCCCACTGATAGATGGATTCAGTTTCGCGATGAAACTCGGGCGCCAAGCGTGATGGCCGAGGGAATCCGTCTAGGATATTCGGAATTGTACGCCTTGTATCCTGACGCCCACTCTCGCAGTGACGACGAACTGCGGAATCACTTCAAGGGTCACATGACAGCCGGAGAACAAGTGGTCTCCAAAACAGTGTCCACATTCAAAGTATTGTGCAAGTTTGCCGAATTCGGTGAGGTAGAAACCGCTTCCGAATCTGCTGGGGGGGAATCTAGAGCGCCTACCAGTGCATCGTCAGAGTCTCATCAGGTTGCGATGGTCGATGTTGAACATAGAATGCCCGTGCGTATAGACTTGCGTGTGCAGATAGACTGTGGTACAAATGTGGAGCAGATCAACGCCATATTTGCTGGTTTGCGCACTCTTTTGAGCAAGAGCATGAATGAGGAAACATAATGAGCGGTTCTATGGATTGCTACGGACGGAGGAGGCGATGTAGGGGCTTTGAGGGCGTTGACGGATTTCCGATTGATTCGGATTGTACGCAGCCAAGTCTCGGGGATGCTGCGGACGTGGGGGATAGTGCGGATTCGGAGGGAATTTTGGCTGGTTCAGCTGTGAGGCAATCGAAGAATCTGTTGTGGACTCTCATCTATCCAGGCGTTCAGGACTCCGTGGGGGATCCATTAGTGGCGAGTAGGCTGACGACAGTCTGTGTAGGCCTTATTTTTGAAGTGTGGAAAGTGTTATTGGAGAAGGTTAGTCATGCTATATCAGATTATAGGCGGCGGGTGCACGTACGTAGGCGCAGTAAACATGATGTGCGGGATGATGCAAGTGGGTAAGTAATCGCGCCTGGCATGAATTTCTGGCAGCATTGTGTGTAGCCGCGCTATACTTTGTGCAGAATATATGAATCTTGGCTGGGACTTCCATGACCTACACACTCAAACGCATCGGCTTTCTATCGGCCGTCAAGATCGCCGCCATCATCTCGGCCGCGGCCGCCGTGCTGCCTATCATCTTGCTGCTGCTGCTGAATGCCGCCTTCAAATTCCTTGATATCCAAATCCCGCCCGATGTGCTCGGCCCCCTGCTGGCGCAGACCGCCCTGATCGCAGCCGTGGCCGGCGGCCTCTCCACCGCCCTGACCGTATCCATCTACAACGTCTGCGCGCCCATCTTCGGCGGCATCACCCTCGAGCTGAAAGCTCAGCGTCCGCCGCGCAAGTCTAAAGAAGAAGTCGACATCGACTGACGCGTCAAGTGCTTTACACAGCCCGACGCCAAGTTATAATGGGCGGGTAATTCGCATATGTCTTTGCGTTTCAAGCAGCGCATCTAGGAGGCGCCACCCATGCCCAACCTGAAACAAGAATACGACGACAAAGGTTACGTCATCGTCCGCAAAGCCATCGACGCCGACTTGGCCCGCGAGACCGCCGAGCACGTCCACTGGCTGGCCGAGCGCAACCCCGGCGTCCGGCCCGAGAAATTCGGCCACGACATGCTGGTGTCCGACCCGTTTATGCACCGGCTGGTGAGCGACGACCGCCTGGTGGATATCGTCGAGCAATTCATCGGCTCCAACTGCGCCATGTGGGCGGCGCATTATATCGCCAAACCGCCCCAACACGGTCAGCGCGTCCTCTGGCATCAAGACGGCAGCTACTGGCCGCTCGAGCCCATGGAAGTGACGACCATCTGGCTGGCCGCCACCGAATCCACCCGCGAAAACGGCTGCCTGCGCGTCCTGCCCGGCACACAGAACAACCGCCTGCTCTCGCGCAAGGAGATGGTCGATGTGCCCGATGGCAAGAACGTGCTCGCGTCCGGCATCCACCCGTCCATGATTGACGACACCGATGTGGTTGACCTCGAGCTGCAGCCGGGCGATGTCTCCGTGCACAATCCCAAGATCATCCATGGCTCGGAATCCAACACCTCCGATAAATGGCGCATCGGGCTGACTCTGCGCTACATCCCCACATCGACCCGCATCATGCGCGAAGGCGACCGTCCCATTCTTGTGCGCGGCGCGCCTGACGCCGGCAACAGCAACCAATACGCCGCCCGTCCGGCCTACGACCCTGATATCCACATGCCCTTCCGCGGCCTGGAAAACTGGATGCCGGCTTGATGTTCTTGCGTAGATCCGTCGAGACGGCTTGAGTAGGGGCGAGCAGGCGGCTCGCCCAGCTGAATGTACTCTGATTTTCTCTGTGGTCTCTGTGGTTAAAGCAAAAGCAGTCCAGGCCCGCCCATGCCCAAGCCGAACATCCTCTACATCCACTCGCATGACAGCGGACGCTACTTGCAGCCCTACGGTCACGCTGTGCCGACCCCCAATCTACAGCGTCTGGCGGAGCAGGGCGTTCTCTTCCGCCGCGCCTATTGCGCCGCGCCCACCTGTTCACCCAGCCGCGCCGCCTTGCTCACGGGCCAGGCGCCCCATAGCGCCGGCATGTTAGGGCTGGCCAATCGCGGCTTTGTATTGCGGGATTTCAGCCAGCACATCATTCACACGCTGAAAGCGGCCGGCTACAGCTCGGCTCTGGCCGGCATCCAGCATCTCACCAACGCCGAATTTCATCGCGGGGCCGAAGCCGTCGGCTACGATCACATCCTGACCACCGAGCGCGAGGGAGCGCATAGCGCCGCCGTCGACTTCATCCGCGCTGCGCCAGCCGAGCCCTTTTGGCTGACAGTCGGCTTCTTCGAGACCCACCGCGAATACCCGCTCGAGCACGATGTCAATCCCGACTACGTCCAGCCGCCGGCGCTCTTCCCCGATACGCCGCGCATCCGCCAGGACATGGCCAACTACATCGCCATGGCTCAGACCCTCGATGACAAGGTTGGACATGTGCTTGACGCGCTGGACGAAACAGGCATCCGCGACAATACCCTGGTCATCTTCACCACCGACCACGGCCTGGCTTTCCCGGCTATGAAATGCAGCCTGACCGACGCCGGTATCGGCGTGGCGCTGATCATGCAGGGCGCCGGCCTCTTCGGGGGCGGGCGCGCGGTCGACGCCATGATCAGCCATATCGACATCTTCCCGACTCTCTGCGACCTGCTGGATATCGACCCGCCGGCCTGGCTGCAAGGGCATTCGATGCTGCCGCTGCTGCGCGGCGACGCCAACTCCATCCGTGATGAACTCTTTGCCGAAGTCAGCTATCACGCCGCTTACGAACCCAAACGCGCCGTTCGCAGCGAGCGCTACAAGTACATCCGCCGCTACGACAATCGCGAGTCGCCGGTCTTGTCCAATATCGATGACGGGCCCGCCAAATCCGATATGCTCGCCTTCGGTTTTGCCGATCAAGCGCCCGCGCCCGAGCAACTCTACGACACCTTGCTTGATCCCAACGAGCGAGTTAATTTGGCGGATAACCCGGAACAGGCCGCCATCCTCGCCGACATGCGCGCGCGCCTGGATCGCTGGATGCGCGACACCGACGACCCGCTCATTCACGGTCACGTGCCCGCGCCTCCCGGCGCCGAACTCAACAATCCCGATGGCTCTTCGCCCCGAGGTCCTGTGACGAAAATTGGTGGCAATGACGAGGCAATGTAGGGGCGACCTATCAGGTCGACCGAAACGTAAACAGGAACAATAATGACCGAGCTGCTGCAGCATCAAATCGACTACTACCGCGCTCGCGCGCCCGAATATGACGAATGGTTCTACCGCTTGGGCCGTTATGACCGCGGCGCGGAGCATACGCGCCAATGGGAAGCGGAAGCTCAGCAAGTCCGCGACCAATTGCATAGCCAATCGGGCTTCGGGCATATTCTGGAGCTGGCGCCAGGCACCGGCATCTGGACCGGCGAGCTGATCCAGATCGGCCAGCGCGTGACCGCCCTGGACGCCTCGCCCGAGATGATCAACATCAATCGCGCCAAACTTCAGTCGGACCGCGTGGATTATCAGCAGGTGGACCTATTCGAGTGGCGGCCGCAGCGGCAATACGACCTGGTGTTCTTTGGCTTTTGGCTGAGCCACGTGCCCGCTGAAAAACTGGCGGCTTTCCTCGACGCCGTTAACGCCGCGCTGAAGCCCGGCGGCCGGCTTTTCCTCGTCGATTCGCGCGCGCCTGATCTCGCCACGTCTCATACCGGCGCGGAAGACCTCGGCCAAGACCTGCAAAAGCGTGTGCTCAAAGACGGCCGCCGCTTCGATATCGTGAAAATCTATTACGAACCGGCGGCGCTCAGCGCCATCCTGCGCGGACACGGTTTCGCTATCGAAGCTGCGACCACGCCAGACTTCTTTCTATACGCCGACGGCCTCAAAGCGAGCTAGCGCAGCGCGCGGCGATAGACCTCGACCACTTGCTCAGCCACGCGCTCCCAGGTCTGCGCTTGCGCGTATTCGCGTCCGGCCGCTCCCATGCGCGCTGACTTGCCCGGGTCGCTTAGCAATTCAAGCAGCGTCCGCGGCAGCGCCTCCGCCACCTGCGCCTGCGGGATGACCAAGCCGGTCACGCCATCGTCGATGGCATCCGCCACGCCGCAGTTGTCCGTGCCGATTACAGCCGTGCCGGCCGCGCTCGCCTCCAGCAGGGACAGGCCGAATCCCTCGAAATACCAGCCGTCATTCAGCGCTGGCAGCGCGAAAACATCCGCCGCCGCCAGCCAGGCGCGCATAAGCTCCCCCTCGACGAAACCCAAAATCTTCACATTCTGCGCCAGCCCCAGGCGGTCGATGGTTGCGCGCACCCGCCGGGTGTAGGCGCTGCCTTCTTGCGGATTGCCCATGATCAGGCATTGCGCATCCGGCAGCCGCTCGCGCACCGCCGCCATGGCCTCCACCAATTGCAGCGTGCCCTTGCGCGGCTTGATCTCGCCTACTGTGACCACGGTGGGCGCGGTTTTCACGACATCTATAGTCGGGCGCTGCCGGTAAGGGGCCGCGTCCAGTCCGTTGCTGATGACATGCGCGCGCGCCTTGCGCAGCAGCGACTGCGCCACCTGCGCCGTATGCCGGCTGACGCAAACCAATTCCGCGCGCTCAAAGGCTCGCCGGTAAAGCTGCGCCAGCGGAAAACGGCGCAGGCGCGGTAAATTGACGTAGCTGCCGTGCGCCGTGACGACCAGCGGTCGCCGCCCGGCTATGGCCGCCGCCAGAATCGCGTAGGGCTCAATGGTGCTGTGGATGACATCGCAGTCGCGCAGCAGACGCCGAATTCGCGGCGCCTGTCGCATAGCCTTGAGGAAACTGTGCCGCTCCGGCGGCGCGACCGCAGGCAGCAGGGCATGGGTCTCAAAATCAACCGGCGGACTATTGCGCGCGCAGACGACCGTCACGGCCTGCCCGCGCGCCCGCAACTGCCGAATCAGATTCAGGCTGTAATTTGCCCAGCCGTTTTTGGTGCTAAGGTCGGAGGTAATCAGGCCAATCCGCATGCGCCGAGGCTTGCGCCGGATTTAGCTGCCGCTGTCTTCGGAGGGGGCTTGGACTTGCTCGCGGGCTGCCAGGCGCGCCCGCCAAGCCAGGACCGCTGACGAATCTTCCGCCGCGACTTCGCTATGGAAATCCTCCATCGTGCCGATGCGCATCACCGCCAGCAGCAGCGCGATATTCAACAGGATAATCACAGCCATCACCGCTATCGCCATTGCCGTCCTCCTCAAAAAAGCGATCGCTCTCGCCCAATTATGACCGACAATCCGCCACAGGTCTAGGTGACATGCTGGCGACGCCGAGCAATCGCGCCAGATTATTTTTACCACCGAGTACACCGAGTTTTCTTCGCATTTTCGCAAAAAACCCAGGTGATGGTGGGGCGTTTGACCTGCTGTGTCTACGCGCAGCGCTGAAACGCCCGCAATATCCAAGGCAATTTCGTGGGCGACTCACCGAGTCGCCCCTACAAATCGCTAGAATTATGTTGCAATCGACATAACCTGATTTTGGCGCGATTGCTCTGCTGGCGCGGCCGATTGCTCCGAATTACATTTTCCCGCCCGGCTACGCAGGTCGCCTCGGCGTACTCATTTGATTGGGTGCAAAAGATCAATTGTGCGGCTCTCCCTCTGTCCAAGTCCGTTGTTACCTCCTTAGTAGAACCAAGTTAGTTATGCGAAAATTGAATGGAAGTCTGTTCGAGAGCGGGCGAGCCAAGGCTCGCGCCTACAGCGTTTCGATTATGTTGACGAAATGTTTCATAGCACAGTCATTATCATTACTATCTTAGAATTACTTGTGTCCTTGGTCGTCGCGAATGGCGACCTCATCCATTGAACCGGGCGGAGGCTGCCACTATTATCAGCTTGCGACCTGTAGCAGCCATCATGAAAGGCAAGTGTTATGCTCAACCCGCTTGATCTCAGCGCGGACGCGCCTTGGAAAAAACGCTTTCGCGCGCCGGCGCTGGCCTGGTCGCTACGGGCCTCGCTCAAGCCCCGGCGCGGCTTGGTCGCCAGCAACAAAGACGGCGTCTATCAACTCTACGCTTGGGACACATCCAGCGACGACCTGCGCCAACTCACGGACGAGGCCGCCGGCGTCGCCCATGGCGCCATCTCCGCCGATGGCGAACGCGTCTACTACCTGCGCGATAAGGGCGGCGATGAGATCGGGCACTACGTCAGCCTGCCTTTCAGCGGCGGCGAGGCGCGGGACATCAGTCCCGATTTGCCCGATTACGCCTCGCATAGCATCAACGAAAGCCAGGCCGGCAACGCGCTCGGTTTCATGGCGGTCGACGATGACGGCTTCCACGCCTATGTATACGCCGCGGACCCAATGGATCAGCCGCGTTTCGCCCATAGCAAAAAATCGCTCTCCTTCGGTCCCTACTTGTCGCAGGCGGCCGAGATCGCCGTCATCGCCTCGACCGAAAAGACCGGCGTGGCCGAATACGCGCTCGAAGCCTACGATGTGGAGAGCGGCGCGCTGATCGCCGAACTCTGGGACGGCGCGGGCAGCGGAACCGATATCTGCGGCTTCTCGCCCGTGCCGGGCGATCTGCGCCTTGCTGGCTCGTCCAGCGCCGGCGGCTACCACCGGCCCTTCATCTGGCATCCCTCCAGCGGCGAGCGCCAGGATATCGCCTGCGAGCATTTCCAGGGCGATGTCAAAGTCTGGCATTGGTCGCCGGAGGCTTGGAGGCTGCTGCTGCACCAGGTCCACCAAGCCCGGCACACGCTCTATGTCTACGACATCGCCGCGGGGCGCGCGCGCAAGCTTGATGCGCCGCCCGGCGTACTCAGCCCGGGCAGCGGCTTCCTGGCCGACGGCGCGCTGCAGCTGCACCTGACCGATTCGACCGCGCCCACGCGCTTGCTGGAACTCGACACCGAAAGCGGCGCTATCCGACGCCAGGTCATTGATCTTGCAGTAGACGTACCGGCCGGCATCCCTTGGCGCTCGGTCAGCTACCTCTCCAGCGGCGGCGCGCAGATTCAAGCCTGGCTGGCGACCCCGCCCGGCGATGGTCCTTTCCCGACCATCGTGCATACGCATGGCGGGCCCACGGCCGTGCAGACCAACACCTGGAAGCCGGACGCCCAAGCCTGGCTCGATCACGGTTTCGCTTTCTTTAGCCTCAACTATCGCGGCTCGACCACTTTCGGATACGATTTCCAACACGCCATCGACGGCAACCTGGGCGACCTGGAAGTGGATGACATCGCCGCCGGCGTCGACTGGCTGCTGGCGGAGGGCATCGCCCAGCCTGGCGCCTTGCTCAAAACCGGCGGCTCCTACGGCGGCTACCTGACCCTGCAAGCGCTAGGTCGTAAGCCGGAACTCTTCGCCGGCGGTATGGCCATCGTCGCCATCGCTGATTGGCGGCTGATGTATGAAGACCAGGCTGGTACACTGCGCGGCTATCAGCGCAGTATGTTCGGAGGTACGCCCGACGAGAAGCCGGAAGCCCACCGCAAAGCCTCGCCAATCACCTACGCGGCGGACATCGAAGCGCCCATCCTGGTGCTGCAAGGCGAGAACGACACCCGATGCCCCGCCCGTCAAATGCAAGTCTACGAAAAGCGGCTGAAGGAGCTGGGCAAGTCGATAGACATCTACTGGTTCGACGCCGGGCACGGCTCGCTGGCGGTTGAGGAGCAGATCAAACATCAGGAGCTGATGCTTGGGTTTGCTTATCGTGTATTGGGCCTTTGACGACCACCCTGTCAACAGGGATTGACCCATGACCACATCACCCGCCCAGCCCTTCGCGCCCATTGCCGGCGTACAGACCGTGCCGCTTGAGCCCTTCGGCGACGAGCGCGGTCGCTTCATGGAGACCTTCCGCGCCGAGTGGTTCCCGCAAGCCAATTGGGAGCGTCTGCAGAGCAACCGCAGCGACAGCAGCGCCGGCGTCTTGCGCGGCCTGCATTATCACTTCAAGCAGGTCGATTACTGGTGCGCCCTCAGCGGCAGCATCCGCGCCGGCCTGGTCGATCTGCGCCGCTCGTCGCCCACCTATCTGGCCTCCGCCACCATCGACATGGGCGGCGACAATTTGCTCGGGCTCTTCATCCCGGAGGGCGTGGCGCATGGCTTCGTGGCGCTGAGCGACTGCACCCTGATCTACATCGTCAACAATTATTACAACGGCGGCGCGGACGAATACGGCATCGCCTGGAATGACCCGCAGACCAATATCGACTGGGGGCTGGCGAATCCGGCGCTTTCGCAGCGCGACTTGAACAATCCCCTTATCGCCGACATCCCCGCCGATGCCCAGCCGCGATAGCCCCTCTCACCGGACAATATGTAGGGGCGAGCTATCAGCGCGCCCGCCGCAACCATCGTGGCGACTTCGGGCGAGCCAAGGCTCGCCCCTACAATTTTTCTCAGTAGTTCCAAGTAAGTCCTGCAACATAACGAAGTCCGTAGGGGCGGCTCGCTGAGCCGCCCGTCGGAAAAGCTCGCTGCCCGCCGATGTTGCTCATGCGGCGATTATCGGGCGTTTCAACGAAACGCCCCTACAGTTTTCGATCATTTTGTGTTGTCCGTGTTTCATTGATTCTGTTGCAGGACTTACTTGGAACTACTTCTGTGGCTCTGCGCCTCTGTGGCTAACAATTCGCCACCAGCCACTGGCTGGCGCTTAGCGCCCCTTGCTGCCGGAACTGATGGCGCATGCGCCCGAAGACATCCACGCCCATCTGCAGCAGCAAATGCGGCACATCGATCGGCACCCAATTTTCCACGATTGTCTCGTCGTCGCAGCGATAAAAATCCATCACCCGCATCTTGAGCCGCTTGCCGGTGGCTGGTATGCCGAAGAGCTGCCCGCCGCTGTGCGTCGCCCGCAAGTAGCCCCAACCGCCGGTTACCGCGTAATGTCCGTCTCCTATGCGGATGAAGTGCCCCTGCGCCGAGCCGCCGCGGTCGGGAAAAGCCGTCAGAAAGGGGATCTGATGATAATCTTCGTAGCGCCGCAAGCCGCGCGCTGTGCCAATCCCGGCTGGTCCATACCAGATGAAGTTTTTGTGCCAATGCTTTGCCTGCTCCATTTCATCCAGCACCGCGCGCGTCGGCGGCTCGCCGCTGTAATAACCCAGCGCCGTGTGCATCTTGAGGATCGTCTCGATGGTCCAGCGCGAGCGCGCTTCGTCCTGCGGCGTCAGGATGACCCCGTCCAGCGTCCGCGGCGGCAGCCAGCGCATCTCCCGCCCCAGGCTCGGCGCCAGCGGCCAATAGCCCGCCTGCCGCATCAAGTCCAGGAAATCGAGGAAGAGATAACTCCTGATGATCTTGCCGCCGCGTAACTCATGCCCCTCGCAGTAGCGCAGGCAGACGGCGCCGCGCGTGGCCGGGATGCCCAGCAGGTCGCGCTCGAAGTTGCCCAGGTAGTGTCCCGTACAAGCCACCCAGTCGGCTTCGCGATAACGCCCGCCGGCCAGGAAATGTTCGCGGCGTTCCATATCCGGCAGCGCCCGCCGCAAGGGCAGCCACACTTGTTCCAGCCCGGCATCAATGCCGTTGAGCTCGTTGATGGGGTGCGAAACATGCAGCGCGATATCAGCCGCCAGCCCGTCCCGCGCGATCTCGGGCAGACGCTGGACCGGCTCCTCCGCCAGCGCCCGCATGATCGCGAGCACGCGGCGTTTGTTGGCGATATTCCGCGCTTGCTCAATCGGGCTGTATTCGAAACTTGAAGTGAAGTATTTATCCGCTGTATCTGTCATCAGCCGCCGTCCATCCGCGAAACCAGCCAAAAATGTAGGGGCGACTGACGGGCAGTGTCCGCGCCTCTGTGAGCCGCCCAGATGCACACAGGTCCGTTGGCAAAGCCCAAGCGCTCAAGCGTAAATCTGCTTGAGCAAGACGAACTCGTCAAACACGGTCCACTCGCCGGCGATGCGCCCGTCCTGTATCAAATGATGGCTGAAGCCCATGATTCGGATGGGATTGCCGCTTGGCTCGCCATATACGCCGTAGCCCGTATGCGTGCCGTGCATCCTCCAGCGCGTCGCCACGCGGTAGCCCGCTTGTTCATCACCGACATGGCAGAAGTGATCGAAGTGGAAGGACAAATCGGGGAAGGGCGAGAGCAGTGACAGCGTGTAGCTCTGAAAATCTCCGATGCCCTTGAAGGAACGGCCGGACGGTCCCTCAAATACGAAGTTCTCGTGATAATACTCGCGCGCCTTATTGAGCAGCTTCCAATTCCATATCTCGTGCATCATGCGGCCGATGAAGTCTTCCGGATTAAAGCGCTCGGATTGCGCTTCGGGCCAGGGCTCCGGCGGCAGCTGCCCTACGCGGTGGTCAATATCGCCGGCGACGCTCAGCTGCAAGTCGCTGTCCTTTTCTTTGGCGACCATCTCTTTGGCGGTCTGCGCCGGGTTCAAGCCCAATTGCATAATCAGCGTCAGTTCATCGCGCGAGATCCATTCTTCCACCATCATATCCTGCACGCAGACGCAGTCGGCGATGGCGCGGTAACTGACGCGTTTGCCAGTGGGCGGACCATAGGGCGTCCAGCCGCGATTGGTTCCCTCGTGCCGCAGCCGGTGCGATGTATAAAAGCCATCGACATTGTTGCCGTCCCAGATCACTTCTTCGCCATACAGCCGCCGATCGGGGAAGGACGCTTGAGATTCGATAGTCGCCGCGATCACCGCCTCGCGCCCGTATTTCAATCCGCTGGCTGTATGCATTTTCACGGTATTGGCGTAATAATCGTATAGCTTGCCGATGCCATGCTCTTCCCAAATCTCATGCGTGACGCCGATGATATAATCGACGATGTTCTTGTAACGCGGGTTGTAGCCCTCCATAGGCTGCGTCTGCCCGCTGTCCGCGTCATCCATATATTGTATGTCAATCAGATTCGGCAATGTAATCCGCGACTTTTCGTCGCCCGCCTTGGGCGCCGCTAGCTGTACTTCTTTGCTCTGTTTCTGATTTTCTGCCATCACATCACCCGTATGTCTTGTCGGTCCGGTCATCCCAGGCGGTTTCACGCGCCAAATCCGATTTCGCTTGCCGCATAAGCTAACATGTCGCGCCGGTATTATCAAATGCGCCCTGGCAACGCTCTCTGTGTCTTCTGCGTCTCTGTGGTGAACAATTCCGTAGGACGCCCGGCAAATGCGCGCGCGCCTAATCCGACAGCGCCCAATCCACCGCCGCCAGCGCATGCAGCGCCGTGGTATCAAAGCTGGGCAGCGAGCTGTCCTCCGGCTTGATGAGCAGGCCAATCTCGGTGCAGCCTAATATCACCGCCTGCGCGCCGGCCGCTCCCAGCCCGCCAATCACCGCCTGATAAGCCCGCCGCGAGTCCGCGCGAATCTCGCCGCGCACCAGCTCCTCGTAGATGATGCGATTCACTTGTTCGCGCTCCGCCGCTGTCGGTATCAGCACCTCCAGGCCAAAGCGCTTGACCATCCGGCCTTTGTAAAAAGCTTGCTCCATGGTGAAGCGTGTACCCAGCAGCCCCACGCGCTGATAACCGGCTGCGACGATGGGCCGCGCGGTGGCGTCGGCGATGTGAATCAGAGGCAGATCCAGCGCCGCTTCGATTTCCGGCGCCATGCGGTGCATGGTATTACTGCAGATGACGATGCAGCCGGCGCCGCCCCGCGCCAGATTTCCCGCCGCGTCCACCATGCGCGCGGTCGCCGCCGCCCAATCGCCCGCCGCTTGCAAGGCTTCAATCTCGCCAAAATCAAAGGAGACCATCAGGCATCGCGCCGAGCGCAGCCCGCCCAGCCGCCGCTGCGTCTCTTGATTGATGATGCGATAATATTCAGCGCTCGATTCCCAGCTGAGCCCGCCGATCAGGCCGATTGTCTTCATGCGCTTTGTCCCAAGCGCGACAGCCGATGCAGCGCGATATCATGCCGCGTCTCGCCCCGCTGCGCCAGGTCGGCCATAATCTCGCCGACCACGCTGGCCATCTTGAAGCCGTGCCCGCTGAAGCCCGCCGCAACCGAAACTTGCGGCGCGCCTGGCAATGTGTCCAGCACAAAATGCTCGTCCGGCGTATTGGTGAACATGCAGATTGCCATATCCAGCGTATCTCCCGTGCCATCGGGGAAGTAGCGCTCGGCGAAGCTCCGCAGCAGCGCCTCGTCTTCCGTGTTCGGCGCGCGGCCCAGCGTATCGGGATCGCAGTTCTCTTCCAGGTGATGATAACGCCCCAGCTTCATGCCCGGCGTCTCCCCGCCGGGATTATATTCCGGCAAGCCATAATAGCGCCCCTCTTCTACCTGAGCGTTCCAGACGGGAAAGCGGTCCAGCCTAAACCAGGCCGGCCGCTTCGGCGCCAGCCAGATCAGCGCCTGCCGCTCCGGCACGGCTTTGCCCGCCAGCGGCGGCGCCAGTTTGCTCGCCCAGGCGCCGCCGCAAATCACCAGCTTCTCGGCCCTGTATTCGCCGCGGTCGCTGCGCAGCCGAACGCTCTCGTCCGGCAATATCTCCCAGCCCAGTACGCGCTCGCCCGTATGGATCTCGGCGCCGTGATGCCGCGCCAATTGCGTGTGCGCGCTGATGCAGCGCTCGGGCAGCAGCAAGCCGCCCTGCGGCTGAAAGACCGCCATCGTCTCGGCCGGCATTTGATAAGCGGGGAAGCGCGCCCTCAACTGCCGGCTATTAAGCACCTCATGCGCGAAGTTGTTCTCCAGGCAGCTGCGCAGGCTGCCGCTGAAGACCTCGCTGTCTTCCGACCCCATATCAATACTGCCGGTCTGATAAAAGAGCGGCTCGCCGAATTCGCGCTCCAGCGCCGCCCACAGCTCGTAGGACCGTCGCAGCAGCGGCACATAGGACAAGTCTTCGTAATAAGCCAGCCGGATGATGCGCGTCAGGCCATGCGACGAGCCCAATTGGTGCGGTATCTCAAATTGCTCGATGCCCAGCGCATGCAATCCGCGCTTGGCCAGGTGATACAGCGCCGCGCTGCCCATGCCGCCCAGGCCGACCACGATGGCGTCATAGCGCTTTGTCATTGTTGCTCGCTTTTTCTGTTTTACTGATTCCCCGTGTCACCTAATTTTGCATATTTCGCAGAATTGTGATAGAGTTTCGTAATAGAGTTTGCATTGATCCCCCATTCGAGGAGACACTGATGATTCGCTTGCCTCAAACTCTCGTCCTGCCACTCTCTGTTTTCGCCAGCGCGCACTATTCAATGGCAAGGCGCTTCCTGCTGCCGCTGCTGCTGCTCATCGCGCTTGGCGGCGGCTTGGCGCAGGCGCAGGACCCCACGCCGACGCCGGGCGCGCTCCAAAATTTGCGAGTGATCTACGTCGGCCATACACAGGCAATCATCAAATGGGACGATATTGCGCGCCCGGGCTACAAATACGCCATTTATCTAAAACCCTCCGGATATTATTGGCCCACCTTCAATATCGCGGGCCGCGGTCCGGGCGGCGGATTTCATTTCAAAAGGCTCAAGCCCAACACGGAATACACTGTCACGGTACAGAAGACTCCGCTCGATACCCCCGACACCACCCCCACGCCGCATCCCGACTCCAACTTCGACCCTTTGACCTTGGGAGAATATCTCACCATTACCTTCCACACGCTGGGGCCGGGGTTCACGCCGACCGCGACGCCGCCGCCGACCAACACGCCAACGCCGACCAACACGCCACCGGGTTTTGTTTTTGTCCCCACAGCGACGCCGACAGCGGGCACGATGTCGAATTTAGTAGTCGAGCAGATTATGGATACCCATGCTGGTCCCTGGTGGCAGGATAGCGCCAGCGATCAGCTTGTTTCGGGCCAAGATCATTATCTCTACATCATCGAACTGAGCCCGGCGCACTGGGGACCCAGTGTCAGAGTGAATTCTTATGCTTGGCCCGGTAATCTGCAGCCGAACACCAGCTATACCATCACTGTGAAAAAAGTCATCGAGCCCAACGACGATTCTGATCCATTTAACGCGACCGTTTTGCAAACGATCACTGGCAGCTTCAAGACCTTGGACAAAATTGTATATGATCATGAGACGGACGATGGCAGCAACAGCGTCAAGCTCAAAGTTAGCTCTGAGGACGATAATGCGCCACAAGCGCAAGCGCAGCAAAGCGATCAGCTGCCCACCGACGGCAGTCTGAGCGTGATCTTCTCCAAAATCTCCAAAGACAGCATCACCGTCGAGTGGAGCGATATGGGCAAAGTCGCGCTCTACTTTGTTTTGATCCGCGACAGCGGAGACTATTTCGACTTTGTTACACTCAGCACGGGCGAGCTGTCGCATACTTTCAAGGACTTAATTGCAGGCAAGAGCTACACCGTAAGCGTCATTGTCTATCCTGAAAATGGCGCTAAAGTCGTCACCAGCGCCAAGGTCCGTACTGCGCCCGAAGTCCCGCCGACGATTACGCCCACCCCAACGAACACGCCGATTCCGAGCGATACACCCATTCCACCAACTGACACGCCAATTCCAACTGATACGCCTGCGCCTTCCGACACGCCTGTTCCAAGCGATACGCCCACCGCCACACTCGCTCCATCTGCAACGCCGCCGAAACTGGTCTTTTACCAGCAGAAAGCGCAGCAAGACCAGCAAGTTCAGCCCAAGGTCTACCTGGCGCACAACAGATATGACTTTGTGCGCATCCAGTGGGACCATATCATCAATGATGTGGAAACGGATCTTGAGCCAACCTACAGAGCGTATCTCAGTCCCGTCAAGAATGAAGGTTGGAGTAGAGCCATCATTGGGCATTGGCATTACGATTTTACCCCTCAGAGAGGATTGAAACCGGATAGCGAATACAAAATCTGGGTAACAGTCGCTGACAAGTGGTGCCGGCGCCAGACCTGTGAGGGCAAGCCATTGGCGAGCCTGGATGAATTCACCTTCCGCACCGCTGCCAAGCCGGTCAATACGCCGGCGCCTGCTGGAAATGTATCCGTATCACGCCTTAAGCACAATTCCGCCACTTTCACCTGGAATGATTTCCATTCTAGATCCCCCCAGAACTTTGGGCTGCGCAATTTCGTGGTTGTCCAGCCTGCCGGCGCCTCCAAACCAGGTACCCATTACTCCACAACGCTCACAATCCCGCGCCTAACCGTAACGCTCAAGCCCGATACTGAATATAAAGTCTGGGTACAGTCCTGCAACACAGGCTGCAAGGCGGTATTTGCGCAGTCGCTGAAGACCACATTCCGCACCAAGCCGCATCCAAACCCGACCGATACGCCAGCCGCGCAGCAGGCGCAGCAAGACCAGCAAGTTCTGCCCAGCGATACGCCAATCCCGCCCACCGCCACCAGCAGTCCCAGCCCGACGCCAACCGCCACGCCAGTTCCCTTGCGCATCACCTCGCTCAGCTTCAACAGCTTCACATTAGCCTGGGACGACATCACCGGCAATAAGAACAAGAGCGTGTCCGAGCGGGCAAGCCTTATAAACAATAATCCGCCAGGCACGCTTTGGTATCATTGGAGCGGCAACGTGCGCAGCTTCACTTCGGGCAAGCTCACATTCGACGCGAGCCAAGGCGTTTATGATTCTGTCAAACCTAGTACCGAATATACGGTCACGGTCAAAGTCTGCACCCAGCCTTGCGATGGCAATATCGTCGCCAGCAGCACGATTACTCTGCGCACCCCGCCCAAACCCGCCGCGCAGAAAGGGCAGCAAGACCAGCAAGTATTGCCCACCAATACGCCGACGCTCACCGCGACCAGCACGCTAACTCCGACAAATACGCTGACGCCAACAGATACTCCAGCCGCGCTGCAAGGGCAGCAAGACCAACTCGTAGTGCCCAGTGATACGCCCACGCCAATTGCAACTTCTACACCCACAGCGACCAGTACGCCGACGAGCACGCTAACTCCGACAGCGACACATACGCCAATCCCGCCAACAGCGACCAATACGCCCAATACCGGCAGCCAGCCACAGCCACAAAAAGACGCGCAGCCGCAGCTGCCCACCGACGGCAGTCTGGGCATGATCTTCCCCAAAATCTCCAAAGACCATATCACCGTGCAGTGGAGCGACATGGGCAAGGTCCTGCTGTATTTCGTCAGCATCACCGGCGGCGGCCATTACGATTACACAACGCTCAACTCCGGCAAGACCTCGCATAGCTTCGGCGGCTTAAAACCCGATACCCTCTATACCTTCGAAGTCAACGCCTATCCGCTCAGCGGCGGCAAATTCGTCGCCACTGGCAGCGTCAAAACCGCGCCCGACAGCCCGCCAACGGCGACGCCGATTCCGACTGACACGCCCGTCCCAACCGACACGCCTGTTCCGACTGCAACGCCGCTGCCGCCTATCCATGTCGCGGTCGCCACACAGGGCTATACCGCTGTCACGCTGTCATGGAGCGCCGTCAGCGGCGTCAGCGGCTATACGCTGTCCTACGCCGGCAGCGATTTGAGCAGCGACTCCATCAGCCTGGGCGCGAGCGCCACCAGCCATCAGTTCACCGGCTTGACGCCCGGCGTCACTTATCGCGTGACCCTGACCGCGAGCCTGCAAGACGGCGGGCAGCGCAGCGGCGAGGCGCATTTGGCCCTGGCGATCCCGCCGACGAACACGCCAATTCCAACCAATACGCCTACTCCCACGGCGACGCCGACCAGTACGCCGATTCCGACCGATACCCCCGTGCCAACGGCGACTTCGATTTCGCCGACGGCTACACCCGTGTCGAGCTTGATTCAGACCTTGCTGGCTTATCAAGCGGAAACGCAGCATGGCAGCGCCCATGTCGAGCGCTGGACGCGGGCATTGGCGGCGCTGGGGCATGGCAGCCACACTAACCCGATGACGCTGCAAGAAGCGAAAGACATGGCGGATACTTACAGTCGCAGTCGCTGGCAGCCGGTGGTGGACGCGCTGGAGAAATTGCAGCCGCCGCCCACGGATACGCCTGTGCCGACAGCCACGCCGCTGCCGACGAACACGCCAATTCCAACAGCGACCAACACGCCTGTCCCGACGAATACGCCAATTCCGACGGCGACTAACACGCCCGTCCCAACGAACACGCCGGTACCGCCGCCAACGGATACGCCTGCGCCAACAGCCTACACCGTGCCGCAGAGCCTCATCGACACCTTGATTGGCTATACGCAGGAGAATTACGGGGATGCTCATGTCGAGCGCTGGACGCGGGCTCTGGCGGCGCTGGGGCATGGCAGCCACACTAACCCGATGACGCTGGACGAGGCGGAGGACATGGCTGATCAATACACTGCCAGTCGCTGGCAGCCGGTGGTGGATGCGCTGGAGAAATTAGCGAACAATTAGCCAGCCTGGGTTTCCGGCAAGAGCGAGCTTTGGCGCGCCCCGGCATTAAATTGTAGTCAGCGCCATTCCCGCTGAGATGCCTAGCCGCAGCCGCCGGCCGTATCCAGCCACCACAAGCCGCCGTCAGTTCCGTTGGCCGCCAGCGCCAGCTTGCCGCCTTCGGGCGACAGCCAGCTCCAGGCGCGCGACTCCCGCGTCAGCTGCAAGGGCAGGACGCTGATCGTGCTCAGTTCGCGTGTGCGCCGCCCGAAACATTGCAGGGTTGGCGCGCCCTCAACCGGCCTGATCAGGTAGATTTCATCGCTCGTCACGATTGGCGCCGGATAATTGTTGCCCGGCAATTCCGCTTCAAACAGCAGCTCGCTGCCGCCGTAGGTCGTCTGCCAGAAGTAGCCGCTGACATCAGCTTGCCTGCGTCCTACGACCGCGGCGATGCCGTCCGGCGATGGTCCCGGCACAGTCTGCGACGGCGGCAGCGAGTCAATCAAACCCGTCACCCGCGCGCCGTCCACATGGGCGGCGAAATATCGGACCGGGTCGCCGTAAGCGCCGTAGTAGTAGGCCAGGAATACACCCGGATTGCGCGCCCACAGGAATCCGCGCAAACTCTGCCTGTGCAAGTATTGGTGAATCAGGCGCTTGTAGGCGCCGTCCGGCTCGGCTGAATAGATTGACTGCAAGTCATTCTGATAGACGATGCGCCGCGCCGTCGGCGAGTATGTCATCTGCGATCCGAAGTACAACTCCGGATTAAAATCTCCCGATTGCGTGACCATCGCCGCCGCGCTGCGTTCGATCATCTCCGGCGTGACTTTATGCGCGTCGGGATGCTCGATTTCCGTGAGCGCGTGGTCCGGCAGGTGATAGCGCCACCAATCCAGCTCGGTGAAGACCGCGCTTTCACAGCCGACGCCGTAAATCAGCGTTTGCTCGTCCAGCCATTCCAACATGACGACTTCGTCAAAGGCGACGCGATGCGCCAGCGCGCTCTCAATCAGCGGCGCGGAATCGAGCGCGACCGCATCGGCAGCGACGCTCAGCTTGATTTGCGCCACCTCGCCCTCAGCGAAAACTTCATAAGGCGCTTCGAAGGTCTGACCACTATCCGGCGGCAGGGCATAATCCAGCAGCGCGGTACCGCAGGCGTTCACCAGGAAGCCGAAGCCTTCGCCGATCAATTCGCCGTCGGTGTCATAGGCTTCAGCGTATACGCGGACATTGGCGTAGGCTTCTGAACCATGATTATACAACTCGCCGGTGATCAGCAGCGCTTCGCCGCCGAAGCCGTCGGGCCGCGTCTCGATTTGTGTATTCAGGAAGATGAGTTCGGGATTGTCCTGCGCCGTTAATGCAGCCCCGCTTAACAACGTCAGCACAATTAGCAAGCATCGCGCAGCAATTCTCATGGACCGTCGCGCTGCCCTTTCTGCTGCATCAAGGCGCAAAAATGCCCCTCCCTGAGGCATCGGATGCGCGCCATAGTGATGGCGGGAGGGGCCGGGAAGGGGTAAACCCGCTTGGCTACCCCAAGTTCTTGTCGAAAATCAATGGGCGAGCGCAAGCCTATTCGCTGGCGCCGATCATGCCCTCGAGCAGTTGCGGCAGGAACCAGATATCCAGCAAGCTCACCGGCGCCATATCGCCGGCCAGCTCGGCGCCATCCTGCAGATTCAGCGGACCCGACCACAAGAACATCTGGCCCGCGTTCATGTCATCAGTTTGGAAGTCGTGGATTTCCTGTGCGAAAGCCTTCAAGGTTTCGATGGTTTCCATGCTCAAGGCATCGCCAAAGACATAACCGCCGACGCTGTAATCCGTGTCGGTGTAGATGCCGTCATCGTTGATCTCGTCCCATTTGGGCTCCAGCCAATTCCATTCTTGTGACCAAGTGCCATCGACTACGCGTTGCACGATATCAAGATAGGCGGGACCCCAATTGTAATAGGCAGCGCCCAGGCAGGCTTCCGGCGCTTCCGAACAGCCGTTGACGTTGCCATAGGGCACGCCGTAGCTGGGGTCGCCTTCGGCCATGTATTGGCCGGAAACCGTGATCGCTTCGGTGGTGTCAATGCCCGAGATGATGACGTCAGCGCCGCCATCGAGGAAGCCCTGGGCGACCTCGGTCGGGTCCAGCGTCACACCCGGTATATGGAACCAGAAGCCGATCCAGGTCACCTCGAAGCTGATGTCATCGGCCATCATGTCATCGCGATAATGCTCGGCGCAGTAGCGCGCGCCCAGATAACTCGAAGCGGCCAGGCGGCGCGTCTCCGGGTTGATCAGCGCGCCCAGATAGCCGATTTGCCCGCTCTCGCTAGTCAGCGCGGCGGCGCAACCGGCGATCATACGCGGCAGCTCCATGTAGACGTTGAAATTGCCCACATTCGCCGGCGGCAGCTCGGGCAATTCATGCATGATCGCGTGCTCGCCCATGACGACATCGCTGGCTTGGATCGCATTGCTGCCGGTGATGTTGATGAAGGTAACCTCCGGGAAGGCGGCGGCGACGACATTGGTGTCTTCTTCGAAACTATCGGAAGTCGTGAATATGACCGACGCGCCATCTTCAACCATCAACTCAACTACATCCATCAACGTGGCTTCGGGAGAATCCGCCGGGTTCAGGCTCTCAAATTCGAGCATGGTCGCGCCGGGCATATTGGCCTTGACATACTCGCCGGCTTCATGATGCGATGTGCTCCAGCCGCGATCATCGTTGGGGCCGACCAGCACAACGCCAAATACGACTTCGTCCTGCGCCAGCGCGGGCAGCCCCGCGAACACAATCAACGCAAGAACCAAAAACAATAATGACAATTTGCGGAACATAGATTCCTCCAAAGTATGCACTCTCATCGTCTGACAATGCGAATTCGCATCGCAGTCCAGAGTGTAACAAATTTTCGAGCGCAGTCAAACTCTCCCGCTAGTCGGGAGCAGAGCAATCGCACCAGAATATTGTAACCACCGAGTACACAGAAGTAAGTGCGAGTAAGTAATGAGAATATAGGTACATCATCACAAAATAGCGAATTTCCGTGTTTGCGCGGGCGAGCCAAGGCTCGCCCCTACAACTTTCGACTATATTTTGAACCCTGTAGGGGTCAGCCTTGGCTGACCCGATGCTGTGAAATTT
>JAJDXR010000049.1 GCA_022823165.1 Anaerolineae bacterium | reverse complement strand
GAATTTCCGTGTTTGTGCGGGCGAGCCAAGGCTCGCCCCTACAACTTTCGACTATATTTTGAACCCTGTAGGGGTCAGCCTTGGCTGACCCGATGCTGTGAAATTTGCATGACTTACTTGCACTTACTGAGAACACGGAGGCACAGAGTATTCTTGTTTGCTCGGCGCAGTTTATTATAAGCGCCTATTCACCACTCCCGCGCAGGCGCCGGAGCTATTGCCGGCGAAGGGCGTGGTATACTTCGGCGTGTATTGTGTAGACAGGAAAGAGAGCCATGACCGCAACCGACAACCGACGCATTCTGGATTATCTCCACCAGCATATCAACGACATGGTCGCTGATTTGAAGCGGCTGATCGAGCTGGAATCGCCCACGTCGCACAAGCCGGCCGTTGACGCGCTGGGGCGAGCCTTGGCGGATGAGCTGCGCGGGCTGGGCGGTGAGGTCGAAATTATCCCGAAAGCGGAAGTCGGCGATGTGCTGCGCGCTCGCTGGAATGCGGGGCCGGGCGGCGTGGTCATCCTCAGCCACATGGACACAGTTTGGGATGTCGGCACAGTCGCCGGGCGTCCCACGCGGGTCGAGGGCGATCGCATCCACGGCGTGGGCTCGATGGACATGAAAGGCGGCATTGTGATCGCGCTGTGGGCGCTGCGAGCCTTGCGCGCGCTCGACCTCTTCCCCCGGCAGCCCATCAGTTATCTGCTGAATTCTGACGAGGAGACCGGCAGCCGGCATTCAGCCCGCGAGATTGAAGCGGAAGCCTTGTCGCATAACGTGGTCTTCGTCACCGAGCCGCCCCAGGACGGCGCCTACAAGACGCAGCGCAAGGGTGTCAGCCAATATACGATCAGAGCCAAAGGGCGCGCCGCGCATTCAGGCGCCGATCACGCCAGCGGCGTCAACGCCATTGAGGAGATCGCCCATCAGGTGCTGGCGGTGGAGGCCATGACTGATTACGAAATCGGCACGACCGCCAATGTGGGCGTCATCAGCGGCGGCACGCGCCCCAATGTGGTGCCGGCGGAAGCGCAGGTCGAGATCAATGTGCGCGCCTGGACCAAAGCCAATCAGCAGGCCATCCACGAACAGATGATGAACCTGCAGGCGGTGAATCCCAAAGCCGAGATCCTGGTGCAAGGCGGCGTGGGCGTCCCGCCTTTTGAGCGAAGCCCCGAGATTGCCGCGCTCTTCAAGCGGGCGCAGGCATTGGCGGCGGAGATGGGCATCGCGCTGGAAGAGGGACGCACCGGCGGCGGCTCCGATGGCAACAAGACGGCCGCGCTGGGTGTGCCGACGCTGGACGGCATGGGCATCGTCGGCGAAGGCGGACACGCGGTCACGGAATACGGCGAGATTTCGTCGCTGCCGGAACGGGCGGCGATCATGGCGGCGATGCTGCGGGAGACGCTGTAACGCTGAAAAGGAGAGAGTCGCCATGAGGGCAATCGCGTTAGTCACGGGCGGAAATCGCGGCATCGGCAAAGAAGTCTGCCGGCAGTTGGCGCAGCGCGGCTTCACCGTGCTGCTCAGCGGTCGCGACCTGGAGAAGGCGAAAGACGCGGCGGCTGACATCGGCATGGAGAATGTCCTGCCAGCGCAGTTGGATGTGACGGATGAAGACAGCATCAGTCGGCTGCGCGAGACTGTCGAGCGCGAATACGGGCAGCTGGATGCGCTGGTGAATAACGCCGGCGGACACTACGACTACTGGCAGACGGCGCTGGAGGCCGACTTTGCCACGGTCCGGCTGGCCGCCGATACTAATCTGTATGGACCCTGGCGGCTGGCGCAGGCTTTCGCCCCGTTGCTGCGGCAAAGCGCTCATCCGAGAATCGTCAACGTCAGCAGCGGCGCCGGCGCGCTCAACAGCTTGGGTAAGGGGCCGCCCGCCTATGTTGTCAGCAAGGCGGGGCTGAACGCGCTAACACGTATGTTGGCCGCGGAGCTGCAAGCCGATGGCGTACTGGTGAATGCGGTCTGCCCAGGCTGGGTGGCGACCGACCCCAACAATCCCGGCGGGCGCCCCATACCCGAGGGCGCGGCCGGCGTGGTCTGGGCGGCGCTGCTGGCTGACGATGGACCGAGCGGCGGCTTCTTCCGTGATGAGCGGCCGCTGGATTGGTGAGAGCAGACAGCCTGTTACAGGAAGAACGGTGCCCGCTCAAATCAGCATAGACCTTCAGCAGATTAAAGCGCGCGCCCTGGCCCAGAGTTTTGAGCGCGGGGAATCGCTTTATGAGCGCGGCGCAATTTTCCTGCCCACCCGCCGCGACAATGTAATCAGCGCTCAATGCGTCGGTACCTATTCCGATTATTATCATGTATCGGCCGCATTTGACGAGGCGGGCGTGTTGACGACGGACTGCACATGTCCCTACGATTGGGGCGGCGATTGCAAGCATATCATTGCCCTGCTGCTGGTTTATTTACATGAGCCGGAACGGTTTAGGGCGAGCGCGGGGCTGCGCGAAGAGCTGATGACGCTGGACCAGGAAGACCTGGTCGATATCATTGAACAGATGGCCGCTCGATATTTAGGACTGGACGATATTATCGAGGGCATGATAAACGAAGCGCGGAACGACTGCTGAGCGATGCGCATACTGAATTGGAGTATACCTGGAAGGCCGCCCACGGCTCATGGAAAACGCCTTTCGATAGCATAAGCATCCTGATTCAAGGCGCAGTGGTAAATTGCGCGGACTTGATAGCTGGGCCAGGCATAAAATATCTCTGTACCCTCTGTGTTCACTATGACGTAGATAATTTGCGCCGTGTTCGCATAGAGAATTAGATCCACGACATTCACCACTTCCTGGAATCGCCTCGGCTGGTCAAAATCCACCCGTCTGTGTATAAAGGAAGATGTCTTTCCGCGCCTCTTCCACATAGAAGCTCGCATAGAAACGACAATTACCGATGCTGAATCGATTGCAACGCGGCGCCGCGCCAAACCTGCTGCTCGTCGTTTTCTTGCTGCTGGCGCCGCTGCTGATGTTCCATCAGCAGACCCTGGGCGACCGTACCATGCTGCCGACTGAAAACTTGTATCAGCAGTTGCCCTGGTCGGCTTATCGCGAGGTCGCGCAAGCGCCGGCTACACCACACAACCACCTGCTCTCCGACATGGTGCTGCAGAATTATCAGTGGAAGCAATTTATTCGCGCGCAGATCGCCCAGGGCGAGATCCCGTTGTGGAATCCCCATTTATTCGCCGGCATCCCCTTCTTCGCCGCCGGCCAGCATTCCGCCCTCTACCCGCTGAGCGTCGTTTATTACGTCTTGCCGCTGAGCGCCGCCTATGGTTGGTTCATCCTGCTGAATCTGTGGCTGGCCGGGCTCTTCATGGCGGGTTACCTGCGCGCCCTGGGCGTCAACAGCGCCGGCGCGGGCTTGGCCGGCCTGGTGTATCAGCTCTCGGGCTTTCTGATCGCCAGCGCCGTCTTTCCCATGATCGTGGCCGCGGCCGTCTGGCTGCCGCTTATTTTGTGGATGATCGAGAACATTCTGCACCGGCGCCGCCTCTGGATATTCCAGGGCGCCGCGCTGCAATGGGTCGTGATTGGCGGCTTGGCCATCGGCTGTAACGTCCTGGCCGGGCATGCCGAGCTGAGCATCTATACGCTGCTGATCGCCGGCTACTACGCCGCCTTCCGCCTGCTCTGGGAGGCGGGGCGCCGCTGGCGCGTGAACGGCGCGCTGCCGCTGAACTGGACGGCCAGTTCGGCGCTTTGGCTGCTCGTTATGCTGCTCTTGGGCTTGGGCTTGGCGGCGCTGCAATTGATCCCGCTATACGAATTTGTGCAGCGCAATTGGCGCGCCGAGCGCTCCAGCCTGGAAACGGTCTTGAGCTACGCCCACGCCCCGCGCGATTTGCTGCAATTCTGGCTGCCCAACTTCTACGGCAATCCGGCGCATCACAGTTACACCGACGCCTTCAGCGGCGTCTTGATCAGCGACCTGCGCAACGCTCATGGTCAAGCCATCAGCCATATCGACTGGGGTGTCAAAAACTACGTCGAAGGCGCGCTCTACCTGGGCATTCTGCCGCTGGCGCTGGCGCTCTACGCGGTCCTCGCTGGAGTCCGCCGCCGCTGCTCGCAAGCGGCTTACGTCGTTGCATTCGCGCTGCTGGCGCTGGTTTCGCTGTCATTCATGTTCGGCCTGCCGACCTATAATTTGCTCTACAGCCTGCCCGGCATGAATCAGTTGAATACGCCCTTTCGCTGGGTCTACGGGCTGACGCTGGCGGTCGCCGTCCTGGCGGGCATCGGCATGCAGCGGCTCTCGCAGCGAGAGCTCGCTTCCACTTCGCGGTTGGCGAAGTTGCTCGGCACAGGGCTGCTGCTGGCAGGGCTGGCGCTGGCCGGCGGCATCGCCATCGTTCACAGTAACTTCGCGCAATTCGCGGCCGTCTTCGACCGCCTGGTCGATAGCCTGGCGGGTGCCGATCGCGCTTTCGCCGACGGGCGCATGTTCTACAGCTATCAACTGCCGCATTTCGCGGCGCTGGCGCTGCTGCTCGTGTTTAGCGGCGCGCTGTTCCTGTGGGCGGCTCGCGCGCGCTCCCGACGCTGGATGACGCTGGCGCTGGCGGCAACGACGCTGGATCTGCTTTTCGCTTCCTATGGCTTCAATCCCGCCAGTGACCCGGCCCTGCTCGATTTCACGCCGCCGGCGGTCGAATTCCTGGCCGGGCAAAGCGGGCATTTCCGCGTGACCAGCCTGGAGCGCCACGGCGATGCCGCCATCTTGCAGCCGAATACGGGTTTGCAGTACGGCCTGGACGATATCCGCGGCTACGACAGCATCATCCCCGCCGGCTATGTGGCGACCATGCGCGCGCTTCAGCCGCAGCCCCGCCTCGACTTCAACCAGATCGCGCCGCTGCGCAGCGCCCCCGAACTCAATCACAGCAGCTACCAAAGCACACTTGCGTCCGACCTGCTCAACTTGTTTAACCTGCGCTATGTGCTGACCGCGCCAGACTTTGAAATGCGGCTGCCCGGCTGGAAAGATGTCTATCGCCAGGAAGTCGCCATCTGGGAGAACAGCAATGCCCTGCCGCGGGCCTTCGCGGTCGACAAAGCCGACTGGGACCCGCGTTGGCTGGCGGAGCTCGGCGGCGGCTTCAAGTTCGCCGAGCTCGACATGAGCGGCGGCGGCTTGCGCATACCGCGCTATCAAGCTGCTGATATCACCCGTGACAGCGGCCGCGAGAAATTCATCGACATCAGCCTGGAGAGTGACAGTTGGCTGGTCATCAGCGAGTCTTACGCGCCCGGCTGGCGCGCCTTCGTCCGCCCCTGGGGCAGCGGCGAAGATCAGGAATTTGGCGCGGCTGTACGGCTGGTGTTGGCGAATTTCCAAGGAGTTGAGCTGCCCGCGGGCGATTGGACCGTGCGACTGGTCTACAGCCCGGCCAGCGTACAGCTGGGCATGTTCAGCTCGTCCATCAGCGTCGCCCTGATAGTCTTTCTGCTGGGCGCCTGGTTCTGGCGCGCCTATATCGGCTTGAATACCGAAGCCTCATCAGGCTTGGCCAAGGTGGCGCGCAACAGCATCGCCCCCATCATCCTCAACCTCTTCAATCGCGGCATTGATTTTGTGTTCGCCATCGTCATGTACCGCCTGCTGCTGCCGATGGAAGTGGGCATCTATAATTTCGCCATCGTGCTCTTCGTGGCTTTCGACATCTTCACTAACTTCGGACTGGACCTGCTGCTGGTGCGCGAAGTCTCGCGGCAGCGCGAGCGCGCTGGCCGCTATCTTTACAACAGCTCCTGCTTCCGGCTGCTGCTGAGCCTGGCCGGCGCGCCGCTGCTGGCCGGCGTACTGCTGCTCTGGAGCGGCTCGGGCGCTCAAACCATCGGCGGCGAGGGTCTGCTGGCTATCGGCCTGCTCTACATCGGCCTGTTTCCAGCCAGCCTGTCCAAGGGTATGACCTCGCTCTTCTATGCCAACGAACAAGCCGAAAAACCAGCCGCCATCGCCACCATCACCACCATAAACAAAGCCGTCTTCGGCGTCATCGTTCTGCTGCTCGGTTACGGCATCGTGGGCTTGGCAGCCATCAGTATCGTCAACAATGCGCTGACCCTGCTGGTCTTGCTCTGGACCGGGCGCCGGCTGATCGGCCCCCTCGGGCGGCGCGTCCCCGACTTCAAGTTAATCCGCCAGATGGCCAGCGAGAGCCTGCCGCTGATGCTCAACCATTTCCTGGCGACGATTTTCTTCCAGGTCGATATTGTCATCTTGCAAGCGCTGAAAGGCGCGGCGACAGTGGCTCAATACAGCACGGCTTACAAGTGGCTGCTGGCGATCAACATCGTGCCGGCTTTTTTCACGCAAGCGCTCTTCCCGGTGATATCGCGCCAGGCGCAAGACGACCGCGCCGCCCTGAGACGCAGCTTCCGCTTTGGCATCAAGCTGCTCTTCGCCTTGACACTGCCGCTGGCGGTGGCTTTCACCGCGCTGGCCGAGCCGCTGACGCTGATTCTGGCCGGCCCGCGTTATGTGCCGCAGGGGGGCATCGCCCTGCAGTTGATGATTTGGAGCATCCCCATCGGCTGGATGAACAGCCTGACGCAATACACCCTGATCGCCCTCGGCTTGCAGCGCATCATCACGCTCGCCTTCGCTTTCGCCGTCTGCTTCAACATCGCCGCCAACCTGATCTTCATCCCCGCTTACGGCTTTCAAGCGGCCGCCATCACCACCATCGCCTCTGAGCTGGCGCTTTTCATCCCCTTCATCTTCCTGGCGCGCCGCCATATCACAGCTTTGCATGTCCGGGCGCTGCTCTGGCGTCCCGTGCTTGCCTTGGGCGCCATGCTGGCGGCGCTGGTCTTGCTGGGGCAGTCGCTGCCGGCTTTGCTGGCGAGTGGATTCTTGTACGCCGCTGTCTTGCTGCTGCTGCGTCCGCTGGATGCGGCGGAGGGGCAGGCGCTGCTGTCGCTGCTGCCGGCTGGCGCGCGCGAGCTGCGTCTTTTGCGCTGGCTGGCGAGACCGGGCGCTAGCTCGCCCTAGCGCATATCCGTTCGCAGGCGCTTAACCAGGTACAGCGCCAGATCATCATCAACGCGGCAAGTTTCGCCGGCGGCTACCGGGCGTCCGCGGTAGTGAAGTCCGCGCCCGTCGGGCAGGTAACCGCGCCTGATGTAGAGGCGCTGCGCTGCGCCGTAGTCGGCATACAAGCCAAAGCCGATGCCCGCCAGCTCCGCGCGCGCCGCAATCAGCCGCTCGGCTTGGTCGAGGAGGGCGCTTCCGCCGCCGCGCCGCCGGAGATCCGGGCGCACATTCAAGTCCTGAATTTCGGGAATGCCGCGCTCGCGGAAGCCAGGATAATCACTGCGCCATAGCACATGGCAATGGCCCAAATAGGTGGAATCTTCCAGCGCCAGCAGCAGTGAAATCTCTGCGCTCGCTTGTCGCTCCAGCAGGGCGGCGAAGTAGCCGGGGGGTTTCGTCCATCCCATATTCACGTCAAAGCTGGCTTGCAGCCATTCCGCTTCGCGCTTGTCGTTACTGGCTTTTCGTATGGTGAGCACGGCTTAAGCTGAGGGCGTCTCCGGCTGTGCCCTACAAACCGGCCTGCGCCGGCCGCGCCCAGCGCTGGCTGAAGACCAAGTCGTCCATCTCGACCGCGTCGTCCAACTCGCCCATCAGCATATTCAGCACCGGAATTTCTAACTCATAAACCTCACCGGACTCGCTCTCCAGGCGCAGCGTCAGCGCGCTACCCGGCGCCAGATCGGCAGCCAGGCCCGAGAGCATGATGTGCCTGCCGCCCGGCGCCAGGTCGACCGTCTCGCCTGCCGGAATGCGCAGATTGTCGACGGCTTCCATGCGCGCCATTTCGCCGTCAACCACCGTGCGATGAAAGGCGACCTCCGCGGCGGCCGCTGTAGACGCCGAGACAATCGTCACATCGCTAGCGCCGCTGTTGCGGACGCGCAGGTA
Source organism: Anaerolineae bacterium (assembly GCA_022823165.1). Taxonomy (GTDB): domain Bacteria; phylum Chloroflexota; class Anaerolineae; order Aggregatilineales; family Phototrophicaceae; genus UBA6055. The sequence goes on along the minus strand of JAJDXR010000049.1, from coordinate 2,983 downwards.
GACCGCGCTGGATTCGCCCGGCATCGCGCTGTGATCCATGTCCGCTTCCGCCGCCTGGCTGAGAATCTCGAACTCAAAGGTATCTACAGCCACATCGCCGTTCGGCAGCGTCAGCCGCGCCTCGACTATCCAGCCGCCGCCCATCGTCCATTCAAAGGGTACGTTGAAGACGCCGTCGAGGGCGCGCTCGGCTTCGGCCAGCACTGGCGTCATGCCGGCGTGGTCCATATCGCCGCGCAGGCTCAGCGCGCCGGGGTCGCTTAGCGGCTTCCCGTCCCGGTCGCTGACGCGCACCAGGAGCGTCGTCTCGCCGACTCGTTTGTCGCTGGCCGACATTTCCAGCCGCACATCAGCCGAACTCAACTGCTGCTGACGGCAGCCGGCGAGCGCCAGGACGATGACCAGGATCAGGATGCGACGCGCGACTGCTGTCACTGGGAAGACGCTCACTCAATTGCGGGTTGGCGCATCAGCAGGCTCAAGCCGTAGCCGAAAGCGCCGGCCAGCACCGGCACGCCCAGCCACATGTGAATCAGCCACCAGAGGCCGCCGCTGCCCCAGACGCTTGTGCCGAGGATATGCGTCATGAACATCACGCCCAGGCTGAAAGTAAAAGGCATGATAAAGGCGAAAACGCGCAGCCGCTTGGTATCCGTGAAACCATAGCGCTGGTAGAGGCTGTCGCAGAGCAGGCCGACCGCGCCGGCGCTCAAGGCGTAAATGAACTCGCCCGACTCGCCGACTCGGTACCAGGTCATCAGCAGCGAATTGAGGACCAGCAACAGGGTAATCGCCCCGAAAGGCAGTTGCCAGCGCCGCGTCATGAACAGCAGCGCGCCCAGCAAGATATTGCTCTGAATGACAAAGGGCACGATACCGGCCACGTCATGCAAACTGTGCGGCTCGGGCCTCAGGCCGGTCAGGACGATCAGGTCGCCGCCGATGGGCGCGTAGGCATTAAAGAAGGTGAAAACGGAAGTGACCGCGGTGAAACAGAGCACGATGGGGGCCACGCTGCCCCAACTGCCGTCGCTTTCTCGCCGCCAGAGCGAGCGAATGGGACCGGTCATAATGAGCAGGCCGGTGAGGGCAAGGTAGAGGTGTGACGGGCTGATCAGGGCTTCTATGCCTTCTTCAAAGCCAAAGGCTTCGTGCCAAAGCATATCAGCGAGGCCGCCGGCGCCAAAGGCGAAGAAGCCGATCAACGACAGCGTGTAGCCGGCCGGCAAGGCGCGCGTCCAGCGGCAGCCTCGGCTGACGTTGCGGAAATGCGTGAGGACCAGCACCAGCCCGGCGAGGCCGACCGCGCCATAGAGCAGGGCGTGCCAAGGTGTGAAAAAGCTGTCATCGACCTGGCCGTGGTTGTGCGCCCAGCCATCGATAAACAGTCCAAATGTAATCAAGCAAGCTGTGAGCGCCATTAAGCGGTCGAGTTGGATACTGTCAGCCGGGATGGCTGCCGCCTGGTCTGTGCCGCGCGCGCGCAGCTTGTCGCGCAGCAATCCTATGCTCGTCATGTTACGTTCTCCTACCAATCATCTTAGCTTTCATTATATCCAAAAAATCCATTCGGACGGATTCACTTTTCAGCCTGGCGCAAGCGGCCAATCCCTGCCCAAGCCCTGCGCAGTTGGCTAGCGCGTTTTGCGACTTGCTGTAGAATCAGGCCTGTTGTCGAAGTCGATTGTCCTGGCGAAGCATGGCATTTGATTTGGAAGCCTTGGTTGGGCATCTCTATATTGTTGGCGGGCGCGTGATCAACATCAACCCGCCGGGCGCCTTGGTCGAGGTCGCCCCGACCACTGCCGCGCGCGGACGAGAAGGCGATACCTTCTTCATCCTCATCTTGCCTTCTGGCTCGATCGCCCCGACCACCTTTTACGAGCAGTTGGCGCAACTGGCAGCCGAGCGCTATTTCAGCATGGGTGGCAGCGTCGCGCTGGCTTTGCGCAACATGTTCCAACAGATCAACCGCAATCTCTACGAGCACAACCTGGAGCACGCGGCGGCTGGCAAACAGCAATTCGAAACCAGCGTGATCGCGGCTGTATTGCACGAAGACGACATGGTGGTGGCGCGCGCCGGCCCGGTGATTTCTGCTTTGCAAACCGCCGGCTTGACATTGACCTTCCCCGATGATCTGAGCGAAGAAGAGCCTCTTTTCAGCGTGCCGCTGGGCCTGCTGCCCGAGCCCGAAGTGGCTATGGTGCGCTATGGCGTCAACGCTGGCAGCCGCCTGGTGCTCTCCGATGCCAACCTGGCGGATATCCCGGCCGAGCGTTTGACGAGCATCTTGCTGGAAAACGACATCGGCAAGGTGCTGGATGGCTTGCGCCGCACCATTCGCTTCCAGTGTCAGTTGATGCTGGTCGAGCTAGTGCCGCCAGAATACGAAGCGCCGGTGCTGGCAGCGCCCGGCGAATCGTCCCACGAGGTGCAAACGCGCCTGGGCGAAGCGCGCAAGCAGCTGGAGGCGGATAACCCCCAATGGCAACTGCCACGCCGCAACGACTTCGGCTCTTTGCTCAGCTGGGGCTTGGCGCGTTTGGCGGGCAAGGCGGCCGGCTTTTTCCAGTCGCTGGGCGCGCTCTTTCAACGTTTCTTTCCGCTGCCGGCGACTGCGCCTTCTCGTCGCGCTTCGTCTGGCACATTGATCCTCACCGTCTTGCTGATTCCGCTGATCATCGTCAGCATCGTGATCATCTCGTGGGTGTCCAATCTCGGCGAGACCGAATTTGAGCAGTGTCTGGGCAAGCTGCAAGAAACATCCAACCTGGCGCGTTCGATCGATTCCAGCAACCGCCGCAGCACCATCTCCGCCTGGAACGCCACGTTACAAGTCGCCGATGCCTGCGATATCATGCGTCCCGATGACCCTTTCGTGAACAATATGCAGCGCGAAGCCCAGGCGCTTATTGATACGATCAACAAGGTCAAACGGCGCGAAGCTGTGCCCCTCACCAACTTTGAAAACGCCGCAATC
>JAJDXR010000080.1 GCA_022823165.1 Anaerolineae bacterium | reverse complement strand
CGCGAAGGAAGTTTATCGGCAAAGTTGCGGCAGGCCCGCTCAATTTAAGCAGTGGATTTAGGAGAAAAGTTGTCAACAGAACCTAAACTCCGTGTCCTCGGTGTACTCGGTGGTAAAAATTATTTTGAAGCGATTGCCCTGCAACATTGGGCGGCTGCGCTGATGCTATAATCGATCTCAATGAACGACACAAACGATTCGAGCCAAGCACATGACAGAAATTCCAACATTCGAACGCATTGAGCCGGAGCTGATCGCCCGCCTGCGCGATATCGGCACGGCCACCATCGCCGGGACACTGGCCAAGAAAGGCATCCGCAACCCGCACATGGTCGGCTTGACTCCCTATAACCCGGGTGCGGTCGCCGCCGGGCAAGCGGTTACGCTGCAATTCATGCCCAAGCGCGAAGACCTGCATTGGGGCGATGAATACGCCGCCTCGCCCGAGCGCGAGTTGCATCGCAAAGCCATCATCGCCTGCCAGCCCGGCGATATCGTGGTCGTCGACGCCCGCGGCAGCTTGTCCAGCGGCGTCTTCGGCGAGATGATGCTGACCTCATTCAAGGCGCGCGGCGGCCAGGGCGTGGTCATCGACGGCTGCATCCGCGACTTTCCCGAAGCGCGGCAGATTGGCCTGGGCTTGTGGCTGCGCGGCGTGACGCCGAATTTCCACACGCAGACGGATATCTTCCCGCACGCGGTCAATGCGCCCATCGCCTGCGCCGGCGTCTTCGTGGTACCCGGCGATGTCATCGTGGCTGATGATGACGGCGCGGTCGTCGTGCCCGTCGCGCTCGCGAACGAGATAGCCGAACTCAGCACCGAGAAAGCCGCCTGGGAAGTCTTCTCGCGCATGAAGCTCGAAGAAGGCGAGCCGCTGGAGAAATATTATCCGCTAAACGCCGAAGCGCAGAAAGAATACGAGGCCTGGCTGCGCAAGCAGCCATAAGCAATGTCCGAAGCCGCGCTGGCGCTCAGTCTATTCTTGCATATCGGGGCGACTGTCGTCTGGATCGGCGGTATCCTGCTCGTGACCTTCCTGGTCGTACCCGAGTTGAACCGCGCGCTGGCCGATCAGCCTGCCTTGTATCATTTGCTGCGCCGCCTGCGCAAGCGCATGACGCCCCTGGGCAACCTGTCGCTCGCCGTGCTCATCGTCACCGGCCTCCTGCAAATGTCAACCGACCCCAATTACGAGGGCTTGCTCAGCTTCAACAACCGCTGGAGCCAGGCGCTGCTGATCAAGCACATCCTGCTTATCGTCATGGCGGCGGCCGGGCTCATCCTGCAGATCGCCGTGGCGCCAGCGCTTGAGCGAGCCAGCCTGCTGCTGGAGCGGGGCAAGGGAGACCAGGAGCAATGGCGGCGTTTGCGGCGGCGGGAACGGCGCTTGACCCTGCTCATCGCCGCGCTGGCTCTGCTGATTTTGGCCTCCAGCGCCTGGCTGACGGCGATCTAGCGCCACCCAAGGATCCTGCCCCACAGGGGCAACTACCAGGTCGCTCGCGCCGCTCCTGCCTACGGAGTGATAAATATCGCGGATATGCCAGCAACTACCCCCATTCCGCCAGTCCGCGCCGGGTGCTATCGCGCGCGTAATCTGTTATAAAAGGAAGGTGAAGCCAAGTCAGAGATTAAGCCGCTTATGCTTGAAACCAAAGCGCCGCCCCCAGCCATCAGCGCGCTGCGCGACATCAAGAGCTTCACCCTGGAAGACCGTTATACCGCCGAGGACGGCCGCGTTATCATGAGCGGCATTCAAGCGCTGGCGCGCCTGCCCCTGGACCAGCACCGGGCGGACAAGACGCGCGGACTGCATACCGCCGGCTTGATCACGGGCTATCGCGGCTCACCCATCGGCGCGCTGGACTTCGTGCTGGAGGGCATCCCCCATCTGCTGGAGGAGCATCATATCCGCTTCATCCCGGCCGTGAACGAAGACCTGGCCGCCACCGCCGTCATGGGCAGCCAGACCGCCAATCTGCTGCCTGAGCCGAAGTTCGACGGCGTCTGCGGCATCTGGTACGGCAAGGGACCCGGCGTCGACCGCAGCGGCGATGCCTTCAAGCACGCCAATCTGGCTGGCGTGGGCAAATACGGCGGCGTACTGGCCCTGGCCGGCGACGACCCCTCCTGCAAGTCCTCGACCATCCCTTCCCACTCCGAAGTCGCGCTATATGACGCGCTGATGCCTATCCTCTATCCGGGCAGCGCCCAGGAAATCCTCGACATGGGCGCGCTCGGTTTCGCCCTGTCCCGTTTTAGCGGCCTCTGGGTGGGCTTCAAAATTGTCACCGATGTCGCCGACGAATACAGCAGCGTCGAGGTCGGCGCGGGCCGGGTCAGTATCGTCGAGCCCGATTTCCAACTGAACGGGCAGCCCTGGCGGCCAAAGCAGAATACCGCCCTGCTCTCGCCCTACAGCTTGCAGCAGGAGAAAGAAATACACGACGAGCGGCTGGACGCGGCTCTGGCCTTCGCGCGCGCCAATCGCATCAACGAGATCGCTGTGCCAAGCGAGGACGCCTGGCTGGGCATCATCGCCGCCGGCAAGACCTGGTACGACCTGCGCGGAGCCCTGCTCGACATCGGCCTGGATGACGAAGCCCTGCAGCGCGCCGGCATCCGCCTGCTCAAGCTGGGCATGATTTTCCCGCTGGAGCCCGAGATTCTGCGCGAATTCGCCGCCGGCCTGGACGAAATCCTCGTCATCGAAGAAAAGCGCGCTTTCATCGAAACCTTCTGCAAAGAAGCGCTCTACGGCAGCGGCCATACCCCGCTGATCGTGGGCAAAAAAGACGAGACCGGCGCCAAACTGGTCAAAGCCGATAACGAGCTGGACGCCGACGAGATCACGCTGGTGCTGGCGCGGCGGCTGAGTGGAAGGGTAGACGCGCCTCTGCTGGAGCGCCGCCTGCGCGCCATCAAGCGCCCGCCCGACCTGGGCGTGATTCCCATCGCCGCGCGCTCGCCCTATTTCTGCTCCGGCTGCCCGCATAACCGCTCGACCAAAGTGCCTGAGGGCTCGATGGCCGGGGCCGGCATCGGCTGCCACACGCTGGCGATCATGATGGATCGCAATACCGCCGGCGTCACACAGATGGGCGGCGAAGGCGCCAACTGGGTCGGCGCTGAAGCCTTCAGCAATATCGACCACATATTCCAAAATATCGGTGACGGCACCTTCGCCCACAGCGGCTCGCTATCGGTGCGGCAGGCGACGGCCGCCGGCACGACCATGACCTACAAGATCCTCTACAATTCGGCCGTGGCCATGACCGGCGGTCAAGCAGCCGATGGCTTGATGCCCGTGCCCGAGATGACGCACCTGCTCTACGCCGAAGGGGTGAAGCGGACCATCGTCATCTCGGACGAGCCGGCCAAATTCGCTCCCGACGCCAACTGGGCGCCGGGGGCTGAAGTCTGGGAGCGCGAGCGCCTGGAAGCAGCGCAGCTGCTACTGCGCGATACGCCCGGCGTGACCGCCCTCATCTACGACCAGGAATGCGCGGCCAACTTGCGGCGCAAGCGGCGGCGCGGTCTGGCGGCCGACCCCACACTGCGCATCGTCATCAACGAAGCCGTCTGCGAGGGCTGCGGCGATTGCGGCGCCGTCTCGAATTGCCTCAGCGTCCAGCCGGTCGAGACCGAGTTCGGCCGCAAAACGCAGATTCATCAATCGTCCTGCAACAAGGATTACACTTGCCTCGAGGGCAATTGCCCGGCTTTCATGAGCGTCATTCCGGCTGAATTGCCGCAGCAGCAAGCCCCGCCGAGCCTCCGCATCGAGCGGGCGCTGGCCGAGCCGCGGCGCCACGTCAACGGAACGGCGAACGTCTTGATGATGGGCATCGGCGGGACGGGCGTGGTCACGGCTAATCAGGTGCTAGGCACGGCCGCAGCCCTGGACGGCTATCACGTCCGCTCGCTCGATCAAACCGGGCTCAGCCAAAAAGGCGGTCCGGTCGTGTCCAATCTCAAAATTACTGCGCAGCCCATCGATTCCGCGCCCAAGATCGGCGCCAGCGCGACTGACGCCTTCCTCGTCTTTGATGTGCTGACGGCCACCGCCGCCAAGAATCTCGTCCGCGCCCATCCGCAGCGCAGCGTCGCTATCGTCAGCACCAGCAAAGTGCCCACCGGCGCCATGGTGCGCGATACCACCGTCGAATATCCCGAGGGCGATCATCTGCTGGAGATCATCAACCGCGCGACGCGAGCCGGCGACAACGTTTTCTTCGACGCGCTGGGCTTGGCCGAGACGCTCTTCGGCGATCACATGATGGCCAATTTCATCGTCATCGGCGCCGCCTACCAAGCGGGCACGCTGCCCATGTCCGCCGCCGCCATTGAACGCGCCATCGAACTCAATGGCGTCAAAGTAGAAGACAATCAGCATGCTTTCCGCGCGGGCAGGCTGGCCGTCACCGATCGCGACTGGCTGGCCGGGCTGGAGGTCAAGCGCGTCGGCGAAGTCGCGCCTCCGCTCAAGCGCTCGGCGGCGGCGCAAGCCCTGATTGATTCGCTGCCGGCTCAAGGCGAGCTGAAGCGGCTGATCGAAGTGCGAGCGCCGGAATTGATTGCCTATCAAAACGAAGCTTACGCCCGCCAGTACCTCGCCGATATCCAGCGCGTCTATGCGGCCGAGCAGGCGGCCTGCCCCGGCCAGACCGACCTCAGCGAAGCCGTCGCCGGCTACCTCTTCAAGCTGATGGCTTACAAAGACGAATACGAGGTCGCGCGGCTCAGCCTGAAGCCGGCAGCGCGCGCGGCCATCAGCGCCCAATTCGGAGCGCGGGCGCGCGTCCGCTATCACTTGCAGCCGCCGCTGCTCAAGGCGCTGGGCTTGAAGCGAAAAATACAAGTCGGCAGCTGGTTTGATGTCGTTTATCGCCTTTTGAGCCGGATACGCTTCCTGCGCGGCACGCCCTTCGACCCCTTCGGCTATGATCGCGTGCGGCGGGTCGAGCGCGAGCTCATCGCGCAGTACCGCCGGCTGGTCTTCGCGGCGCTGGACGATCTAAGCGCGGACAACTACGCCCGGGCTGTCGAGCTAGCGCGGCTGCCGGATATGATCCGCGGCTACGACGAAATCAAACTGGCTAATGTCGAGCGCTTTTGGGAGGCTGTGCGGGGTTTGGGCTACGAGTAGCGGCGGTTAAGCGAGCACTCGCTGCGCAATTTTATTAATAGCTCCGATCTCGTCCGCGACCAGTTCGCGCGCCCGGCCGCGAGCCCGTCCAGAGCCGCCGTTGAGCAACCTGTTTTCTTCCATCTGTTTGTTCTCGACAATTTTCTCGTGCGCTGCCAGGCTAAGATTCGCCAGTTCGAGGTGGTCGACGTCTGTCTCGTCGAATAGCGGAATGGCGCAGGCTTCAAATGGCGTACGGTGAATATCACGGTGGCCCCACAAGCCCTGTGATTGGTACTTCTTCTTGGCTTCATTAACATATGGTGAATTCAATAGCGCGCAAAGATAATGCGCTTCGTTTTCAGTTGGGGCCGTGAAGTGATAGCAAGTGCTCTCGATGACGATGCCTTGCACTCGCCGGCGGTAAACACGCAAATCTTCAATATCAATGTCTAGTACGCAGCTTGCGATATGCGTACCGCTGGAATTATAGATGACGCGGTAACGGTCTTTAATGTTCTGACTGGTCAACTTGTTGCGATAGTTAACCCATTCGGGCAAAGATTCTTCAACTGTGCCTTTCTTATGCTGCTCCCACGTATCGAAGAGCTTCTGGAACCAGTTTTCAATATCCTGAACGCGCCGGTCGCGGGCGAAGTCCAATATCTCATTACGCATTTCCAGTTTGCCGCCCGCATTGAGCCGGGCGGGCAAGATAACCATGTTGAGTTTCTGATAGCCGAAGGGCAGCAGATGTTTGCTCAGCAATGCGCCAAAGGTATAAATTTGGCCCGCCGAACCCCACAGTCGAATGCCTTTCCACGGCGCTTTGGCGGCTTTATCCAGTTCCGGGTCCGTTTCAACGGTTATGCCGCCGATGATGCCAGTGGGACGAACAAAACACAGATTGCGCGGGACCAGCGATGCGCCTTGAGCGAATAGCTCATAATAAGGGCTGCGGACAGCCGAATCGACAAAGCGCGTCAAGGTTTCTTGCATGCGCAAATGTGGTTCGGCTTCGCTGAGCGGCAACTCATGCTTGTCGAAGCGTCCGCCATAGCTCTTGGTGGGAATATCCTGCTGGGCAGCCGTGTCTGACGATAGAATCAGCACGGCGGCCGGCACGTTAAATAGCGGCGAAACATCCTTGACATCAAGGATGCGGGAAATGCCTTGCCTCTGAAAGAGCCGGTGCTGCTTGGCGCCGGTCAGTACGCTGCGCGGCATGACAAAAGCCAAAACGCCGCCCGTCTTCAAGTAGCGGTCGCGGGCATGGGCGAAGAAAAGGCTGCTCAAATCCATCTGTGTGAATAGGTTCACATCGCCAGCTTCAATTAGCCCGTAATAGCTGTACAGACTTTTGACCTCGTCTTGATACTCGGGACGCTGGATATAGCGGTACGCTAGCCAGGGCGGGTTGCCGACCACAACATCAAAGCCATTCTCCGCCATGACCAGCGGACGCGAGAGGTTGCTGAGAATGTAGGACCAGATGCCGTTGCGCTTGTCGTGTATTAGCTCAACCAGCAGGCGTAAATTGCCTGTCCAATGATTTGAAAGGACGGGGTCAGTTGGCTCGCCATAGATGTCGCCGAGGCTCTGTTTGAAGAGCGCGACATAATCAGTCATCTGTTGCGGATCTGGGACAAGTTTGGCGAACTGATCCATACGCTGGATAGTCTTCGTCAATTTTCCAGCATCGGCGTTCGCATCCAGTGGGATATGAAATAGCTCGTCATAGTTGGGATTCACCGGGATGGCAACGGACTTTTCGCCGCGGTTTTCCAGTGGAAGTATCAACGCGTCCGCCAGAAAAACCGGTATAGGCTGCGCCTCGCCGCTGCCGTTGCCGGTGTCAATATGCCCAGCCAATGCCAACAGATAATTGACGCGGGCAATGGTTACTGCCAGCGGGTGAATATCCGTGCCCATGATATTGCTAAAGGCAAAGTCAGCTAATTCCTGCCCCGTCAGCCCATCATCCGCCAGACGCCGAATAGCGTTAAACAGAAATGCGCCCGAGCCGCAAGCTGGGTCCAGCAAGCTCTGTGGATAGTGATAGTCAATATCCTGCAAGGTCAACTGCGCCAGCCAATCCGGCGTGTAGTACTCACCCAGGTCGTGGCGCGTTTTTGGGTCGACCATGTTCTGGTAGAGCTGCTTTAACAAATCCTGCCGAATGGCGCTGAGGTCGTATATTCTTAATTCAACCGAAATGGCATGTAAGAGGTCAAGCGACTGGGCACGGATATCCTCAAGCAATATCCAGGCGAAGAAATCGTATTCGCCGATATTGTCCACCCCGTGACTGTTAAAGGCTTTACCGTTAACAATACTCTCCAGGTTGGTTTTGTCAGCTGCTCCGTTCAGGGAAGTGAAGGCGAGTAATTTAGCGAATTGCGAAAGATAGGTATGGCGAATGAACAATTCATCATCGCCTATATCAGAGCCATAAACCTTGCTCAGCAAAGCCCGCCACTGTTCGCGCCTAACATCTATCTCGCTTTGATTATTGAATTGACGCAACAGTCCTGCGAATGTTTGGTAGGCAAGTTGGAAGGTAGGGCTATTGATGCCGAAACGCTGCACCATGTCATCGGCGGTCGGTTCAATTTCCTGGCGGCTGAATAAGTAGGCGTCCAGCCACAAAAACACCGCCTCGGCGTCGGCGCTGGCGATATTGAAGCCGTCAATTTCTTTGGCTATACCCACCTCATCCAGGATAAAGGTGCGAAAATCTATGCCGTCAGTCAGCATCCCGATATAGCGGTGGCTATCGGGCATATCGCGCATATAACTTTGCAGTTGCTCTAAATTCCTCCCTGCCTGTGTCTTGATATTGCGCTTGAATTCTATAATCAGATCCCCAATAAGCGCGTCAATGTAGCCGTGCTTTTGCACCTTTGACATAGTGATGTGGCGCTCAAGCTCAATGTCCTGATATTTCACTCCGAAAGCATCGCTAATAAAACCGAGGAAGAGATGACTTAAATGCCGCTCCGGTTGATCCTTTGCATGAGCTTCAGCGATTCTGTCTATGTAATCGCCTAGCTCAGTGGCGAAGCTGTCATTCATGTCATTCTTCCTTAATTCAGCACACTCTGTATTTTATCATTGCCGTCCACATCGTGTAAATTCTCCCGTTTCACGCTACCATAGCGCGCATACACACGGACGAACCCAAACTAACAAGGAAAACCAACCATGAGCGAGAAAATCGGATTTATCGGCTTGGGCATCATGGGCCGCGGCATGGTCGACAATCTCATGCAAGCCGGCTTTGACCTGACCGTCTGGAACCGCACTGCCAGCCGCATGGACCCCTTCGTCGCCAAGGGCGCGGCAGCCGCCGATTCACCGCGCGCGGTCGCCGAGAACTGCGACATCATCATCATCTGCGTCAGCGACACGCCCGATGTCGAAGCTGTCATCCTGGGCGAAGACGGCGTCATCCACGGCGCCTCAGCCGGCGACCTGGTCATCGACATGAGCACGATCAATCCGGTCAACACGGTCGCGATGGCCGAGCAGCTCAATGCCAAGGGCGTGGCCATGCTTGACGCGCCCATCAGCGGCGGCAGCGAAGGCGCGGCCAATGGCACGCTCAGCATCATGATCGGCGGCGGCGCCGACGATGTGGCGCGGGCCACGTCCTGCTTCGAGGCCATGGGCAGCACCATCACCCATGTCGGCGAGGCTGGCGCCGGGCAGACAGTCAAGCTCTCTAACCAGATTCTCTGCGTCGTCAATATGCTGGCGGCCAGCGAAGCCCTGCTCTTCGCGCAGGCGGGCGGCGTCGATCTCGAAAAGATGCTGCAAGCGGTCACGGGCGGCGCAGCCGGCAGCTGGATGCTGGCCAACCGCGGGCCGCAAGTCATCAACGATTATTGGGCGCCGGGTTTCTCCATCGATTTGCAGCAAAAGGACCTGCGCCTGGTGCTGGGCGCGGCCGATGAAATGGGCATACCGGTCATCGCCACGGCGCTCTGCTTCAACCTCTACCGCACACTGCAAGCGCAGGGCATGGGCGGCGACGGCAACCACAGCATTATCAAGGCGCTGGAGGCGATGGCGGGGATACAGGCGCGGTTGAGTTAATCGGCTTGGGCGCGCACATAACCGCAATCGAACTATTCTTGCGTAGATGTGTTATGCTCATTGTGTGCAGTTGTGACAGTTGGAGCCAATGATGGTGACTGAATTAGCGGAACGCCTGATGAGCGCGGAAGAATTCCTGCTCTGGGAAAGTGAGCAGGCGTTCAGACATGAATTGATAAATGGCAGGATTATTGAAATGACTGGCGCAAGCCGATCGCACAACCGTATCGTCTTCGACCTTGCCCGCGCGCTTGAAGACAGACTGTACAGCAAGGGATGCGAGGTGTTTGCAGTTGAACTAGGCGTACTTGTCGATCTGCTGGGAACCTACACCTACCCCGATGTTACAGTGGTGTGCGGTGAGCAGAGAATCCGCGCGGGCGTACCGCAGGAGTCGCTGGAAAATCCTACGGCGCTTTTTGAGGTTCTCTCGCCATCAACTGAATCGCGCGACCGTAATCAGAAGCGCGAGCAGTACCTGCGCATCCCGTCGCTACAGGGTTATTTCCTGGTCGCGCAGGACGAGCCTCTAATCGAGGCTTTCACACGCGACGGCGATGAGTGGCGGTCCTCAGAATTCCGTGGGCTTGTTTCCTCGCTGCTCTTCCCGGCCCTCGACTGCCAAATCCCGCTGAGCGAAATCTACCGGCGAGTGAGCTTCGCCGACGCTTAAGCCGATCTGATTATCACCGCCGCACATCGTAAGTAATCAATTGTAAATCCGCCAGCAGCGGGGCATAATGCGGGCGGTTGAAATCGACTGGCTGCGAGAGGAATCTGATGAGCAATCTGCGCGTGACCATTTGGCACGAATACCGACACGAAAAACACGACGAGCGCGTGGCCTCCGTCTATCCCGAGGGCATTCACGGCGCGCTGGCGAAAGGGCTGGCGCCCTGCGGCTTTGACATTCGCACCGCCACGCTGGACGAGCCGGAGCACGGGCTGACGCAAGAAGTGCTCGACAACACCGATGTCCTCACCTGGTGGGGCCACATGGCGCATCACGAGGTCAGCGACGAAATCGTCGACCGTGTGCAGGATCGGGTGCTGAACGGCATGGGCTTGATCGTGCTGCATTCGGGGCACCTGTCGAAGATTTTCCGCCGCCTGATGGGCACCGGCTGCATGCTGAAGTGGCGCGAAGCTGACGAGAAAGAGCGCATCTGGGTGGTCGATCCCTCGCACCCGATCTGTGACGGCCTGCCGGAATATATCGAACTGGAAGCGGCCGAGATGTATGGCGAGCATTTTGACATTCCGCCGCCGGACACGCTGGTCTTCATCAGTTGGTTTGAAGGCGGCGAGGTCTTCCGCAGCGGCTGCTGTTATCAGCGCGGGCAGGGCAAGATATTTTACTTCCGCCCCGGGCACGAGACCTACCCCATCTTTCACATGCCCATCATCCATCAGGTGATCGCCAACGGCATCAATTGGGCGGCGCCGGTCTCCAACCCGCCCATGGTGCGCGGCAATATCCCGGAATTCATGTCGTAATAGCGGCCCGCTCGCCCGCATAATGGGATCGGATTATGGTAACGCAGGTGGACACGCTAAACGTCGGCATCATCGGAACGGGAAATATCGCGCCCGCCTATATCCGCGGCTGCGCGCCCTTTGACATCATCAAGCTCACCGCCTGCGCCGATATCTTAAGCGACCGCGCCCAGGCTTTCGCCGCCGAGCACGGCCTCGCCGCTTATAGCGTAGACGAAATGCTGGCCCGCGACGATATCGACATCGTCATCAACCTGACCATCCCCCTCGCCCACGCCGAAGTCTCCCTGCGAATCATTGAAGCGGGCAAACACGCCTACTGCGAAAAGCCCCTGGCCGTCAGCCGCGCCGATGGCGCCCGGGTTGTCAGCGCGGCCAAGGCGGCCGGGCTGCGCGTCGGCTGCGCGCCCGATACCTTCCTCGGCGGCGGCGGGCAGACGGCACGCAAAGTCATCGACGACGGCCTCATCGGCAAGCCGGTGGCGGCCACAGCCTTCTGGCTCAGCCGCGGCCACGAGCGCTGGCACCCCAATGCCGGCTTCTACTATCTGAAAGGCGGCGGTCCCCATTTTGATATGGGTCCCTATTATTTGACCGCCCTCGTCAATCTGATGGGGCCAGTGGCGCGCGTGTCCAGCTCGGCGCAGCGCACGTTCTCCGAGCGCATCGCCACCAGCGAAGCGCTGATGGGCCAGCGGCTGCCGGTCGAAGTCAATACGCATGTCGCCGGCACACTCGAATTTGAAAGCGGCGCCATCGCCTCGGTCATTCTGAGTTTCGATGTCTGGGGCAATCACTTGCCCGAAATCGAGATTCACGGCGAAGAGGGCTCGCTTAGCGTACCGGATCCCAATCGCTTCGACGGCGACGTACGCCTGCTTGAGGGCGGCGCGAGCGAATGGACGGACATTCCGCTGACGCATACGGCAAATATCGGGCGCGGCGCCGGCGTGGCCGATATGGCTTACGCGATTCAGTCGGGTCGCCCGCATCGCGCCAGCGGCGATCTGGCTTTCCACGTGCTGGATATCATGCAGGCGCTGGACGAATCAGCAGCGCAGGGACGGCATATCGAAATCCGCAGCACGCTTGATCAGCCCGCCGCGCTGCCGGCCGGCTTGCCCGACGGCGCCCTGGATGTCTAATCGATTCGCAGGCTCAAAAACGAATCTGCAGGGGCGACTCTGTGAGTCGCCCGCAGCCAACCCGCCAAGATGTAGGGGCGAGCGGGGTTAGTGTCTACGCTACCCTTGCCTCGCCCAAGTGTAAAAGGGACATCGTGGGAACGAGCCTTGCCTCGCCCACAACGTCTCATTGAATTTCTAGGGGCGGCTCGGTGAGTCGCCCGTTGCCAAGCAGCGTCAGACCAAAGGAGCTACCGTGCAGACACTGAAACTTGGAATCATCGGCGTCGGCAATATCGCGCCGGCTTATATCCGTGGCTGCGCGCCATTTGACGTCATCAAGATCGTCGCCTGCGCTGATATCCTGACCGAGCGCGCCCAGGCCTTCGCCTCCGAGCACGGCATCGCCGCTTACAGCGTGGACGACCTGCTGGCGCGCGAGGATATAGACATCGTAGTCAACTTGACGATCCCGGCGGCCCACGCCGAGATTTCGCTCAAGATTATCGCAGCCGGCAAACACGCCTACTGCGAAAAACCGCTGGCCATCAACCGCGCCGATGGCGAACGAGTTATCAAAGCCGCGGCGGCGGCGGGCTTGCGCATGGGCTGCGCGCCCGACACCTTCCTCGGCGGCGGCTTGCAGACCGCGCGCAAAGCCATTGACGACGGCCTCATCGGCCGCCCGATCGCCGCGACCGCTTTCTTTATGGCGCACGGGCCGGAAAGCTGGCATCCCAACCCGGGCATCTTCTATCAGGAGGGCGCCGGCCCGCTCTTCGACATGGGTCCTTACTATCTGACGGCGCTGGTCAATTTAATGGGACCGGTGGCGCGGGTCGCCGCCTCGGCGCGCAGGACCTTTCCCGAACGCATCGCCACCAGCGAAGCGCTGATGGGGCAGCGGCTGCCGGTCGAAGTCAACACGCATGTCGCCGGCACACTCGAATTCGAAAGCGGCGCCATCGCCAGCGTCATCACCAGCTTCGATGTCTGGGGGCATCAGTTGCCAAATATGGAGATTCACGGCGAAGACGCTTCGATGAGCGTGGGCGATCCCAATCATTTTCACGGCGTGAACCAAATCCTCAAAAGCAGGACGAGCGAATGGGTGAATATCCCGCACAGTCATACGACCACTATCGGTCGCGGCGCCGGCGTGGCCGATATGGCTTACGCCATCCAGTCGGGGCGGCCGCATCGCGTCAGTGGCGAGCTGGCTTTCCACGTGCTCGATATCATGTGCGCGCTGGAAGAATCGGCGGCGCAGGGGCGACGGATCGAGCTTGGGAGCACGGTGGAGCAGCCCTTGGCGCTGCCGGCGGGCTTGGCGGATGGGGAGTTGGACTTCTGAATTTGCCCTACACCGATTATCTGTCCCTTTAGACCACCTAAGCGGTGCAGGGCGCAACCATACTTCCAGCCCATTTCCAGTGCGGTAAAATGACATTATTCAAGCGAACTTTTTGCAATCTAGTTGCAAAAGGGAGTCTATTGTGAGTGAGAAATCTAAACGCACACCGCTCTTTTAACGCCTGCCAAGTTGGCTACCCTGGGCGACTGTATTTGTAATCGTTATCGGTGGAGTGGTATATGCCGCACATGAGAATAAAATGCGAGCAGATTCTATCATAACTCAGCTTAGCTCTGAGTTGGCGGTAGCTAAGGCGGAGCTTGAACTCGCCAATACCAGCTTGAAAACGGCAAAGAAAGAACTTGAGAAATCAAATACAGACTTAGCAGCAGCAGAGGCGGAGCTTGCTGACACAAATGATGTGTCTGAAAATGCAATAGTAGCAGACCTATTCGAGCCAATAGTTATGCGAGAGTGGGACAGATGGGAAGTGCTTATTGACACCGGTGTATACGCTGTAACGTGTGCCGATTTACCCGTGGGCATTGGCTTCGATCCGGACCTTGCCTTTGAGCGTCTGCTGTTGCGCGAAATGACAGAACCCTACATAAATTACAATTTGCGTTCTGATTTCGCGAATCCTCTTAAGTCAAGCGGGAGATACGAAAAAGTGGACGATCACACATTTGTGCGAAAAGACGTGCTAGACGGTTGGAATTCAAGTTCCCCACGTAGCACCTTAAATGGCGTGTCTGGTTTTGCACACAATTACTGCAAGTCGCTGGAGATGAGACAATGAGCGTATCCGCTGAAGAATCTGAAAAAA
Organism: Anaerolineae bacterium; assembly: GCA_022823165.1. GTDB lineage: Bacteria > Chloroflexota > Anaerolineae > Aggregatilineales > Phototrophicaceae > UBA6055. The sequence continues at coordinate 8,956 of JAJDXR010000080.1, read as the reverse complement.
TCTTCACCCTGTACGAAGGCACAGGCAAGCTGAATCAGCAAGATTCTAGTTTCGAGGTGGGACAGCGGTCGGATGGTCAAATTCGTGTGTACTGCGCATTTTCTGATTCTCCTAACCTCGTCAATGCGCATGGAGTGGAGTTGTGCGGAAGGACGAATGACGGTATCAAAATATGTGGCAAGGGTCCATTCCAGAATCGTCCATGGGACGTCGACTATGGTACCGAACCCGTAACATACTTCAGTCACTATAGAATGTGGAAGTTGACCATAGGAGAACCGGACTGGAGTAAAGCGCACTCGGTATCGTTTGCACTAACGAATTTCCTCTTTTGCGGTAACGATGCGAATTCAGGGGGAGGAGGGACATGTTACAACACGGTCAAGCTGAAATTGGATGGCTCCGATATAGTGTTCCAAAAAGTCGATAATTACTATGACATTGACAATGCTGTTTGCAATGGTAAAGGCACAGAAGTAACCTGTGAACTCACTATAGATGTTGACGGACGTTGTCGAGAAGAAATGCGTAAGATGGCAAACAGGATATGCGATCTATTGACCATCGCAAAAGGTAGAAGGATCGAGTGGATCAATTATAGAGTATATGATGCGAATTCGACCTTGATTTTCACTTATCATGAGAGTCGACGTACCGATTCCCGGAATGGATTTAGACTCATTAACTTCCGGCAAGCAAATAGGTTTACCAACTTTCTTGAACGAGGTTATCCGGCTTACAAACAGTTCGACACAGACTATCCCACCATACTCAACGGTGTGGCCAGTATGATATTTGATTCCAATGCAATTAGGTTTTCACTGCCTCATGCATTGATTATGTTTAGTATGGTTGATGCCTTGAGCAACAAAGTCTCCAATAGTGAGTATTTGGAATCCAGGATTAAACGTCTAAACAATCTCTATAGAGTGCGTCTCACGAAAAAGGAGAGGAAATTATTTGTTGAGAGCAGAAACTGCGTTGTACATGAGTTAAAGTTCAAAACCGGTAATACTAGAAAAGAATATCAAAAATGCTACCAGATTTTCCATCGTGTGCTACTACGGATACTCGATTATCAATCCGTGTACTTTGACATCACCTTGCCAGAACCTTACGGATTCGGCGAAAACACTTTACATCCTTGATATGAAGCCACCAAAACATTTCTCCAAGACCATTTAAGCTAGCTATGACAACAGCAACTTGAAGCATGAGAAATTAAAACTTCGGCTGCCAGACGGGGCCGGCCGGGTCTTTGCCGCGCAGAAAGTCGAAGTCGCAGCCCAGCGGCGCCTGATTGACGCTGCGCAGGTAGAGCTGGCCGTAGCCGCGCGAGTAGGCCGGCGGAGGTGGCGTCCACTGCGCCCGGCGCTGCGCCAGCTCGGCTTCGCTGACGCGCAGCTGCAAAGTCCTCTCGGCCACATTCAACTCAATCTCATCGCCATCGCGCACCAGCGCCAGCGGCCCGCCCAGAGCCGCTTCGGGCGCGATATGCAGGACGATAGCGCCGTATGACGTGCCGCTCATGCGGGCGTCGGAGATGCGCAGCATATCACGAACGCCTTGCTTGAGCAGCTTCTGCGGGATGGGCAGGTTGCCGATCTCGGGCATACCGGGCCCGCCGATGGGCCCGGCGTTCTGCAGCACCAGCACGTGATCGGGCGTAACTTCCAGCGCCGGATCATTGAGACGCGCTTTGACATCGTCGGCGTCTTTGAAGACCAGCGCCGGGCCGCGGTGATTAAATAGCGCGGGACTGGCGGCGGCGTGTTTGATGACCGCGCCATCGGGCGCCAGATTGCCGCGCAAGATGCTCAAGCCGCCCTCGGGCGCGAGCGGATCATCCAGCGTCCTGATGATGTCCGGATTGCTGACCTCGGCGTCGGCGACATTTTCCGCCATCGTCCGGCCGGTCACAGTGAGGGCGTCGCCATGCAGCAGCGGCAGCAGCGTTTTCAGCACAGCCGGGATGCCGCCGGCGTAAAAGAGGTCTTCCATCTGATATTCGCCGGTTGGGCGCATATTGGCGATCAGCGGACTGCGGCGGCTGATCTCGTCGAAGCGCGTCAGGGGCAGGTCGACGCCGATGCGGCCGGCGATGGCGGGCAGGTGGACGATGGCGTTGGTGCTGCCGCCGACCGCGTTCAGCAGGGTAATGGCGTTGTCGAAAGCCTCGGCGGTCAGGATCTGCGAGGGGCGGATATCGGCTTCGACCAGTTGGACGATTTGCCGGCCGGCGGCCTGCGCCAATTGCAAGCGGCGCGAGTCGGCGGCCGGCGTGGCGCCATTGCCCGGCAGCGCCATGCCCAGCGCTTCCATCAGCGAGTTCATGGTCGAAGCGGTGCCCATGACCATGCAGTGGCCGGCGCTGCGCACCAGGTTCTTTTCGACGCCCAGGTAGGTTTCGGCGTCTATCGTGCCGGCCTGGAATTCGGCGGAGTAGCGGCGGCAATCGGTGCAGGCGCCCAGGATCTCGCCGTTGAAGTGTCCGTTGAGCATGGGCCCTCCGCTGACCATGATGGTCGGCAGGTCGGCGCTGGCGGCGCCCATCAGCGCGGCGGGCGTGGTCTTGTCGCAGTTGGTCAGCAGCACCACGCCGCTTAGCGGATTGCCGCGGATCATTTCCTCGGTGTCCATAGCGGCCAGGTTGCGGCAGAGCATGGAAGTCGGGCTGAGGTAGACCTCGCCCAGCGAGATGGTGGGGAATTCGAGCGGGAAGCCGCCGGCTTGCAAGACGCCGCGTTTGACCGCTTCGGCGACCGCGCGCAGGTGGCTGTTGCAGTGGTTGAGCTCGCTGTAGGTGTTGCAGATGCCGATGAGCGGACGGGTCATGTCGTCGCTGTCGAAGCCCATGGAAGCGGTGAAGGCGCGGCGGATGAGCCCGCTGACGCCCTCGGCGCTGAAGAAGTCGGTAGAGCGTCTGGCGGTTTGGGACATGGGGCTGGCCTCCTGCTTTTCTCTTTTTGTACCACAGAGGCGCAGAGGGCACAGAGGGGGATTGGCGCGGATTTGCGTGGATCGCGCAAAGGAAATCGGCGGCTGCGCAAAGGCTGTGGGCTAGTGTTTGCGCGGGGTTGGGGCGGATTTGGGCGGCGATTGGCATTTGCGCGGGCAAGAAAATTCTGTGCCAATGTTGGTCGTGGCGGGTTGGACTCAGTTGTTAAGGCACGCTGGGAATCAGGGTAGCGGGTTTGGTGGCGTGGGTGGCGACTGTATGGTCGCGTGTTTGGGGAGAATTGACACAGCGGCACAGAGGTCACAAAGGTTTTTTTGGCGCGATAAAATGTTAGACTGATTGTGAAACAAATGATACATGTGCAGATATTTGCTCACAGTCACGTGCGGAATGCATGAATGCCCATTCCTCCAGATCTAGCGAAACAGGAGTTGCACTTTGCCTATTTTCGCGCGGTAGTTGCTGACGCAGGGGCAACCGCAGCAGCACCCACGCCGGACATCGGCATAGATTTCATCGTATCCGGCGCTCGCATTCGTAACGAAACCGAGTATGCGCCGACCGGGTTAACGTTTTTCTGTCAACTCAAGTCGACTACTGAGTGGAAGATTCGCGGCGATGACTTCGTCTATGAAATAAAGGAAGTAGATGCCTACAATAAATTAGCTGAATTAGAGAAAGGTCTGGGAATACTCATTGTATATGCTCTGCCTCAAGAGGGAGAGAATCCGCTTTCGGTAGACGAAAGCCGTCTCCAGTTACGGAAGTGTTGCTATTGGTATAGAGTACCGCGCAAACCGACACTCAATACTGGCTCGATAACCATCGAGATTCCCAGAATGCAATTGTTTGATCGAAACGCTGTAGCTCAATTGCTTGAACTAGACAGAATTGATGCATATAAGAGTGAAGGGGCGGAATAATGAATGCCTCTGTATATGAATTGTCCGCAAAACATATCACGTCCTATCTGGAACATTCCGGTTGGCGGTTGGCCAACCGTAACGAGCGTTGTTACGTTTTCGAAGGCTACAAAGATGTTGACGACAATCCGTTTGAGATTGTTTTGCCGATAAATGAAAGCGCGCCGGATTTTCCCGTTTATGTAGAGCATACGGTCCGAATATTGTCGGCGTTGCTGGACAAGTCTCCTGACTCGGTTGCCAATGAACTGATTTTTTTGACCGAGACTTGCTAACGATAGATGTGGATTCAGGGATCAAGTCGGAAGCTCTGGAGTAATCTCGGTAAAGACAACTATATTATCGCCCATAAGGCTCGCCTTGACTGGGCAACTATCTCGGTCGAAGGGACTGCAATTAATCGACGCGCAGGTTGGCAACTTGCTGACCCGCATGAATTCAAGATTCTGCGGCGAAGTTGAGAGCACCTAATCACCCACCCTCCACAATCCCAACCTCCCCTTCCGTCAACCCATACAACTCATACACCAATCCATCAATCGCCCGATCAGTCCGCTCAATCTGCGCCTCAATGACCTCGCGCTTGATGCCGGCCAGCTCGGGAAGCTGCTTATGCAGACCGAGCATGGTATCGACGAGGGCGACCATCTCATCGTGCAAGACGACATCGGTGGGGTTGTCAAAGTCGATTGCGCGGATTGGGACGCTTGAAAGATATTGTCCAAAGAATCTCAAATACGTGTCACCTGTACCTTCAAGGCCAGCACAGACTTGCTCAAAATAGAATTGAGCTAACTGAGAGTTCAGGATACCGAGAAGGTACTTATCGGTTACAGGCAGAAAATAAGTAGTGTTTGTGCCGTAAAAGCCAGTCGTATCCAGCGCGAACCTAGTTGTAGTGCCTATATCCGGGAAGATAATCTTCGATTTGTCCATGTACTCGGCGAATCGGAATTGCGGCTGTTGCAACTCGTACCATTCTTGTTTCGTAGCGCGCTTTTCTAGCCGTTCTCGAAAGTTGCTTAGATGTTGTTCTATTGCTGGGAATCTTGAGATTTCTACGCCGTGATAGGTATAGATGAGATGTTTGTTGCTGTAGTTGATCTGATACTTGCGAATATCGCGGCCGTTCAGCAAAGGCTTGATTATTTCTGCGGCTTCGGGATTGTTTTCGATAATGTTTGTCCGCGTTGCGTCGTCTATGACAAAAGCATCTGTAAGCCCAGACACTACTCCCCGACATACAGGTAATGGCGAGATATAGTCCACAAGCGCCTGATTCGCCGCTTGTAGTTGCTTCAACAGTTTGAAGACTTCTGGCGGGGCAAAACTCCAATTGTCTCCTGCGGTTTGCTCATGCGCGATGCAATAGGACGACTTGTCTCGAACAACCGACATTTTTATTGACGAATCACTTATCGCTTGAAAATCCTCAATAGGCATAACAGGCACGTACCTAACACTGCCTCGATCTGCCACTTTTGAGGACAAGATGATTACGGTTCTCACTGTTGCGCCTGAAAATACCGGTAATCCAGCTAAATCGAATATCTCTTTGAGATTGGCTTTGTCAGCAATGTAATTCCTTAGTTTCTTGCCATATCTTGCTTTGATGAATTTATTGCTCACAATCATTCCGAACAATCCACCATCGCGCAAAAGTTCATGTTCCTTTTCGATGAAGTAGCCGTACAGATCCATGCGGTCTGCGTGAACTGTATACTTTGTTCGCAGGTAAGACTTTATGTCTTTGAACTCTTCCATTCGCACATAAGGCGGATTGCCAATCACCGCGTCGAAGCCACCCGCCGCCATCACCTCCCCAAAGCCGGACGCGCCCGCCCAATCGAAAGGCTTGACGCGATACAGTTCTTCATCGTCTTTCGCCGCCAAGTCGCCCGGGCTATAGAAATCGCTGCCGATGAGGGAATTGCCCCATTTGATGTTGCCGCTCAGGTCAGGCAGCAGCGGTTCTTCGATTTCAGCCGTGTCCTGCTCGTTCTCCAGCATCTTGAGCAGCAGGGAGAGCTTGCTGACTTCGACCGCGTTCTGGTCGAGGTCGACGCCGTAGACGCTGTTGAGCAGGATGCGGCGTTTTTCGCGGATATCGAGGACGTAGCCGCCGACAACGCGGCGAAGGCGATTGCGGTAGCGTTGCGGCGCCTTCTGATATTGCGCCAGATGCCAATCAAGCAGATATTGATACGCGCCGGTGAGGAAGGAGCCGCTGCCGCAGGCGGGGTCGAGGACGCGCAGCTTCATCGCTTCGTCAGGGCTTTTGCCTTCGAGCAGGGCGCCGACGGTGTTTTCGACGATGTAGTCGACGATATAGCCAGGAGTGTAATAGACGCCGCCAGCTTTCCGCACTTCGGGCTTTTCTTCGACGGTGACGCTGGTCGTTTCGCCGTCGCTGTGAACTTCGATGACCTTGCCCAGGAAGCGCTCATAGACCTGGCCGAGGATATCGGCGCTGATGACGGAGAATTGATAGCGGCTCCTGGGCGGGTAGAGATCGCCGATGATTTTGCGCAGGATCCCGTCGCCGATGCGGATGTCCAGGGAGAGAGTGTCGGCGTCGGGGCGGGATTTGTCGCTGGGGTCGAAGTGGAACAAACCCGAATTGTATTTGCGGTCGGCGTCCAGGTAGAGCGTCTTGATCTCGTTGTAACTATTGCGGCGGACGGAAGCGGCGCGTTCCAGGCGGCCGTAGCTTTCCAGGTTGCGGTCTTCGGCGATGCGCAGGAAGACGATGCGGTCGATGGTGCGCTGGACCAGGTGGTTGATCTCGCGCTGGCTGAGCTGGCGATTGATGAAGCGCGCCTGCTTGTAGATATCCGGAGCCAGGTCGACGCGCCAGTTTTCCAGATCGCGCAGGAAGGCTTCGTCCACACGCAGTACGCCTTTGGCGGTTGCCTCCAGCAGATCGCTGTGCTTGCCCTGCCGCACAGCCTCGGGCGAAAGCGTCTCGCGCAGCCGCTCCCATTCAGTGAGGTACTGGGAATGGGTCAGATACAGGACGCGGGCTTCGGCGGGGGAATCGCCCTGGCGCGGTTCGATGCGGCAATCGTAGACGGCGAACTCGGCGAAGTTGGTCAAGATGCCCAGGGCGGTATTGCCCGACCAACCGTAGGAGCGCAACTGTTCGGCCGGCTCGACCGAATTGCCGATGTTGATGGACGGCTTTTTCGTCTCGACGTAGAAGGCCCGGCGGGATGCGGCGAGGAAGCTGTAATCCGGGTGTTTGACGCTGCCGCCGCTGCGCAAGCCAGCTTCGTGCAGGACCTGTCCGCTGTCGCCGACATCCCAGCCCAGCGCGGCGAAGAACTTATTGACGAACTCCTGCCGCAGTTGCGCCTCGTTGTAATCGGGTTGCCGGAACTTGCTCTGGTCCCGCTCGAATTTATCGACCAGCTGGTACAGACTGTCTGGCGCTGTCATGTTCCAGTCAACGCGTCGAATGCCGCTTGACGTTCTTGCGCAGCCGCCAGCTGCTGCGCCTGCAGCTTCCGCGTCAACTCCGCCAAATCCGCCGCCAGCGGCATCAGGTCAATGCGGTTGGCGCTGTTAATCTGCTCGACCCAGTCGCGGCGCAGGGCGTCGCCGCCATGCAGAGCGCCGGCGATAGCCCCGCCCATGCCAGCGATGGAGTCGTTGTCGCGGCCGTAATTGACGCCGCCGAACATCGTCCCTTCAACGTCGCCGCCAGTAACGACCAGGAAGCCGAGCGCAATCGGGACTTCTTCGATGCTGTGGGCGCGGCTTGCCGTCCAGTCGTTAGTGCCGTTGCCGCGCTCGCTTTTGGCGTCATCGGGCGAGGTGTCGTATTGGCGCATGACCTCGCGCAGGGGGGCGATGGCTGCCCGCCAGTCGCTCAAGGTGCTGGCTTTGTCGGCGATGGCGGCGATGCAATCGGCGGTGCCGTCTTTGGCCACACTCAGCGCCGCGTCGATGATGGAAGCGACCGAGGCCTCCGGCTTGAAGGCTTCGGCCACGCAAGCAGCCATGACAGCCGCCGCCTCGAGCCCGAAGCTGGCTTGGTGGGCGCTGAAGACATCGACCGCTTCGGCGTAGGCGCGCGCGGGATCGCAGGCGTTGACGATGCCGACCGGCGCGGCGTACATAGCGGCGCCGCAATTGACCATATTGCCGACGCCGGCGTAACGCGGATCGGCATTGGCCAGCCAGCGATTGTAGAGCCATTTCTCCGGGTAGAAGAGCCGTTCGACCAGCGGCATCTCGCGCTGGCGCTCGGGGATCCAGCGGTCTTCCAACGCCATCTTCGGCACGATGCGGCGGAAGAATTCGTGCGCGTCCAGGTGGCCACCATGCTCGATATAACATTCACACAGCAACTGCACCATGTGCGTGTCATCGGTGTAGCGCCCGTGGCCGCGGCCGCGCGTATTTTCTTCGTCCCAGGCTTCGACCAAGTCGGTGATATAGCCGTAGCGCGCCTGAATCTCATGCGGCATGCGCCATTCCGCCGGCGCGCCCATGGCATCGCCGATCGCGCCGCCGTAGAGGCAACCCTGGATTTTTTTCAACAACTGATCCGCCATGCTCCCAACTCCCCTACTAGATTAGATTTACGGCAATCCATACCCGGACTTCTTGGACTTGCGATTACCTGTTTCAGAAGAAAAGGATTCTGTTGGCTGCGTATCTAGCTCTACCTCATCGGGATCTAGATACCGGTTAATTCGCGCCAGCTGACGGATAATCTCGTCCATCTGACGTTCGCTGGTGCGTTTCCAATCAAGAATGATAAAGGGCAGAATTAGCCAGACTAGGTGTATAGTTCCGCTTTGAGGTGGGTTGGGTTTTGATGGAATTTATCCGGGGTTTCTCGCCAGCGATCACAGATGAATTCATACGGACTTCGCCCCTTCAGCGTCTTGAGTCTTTTGCCAAAATTGTAGGCTTGCAAGAATATCTTCAGGTGCTGTCGCAATTGCGCATGGTTCTGGTAAAAGTAGCGATAGACCGTTTGCTCTTTGATGCTCCGGTTCATGCGCTCGACTTGTCCATTCGTCCACGGATGATAGGGCTTGGTCAAACGATGTTCAATCCCATG
>JAJDXR010000079.1 GCA_022823165.1 Anaerolineae bacterium | reverse complement strand
CAGCCCAAGTATTGGAAGGCTTGATTGATATTACTGGAGAATGCGCGATTGCCCTGCCCCCATCCCCGGCCCGTTTCGCTGCACAGTACAACTTTTGCCGATTCGCGGCTAGAATACAGGCGCAAGCGCAACCTCAGGACGGCCCATGCTGGACGACCGCAAATACGCCTTTGACGCCGAAGCGCATCGCGAGCAGCTCATCCCCCTGCTCAAGCTCATCTTGAGCGCGCCGGGGCGCCTCAGCTCGCGCGAGCATCAGCAGTTGATGCGGACTTATCCCAAACCGGCCGGCGCGGGCTTCTACAGCCTGGCCAATCTGGTCGACGGCTGGCGCGTTTTCGCCGGGCAGGCTGGCTTGCCCGCCTACGACGAAGCCCTGCTGTACAAGCTGCGCCGCAAGCCGGTGCGCACCATGTCGGGCGTAACGCCGCTGACCCTGCTGACCAAACCGTTCCCTTGCCCGGGAACTTGCATCTTCTGCCCCAATGATGTGCGCATGCCCAAGAGCTATCTGGCGGACGAGCCGGGCGCGCAGCGGGCTGAGAAGAACGCCTTCGACCCCTACTTGCAAGCCTGGATGCGCTTGCAGACTTACCGCAACCTGGGCCATTCGACTGACAAAATCGAGATCATCATCCTGGGCGGCACCTGGTCCTTTTATCCCGAGACTTACCAGGTCTGGTTCGTCAAGCGCATATTCGACGCCCTGCATGACTTCGGCCAGGGCATCGACGGGCGCGCCGAGGCCGCCGCCGCGCTGCGCGAGAAGTCGCAGTTCACCGGCCTGCCCGTCAGCGATGTAACCATCCAGGGCGCCTCGATGTCCGCGTCATACAACCAGACGGTGCAGGAAATCTACGCCGCCGAGATGCGCCGGTCGCGCGGGCTGGCCGAGCAGATCGCCGCCGGATTGCGTCCGCGCGGTCCCGCCGATGAATACGCCAGTTGGGCGGAACTGGAAGCGGCGCAGCGCCAAAATGAGACAGCCGCCTGCCGCGCGGTCGGCCTGGTCGTCGAGACCCGCCCCGACCACATCAGCGCCGAAGAAGTCATCCGCGCGCGCCGGCTGGGCTGCACCAAAGTGCAGATCGGCTTCCAGAGCTTGAACGACCGTGTGCTTGACCTGAACAAGCGCGGGCATGATGTGGCGGCCACGCGGCGGGCGGTGGCGCTGCTGCGCCGGGCCGGCTTCAAAATCCACGCCCACTGGATGCCCAATCTCTACGGCTCGTCGCCTGCGGCTGATTTGGAAGATTACCAGCGGCTCTTTGACGACCCCGACTTCCGCCCCGATGAACTCAAGATTTATCCCTGCTCGCTGATCGAAAGCGCCGAACTGATGCAGCAGTATCAGACCGGCGATTGGCGTCCCTACCGCCATGACGAGCTGCTGGAGCTGCTGGTCGACTGCTTTGGGCGCACACCCGAATATTGCCGCCTGACGCGCGTCATCCGCGATATCCCCGGCACCGACATCGTGGACGGCAATAAAGTCACGAATTTCCGCCAACTGGTCGAGCGCGAGCTGGAGCGGCGCGGCGGAGGCAGCGCTGATATTCGCGCCCGCGAAATCCGCAAAAAATCCGTGACCGCCGCCGATATAAAGCTGGAGAAACTGAGTTATAAATCGAGCATCGGCGACGAAGTCTTCTTGCAATTCATCACCGAGCAGCGGGAAATCGCCGGATTTCTGCGCCTGTCCCTGCCTGCTGACTCGGAAACAGCGCTGCTGGAGGAGCTGCGCGGCTGCGCCATGATCCGCGAGGTGCACGTTTACGGCTTGGCGCTGGGCATCGGCGCGACCGGCGCCGGACGGGCGCAGCATACCGGGCTGGGCAGGCGCTTGATTGAACGGGCGGCAGCGATCGCCTCCGAGCGCGGTTACCAGCGGCTGGCGGTCATTTCTTCAGTCGGCACCCGCGAATACTACCGCAAGCGCGGCTTCGCCGATGGCGAGCTCTATCAGATTCGCGATCTGCGCGCGCCGGCCGCTCAAGAAGGCGCGCATTCCCTGGAACCTTCGGCCAGGCAAGCCGCGATAACTGGCTCGGCATCGCCATAGCCGCGAAGCAAGATCATGCAGCCGATGCGAACGATCGATGTTATACAAGCTCAGAGCAGCCGTAATCAGAGCCTGCGCCTTTTGATGATCCTGATCATCGCTGGCACCTTTCCATTTTATTGCTTCGCCGTCTATTTCATCGGCAGCGCTCCAATCGATGTGCCCGCCGCCATTCTCGCCACCGATACGCCCGCGGGTCCAGTGCCGACCTTTACGCCCCTGGGCGCCAATTTGTTTGTGACGCCTTCCGCGACCAGTGAGGCGCTGGCGCTGGCTACCCACACGCCGCTGCGCTTGCCCATCCGTACGCCGGTTCAATTCGAGCCGCCCACAGCCATCCCCGTCCAGACCATCGTGGCGCAGACGGTCGTGAGCCCCGCGCCGACCGCCACCGAAGCCCGGGCGACCGTCCCCCGCGCCGGCCCCGCCGATGCCGACTTCGACGGCATCGAGGACGCTGCCGACTCCTGCCCGAATGAATTTGGCTACGCCGATAATCAAGGCTGCCCTTACGACGATGACGAAGATCGCGATGGCATTCGCGACGCGCTGGACGCCTGCCCCAGGGAATTCGCGCCGGGAACTGCGCGCGGCTGCCGCGATTTCGACGACGACGGCCTGGATACCAGCGCCGACGAATGCCCGAACGAGGCAGGTCCCTCAGCCAATCAGGGCTGCCCGCTGGCGGGCGCGTCCGGCGGCTGATTCCGGAAGCGGGCAGCAGCCCGCTGCGCGTAAGGGCGAGCCGGTGGCTGGCCCCTGCAACTTCCCAGGTGATTGCCCGGGGGTTGTGAGCGGAGACGAACTTGATTAACTGGCTGTCGCCGTCGTTTTCTGTAGCCGCTTGGCGCTGCCAAACGCAGCCCGGCCTGCCAACGTAATTCTTACGCGCGCGCGTTATCCTGCGAAAGCGCCATGCGAAAATCGCAGGCCGCTATACAATAGTTGTTGACTTGAATCTGGCAGAGTCAGCGCGAGTGACAACCGAGGACTATTCATGATCCGCTTCGACCGCTTCACCGAACGCGCGCAGGACGCCGCCGCCCGCGCCTACGAAATACTCCACCGCTATGGCCATTCCCAGGTCGATACCGAGCACATCCTCATGGCGCTGCTGGAGCAGACGGACGGCGTCGTGCCGCAGATACTGGAGCGCCTGGCCGTCGACATCGGCGCCTTGCGTTCGCGCGTGGACGACTTGCTGCGCGGCAGCCCGCGCACAGCCACCATCTACGGGCAGGGCGCCAACCAGGTATTCATCACGCCGCGGCTGAAGAGCATCATCGACCGCGCCAACGAAGAAGCCAACCGCCTGCGCGACGAATACATCAGCACCGAGCATATCTTCCTGGCTCTGCTCAACGAGCACAATACGCCGGTGGCAAAGACGCTGGCCGAATATCACATCACCCGCGATCGCGTGGCTGACGCCGTCAAGGACATCCGCGGCGGGCAGCGCGTCACAGACCCGCAAGCCGAGAGCCGCTATCGCACGCTGGAGAAATACAGCCGCGACCTGACGCGCATGGCGCAGGCGGGCAAGCTGGATCCCGTCATCGGGCGCGATGGCGAGATCTTGCGCGTCATACAGGTGCTCAGCCGCCGCACCAAGAACAACCCGGTGCTGATCGGCGAAGCCGGCGTGGGCAAAACCGCCATCGTCGAAGGCTTGGCGCAAAAGATCGCCGCCAGCGACGTGCCGGATCTGCTATTGGGCAAGCGCGTGCTGCGCCTGGATTTGAGCGGGATGCTGGCTGGCAGTCGTTTCCGCGGCGAATTCGAGGAGCGCCTCAAAGGCGCCATCGAGGAAATACAGCGCTCCGAAGGCGAGATCATCCTTTTCATTGACGAGCTGCACCAGGTGGTAGGCGCGGGCGCGGCCGCCGGCGCCATGGATGCCGGGAATATGATGAAACCGGCTCTGGCTCGCGGCGAGCTGCAGACGGTCGGCGCCACCACCATGGACGAATACCGCCAGCACATCGAAAAAGACAGCGCGCTTGATCGCCGCTTCGCGCCCATATTTGTCGAGGAGCCCAATATCGACGATACCATTGAGATGCTCTATGGCATTCGCGATCGCTACGAGGCGCATCACAATGTCAAGATCGCCGATGACGCCATCGAGGCCTCGGCGCGGCTTTCCGCCCGCTACCTCACGGAGCGCAAGCTGCCCGACAAAGCCATTGATTTGCTGGACGAAGCCGCGGCCAAGTTGCGCGTGGCGCTGTTCTCCATGCCGCCCTACCTCAAGAAACTGCGCGAGTCCATCGATCAGCTGGCGCTGGAAGAGCAGGCGGCTGGCCTCTCCCGCGATTATGAGCGCGCGGCTGACTGCAAAATGCAGCGGATTCAAATCGAAGAAGAATACACGCGCGCGCACAGCGGCTGGCGGCAGGAAAACACGCTGGACGAGTTGGTCACCGCCGACAATGTGGCGCAGGTCGTGGAACAGTGGACCGGCATCCCGGTGCAGAGCATGCTCGAGACCGAGTCGGAGAAGCTGCTGCGCATGGAAGAGGTGCTCAAGCAGCGCGTCATCGGCCAGGAAAAGGCGGTGGTCGCCCTGTCCGACGCTATCCGCCGCGCGCGCAGCGGACTCAAAGACCCGAAGCGTCCCATCGGCTCTTTCATCTTCCTGGGCTCTAGCGGCGTGGGCAAAACGGAACTGGCAAAAGCCCTGGCTGAGTTTATGTTTGATGACGAGGACAATCTTGTGCGCGTCGACATGAGCGAGTATCGGGAGAAGCACACGGTCAGCCGGCTGTTTGGCGCGCCGCCCGGCTATGTCGGCTACGAAGCCGGCGGCCAGCTCACCGAAGCCATCCGCCGCCGCCCCTACCGCGTCGTGCTCTTCGATGAAATCGAGAAGGCGCATCCCGATGTCTGGAGCGCGCTGCTGCAAGTGCTTGAGGACGGCCGCATGACCGATGGCCAGGGCCATGTCGTCGACTTCCGCAATACGGTGCTGATTATGACCAGCAATCTGGGCACGGAATTCGCACGGCACGGCGGCGCGCTGGGTTTCTTGCAGCAAGATGAAGAAGCCGTCGCCGATCACCGCAAGATCGAGAAAGCCATGCGCGACACCTTCCGACCCGAGTTTCTCAATCGCATCGATGAGATCATTATCTTTGAGCCGATGACCTTAAACGCGGTCGAGCAAATGGTCGATTTGCACCTGCGCGAATTGGCGGAGCGCATGGAAGAATCGGGTCTGGGCATACATCTGACGGAGCCGGCGCGCTTCTGGCTGGCGAAGCAGGGCTTCGACCGGCAATTCGGCGCTCGTCCGCTGCGCCGCGCTATTCAACGCTATATCGAAACGCCGCTGAGCATCAAATTGCTCAAGGGCGACTTCAATGCCGGCGACCTGGTGGTCATCGACGAACGGGACGATTGCCTGGAGTTCTCCAGCCATGCCGACCAGCAGAGCGACTTCAAGCCCAAGCCTGAGCCGGCGCAGGTGGAGATCGGCGAGTATTACGCGGGGAGTTACCCGGCCGGCGATTATTACGATGCGACCTATGAAGACGAAGACTTCGCCGACTTCCTGTCACAGACGGATGACGACGACGAATTCGACCCCTTCCCCGCTCCGCCGCGCCGATCTTGATCGTCTACGGCTTGCGCCCGACAAGTAACTACCGCTAAGAGTTTCATCGACCCAGATGGGTTCTGCAGCCGGCGATTCGCCCCTGGCCAGCGAGCGAGCCATATTGTCCTTTGACTAAAGGCGCGCAATCGTTATAATTGCTGCGCGAACATTGGGCAAGAAATGGATACCGCCATGAGTGTAGAAGAACGGGGCCAGGCCGAAGAGTTGCTGCAGGACGCTTCGTCTGCCGAGTCGCCACTGTCAGAATCGGCCGCCGCGCCCGCTGCGCCCTCTGCGGATGATAGCGCCGCTGTGGAAGCGGAAGCGGTCGAAAACAGGCCCGAACCCGCCGACGACGCGGCTGAAGCGCCGGCCGTTGCCTCCGCGGCCGAGGCGCCGGCAAAAGAGCAACCTGCTGAAGAGGCAAAGTACAAGCGCGGTCAAGTCTATCAGGGCGTCATCAGCAGCACGACGCCGACCGCCGTCACCGTTGACCTGGCCGAGGGCGACCAGGGGATTGTGCCGGGCCGCGAGCTGGAGCTGATGACGCGCAAGATGCTCGAGTCCCTGGTCGTGGGCGCGGAAGTCGATGTCTACGTAGTTAATCCGCGCAATCATCGCGGCGAGACTGTTTTGTCGATCAATCACGCGTTGGAAGTATTGGATTGGCGTAATGCGCGGAAGCTGGCTAAATCCCGGCAGGTGCATGAGGCGCTGATCGGCGGTTACAACAAAGGCGGGCTAATCGTGCGCTTCGGGCGTTTGCGCGGCTTCGTCCCGCAGAGCCAGTTGGCGGAAGAGCGTGTGCGCGGGATGACGGGCGCTACGCCGGAAGAACGCTACAGTCCGATGGTCAATCAACCCATCGGCGTCAAAGTGATGGAAGTAGACCGTCACCGCAACCGGCTGATTCTGTCGGAACGCGCGGCGCTGCGCGATGTGCGCCAGCAGCGCAAAGAAGCCTTGATCGCCGAGTTGAGAATTGGCGATATCCGCAAGGGCACAGTGGTCAGCCTGGAAAACTTCGGCGCCTTCGTGAACATCGGCGGCGGCGAGGGACTGATTCATGTATCCGAGTTGACTTGGGGGCATATCACGCACCCGCGCCAGGCGGTGTCGGTCGGCGATGAAGTCGAGATCGAGGTCATCAGTATTGACGCCGACGCCAAGCGTATCGGGCTGAGCCGCCGCCGCGTCATCAGCGACCCCTGGGACGAGATCGCCAGCTCGCTGCGCCGCGGACAGTTGGTGCGCGGCCGCGTCACCAAACTGACCAAATTCGGCGCGTTCGCCCGTCTGACCGATCACGGTGACGTCGAAGGCCTCATCCACATTTCGGAGTTGGCCGGCGAGCGCGTCACCCATCCGCGCGAGGTGGTCAATCGCGGCGACGAATTGGTCTTGCGCATCGTCAAGATTGATATAAAGGAGCGCCGGCTCGGCTTGAGCTTGAAGTCGGTGAACTCTACTGAATTCCTCGATTTGGATTGGGAAATGGCGCTGCAAGACTCCGCTTCCTTGACGCCGGCAGCCGAGACGTCCGACCCGCAGGCGAATGAGGAAGCGGAAGACTAGCGGCCACAACCCGCAGTCGGTCAATGTTACAGTCGACAGGGACATCCAGGCGATGTCTCTTTTCTGCTGGCGCAGCGAATGCGCTCATGGTATTTTCATCGCGCTTGACGCCCGGCCGGCAGGTTTTCCGTTGAAAGATTCAGCATCATCGGCTAATATCAAGTTGAGCGCAACCGCCTGCCGCTGTCCCGCGCGACTATGCGCGACCGGGTGGCCGCGCTGGCAAAATGCAAGCTTGTCAGGCAACTCAAATCTTGCCCGCCTAATGGGCCAATGAAGCTGGAGGAACGGACCGTGCCAAACAAAATGGAACGCTTCACACAGCGGGCGCGGCGAGTGCTGAGCTTGGCGCAGGAAGAAGCCGAGCGACTGCGGCATTATCAGATTGGGACTGAACATCTGCTGCTGGGTTTGATGCGCGAAGATGGCGGGGTCGCCGGCCGCGTCCTGCGCGATCTGGGCCTGGATTTGCGCCGGGTGGAAGAGCTGGTGAGGCGCTTGTCTACCGCCGACGAACGGACGACTATCACGCAACTGGATTTATCGCCCGGAACTAAAAAGGTCCTCGAGTTGGCGGTCGATGAGGCGCGGCGGATGGGGCATCATTACATCGGCACTGAACACCTGCTCCTGGGTTTGGTGCGGCAGCAGGAAGGCATCGCGCTGGATGTGCTGCGGCGCCTGGGCGTCAGCCCGGAAGAGGTGCGGCGGCAGACGAGCAAGGTCTTGCAGGAAAGCCCGGTGCAATCCGTGCCCAAGTCCAGCGAACGGCAGCACGGCAAGTCTTCGCGCAAGGACAGCACGCCGCTGGTTGACCAGCTGGCCACCGACCTGACGAGCCTGGCTGAAACCGGCAAGCTGGACCCGGTCGTGGGCCGTGAGCTGGAAATTGAACGCGTCATCCAGGTGCTGAGCCGCCGCCGCAAGAATAACCCGGCGCTGATCGGCGAGCCGGGCGTGGGCAAAACCGCCATCGTCGAAGGCCTGGCGCAGCGCATCGTGGAAGGCGACACGCCCAAGCCGCTGCTGCGCAAGCGCGTGCTGCAACTGGACGTCGGCTCGCTGGTGGCGGGCACGATGTATCGCGGTCAATTTGAGGAGCGCCTCAAACGCGTGATCGAAGAGTTAAAAGCCTCGGACACCATCCTTTTCATTGACGAGGTGCACATGCTGGTGGGCGCGGGCTCAGCCGGCAGCAGCGTTGACGCCGCCAATATCCTCAAGCCGGCTCTGGCGAGAGGCGAATTGCAGTGTATCGGCGCGACAACGCTGGACGAATATCGCAAGCATATCGAAAGCGACGCCGCTCTCGAGCGCCGCTTCCAGCAGATACAAGTGGCGGAACCCACCATCGAAGAAACTATTGAAATTCTGCAAGGCATCAAATTCCCTTATCAAGATCATCACAATGTTGAAATCACCGATGACGCCATTGAAACCGCCGCCAGCCTCTCCGCCCGTTATATCCCTGACCGTTTTCTGCCCGACAAAGCCATCGACCTGATTGACGAAGCAGCCGCCCGCTTGCGTATGTACAAGAGCCCGGAAGCCGCCTCGGTGCGCCGCATCATGGACGAGCTGGAGGATGTCAACGAAGATATTGAACTGGCCGAGGTCAGCGGCGAAGTGGACGAGCTGGGCGCCCTGGAAACGCGGCGCGAATCGCTTGACGCTTCATTGGCGGAATACCGCGTCAACTGGAATGAAGACACGGGGCAGCCGCGCTTGATCGGCGAGGACATCTCCGAAGTAGCGGCGATGTGGACCGGCATCCCGGTCACGCGGATCGCCAACGAGGAGAGCGAACGGCTGATGGAGATGGAAGACAAGCTGCACGAGCGCATTGTTGGCCAGCACGAAGCCATCGTCTCCATCAGCAAAGCGGTTCGCCGCGCCCGCGCCGGCTTGAAAGACCCGCGCCGCCCCATCGGCTCCTTCATGTTCCTGGGTCCCACCGGCGTCGGCAAAACCGAGTTGACCAAGGCGCTGGCGGAATTCTTATTCGGCAGCGAAGACGCCCTGATACAGCTTGATATGAGCGAATTCATGGAGCGGCATTCGGTCGCGCGTTTGGTGGGCGCCCCGCCCGGCTACGTCGGTTATGAAGACGCGGGCCAGTTGACAGAAGCGGTGCGCCGCCGCCCCTACAGCATCGTCGTCTTCGACGAGGTGGAAAAAGCGCATCCCGAAGCCTTTAATATGCTGCTGCAAGTCATGGAAGAGGGTACGCTGGCCGATGCCCGCGGCCGCCGCGTCGACTTCCGCAACGCCATGATCGTGATGACCAGCAATGTAGGCGCCGAACTGATCAAACCCAATTCGGGCCTGGGCTTTAATACGCAATTGGACGCCGACAAGCTCGACGAAGAAGCCTACGAGGACATGAGCCGCAACGTCACCGATCAGCTGCAGCGCATGTTCCGGCCGGAATTCCTCAACCGCGTGGACGCCACGATCATCTTCCGCTCGCTCAGCCAGGACGAGATCAAGCAGATCGTGGATCTCGAACTGAACAAGGTCCGCGAGCGCCTGCTGGAACACGCCATCACGCTGGAAGCCACCGGCGCCGCCATCGATTGGCTGTCTGAGAATGGCTATAATCCCGAGTTTGGCGCGCGTCCCCTGCGCCGCCTGATCCAGAACGAAGTGGAAGACCGCCTGTCAGACGGCATCCTGTCGGGCGAGTTTGGCTTGGCCAGCGTCGTGCGCATAGATGTTGACGATGACGGCGGGCTGGCGATGGTCAGCGTCGCGGAAGACGAGATCGCCGACGAAATCGAAGCGCCAGTTTAGATACGATTTGTTGATGGGTTATCCTCAACAGGCTTCTGATGGGAAGCCAAGACACTGGAAACGTGGCGCTTGGGCGCTCATTGTATTCCTGGCGCTATTGCCATTACTGCTCTATGTAGTGTTGGGGAGTCACAGCCGGTTAGTCGGCGATGATTTCTGCTTTTTGACCAGCGGGCAGGAATACGGGCCAATAGGTTCTGTCCAATTTTGGCGCAATACGCTAAATGGCAGCTTTAGCTTCTATTTCTTACACGGGTTAAGCGCGCCGCTCGATACACAGACACCTGGCGTATTTGTCGCCATCATCATTGTTGCCTGGACCTTTGGCCTCACCTGGTTGATTCGGGCCGGATTTCAGCTTTTTGGGGCTGATAGGCCGCCACTGGCCACTTCCTTCGTTGCGGCTTCGGCTTTGGTGTGCTATTCAATCCACGGGCTGGTCACACCGGGCTCACTCTATATCTATGCTATCTCTCCCCGTTATACGCTGCCAATCGCCATTCTGACGATCGCCTTGGCGGCCGCCAGCGAAGTTGTCCCCCGGACGCGCTCAACGGGCAAGTTTGCAGCCGCGTGCCTTATGTTCGCTCTGGTTGCTTTCCTTAACGCAGGTTTGGCGGAAACCTACGGCGTCGTGCAGTTGGCGCTGCTCACGACTATGCTGCCCGCAATTTACACACTGGTTCAGCGGGAGCGCCGGCAACAGTGCCTGGCCTTCGGCATATCTGGTTGCGCGGCAACACTCGCGGCGCTGTCAGTCATGGCGACCGCCCCCGGAGTCGCTAGACGACTCGAGTGGATGGGCCGTACGCAATTGCCCAATCCAGCGGAAGATATTCTGAAGATCATCGTCAATCTGGTACCGAATTACATTGATGAGGGACAGGTCACCGGCTTCATTGCCGCCTTAGCTCTGGCTCTGTGTCTAATGCTGACGATCAAGAGTCAGGATCGCTATGCGCCGATCCGCAAACCGTTTCAACTTGCGTTTCCGCCTTTGCTCTTGTGTTTGCTTGCCCAGGCGCTGCTCTTGCCGCTTGTCTGGACGAATCAAAGCGATAACCCGCTGGTGTTTGGCCGCTTCAGCCCCGCGTACATGGTCGTCGTCGGCGCCCAAGTATTTCTCCTTTTGAGCCTGGCGGCAACCCTGCTGGCGAGGAAAAGCATCAATTCCCTTTTGCGGAACAGACCCGACTATTGGGCGGTGATCCCGGTACTGACGCTGGGGGCGGTGTACCTCTTAGCCGGTCTTAACCTGTTCCGAAGCATCAATTGGAGAGCCGCGTCATTTGTCGCCGGCAGCATCTATTCACTTCTATTCGCTCTATTGTGGCAATTCCACATTCACCTCCAGGCGAACCGCATAAAGAATCGCTTCGTTGCAGGCGCGGCTGGGGTCATGCTGGTGATGAGCTCAGGAGCGATGACGCTGGTTATGCTAACCCAAGTCATCGGCGGGAAGTTTTATAATCCCGATTACAACTTGTCTTTAATTCCATTCGCATTCACCTTTTCCGGATTCATTTGTGGAATAACCCTTGCTAACATGATCAAGCGGGTACTTGACCCTTCTCTCCTTTCCACCCGCTTGACGCGCCTGCTCGGCATAGGGAGCGCGCTGGTCGCCATTTTGATCTGGAGCGGCATATTGCTAGGTGTATAGTTCCGCTTTGAGGTGGGTTGGTTTTTGATGGAATTTATCCGGGGTTTCTCGCCAGCGATCACAGATGAATTCATACGGACTTCGCCCCTTCAGCGTCTTGAGTCTTTTGCCAAAATTGTAGGCTTGCAAGAATACCTTCAGGTGCTGTCGCAATTGCGCATGGTTCTGGTAAAAGTAGCGATAGACCGTTTGCTCTTTGATGCTCCGGTTCATGCGCTCGACTTGTCCATTCGTCCACGGATGATAGGGCTTGGTCAAACGATGTTCAATCCCATG
>JAJDXR010000060.1 GCA_022823165.1 Anaerolineae bacterium | reverse complement strand
CGCGTCAAAAAATTTTGCGACAAAATGCCGCGAAATCTCTGATCAATCGCATTTCTCGGTGCTCTCGGTGTCCTCGGTGGTTAAATTTCAGTTTAGTTTTGCTCGTCGCAGGGGATGCCTGTTTTGAAGCGATTGCCCTGTAGCGTCGTGTCGAGGAGCAGAACAATCGCGGCAGAATATTTTAAGCACTGAGTACACAGAAGTAAGCGCCAGTAAGCCATGCGACAGAATCGATGAAACATGGACAAACACAAAATGATCGAAAACTGTAGGGGCGTTTGACCTGCTGTGTCTGCGCGCAGCGTTGAAACGCCCGCGATATCCAAGCAAATTTTGCGGGCGACTCACCGAGTCGCACCTACCGGGTCCCATTGTTTTCCGCACTGCATTCTCGTATATTCTGAGACCAGAGAGAAAAGCGCTATTGCGTAATACGTACTACACTCGGTGTCCTCAGCGCCCTCGGTGGTGAAATATATGCGCAATTGCCCCGGCGCAGCACGCAGCCTGACTACAATTCGCCGGGCGGATTCGCTACACTGAGGCTATGAAATCGTTTGCCAGCGCCGCGCGTCTCATTTCTGCTGGCTGCCTGCTATTGCTGGCGGCGGCCTGCAGCGCGCTTGAACAAATCGCCGCGCCGGCACAAGTGCCTTCGCAGGGCTTTCGCTATGTTGAGCTGCTGTTTGAAGACGACTTCGCTGACGGCAGCGCCTGGCGCAGTTACGCCACTGACGACCTCTTCCTGGGTGTGGCCGACGGCGCTTACAAGATCGACTTCGTCGGGCGCAAATACGTCTGGACTCAAGCTGAGGCGCAATACGCCGATGTCGTCATAGAAGCTGACCTGGCGCAAATCTCCGCCTATGACCATAACGCCTTCGGCCTGGCCTGTCGCTTGACTCCGGACAATAGTGGGCGCGGCTATTTCTTCCTCATCAGCGGCGACGGCTACGTCAGCATCCGCTGGAGCGACGGGCGCTCGCTGCAGCCAATCGTCGAGGCGCGGCCGTCACAGCATGTCAGGCGCGGCAAAGCGAAGAACCGCGTCCGGGCAATTTGTATCGGCGATTACCTGGCGCTCTGGGTCAATGACGAGTTTGCGGTCGCAGCTCGGGACGGGCGCGCAGACGCTGGGGTGGTTGGTATGGCGGGCGTGATGAATTACGCCGGGCAAAGCCTGACTGTCGCCTTTGATGATGTCAAGGTCTGGTTGGCGGCGCCTGATGTTCGTCCGCGCTGAGCCTATCGCCGCTGTCCCCGGCGGCAGCGACCTTTTGCTCGGGCTCGCGTATACTGTGGATGAGAGCAGCCTGCGCCAGCACAGGAACGGATCATGGGATTGGAAGACACCATCGCTGAAGCCATCGTCATGGGCATGGACGAATTGGCCGGCAACCCCCAGAAGGCGGTTGAAGCCGCGCTGGATTGTCAATCGGCCGCGCAATGGATCAAGCAGGAGACGACCAAGCTGGCGATCATCGGCGGGGCGGAAATGGTTGTGCCCGGTTTGCATGCTTTCACCATCCCGACCGGCGTTAGCTATCTGCTGCACAAGATGGGCGCTATCAGCTGGGGCATAGGCGCGCTCAAAGGCGCCTATATCGTCGAGACCGAAGCTTATTCCGATTTGCGTAACATTCTGGCTGTCTGGGCGAACGAGGGCGACTTCAACGCCAGCCTGCTGGAGCATCTGGCGATTTCGCTGGAAGCGCTGCGCTGGGCGCTGAGCGAAGAGGGGCAGGCGGCTATGCCCGCGCTGCTGGCCTCCCCTGATGACAATACGACCGTGCGCAGCTATCATATCTTGCAGAAGTTGGCCGAGAACCTCGCAGCCGGCGATGAGCGCGGTTATGCCGTGCTGCAAGCGATGGCGGGCAAGGAAGACGCGGCCGCTCTGCTCGCCAGCGCTGAGCGCGCAGTGCGGCACTTGAACACCGAAGTCATGCTGACGCGGCCGCTGGGGCGCAAGATCAGCCGCCGCCTGGCCAGCCGACTGGCTTCGCGCATTGGCGCGCGCATTCCGGCGCGTATGATCGTGGGCTTTTTGCCGGTGGCTGGCGCGGTGGCCAACGCCTTCCTCAATGTGCAGACCATCCGCAGCATGGCCGATTCGGCCGAGAAGTATTATGACCGCCGCCTGCGCCGCGAGCACCTCGAGCTGGCCTCCGGCTGATAGTACTCGCTTAGGGCTGACGCAGTCGCTCGGCGATATCCTGCGCGATCTGCTTGAACCCTTCCAGCCTACCGGCATCGCTTAAGTGAAGCAGCGGAAAAGTGGGCCGCCGGTCGCAGCTTGCGGCTGGGAAGCGCGATTCCCTCGGCAGGAGCTGGTTCAACTGACGCAGGATGTCGCGGCGGGCGGCGCGCCGGGCGAAGGGCGCATGCGCCGCCAGCAAATCCAGCGGAATCTGCGCCGAGGGCCGGCGGCGGTAAGCCCAAACCGAAAACACGGTGACCAGTTTGCTCTTTCCGTTGCTATCGCGATTGACGCGGGAGTGAAAGCCAGGATTGACCGCGCCCCCGAATACCAAGTCATCCGCGCTCTGGCGCGCCCAGTGAAAGAGATCGCGCGCCACCTGCGCGGCGACATCGCCCGACGGCAACTGCTGCAAGTAGGGGAAGAAGTTGGCTTCCAGCGGCAGACGCGATACGGCGGCCGGCACAAACTCGCGTGGCTCGCCCTCAGGCTGAATTCGCGCCAGCGCTTCCAGCAGCTTGGCCAGGCCGCTGCGCCGCTCGCGCAGGTCGCAGAACTGGATGTTTACCAGGTGCAGCGGAATCAAGACATCGGCGATGAGCGCGGTGACGATCGGTTTTTGCAGTTGATAGGCGTAGAGGCATTCGCGCTCAACCCAGCGTGACTGCCGGCTCGCGGCCGAGAGGATCAGCACGACGGCCTCGCAGCGTTCGATGCCCGCTTCAATCTCGCATAACCACTCAGCGCCACCGCGGATATTCTCGAAATCCACCCAGACGCCATAACCCGCGCGCCTCAGCGCAGCCACGATGAAATCCGTTGCTTGGCTGTCTTCGTTGCTGTGGCTGATGAAGATATCGGGCATAGCTTTTCAGGTTGCAGCGCGGTCTTAGCTGCTATCACCGGCGGCGTAGCGTTTGATGACATCGCGGGCCACCACCATGCGATGCACTTCCGAAGCGCCATCGTAGATGCGGAAAGCGCGCGATTTCTCGTACCAGGTGGACAGGGGCAAGTCGCGCGATATGCCGCGTCCGCCGCAGATCTGGACGCAGCGGTCCAATACGCGGCTGACCGTCTCGGCCACTTGCACTTTTGCGATTGAAGTTTCGACCCGCGCTTGCTCGCCTTGCGCCAGTCGCCAAGCCGCCTCATGAATCAGCAGCCGGCCCATTTTCAGCTCCATCTCGGAATCGGCCAACATCCACTGTACGGACTGATGGCCGGTCAGGCGGCTGCCAAAGGCTTCGCGGCCGCTGGCGTAATCCGCGGCGATTTCCAGGGCGCGCTGCGCGATGCCGGTCCAGCGCATGCAGTGCGTCAGGCGCGCCGGACCCAGCCGCGACTGCGCCAGCATGAAGCCCTGGCCCTCGCCGCCCAGGATGGCGCTTGGCGGCAGGCGCAGGTCTTCATAGCGAATCTCGACATGGCCGCCGAAGTCGTCGCCGCCCATCACCGGCACATCGCGCAGGATGTGGATGCCCGGCGTAGCGCGCGGCGCCAGGAATTGCGTCGTGCCCTGGTAGGGATGCGCGTCGGGGTCGGTCACCGCCATGATGATGAAGAAGTCGGCCAGCAGCCCATTAGAGGTCAGCCACTTGTGCCCGTTGATGACCCAGTCATCGCCGTCCCGCAAGGCGCGCGTGCGAAGCATGCGCGGGTCGCTGCCGGCGCCGGGCGGCGGCTCGGTCATCGAGAAGGCCGAGAAAGTCTCGCCCTTGGCTAATGGAACCAGGAAGCGCCGCGTCTGCTCGTCGTCGGCGAACTTGTGCAGCAGGTGCATATTGCCCTCGTCGGGCGCGGCGCAGTGGATGGCCAGCGGACCCAGCAGGCTGCGTCCGGCGGCTTCAAACACGGGCGCGATTTCCTGGATATTCAAGCCCAGGCCGCCCCAGCTTTTAGGCATGGTCGGCGCCCAGAGCTTGGCCGCCCGGGCTTTGCGGCGCAGCTCCTGTACCATGTCCACGCTCAATTCAGCGCCGCTGCGCAGCAATTCCCTTTCCAGGGGGATGGCTTCGTCATCGACAAATTGACGAACGCGGTGGGCGATCGCCTCGACATGGCGCGGGATGCTAAAATCCATTGGACTGTCCCTTGCGGCGCGTGGCAACTCTCAGTTGGCGAGTATAGCATAGCGCCGGCTGGCGGAGGCGGAAATCCAGCCGCGCATTGCCGCGCGCCTGCCTGGCGCTAATTTCAAGCTGCTTCAGCATAACCGGCTTTTCCTCTGTGCTCTCAGTAAGCGCGAGTAAGTAATGGGAATATAGGTACATCATCACAAAATAGCGAATTTTCGTGTTTGCGCGGGCGAGCCCAGGCTCGCCCCTACAACTTTCGACTATATTTTGAACCCTGTAGGGGTCAGCCTTGGCTGACCCGATGCTGTGAAATATGCATGACTTACTTGCATCTACTTCTGTGTTCTCTGTGCTTAAAACTTGCTTGATCATGCTCGCCTTAGCGGCTGTCATTTATGCGAGCCCCCGGCTCGCTCTTACACACACTTTGCAGGGAGAATTCGCAGTTTCTTGTGAGCCGGATTTTGACTTGCAAGCGGCTGTAGTTACAATCGGTTCGATTTTGCTCGCTGCAGCGGATGTCAGCTGACAAGCAATTGCCCGGCCACGACTGTGTGTTGCCGACGCGGATTAGGAGCGACCCATGCGCAAATTCATCATCGACACGGACACGGCTTCGGACGACGCCGTGGCGCTGGTCCTGGCTTTGCGCCAGCCGGACATTGATGTCAAGGCGATCACGGTGGTGGCGGGTAACGTGCCCTTGGCGCAAGGCTTGCAGAACGCTCTGTACACGGCCGAGCTTTGTGACGCCTCTGTGCCGGTATATGCCGGCTGCGCCAAGCCGCTGCTGAGGGAGCTGGAGACAGCTGAGGCGGTGCATGGCGAGGACGGCATGGGCGATATCGGCTTGCCTTTGTGCGGACGCGAACCGGCGCCTGGCCACGCCGCCGACGTATTGCGGCAGGCGATCAAGTCCAATGCCGGCGATATTACGCTGGTCACACTGGGTCCCCTGACTAATGTGGCGCTGGCTTTGCTGCGCGAGCCGGAGCTGGCGGCCAAAGTGTCGCGCTGCTTTATCATGGGCGGCATCGGCACCGGCCACGGCAACGTCACGCCCACGGCAGAATTTAATATCTGGGTGGATCCGGAGGCGGCGAAGATCGTCTATGAATCCGGCCTGCCCATCAGCATGGTTGGCTGGGATATCTCCTGGCAGTACGCCACTTTTGATGCCGACCAAGCCGACGAAATTCGACGCATCGGTACGCCGCTGGCGGAATTTGTCATTGATATTCAAAAGACGCTGACCGAATTTTCCATGCGCGAGAATGCGCTGGCCGGCTTCGACCTGCCGGATCCGATCACTATGGCGGCGGCGATTGACCCGTCCGTCTGCCGATACAAACGCTACCGCGTCGATGTGACCACCGGCGAGGGCTTGGCGCGGGGCATAACGGTGGTGGACCGGCTGGCCGTGACCGGGCGCGAGCCCAATGTCGATGTCGCCGTCAGCGCCGACCGCCAGGCATTCGTCAAGCTCTTGAAGCGCAGTGTGTCTTAAACAGCTTGGATCTTACTCGCCGCGCCAGGCGAAACCGCTGCCGGGCTTGGGCACGATCAACTCCATGCCGATCAGCAGCCGCAGGTCGTCGTCGCCGTTGGCCGCGATTATGCCGTCGACGCTGGTGTTGTAGCGCGCGGTCAAGTCATAGAGCGTATCGCCGGGCTGGACCACGTGGATGATATCGGCCGGGTACATGAAGGTTTCAAACTCGTCCCAGCCATTGGCTCGCGCCAGCCGGTTCAGCGCCTCTTGAGCGCGTTCGCCGCGGGCGAATTCTTCTTCTGAAGCGCGCAGGGCGCCGCTCCATTCCAGTACCTGGTTTTCCCGCTCGTCGCTACCACCCAGGATGCCCAGGATGGTCTCGCTCTGCTGCACGGTCTGGCCGAAGACAGTGGTGGCTTTGCCGCGATGAACCGTCATGCTCAGCGCATTGCGGTGCACTTGCTTGAAGGTGGCCATCGATGCCAGATGGATGTCCACGCCGTTAATGGTGAGGTTAGCGGGCAGGTCAGGCGGTGTCTGAATCGCGATGAAGGACTCGGCTTCGCTGCATTCGGGGAAGGCCGTGCCGGTGGCCAGCGTAAAGGCTTTCATGGAATAGGCATCGCCCAATGCCAGCCGCGGCAGGCTGCCCATGGCGTTCAGCCGTACGACCTTGTCACTCTCGACCCAGGAGATCTCGCCGTCGTTGACGACGCGCAGCCAGTCGCCGCTATTGTCCCAGGCGTCGACCAGGACCAGCTCGTCGGCGTCAAGGCTGCCCACCGGCGGCGGAATCACGCCCGGATTCTTGTAGCGGGCTGTCGCCTCTGTAGCGATCGTGCTGAGCGGCGCAGCGACGCGCATGACAGCGGCCGGATCGACATCGTTGCGTACTTCGGCGTCGCCCCCCAGCAGCACGATGATGCCGGGTCCCTCATAAGTCCGCGGCAGATGCGCGCCGATATTGAGCGCAGCCAAGCCCCACTGGCCCGCCTCGGCCGCTTCCGCGCGGGTCGACACTGTCGCCAGGCCCACCAGGGGCGCCAGCGCGCCAGGCGACCGGAAGTCGTCGCCAGATGCTTCCGAGGCAAAGCTGACTTCAACTGGCGCATTGCCGTAGCACAAGCCATCCCGCGGCAGCTCGGCGCAATTGTCCTGCAAAGAGTCGAATGCCGCCCTTACCGCCTGTTGGCAAGTCAGCTCCTGCGCGGAACTCGAAAGCGCGCCGATCAACAAGGAAATGATAGCCACGAGAGCCAAGAGCCGACTTCGATCTGTCAAGACGCGTCCACTTTCCTTATGCCGCGATGCCATAAAGTATCCGCAAGTGGCCCGTTCCCTCAGCCACAGTCCCATTTAGCGTTGAGGCGCTCGCTTGCGGCGCTTCGGTTTAGAGGCTTTCCGGCTCTGCTTTTGCGCTTTGCGCCACTGATCGCGCAGTGTAACGGTCCGATTAAACACCAGCTTCTCGGCCGTCGATTCCGCGTCGACGACGAAATAAGCCAGGCGTTCAAATTGAAAGCGATCGCCCGCCCGCGCGGTCTTTATATGCGGCTCGATATAGACGGGGTCAACCACCTGCAGCGAACTCGGATTGACGAAGTCGGTGAAATCCTTGTCGCGGTCGTTTTCCGGGTATTCCGCGGTGAAGAGCGTGTCGTATAGGCGGGCCTCGGCTTTGAGAGCGTGCCGGGCGGATACCCAATGCAGGGTCGCCTTGACGCGCCGGCCATCGGGCGCGGCGCCGCCGCGTGTTGCCGGGTCGTAGGCGCAGCGCAGCTCGACGATCTCTCCATTCGCGTCCTTGATCACGTCGGTGCAGGTGATGAAGTAGGCGTAGCGCAGGCGCACTTCCCGCCCTGGCGCCAGGCGGTAGAACTTGCGCGGCGGGTCTTCCATGAAGTCGTCGCGCTCGATGTAGAGCACCTTGGAAAAGGGCGTGTGGCGCGTGCCGGCGCTCTCGTCTTCGGGATTGTTGATCGCCTCCATCTGCTCGACCTTGCCCTCGGGGTAATTCTCGATGACGACCTTGAGCGGATTGATAACAGCCATGACGCGCGGCGCTGTTTTGTTGAGGTCCTGGCGGATGTGATATTCCAGCTTGTGCAGGTCCACCACGCCCTTGACCTTGCCCACACCAACATCTTCGCAGAAGCCGCGAATGGCTTCCGGCGTATAGCCGCGGCGGCGCAGACCGGCGATGGTCGGCATACGCGGGTCGTCCCAGCCGCTCACGTAGCCTTCTTCAACCAGGCGGATCAACTTGCGCTTGCTCAGTACCGTATGGCTCAGGTTTAGCCGGGCGAATTCAATCTGCTGCGGATGATAAATCTCGATATTGTCCAGATACCAGTTGTAGAGCGGGCGATGGTCTTCGTATTCCAGCGTACAGATCGAATGGGTGATAGCTTCGATGGAGTCCGACTGGCCGTGGGCGAAGTCGTACATGGGGTAGATTCGCCACTTGTCGCCGGTGCGCGGATGCGGCGTGTTCAGTATGCGATACATCACCGGGTCGCGCATATTGATATTGCCGCTGGCCATGTCTATCTTGGCGCGCAGCACCGCTTCGCCCTCCTGGAAGCCGCCGGCGCGCATCTTCTCGAACAGAGTCAGGTTTTCAGCGACGGAACGGTTGCGATAGGGGCTTTCCCGGCCCGGCTCAGTCAAGCTGCCGCGGTATTCGCGCATCTGCTCCGGCGTCAACTCATCGACGTAGGCTTTGCCGATGCGGATCAGCTCGACCGCCATGTCATAGAGCTGGTCAAAGTAGTCGGAAGCGAAATAGACGCGATCGCGCCACTCGTAGCCCAGCCAGCGCAGATCTTCGGTGATGGCGTCAATGTATTCCTGTTCTTCCTTGGCCGGGTTGGTGTCGTCAAAGCGCAGGTTGCACAAACCGCCGTAGCGCTCGGCAATACCGAAATTCAAGCAGATGGACTTGGCGTGGCCGATGTGCAAATAGCCGTTGGGCTCGGGCGGGAAGCGCGTATGCACACGGCCCGCAAAGCGGCCGCTTTCCTGGTGCGAATCAATGATGTCGGTGATGAAGTTGCTGCTGATGTCGTCCGGCATTTCAGCATTCCCGACTGTGGCTGCCAAGCGGGTATCATAAACAAGGTCCCCTTGTCCTTCAATAGGCTATCGGCAGGCTATCTTCCGAACCGAGCGCTGCGACGCCGACGGGCATTCGGGTACAATGGCAAGATGACCATGATGCGAAATCCGCGCGCGCTGATTCTGCTCCTGCTGATCTTGAGCCCGCCTTTGGCTCGCGCTCACGGTTATATCGTCCGCGCCATCCCCGCCGACCGCAGCGCGCTGGAGCGCCCGCCGACCCGCCTGCAATACTGGTTCAGCGAAGACCTGGAGCCGCGCTTCAGCGA
Source organism: Anaerolineae bacterium (assembly GCA_022823165.1). Taxonomy (GTDB): domain Bacteria; phylum Chloroflexota; class Anaerolineae; order Aggregatilineales; family Phototrophicaceae; genus UBA6055. Next base: position 5,051 of record JAJDXR010000060.1, on the reverse strand, counting down.
AATTCACCTGCGTGATCAAGCGGGCGCCGTCATCGCCAGCGGCGGCGTCGACCAGGCGAATCAGGCCCTGCTGACGCTGCGCGTCCCCTCCAGCTTGGCTGACGGCGCCTACGTGGTGGAATTGCGCCCGGCTTTCGCCAGCGACGGCCATGTCATCGCCGAGAGCCGGGTCTTCTTCGTCGGCCAGGCGTCAGGCGGCGTCAGCGGCAGCTTGGCGGGAGGCAGTCAAGCGCGCGCTATTCCGCTGGAAGCCCTGTGGCGCGCCTTGCTCAATCTGGCGAATTTTCTGTTCTTCGGCGCGTCTCTGCTATACAGCTACGTGCTGCTGCCGGCCTGGGGCAGCGCGCGCGGTCACTTGCCGCTGCGCGTGACGCGCCGCCTGAAGATCTGCTTGATCGCCGCCATCGCGCTGGCTTTCGCAGCCAACTTGATCGGCCTGCTGCAGCAATCGATGGCTTTCTTCAATACCGATGCGGCCCAAGTCATTCAGCAGAATCTCTGGCAGGTGACGCTCATCGGCTCGCGCTTCGGCGATATCTGGACTTTCCGCGTTGTATTGCTGATATTCTGCGCGGTCTTGCTCTTTGTCGCCGAATACTATCGTGTCTTGATGCCACAGTTGGCGGCCGGCATCTGGCGCGGTCTGCCCTGGCTGGGCGCGATTTTCATCGGCTTGTCGATGGTGACCAGTCACGCGGCCGGTTCGCCGCTGTTGCCTTGGATCGCCATCGCCGTGGATTGGCTGCACGCCTTGGCGGTCGCCTTTTGGCTGGGCGGCGCGCTGACGCTGACGCTGCTGCTGCCGGTGGCGCTAGCGCCCTACGACGCCGAACAGCGAGCGGTGGCGCTGCGGGCGGTGCTGCTGCGCTTTTCGCGCATAATGCTGCCGCTGGTCGCGCTGGTGGTCTTAAGCGGGCTGTATAACGCGCTGAATTATTTTGTGAGCCCGGCCGATGTTTCCAGCAATTACGGGCGTACGCTGGGCCTCAAGCTGCTGCTGGCGGCGCCGGTATTTATACTGGGCGCCCGGCAGCATATCGCGCTGCGTCCGCTGCTGGCGGCGCGCCTCCGCTTGCGCGCTGTTCAGACGAGCGGCGGCTTGCTGCGGCTGGAAGTGGCGCTGATGCTGCTGACGCTGGTGGCGGTGGCTTGGCTGAGCGCGACGCCGATTCCGCAGCCTGAGCTGCCTCGCGCCGATGTCGCCGCGCCGCAAGCGAGCGCGTCCCTGGGCGAGCTCAGCCTGAGCACGGCGATTATTCCCGGTGGCCCCGGCGTCAATACCTATGATACGGTCATCAAGCGCGGCGATACGCCGGCGACCGATGTGAAAGTTTACGCTCAACTGGTCGATCCAGCGCGCGATATCCGCAGCGCCTGGCAATTGGCCGAGCAAGTGGAGGACGGCTTATACGCGAGCGCCGGAGACGAGATCGACCAAGCCGGCCGGTGGTGGTCGCTGCTGGATGTGGTCACAGCCGACGGCGCAGTCAGGCGTTTCGCCTTCGCCTGGGATATCAGCGCGGCCGCCGCCGTTCAGCAATCCCGCCAGCCGCAACTGATTCATCTGGTTTTGCTGCTTGGCATCGCCGGCGTCCTGGCTGCCTGGTCCGCTGGGTGGGCGCGCCGCCTGTTGGCGGCGCTGCAGTTGACGCCGGCCAGCCTGCTCATCGCTGGCGGCGCGGTTGCCGTCTCGCTGGGCGTCATGGTCGCCGGCGCGCTGATGCTTGCCGAGCGGCAGCGTGATTACGCGCTGACGCTGAATCCGCCGCCGACGGTGGTCAACAGCGTCTTGCCCGATGCCGCGTCGCTGGCGCGGGGCGAGGCGCTCTACCGCGAGCGCTGTCTGGTCTGGCAAGGCGAGTCGGCCGATTTTCGCGCGCTGCGCAATCGGCTGGCCAGCGCTCGCGATGATTTTCTGTACGCGGCGGTGGCGTCGGGCTGGCGGGGCTTGCCCGCCTGCGGCGCTGAGTTGGGTGAGCGGGCGCGCTGGGATGTGGTCAATTATTTTCGGACCTTTGAGCGGCGGGATTGAGGTAGACATTCATAATTAGAGACACCGAGATCAGAAAGCTGCGGGCTACAATGATTGCTTTAGATCAGCGGATTCGATATGTGAAGTTTAATCCGTCGTAACGGACGTACAGCTTGCCCTCCTTGTGGAGAACACTATTAATCATACTCTTGTTGAGCAGAGTCCAACCGTACAAACGACGGATTTCCCAACATATCTCCTTAGCCATTCGTGGGATACCATCAGACAAGATTTCGAGAGTATGCACAAGTACTTCATCGCGATTCTGAGGCTCTTTGCCCATACATTCTCCTCAAAAGATTTGACTCGAAACAGATGTTATCCCGCAATCCTTTCAATGTGTCTCGGTGTCTCTGTGGCGTATAACACCTGTCGCAAAAATCCGTCGCGCTGCTCGCGGCGAACTATAATTTCAGCCCTACACCGTGGCATACGTATCGGAAAACACCAAATGCTTTTCTCGTTGTACTCAGCCAACTCGGTGAATTCGGTGGCAATGATTTACCGCAAAAAGCCCTCGTGCAGGCCCCCGTCCACATTGATGATCTGCCCGGTCGTCTTGCTGAAAGCATCGGTGATAAGCAGATAGGCCACCTCGGCCTGGTCTTCGGGACTAATCGCCGCTTTGGTCAGCGTACGCTGAGCGTAAAAGTCCGCCAGGCGCGCGCGCAGGGTCTCGTTGTCTTCGTCTTCGCTGTAAGCCAGGTCGTACTTGACAAGCGAGCTGATGACGCGGTCGCGCGGGAACATGCTGCTGCCCTTGACGACAGTGGCCGGCGCCAAGCCGTTGACGCGCGCCAGCGGCGCCAGCTCAATCGCCAGCTCGCGCACCAGGTGATTGGCGGCGGCTTTACTGGTGTCGTAGGCGATGGAGCCTTTTTTGGAGACGACGGCGTTGACGCTGGTGGTCAGCACCAGCGAAGCGGGCAGCCCCTGCGCCTGCCAGATCGGGCGCGCGCCCTGGGCGACCAGATAGCCGCCGCGCACATTCACGTCAAAAGACGTCCGCCACTGCTCGGCGGAATTGACGCCATCGGCGTCGGGCGTGAAGAAGACGCCGGCGGTTACGATAATGTCGTCGATGCCGCCGTAAGCGAGGATTGCTTTCCGCAGCAGCGCTTCTATGCTGTCGGCTGAAGTGATGTCGACTGGCGCGGCGATGGCCGGTCCGCAGCCGGAAATGCCCGAGCCGGCCACGCCGATACCCGGCCCGTAAGTACGCGTCAAAGCGTGAGCAGTCGCCTGCGCGCCGTCCAGGTTGAGGTCGGCGCAGACCACATGAGCGCCTTCGGCGGCAAGCCGCTGAGCAGTCGCCACGCCGATGCCGCTGCCGGCGCCGACGACCACGGCGACTTTGCGCGCCAAGGTCTTCTCGGGCGGCATGCGGCGCAGCTTGGCTTCTTCCAGCGCCCAGTATTCGATGTCGAAGGCTTCCTGCCGCGGCAGCGCCACGTAGCCGCCGACCGCCTCGGCGCCACGCATGACCGCGACCGCGCAATTGTAAAATTCGGCGGTAACGCGCGACTCGCTCTTGTTCTTGCCAAAGGCGATCATGCCCAGCCCGGGGATCAGGATCACCGTCGGATTGGCGTCGCGCATGGGCGGGCTGTCCTCGCGTTTGCAGGTTTCATAATAGGCTGCGTAGTCCTGGCGATAGTGGGCGATGCCGCCGCGCAGTTTTTCCAGCAGCGCCGCGCGGTCTCCGCTGGCCGGGTCCCAGTCGACATGGAGCGGTTTGATTTTGGTGCGCAGGAAGTGATCAGGGCAGGAGGTGCCCAGCTCAGCCAGCCGAGCGGCATCGACGCTGTTGACGAAATTCATGATGTCGGCGTCATACTGCACTGTGCCGATGAAGCGGTTCTCCTGTGACACTAGGCCGCGCAGGTGGGGCAGGATCTCGGCCAGCAGCGCTTGCCGCTCGCTTTCGCTGATGTCTCTGTACTTGGCGCCACCGAAAGTCGCGCTGCCCTTGTCGTGCGCTTCCAGATAACGGGCCGCCTTTTCGATCAGCGTGAGCGACAGGTCGTAACAGGCTTTGTCGTCGTCAGCCCAGTTGATCAAACCGTGGCCGCCCAGTACGATGCCGACGCAGCCCGGATGGGCCGCGATCGTTTCACCCAGCACCAAGCCCAGGTCGAAGCCCGGCCGCTGCCAATTGACCCAGACGACCGCGTCGCCGTAAATCTCGCGGGTAAGCTCCCGCCCATTGCGGCTGGCGGCGATGGCGATGACGGCGTTGGGATGGCTGTGATCGACATGCCGATAGGGGATGAAGGCGTGCAGCGGCGTGTCGATAGAGCTGGCGCGCGGATTCAAGTTGTAGACGCAATGCGGGTACATGGCGACCATGGCGTCTTCAATCGGCGACTTGACGCCCTTGATTTCCGCCGCGTGGTAGACGTCTTGCAGCTGCATCAGCTTGTCCCTGTAAAGCGAGGCGAAGTTTTCGCGCTGGCTGGTGCGCAGGTCTCCGCCCGAGCCCTTGACAAACATGATGTCCACATCCGCGCCCGTCAGGGGATCGACTTGCGCGATTTTGCTGGAGGTGTTGCCGCCGCCGGTGTTGGTGATGCGCTGGTCGGCGCCGAGCAGGTTGGAGCGATAGACCAGCCGTTCGACGGCGTCGAGCGCGTCGGCGCGGGCCTCATCCCACAAGTAATTGACATGGCGGTACTCGGATGGTTTGAACAGGTTCATACGTTCTCCTGATTCATGCGCGGTGATTACAGTAGTTTTGCAAGTATAAGGACAGTGAGTTGAAGAGATAAGGGCGAGCCACCGGCTCGCCCTTACGATTTCCTTGATTGGACGCTCCCCCCTACGGAAATCAGTTGTTTGATACCTGGCGCTATGTTTCCTAGTGGAACAAAGTAAGTCATGCAAATTTCACAGCATCGGGTCAGCCAAGGCTGACCCCTACAGGGTTCAAAATATAGTCGAAAGTTGTAGGGGCGAGCCTTGGCTCGCCCGCACAAACACGAAAATTCGCTATTTTGTGATGATGTACCTATATTCTCAT
>JAJDXR010000001.1 GCA_022823165.1 Anaerolineae bacterium | reverse complement strand
CTATAGCAGCAAAATTCATACAACGGTGGAAACTGCAGGCAAGCCCTTGCGTTACCGCTTGAGTCCCGGACAAGGTCACGACATAAAACAAGCGGAGCGCTTGATTGAAGGCTTTGCCTTTGAGCGGGTGATCGCGGATCGGGGCTATGCGGCTCAGGCCTTTGTGGATAAGTTGCTGGCAAAGGGAGTGGAAGTGGTGATTCCGCCACATCCACGCCCCAAAGCGCAGCGGGCATACGATAAACGCTGGTATCGCGAGCGGAATCCGGTGGAGCGTTATTTCAACAAGATCAAGCATTTCCGCCGTGTCTTTTCTCGATTTGAGAAACTGGATACATCTCATCTTGGTTTTCTGCATTTTGTCGGTACGCTTATCTGGTTACGATAGAATATCAACAGAACCTAGTCACCGCTCAAACGTAGCCGCCCTCGACCTGCGTCACCAAAATGGGCTGGGCGCCGTTGATGATGACCGTATGCTCGTATTGCGCCGAGAGGCTGCCGTCGGTCGTGCGCAGCGTCCAGCCGTCGGCTTCGGTTTGGATTTTGCCGCGTCCGGCGTTGAAAAAGGGCTCGAGCGTCAGCACCATGCCGTCTTCCAGCACATCCCGGTTGCGCCTGTTGTAATAATTGGGGATGGAGGGTTTCTCGTGGATATGCCGCCCCACGCCGTGCCCGCCCAATTGGCGCAAGGTGCGGTAGCCGTTTTTGCGGGCCAGCCTTTCCACCGCCCGCCCGATGGCGTTGGCGCGCTGACCGGGCCGCGCCATTTCAATGGACAGCTCAAGCGCGCGGCGGGTTGCGCTGCAGAGTTTCTTCAGCTGTGGGCGCGTGGGCGGCACCACAATTGAGGCGCCAGTATCGCCCCAGTAATCTTCCAGCACGGCCGAGACATCGACATTGAGCAAGTCGCCGGGTTGGATCAGCCGGTTCTTGCGCGGGATGCCGTGCGCCGCTTCGTCATTGAGACTGATGCAGGTGTAGCCGGGGAAGCCGTAAGCCTGGATCGGCGCGGAGACGGCGCCCGCGCGGTTCATAAAGTCGCGCCCGATGTCGTCCAGGTCGCGCGTGCTCATACCGGCTTCGGCGCTGTCCAGCATGAGCTTCAAGGTCAGCCCGCAGATTTGGCCGATGCGCGTCATGCCGCGCAGGTCTTTATCGCTCTCGATTCTCATGTGAAGGCCCTAGCGAAACGCGTCCGCTGAGGATAGTGGAGCTTGTGCGGATTTACAACGGGATGTGCCGGCTAGGTCGCCCGCTCGCCCAGGCGGCGCTCGGTGCCGGCCAGCAGCCGCTGCATATTGCCCCAATGGCGCAGTGGAATCATCACGCTCAGCGCCAAGGCGTATAGCAGCAATATCGGCTTCTGGTATTCCGCGCCCACCAGCAAGACCAGCCAGACAGTCGCCACCGCGAAGCCGATCAGGACGCCCAGAGAGACATAACGTGTGCGGGCGATGACGGCCAAGCCGATGGCGGCGGCGACCAGGATTTGGAAGGGCTGTATCATCAGCATGGCGCCAAAAGCCGTGGCCGCGCCCTTGCCGCCGCGCACGACTAATCTGAGCTTGCCGCCCTTGAAGGAAGCCGTCAGCACGGTGGCGAAGAGCGACCAGTTATGCCCCACCACGACACAAGTGGCTGATACCGCGGTCGCCACGCCCATCTGGTCGGCCAGCATCACATCACGCGCCAGCCAAACGGCGAATATGCCCTTGAGGACGTCCACCAAGCCGGTGAAGATCGCCCAGCCTTTGCCCACCGCGCGCGCCACATTGGTGCCGCCCATATTGCCGCTGCCGACTTCGAAGATATTGACATTCCGCGCTTTGCCGACGAAGTAGGCGGTCGGGAAAGAGCCAATCAGATAGCTCGAAACGATGACCAGGATGACCTGGGCGGCATTGTCGGATGTGAACATGGGCAATTTCGACTCTAGGACTGGATAAATCTATTGTACCCCGTATCGCTGATAAACCAAAGCGGCGCTCGTCCACTGCCGCCGGCTCGCTGATGAAGCGCAGCCTGCGTCAGTCGTCGTCTTCAGCCGTCAATTCGTCGGCGAAGGCTGCCATCACCGCGGAATCAACGCAGGCGACGACGCTGGTATTGACGGTCCGCCCCGGCCGCGGTGGCGGGATGTCGGTGGTTTCAGCGCCGGAAATGCGCTAGGATGCGCCGAGTAAGGTCACGGAGAACAGACAGCTATGCGCGCCAAGCCAACCATCGCCATCGTCATGGGCGACCCGGCCGGCATCGGTCCCGAGCTGATCGTCAAGCTGCTGGCTGACCAAAGCCTGCATGACCGCTGCCGCCCCTTCATCATCGGCGCTATCGACGTCATGCGCGCCAACGCCGCCGCGCTGAGTTCGCCGCTGCGCTTCCAGCCCATCGACCGCATTGAAGACGCGGCTTTTGCGCCGAACGCCATCGAGGTGCTCAACCCGCCCGGCTTCCAGCTGGGTCCGCTGCCGCCGCCGTCTGTGCATCCCAAGCTGGGTGAGGCCGCCGGGCGCTATCTGGCGCTGGCTTTTGAGCTGGCCTTGGAAGGACAGGCGCAGGGCGTGGTCATGGCGCCGATGAACAAGGAGTCCTTTCGCGCCGCCGGCTACGACTATTACGATGAGCTGCAATTCCTGGCTGAAATCACTGCTTGCGCCGACCCCTATATCCTGGGCGCGGCCGGTCCTGTTTGGGCTGTCGCCGTCACCGAGCATATCCCCTTCAAAGACATCGCGCCCCTGATCAAACGCGCGCGGGTGCGGCGCTACATCAAACAGTTGCAGGACGCTCTGGTCAAACTGGGTTACAGTGAGCCGCGCATCGCGGTAGCGGCGCTGAATCCGCATGCGGGCGAGGGCGGGCTTTTCGGCCGCGAAGAGATCGACCAGATCGCGCCCGCCGTGCGCGACGCTCTCCGCGAGGATATCCGCGCCGAGGGACCGGTGCCGGCCGATATCGTCTTCAAGCGCGCGCTCGACGGCGACTTCGACGGCGTGGTATGTATGTATCACGATCAGATGAATATCGCGCGCAAGCTGCAGTCGCGCGGGGACATCGCCACGCTGTGGATGGGCCTGCCCGTCATCGGCGCCACCACCGCCCACGGCACCGCCTTCGATATCGCCGGGCAGGGCAGCGCCGACCCCGGCAGCCTGCGCGCCGCCCTGGACTACGCGATCAAACTGGCGCGTTAGTTGGCTGTGGCCGGGCGTCGAACCGACCGCCAATCGTCATGATAGGTGTTTGACCACAGAGGCGCAGAGGACGGTTAGGTCAAGTCTAGCTCGTTCATCAACTGCCGAATTCGCACCGGTTGAACGTCAGCGCAGCGGGGCTTTTGGCAAATGACCAGTAGAGTGATTGCAGTGTCGCCAACGTGGTAAACAACTCTAAATCCATCCCGTTTGCTCAGACGAGCGGAAGTATTGCGCAGTCTCACTTTATATACTTCTGCCCCGCTCACATCCTGGAGCCTGTCGCCTGGTTTCCGTCCGTCTTCAAGGTCGTCAACGAGGCCTTCGACATCATCTGCGATGAGGCGGTATTTGCGCCCCATCTTTTTGACCAAAGAATTGAATTGATCAGTCTGTATGATTTCCATCTTGTTCTGCTGCAAGCTCAAGACGGATTTGCTGGAGGGCTTCGCGCGCGGGCATCACTTCGCCATTCTTCATTTGTATCAGGCTGATGCGCAGGTCTTCCATGAACTCTGCCTGTGCAGGAGTGAGTTCTTCGAGCTCGGTTTCTTCAAGCTGCTGCGGCGTGGGCGCATTGGGTAATGGGTTGGGGTTTGTCATGCGGGGCGCTCCTTTCGAACAATGAAACTCAGGCTTTCGCCGAGTTAGGATGAGCATACCATAGTGTACACGGTAAGGCAAAAGGTCTGTTCGCGGGGGATTCACCACCGAGGCGCAGAGGAAAATTGCAAGGGCGACAATTTATGTCACCCTATGCCCTTGCGGAATTCGCTCAAGCAATTCCAGCGCGGCAATCATCGCAATGCCCGTGCCCACGATCCACTTAATCAACGTGGCTTGCATGGTCTGCAAGGCCGCTTTCGTCGCCAGCTCAGTTTTCGTCGTCTCTTTGTTCATACTCGCTGTGCCCTCTGTGCCTCTGTGGCAGAATCCCTAAATCAAGTCCCGCTTAATCTCCCCGGCCTCGCTGACACCCCCGCGCTTCCAGCGTACCGCCCTGGACTACGCGATCCGGCTGGCGGATTGATTGGTTCCGCGCCAGCCCTGCGAGACCGTCACAACTTACGATTGCCAGGGGGCGAGACGCTGGGCTTCACCGCAGCAGACCGTCATGCTGCGTTGATTCCCCATCCCATCGTCAGATCATTCGCGCGCAATCAGACATTAAGTATCTTTTAATTTTATTCAATGAGCGCCCATGATAAAACAGGTGTAGTTCAAATATCGACAGATGAATTACAGGAGCTTGAACGGTGTTTAAGCGCTTTGTTGGATTGCTGTGCGGACGCTATACCCGTTCACGCGCCTTCCTGTCAGCAGACGAGCATTGAATGGAGAGGGTACAAAGAATGGGCGCAATAGGCGCGGCGGAACTCTTCCAAATTGCTTTGATCACGATAGCCTTGATCGTGATCATCCGAAAAGTGGTTAATTTCCTGCGACCAACCGGAACTCAGGATAAACAATAAGACAAAGGCGGGAGTCACAGACTCCCGCCTCTGTGAATGCCTCGTCTCATTTCACGGTCTGTAAGTCTGTATTGACCCGGCCTTCTCCCGGCGGCGCAGGCGTTGCATGCGCGGCGCGACATTCGCCCGAATTTCGTCCGCGTCCAGCGTCAGATGCTTACGCTCGCGCATGATGACCCGCCCGTCGCAAATCACCGTTTGTACATCGCTGGCGCGCGCGTTGTAGACCAGGCTGGCTGCGACGTTGTTGAGCGGAAAATGGTGCGTCCCGCTCAAATCGACCAGGATAATATCAGCCAGTTTACCCACCGCCAAATCGCCCAACTCATCAGCTTGTCCATAGACGCGAGCGCTCTCACGCGTGGCCAGCGTCAACGCCTGCGGAATGCTCAGCTGCTCGGCGTCGCCCAGCAGTTGCTTCTGCCCCAGCGCCGTCAAGCGCATGGCTTCCCAGAGGTCAAGCGTGTTGTTGCTGACCGCGCCGTCCGTGCCCAAACCGACCGCGATGCCCAGCGCCCGCAGCTCGACCAGATTATTGAAGCCCATAGCCAGCTTGGCGTAGGTCTTGGGGCAGTGGGCGATGCCGACCGGCGCGCTGAGGTCCGCCAGGATTTCCAGATCGCCCGGCGTCGCCCCCAGCGCATGCGCCAGGACAGTCGGCACGTTAAAGATGCCACACTCGTTTAGAACCTCGATGGGTGTCTGGCCGCGGCGCTGCAAGCTGGCTTGGGTCTGGCTCAGCGTTTCGGCGGCGTGGATGTGGATGCCGCTGCCGATTTGCTCGGCTTTGGCGGCGCTGGCGCGCAAGAAGTCGTCATCGCAGGTATAAGGCGCGTGCGGGCCCAGTATCGTGCGGATGCGCCCGCCGGCTGCCCCGTCCCAGCGTTGCGCGAAAGCCGCCGTCTCGTCAATCTGGCTCAGGCCGCCCTCGCCGAACATGGCTTGCCCGAGCAAGGCGCGGGTGCCGGCTTTCTCGACCGCGCGCGCGGCGTACTCCATGTGCCAGTAGTGGTCGTTGACCGCGGTGATACCCGCTTCGATCATCTCCAGCAAACCCAGCTGCATGCCCCAATAGACATCTTCGGGTTCCAAATTGGCTTCCAGATGCCAAATATAATCGTTGAACCAGCTCTCCAGATTGACGTCTTCGCCCAAGCCGCGCCATAGCGCCATCGGCACATGGGCATGCGTGTTGATGAAGCCCGGCATGGCGACCTGACCAGCGGCGTCGTGCACGACCTTGGCATGAGACGGGTCGCTGCTTCCGGTCGGCTCAATCGCCTTGATGCGATTGCCGCTGACGAGAATATCGCGTCCGCTGCGCAGCTCGGCCCGCTCCGCCTCGACCTGCAGGACGTCCGCGTTTCGAATCAGCAAGTCAACCATCGTCAAGTTCTCCCTTGCATTGCTCAGCTTCTGTCGGATTATAACAGTCGCGAATTGCAATATGCTGCGGGGGTAAATGTGGAGCTAATTGCCGGCCAGCCTGTGCGAGAGCAAGCCGTCCACTTCGCCAAACTGGCGGAGATCGCCAGCGACGACTTCTTCAGCGTCCTTTTCGGTTCACGCGCGAATGCCGTGCTCGAAGCGATGTTTCTGCTGCCTCGCAATGACAACAGCCACAAGCATACGACATTTCTTCTGGACGATGAAGCAATCGCCGGGATGCTGCAGGCTTATTCAGCCCGCGAAGCCCGGGCGCGGGCTTGGCTCTATTTGCGTTTTGCGCGCTGGCAGGCGCTGCGAGCGCTGGCGGTCGCCCTGCGGGTGAGCAGCCTGCTTGATTTTGTCGGCGGCAATCTGGCGCCGAATGACTTTTATATCGCGATGCTGGCGCTCTACCCGGCCTATCGCGGACGCGGCTGTGGCAAGCGGCTGCTGCAAGAAGCCGAAGACCTGGCGCGAGCGCGGGGCTGCACACGCTTGACGCTCGATGTCGAAGCCGGCAACGAAGTCGCCCGCGGGGTCTACGCGGCGGCCGGCTTCCAGCAGATTGACGCGTCAGACGAAGTCCGTCTGGGCGGCGAGGCGTTCCGACTGCTGCGCCTTGCCAAACCCGTCGAACCCTCCGGCTAGCTGCCGTTTGGCTCCAGCGAAGTGAAATACTCGCGCACGACATCGCGCAAACCCAGCGGCACATAGTCGCTCTCCAGGGCGCGGTTGGCCGCGTTCTGGTAATCGCCGAAGACGGTGTCATAACTCACGCGCGACTCGCCCGCCGGATTGTCGTCGAAGTCGCCCTCGGCCAGTGTGGTGTCGCTGGCGTCAGTCTGCAGGCGGATTTCTTCGCTTCCGCCGCCGCCGATGCCGCTGGGGCTGTAGAGAGCCTCGTACTGAATTTCGCCAAGTCCGCTGGGATTGTTGTCGGTTTGCGCGCCTTGATCTTCGCCTGCGCTGCCGGGCAGGCTCTCGTTGCTGGGCAGGCTCTCGTTGCTGGGCGCGCCTTCACCCGCGCCGGCGCCGGCTGAACGGCTGTCCTGATTCCGGCCCGCATTTTCGCCCTCGCCCGGACGATTCTGCTGCGGCTGCTGGTCGCCCGGGTTGTTGCCTGGCTGCGAGGCCGAGGCTTCCTGGCCCTGCTGCCCGCCGCTCTGCTGGCCCGATTCCGATTGCTCCGCCTGGCCTTGGCGCGGGTCGGGCGCCGGCTGCTCGCCTGCTTGCGTCTGCTGCTGGGCGATGGCTTCGGCGGTTTCTCCCGCTTCTTCAGCCTGTTCCTGCAGCATGGAGCGCGCGTTCTGGTTTTGCTGTCGCTGCCTTTGCTCTTGTTCAAGCTGCTGCTGCGCCTCGCTTAGGCTCTCTTGTAAATCGCCGGCGTCGTTGTTCTCCAGCGCGTCGGCCATTTCCCTGAATTGCTGAGCCAGTTCGGGGTTCGTCTGTTCCATTGCTTCGGCAGCTTGGCGCAGCGCTTCGGCGACTTGACGCGCTTCTTCCGCGCTCATCTGCGCCGCTTCTTGACCCAGCTGCTCAAGCGATTCCAGCAGATCCTGCAAGTCTTCGGCTGAGCCGGCGCTGTCTTCGTCGGCGCCTGCCATGTCCGACGACGGCGCGAAATCTTCCAGAGCTTCCAGCGCCGCTTCGGTCGCCGACTGATCCAACTCGGCTGTTTCCTCCAACTGGCGCTGCAACTCGTCAAGCTGCTCTTGCAGTTGACTCATGGCGGCAAAGGCTTCTTCTTCGCTGATGTCCTCTTCCTGCAAGCGCTCCAGCGCGACATCCAGCGCTTCCAGCAAATCTTGACGGTCAACATTGTCCAAATTGGTGTCTGTGGCCACCGTCTCGATGATATCGCGCACTTCTTCCTGGGCGGCTTTGATGGCCGGGGAAGGCTCGTTCGCCAGCAATTCCTCGCCGACGATGGCCGGCAGCAGGATCAGCCCCGTCAGCGCGACCGCCAGCAAAGCCAGTAGCGCCAATTCCCGCGGCCGAAAGTCCAGGCTGATGCGCTGCCCGGGGTCAATGACGCGCGCATGCTCCAGCGCCTCGGCGATCTGCCGCGATTCAATCTCCGGATGCGTCTTGATGTGTCCATGCATCAACTCGAAGGCGGTCGAGATCCGCTCCCGCAAGCCGAATTCGAGGTCAAAGTAAGCGGCGCGCTCGGCCAAACTGCGCGGGAAGAGCAGCGTGTAAAGCAGATTGAGCACACCGCCGGCCGCGCACAATCCGGCGCTCAGCAGCGCCAGTTGCTCAGCGCGAAGGCCCAAGCGAAAATAGCCGACCAATCCCGCGAGCAAGCTCAGCAGCAGGGCGGCGATCAGCGAGCGCGGTACCGTCCGCGAGAGCAGCCGCCATTCGTGCCGGCGCTCCCAGCTGTCAACGATGCGCTCGAGCTCGGTGGCTTTGCTCTTATGCGGCGCCAACGTTTGCATCAGATCCTGTCCAATAATGTTGAGGCGGCCGAATTGTCAGTCTAATGGAAACAGCCACATTACCATTCCTTGCAACTCTTCAGACGAATATACCCCATGGACCATAACCAAGAACTTTACCCAATCACCTATTGAGTGTTCGGGGTTCTCTCCCTTTATGATTCCGCAATGTTCCGCGCCAGACGACTGAATCTTCAGAAAATCGTCATCCGCCGTACAAACTACGCGTCCCATCTCGCGCGCCCGGCTCAGATGCGCAGGATCGTCGTCGCCAATCGGCCCGCGAATGGCGTCAATGCCACGAAGCTTCAACTGAACGGCGATTCTAGGGGACAGACTCTCGTCGAGATAGAAGCTTGGTGCGGATTGAGTCATCTTGCGCTTCCACCATTTGATCGTGGTTCATTATGTTTAGCTCAATTTCCGTGTCAATGTAATCGGAATGCGCAGCGTAGTAGTTTAGCGCGTCTTCCACCATGCGTAGCTCAATCGCAAAGTGTTCCGCTATTTCGGCCGGTAACATCGCATGATAATTCTTCATGGCGACAATATTTGTCACCTTTAGACCCGTGCCCTCAATGCAGGGACGGCCGCTGCGCACCAGCGGATGCGTAGTGATGCCCGGCGCCAGCTGGCGGAACTTGACGCCGTCGATACGCTCGCGGATATTTGGTCCCTGCCGCTCGAGCGGCGCGTCTCTGCTTGCGGAGTCCATCGCGCTAACCTCCCAATGCCGCGTAGTTCAATGATTATAGCCTATAGCCGCGCTCTCTGTCGTTCCCAGCTATCGACGATGCGCTCGAGCTCGGTGGCTTTGCTCTTATGCGGCGCCAACGTTTGCAAATCCGTCCGTACGGTTTGTTCTGGCAGAGGAATTAGTCTACTGGAAAGACGTATGAAACCGTGTTACGCAGCTCCTCAGCGGTGTAGACAGAATGCAACAGTCGCAGATATTTGACCCAGTCGCCAATGCCATGTAGCTCCTGCTCGCCCTTTATAATGCCGGCATGTTCAATGCCCGTCGAGACCAGCGCTAGAAAGTCTTCGTCCTCGGTGCACACCACGCGCCCCATTTCGGCGGCGCGCTGCAAATGCTCCGGATCGTCGGCGCCCAACCTGCCGCGGATGATATCAATACCGTGCGCTCGCAACTGCTTGACTATCTCAGGTGACAGATTCTCGTCGAGATAGAAGCTCGCGAGAGAAGTCACCATAATGAGACTCCGCCATTTGTTCGTGATTCAAGCCGGCCAGCTCCATTGAAACATCTACGTATTGCTTGTGATCGGCATAGTAGTTCAGCGCGTTTTGCGCCATGAAAAGCTGAATCCACAGATGGTCGGCGATTTGTTCGGCGTCCATATCGTGGAATTTCTGCAAACCGGCGATGGTCTTCACCTCAATGGTTGTGCCCTCGATGCAAGGACGACCGCTGCGCACCAGCGGATGCGTAGTGATGCCCGGCGCCAGCTGGCGGAACTTGACGCCGTCGATATGATTGCGGATATTCGGTCCCTGCCGCTCGACCGGCGCGTCTCTGCTTGTGGAGTTCATCGCGCAACCTCCCAATGCCGCGTAGTTCAATGATTATAGCGCATGGATGCCCGAGCGTATAATCGCCAATCATGTGGGAGATCTAACACGTCTCGCTGACCGCTATCTAACCTGGCGCGGTCAATCTACACGAAAGAGATGCTCGACACTATTTCTCAAGTCCTCGGACTCGCAAATAGAATGTACGAACCTCAGATAGTTTACCCAGTCGCCGATGGAATGATGCTTTTGGCCTTTGATGACGCCCGCGTGTTCTTCCCCGGCTGAATGCAGTCGAACAAAGTCTCGGTCTCTCGTACACAGGACGCGCCCTAATGCAGTCGCGCGCCTCAGGTGGCTGAGGTCATCATCTCGTAGCGGCCCGCGAATTGCGTCTACACCGTACCGCGCCAATTGCCTGGCGATTTCAGGAGACAGGTTTTCGTCGAGATAGAAGCGAATCGGGTCGGGTTCCATATTGGGCTTCCGCCAACTGCTCGTCGTTAAGTTCGTCTATCTCAATATCGGTGTTGATGTAATCGCTATGCGCTGTGTAGAAATTCAGCGCGTCTTTGACCATGAAAAGCTCAATCTCGAAATGAGCGGCGATTTCGTCCTCTTCCAGCTGGTGATGCTTCTTCATCGTAACGATATCGGTTACTTTCAAGCCCGTGCCCTCGATACAGGGTCGGCCGCTGCGCACCAGAGGATGCGTAGTGATACCCGGCGCCAGCTGGCGGAATTTGACGCCGTCGATATGATCGCGGATATTCGGTCCCTGCCGCTCGACCGGCGCGTCTTTGCTTGCGGAGTCCATCGCGCTAACCTCCCAATGCCCCGTAGTTCAATGATTATAGCCTATAGCCGCGCTCTCTGTCGTTCCCAGCTGTCAACGATGCGCTCGAGCTCGGTGGCTTTGCTCTTATGCGGCGCCAACGTTTGCATCAGATCCCGTCCACTTTATTCGAGCGGCAGACTCATCAATCTACCGCAAACACGTACAAAACAGTATTTCGCAATTCCTCTGCCGCGTAGACTGCGTGAATCAGCCTCAGATACTTGACCCAGTCGCCTATGCCGTGCACCCTCTGCCTGCCTCTGATGATGCCGGCATGTTCAACGCCAGACGCCGCCAGCCGGAGAAAGTCCTTGTCCTCGGTACATACCACACGACCCATTGCAGTGGCTCTCCAGAGATGCTGTGGATCATCGGCGTTCAATGGACCTCGAATGACATCAATCCCCAACAGGCTTAGCTGCTTAATGATCTCCGGGGACAGATTCTCGTCGAGATAGAAGCTCACGGGTGGAGTCGCCATAGTGAGATTCAAACATCTGCTCGTGGTTCAAGTCGTCAATCTGGAATTCCACTTCGAAATAGTCAATGTGTGCGGCATAGTAGTTCAGCGCGTCTTGCGCCATGAAAAGCTGAATCCACAGATGGTCGGCGATTTGTTCGACGTCCATATCGTGGAATTTCTGCAAACCGGCGATGGTCTTCACCTCGATAGTTGTACCCTCGATGCAAGGACGGCCGCTGCGCACCAGCGGATGCGTAGTGATACCCGGCGCCAGCTGACGGAACTTGACGCCGTCGATATGATCGCGGATATTCGGTCCCTGCCGCTTGACCGGCGCGTCTCTGCTTGCGGAGTTCATCGCGCAACCTCCCAATGTCGCGTAGTTCAATGATTATAGCGCATGGACGCGCCAATCGTTACCGCCGGCCCCCTTGCCCAGCGGCGGATTTGTACCCTGTGAATTCTGCCGGAATCCGTCAAAAATCCTCTGTGCGCTCTGTGGTCTCTGTGGTTTAATTTCGCTATGACCATGCCCGAGACATTCGTCATCACCGGCGCCGCCGGCTTCATCGGTTCGCACATTGCCGAGCGCCTGCTGCGCAATGGACAGCGCGTACGCGTCATCGACAATCTCCTGACCGGCAAGCGTGAGAATCTGGAGTATCTGAAATCGCTCAACGGCGACCTGTCGATCACCGTCGGCAGCATAACCGACCTCGAAACGCTTCAGTCACTCTTCCGCGGCGCCGACTACATTCTGCATCAAGCCGCGCTCCCTTCTGTCCCGCGCAGCATCGCCGACCCGCTTGAAACCCACCGTCACTGCGTCACCGGCACGCTAAACGTGCTGATTGCCGCCCGTGACAACGGCGTCAAGCGCGTAATATACGCCGCCTCGGGATCAGCCTATGGCAACCGATCAGATGGAGCGAAAACAGAGTCTCTGCTCCCCGCGCCTATCTCGCCATACGGCGCCGCCAAACTCGTGGGTGAATATTACAACGCCGTCTTTACACACTCTTATGGATTGGAAACAGTCGCGCTGCGCTATTTCAACGTCTTCGGTCCGCGCCAGGATCCCCTTTCGACCTACGCCGCCGCCATCCCCAAGTTCATCAATACCATGTTACAGGGTGAGCGCCCGACGATTTTCGGCGACGGTCAACAGAGCCGCGACTTCACTTATGTCGACAATGTCGTGCAGGGCAACCTGCTGGCTTGTCGCGCGCCGGCAGCCGTCGGCGAGACCATCAACCTGGCCGCCGGCGGACGCGTCGTAATCAACGACCTGGTCGCGCAGCTAAACGACATCCTGGGCAGCGATCTGGCGCCGATACACGCCGCCCCACGCCCGGGCGACATTTTCCACTCGCAAGCCGATATATCAAAGGCGCGCCAGTTGCTGGGCTTCGAGCCAGCGGTTGACTTCACCGAAGGTTTGCGCCGCGCCGTCGACTGGTATCGCGCGAACGCTTTCTCAAGCAACGCCAAACCGTAGGGGCGAACTATCCATTCGCCCACCACTAACACGCTACTTGTGTAAAGTGTATGAAATAAGTTGCTTTTATAGTTGCATTCGTACAGAGTAATTGTAACGTCATCTATGGACAGGAGGTTGGTGCAATGTGTAAGCAACTTGTATGTTTCCTGTACGTAGTCGTTTGCGCAGTTTCTTTCGTCGGGTCCACCTATGCAGAGAGCATTGATGAATCTACGGACCTCAACACACGGGCGAGCGCGGCCATCGCGCAAGCAATTGCCGACGGAAATGATGTAAGCATCTCCGCCTCTGATCTGGTTGGCGCCATTGAAGGCGTCAACAACGCCAGCTTCACTTACAGCAACTCTGTCACATTCTCCAGTCAGTCGTCGAGACGCTACAAATGTTCGGCAACGAAGTGGTATGCCGGCAATGGTCTGACGATCAACTGGTGGGCAGACACTACGAACCAAGGCGGGTTGATTGTGAGGATCGACAGCACCGGGTGGAATTACCAATGGTCAACCTGGATTCCTACCTTTGATGCTGTTGTGAGCGCCTCATCAAGCGCATCCATTCTCCATGGTGGGCGCAAGATCAGACTGCGGCTGGATGGAACCGTCAAATACTGGTTAGCTGGCTTGCCGATCAGCACCAGATCTCTGAATGTGAGTTGCACCCGAAATGCCTGAGCTCGGACTACTCGATATGGCGATGATTTTCGTGATCGCGGTTATACTGGCCGCGATCTACCGCAAACTGAGCAAGGCAATACAGCCGCCGTGCTCAGACGACAAAAAGTAAACTACCGGTGGGGGCTGGCAACAGCCCCTGCCTCTTTGTGAAAATGTTCAGAGAGATAGTTCAATTTTCTCGATGGTTTCATCAAGACTTTTCTTTGCTCTCTTTAGATTGCAATGGGGATGCCCGCCATAGAGATGGCGGGAAAATGAGGGGTGGACTTAGGGCGACCTGATAGCTCGTCCCTGCCTTTCCTCGCGTTTTACAGCGACATATAAAGTAAAATCTCTTTGCCCTCTGTGTCTCTGCGGTGATGTATCTTGTGTTCAGCTCGTAGAGCCGCCCTTTGGCGAAGTCATCCAGCTTGGCTATAATGCGCGGGTACGCCAAGATCAGCCCGAGGCCGAGCATGTACAGCGATATCAGCAGCGAAGAATACCGCGATCAATTCGCCGACAGAGCGCATCAGTTCATTGATGTGCGCGAAGAAGACGAACATGCCGAGGGCCACATCCCCGGCGCCGCCAATATCCCGCTCAGCGAATTTATGACGCGGGTGGACGAAATCAATGAAGACAGCCCCGTGGTGCTGGTCTGCAATACCGGTGTGCGCTCGTCCCAGGCGGCGCTCTACCTGGCGAGCATGGGCTACGAAGAAATCTATAATCTCGATGAAGGCGCCAAAGGCTGGATGAATAAGGGCTACCCGGTCGACAAGGGATAGGCGCCGCGGAGCGCTGGTATCCAGCACAAACATCAATACTGATATTTGCGAAAAAAGGAGTCGATGGCAATGGTTTTACGCTCGATGGTAGGCGCAAGCGTCAAGCGCAAGGAAGACCCCAGTCTGATCACCGGCGCCGGCAAATACGTCGGCGATATCAAGCTGCCCGGCATGTGCCATGTGGCTTTCGTGCGCAGCCCCTACGCCCACGCCAATATCGTCAGCATCGACGCTGGCGCGGCGTCAGCGCGCGAGGGCGTCGTCGCTGTCATCACCGGCGACGACATGCGTGATCAGTGGGAAGTTGTGCCGGTGGCCGGCGGCGATATCGCGCTGGAGAAATACAGCCACCTGGCGCTGTCGGTGGACCGCGTACGGCATGTCGGCGAAGTCGTGGCGGCTGTTATCGCCACCTCGGCCGAAGTGGCCGCAGACGCGGTTGACGAGGTAGATGTCGAGTGGGAAGAGCTGCCGGCGGCTGTTGACTTGTTGAGCGCCTGCGAGAATGACTCGCCCAAGGTTTTTGACGGCTTGGAGAGCAATATCATCGATACCGGCGAGAAGAAGTCGGACGATGTGGACCAGGTCTTCGCTGACGCGCCGCATACGCTCAGCCAGCGTATGCTCAGCCAGCGCATCGCCGGCGTGCCGATGGAAGTGCGGGCGGTGGCCGCCGCGCCCGATGCTGTTACCGGCGGCTTGACGCTTTGGTCCAGCACGCAGATCCCGCACGGCGTTCGTTCGGCTTTGGCGACTGTGCTGCGCCTGCCCGAGAATATGCTGCGTGTGATCGCCCCCAATGTCGGTGGCGGCTTCGGCGTCAAGAACCAACTCTATCCCGAAGAGATCGCCATCGCCAAGCTGGCGCTGCGCTTCAACCGGCCGCTGACATGGTCCGGCACACGTGTCGAGCACTTTGTCTCCACCACGCAGGGCCGCTCGCAGATCGCCGATGTCGAGGTCGCCTTCGATGATGAGGGCGCGATCCTCGGCTTTCGCCTGCACGTGATCGGCGAGCTGGGCGCTTACCCGCCTTTCTACGACATCGCGCATCTGACCGGGCTGATGGCCAGCGGCAATTACGATATTCCCTCTCTGCACTTCAAAGCCAGCAACGTCTTCACCAATACCATCGCCGTCGCGGCTTACCGCGGGGCCGGGCGCCCGGAAGCCATCTATTACATCGAGCGCGCCATCGATATGGTCGCCGACGAATTAGGCTTGGACGCCGCCGAGGTGCGGCGCCGCAACTATGTCAAGCCTGAGCAATTCCCCTATAAGACGCCCACCGGCTCCACCTATGACACCGGCGATTACGCCAGGAACTTGAGCACGGCGCTCAAGACCGCCAAATACGAGGCGCTGCGGGCAGAGCAAGCGCAACGCCGCGCCGACGGCTCGGATAAGCTGCTGGGCATCGGCCTGGCGACTTACGTCGAAATGTGCGGTTTCGGACCCTACGAAAGCGGCCAGGTGCGCGTCGAACCCAGCGGCACGGTCACGGTCTACACCGGCACATCGCCGCATGGCCAGGGCTTGCAGACCACATTCGCCCAGATCGTCGCCGACGAGATCGGCGTGGATTACGACCAGGTGATCGTGCGGCACGGCGATACCGGCTCGCAGCCAGTGGGCGTAGGCACCTTCGGCAGTCGCAGCCTGGCCATCGGCGGCTCCGCCATTGTGCGCTCGGCTGGCAAAGTGCGCGACAAAGCCATTCAGATCGCCGCGCACATGCTGGAAGCCGCGCCCGGCGACATCGAATTCGCCGAGGGCGAGTACCGCGTCAAGGGTGTGCCCAGCCGCAGCTTGACCCTGGACAAGATCGCCGCGCGCGCCTATTCCGACCGCCTGCCCGACGACATCGATACCGGCCTGGAAGCCACCGACTTCTTCCGCCCGGCTGATTTCATCTACCCCTTTGGCACCCATGTCGCCGTGGTCGAGATTGAGAAGGACACCGGCCTCATCAGCCTGCGCGAGTTCTACTCGGTTGACGACTGCGGTCCGCGAATCAGCCCGCTGCTGGTGGAAGGGCAGATTCACGGCGGTCTGGCGCAAGGCATCGGCCAGGCGCTGCTGGAAGAAATCATCTTTGACGAGCAGGGACAGTTGCTCACCGGCACCCTGATGGATTACGCCATGCCGCGCGCCGATAACTTCCCGACCTTCACCATCGACAAGACCGTGACCGAGACCACGCTTAATCCGCTGGGCGCCAAGGGCATCGGCGAGGCCGCCACCATCGGCTCGACGCCGGCCGTGGTCAACGCCGTGGTCGACGCCCTGGAGCCCTTTGGGCTGCGCCATCTCGACATGCCGCTGACGCCGCGCCGCATCTGGGAAGCGATGAATCCGGCCTAGCGCCGTCCGCTATGTCAGCCAAATACGAGCTCGCGCGCGATCTGTCCCAACTGGAGCGGATGACAGAGTATCTGACCGACTACTTGCTGGGCGATGCGCTCTATATGCCGGTTGGCGCAGCGCGGAGCGTCTCCACCATGCCCCAGCTGACCCTGGGCGCATTGCTGCTGCGCTGCCGGCGACTCTCCGAGCTGCGCTCGTCATTGAAGCGCGCGCAAGCCGCCCGGCTGGACGCAGCGCTGGCGCAGCACGAGCAGGCGCAAGCGGAATGGACCCTGCACTACAAGAAGAAGCTCAAGCTAGAAGTTCCCTCGCGGCTCAAAGTGATGCTCGCCTTCTTCGCCGATTGCCGCGAGAGCCCGCGCGACTGCGCGCCGGCCTATCCGGTCGAAGCGCTGCGGCGTACGCTCGTCCAGGAGATCCTGCTGGCTATGGACGAATTCGGTTACGACTCCAGCGAACTGGCAGCATCGGCGCAGCAGACCGATGTGGAGCTGCGTCGGCTCTTGCGCGCTGGCGACTTCATCTGGTCGCAGCGGCTGGAAGCGGTTTATCCGCGCGAGGGGTTCTGGTGGCTCTACGGCAGCCCCGCGACGAGCTAGCGCCTTCGTTGAATTCCAAAGTGCATGGTGTATAATCTGCATGAAAGTAACGCAGGAACTTTGCCATGAAAACCTATACCATCGAAACTGCGCAGAACAAATTGGACCAACTGTTGTCCGATGCTCATAGCGGTCAGACCGTTTTAATCGCCGCCAAAGATGGCTGGGCGGTGAAGCTAGTTCCGACTCCAGTTAGAGCCAACAAACCACGTAAGGCAGGCAGTGCTCAGGGTCAGGTATGGATGTCGGATGACTTTGACGATCCGCTTGACGACTTCGCAGAATACATGGGATGACTTTTCTGCTCGACACACACGCTTTCCTTTGGTTCGTCAACAATCATCGGTCGCTTAGCACTGAGGCGAGAAACACAATCTAGGATCGCCAAAGTCTCATATTCTTGAGTATTGCCAGTGTTTGGGAGATGGCGATCAAGTCAAGCCTCGGGAAGCTGGCTGTGCCTATGCCGCTCCAATCCTTCGTCGAAAGGGAAATGTCAATAAATGAGATCGCGATATTCCCCGCCAGCATTGAACACGCCGAGATCGTTGCAAATCTTCCCTTTCCCAGTTCGGGACACCGCGACCCCTTTGACAGACTTCTCATAGCGCAAGCTCTCGCGGAGAACATATCGGTCATCAGCGGCGACGCCGCTTTTGATCAGTACCCAGTCGAACGAATCTGGTAGCGACTCACCGCCTCAAGCCCGGGAGCGGCGAATAAATGTACTGTGTTCGCTACGGGAATTGCAGCCGCGATTTTCACCACTCCCTCACGCCGGGCATTGCTTGAGTTCAAATCCGCATGATGTATAATCTGCATGAAGCATTGACCGTGGGAGACCGACTATGAAAACGTTCACCGTTGAGGAAGCCAGGCAAAATCTGGACGCTGTGCTCAATCATGCCAGGCAAGGCGGCACGGTAATCATAATCGGCGAGGACGATAAGGCTTACAAACTCGTCTCCACGATAATCCCCAAAAAGGGTCCGCGTAAAGCCGGTCGTCTCAAGGGAAAAATCAAGATAACTGACGAGTTCTATGAACCGCTGCCAGAATTCGAACCTTATACGAAATGAGCTATTTGCTAGACACTTCGGCCTTTCTTTGGTTCGTGACCGGTGACAGAAAGCTAAGTACGCTGGCACGAAGAGTCCTTGAAGAGACAAGTGATGACCTCTTTCTGAGCTTGGCTGGTATCTGGGAATTGGCGATAAAAGCCAACTTGGGAAGAGGGCTGGAGTTGCCTCGCCCGTTCTCAGAATTCATGGACATAGAGTTACAGGCTGAACGAATACAGGTTCTGAACATAGAACTCGCCCACCTCAAGCGCGTTGCTACTCTACCGCGTTTCCACCGCGATCCCTTCGACCGCTTGCTCATCGCGCAATCCCTCGTGGAGAATCTGCCAATTCTCACAAATGACCAAGTATTCGACGCCTACCAAGTCCACCACATCTGGTAGCTGCTCCCCGCCGCATTTATCCGCATCGTCGTCTTAATCTTCGGATCCTGACGGCTGACAGCAGCCTCGCGGCAAGCGGCGCGCCCATGATTGCTGCGAATTTGCAATCAATTTTCGCAGGACTGGATGGGTCCTGCTTCTGTGTCCTCGGTGGTGAAAAAGCGCTGTGTTCGCTACGGGGTTTGCAGCCGCGTAAGTCACCACTCCCTTACGCCGGGCATTGCTTGAGTTCAAATCCGCATGGTGTATAATCTGCTTGACGCATTGACCGCGGGAGACTGGCAATGAAAACATTCACCGTTGAGGAAGTCAAGCAAAATCTGGACGCTGTGCTGGATCATGCCAGGCAAGGCGGCGCGGTAATCATAATCGGCGAGAACGATAGAGCCTATAAACTCGTCGCCACGATAGTTCCCAAGAAGGGCCCGCGCAAAGCAGGCTTGTTTAAGGGCAAAATCAAAATCACTGATGAATTCTTCGAACCTCTGCCAGAATTCAAGCCTTACATGGAATGAGATTTCTGCTGGATACATCGGCATTTCTTTGGTTTGTCAACGGCGACGGCAAGCTAAGTGAAGATGTTCGGGGCATTCTTGAAGACCCGGATATTGACGTCAATTTGAGTCTGGTAAGCTTCTGGGAAATTGCAATCAAAGCCAACTTGGGCAGAGGGTTGGAATTGCCACTCCCGTTTAGCGCGTTCATTGACTCTGTGCTCGATAACTACAATTTCGCAATCCTGCAGATTTCAATATTGCACCTGAAGCAAGTGGCGGATCTACCGCGTTTCCACCGCGATCCCTTCGACCGCTTGCTCATCGCGCAATCCCTCGTCGAAAAGATCCCCGTCATCACCAACGACGCCGCTTTCGATCAGTATGCGATCCACCGCATCTGGTAGCTGCTTCCCACCGCAATGAGCCTCTTCGTCGTATTCATTTTTGGAGCCGTCCTGCTGGGCGCCGGCGCCATGCTCTCCCCCGCTTGGCCCACAGCCCAGCCGCGAATCGCGCTGTCCGCCTCCCTCTGCCTGGCGCTGATCGTTGGCGGCGCCGTCTTCTATGCCGAGGCCTTCGGCTGGGACACGCTGGTGGTGGACTATCTGCTCTTCGCCCTGCTCTCTGGCGTGGTGCTAGGCGGGACGCTCTCCACGGCCCAAGCCCGCGCCGAGGCCCGGGGCGAACGGCTGGCCGACCGCGATCAAGGCTGGCCCGGTCCCGAAGACCTGGCCTTCTTCGCCTTGGCGGCGCTCCTGATCGTCATCCCGCTCTTGCATCTGGCCGCGCCGCTGGGGGCGCAGGGGCAGGTCAGCGCGCTCCACAGCCTGGCCACGCGTGAAGGCGAATCCTTTGCTTCGCTGGCGCCCTTTGCGCCAAACGTCACGGTTATCATAGCGCCCGGCTTCCATGCGCTCTCCGCCTACCTCAGCCAGCAGCTGGGGCATCCCGTCCCGCTGATTCAGATGAGCGTTTCCGCCGTGATCGTTTTCTTGCTGGTCTGGCTGGCTTACGACTTCGGCGCTGAAATCCGCGACAAGCGGCTGGGTCGCGCCCTGGCCATCGCGCTGCTGCTCTGCGGCGGTCCCCACCTCAGCAACCTGGACGGCCACTTCGCCCAACTGCTGGCGCTCTTGTTCACGCTGGCCTTTCTGTTCTACGCGCTGCGCTGCCTGCGCCGCTTTCACCTCGCCGATTGTGTGGCCGGCGGCTTGATGATGGGCGCGGTCGTCTATACCAGCTTGAGCATGAGTATCATCATGCTCTTCGGCTTTGTCGCGCTGGTAGGGCTGGCACGGTTCAATGGCGCCAGAATCCCCCAAATGTCATGGCTCGGGCTGCTTATTGGTTTTCCCCTGGTGGCTCTGCTGGGCATCGCGCCCTGGCTGGTCAACAACCTGCCGCAGCTGCTGCCCGTCAGCCCATCGCCCTTCAGCGCCGATATGAGCAACCTCGCCCACATGACCCGCGGCCAGGGATTTCTCATCGTACCCCTGGCGCTCTGGGGTATGGCTATCGGACTGCGCCAGCGCGGAGAATTGCGCTTCGTTTCCTGGCTGATGCTATTCTGGCTGCTGCTGGTGATCGAATCGGCGCTGCTGGGCGCGCTAGGCCGCCTGCTGCCGCCGCTGGGCGCGCTGACTCATGCGCCCAACATTGCGCGGCATGGCGTCGTCCTGCCCTTCGCCTGGTTCGGCGGCTTGGCGCTGCTGCGCATCTGGGAGGCGCAAATGCCGGCGATGCTCAAGCAGCGACTGCGCGCCGCCGCCTATCCTTTGATGGCTTTGACCCTCGTGATAATTTTGCTGATGGGAGTTGCTTTCCAGCCCTTGCTGAGCGCTCTGCGTCCGCTGCTGGACCTGCCGGCGGAGACACTCAGCCGCGATGAAGCGGCGGCGTTGGATTGGCTGCGCGAAAACGCGCCGGATGACGCCTTGCTCGCGGCCAGCGATGGCGGCGCCTGGCTGCCCGTGGTCGCGGAAAGGCGAGCCCTGGATTTGCGCGCCGCGCAATACTTCGAGTGGGACCTGCTCGAGACGAGCGGCTTTAATGGCGAAGCGCCTGATTTCGTGTTTGTGCCGGCCGGCGTCGACCCGCCCAACGACCTGGCTCTGCAGCTGGTGTTTGAGCAAGGCCGCGCACACGTTTATGCAGTGGCTGTGGATTAGGCGTCGCGCTCGTCAGGGCGCAATGATCGCTGTCAAGAGGAGGGAAGTTGATTACGCTGTTGGTCTCGGCGAATCTGGTGCAAGAATACACCAGCTACGCCTACCGCCTCAAACACCAACACCGCAATCCCTATCGCGTCGTGACCCAAATAAACCATATAAAAGCCGCCCAGAGATATAAAGATGAACGAAATAAAGGCAAACCACTGCCCCCGGCCAATCTGATCCGCCTTGTTCTTGAGCGTTGTCTGAGCCAGCGTTACGCTGTCTTCGTGTTGCCTGTTCTCTAAATCAATGTCATGCCGGGTTGTTTGTTCCAATACAGTGAGCAAGCGATCGTTCGCCTCCATTTTCTTGTATTCTCGCCGCTCATATAAATTGAAACTTCTCTCGGCGCTTCCTGGAACAAGGCCATTCCACCTCTCTGCTTCCCTGGCAGGCTGAAGCGTACCTAAGTAATGCTCTTCCCGTGTGATTTGAATCCCGAAGCTGGCGAGTTTACGACTAAATTCGTCGCGCTCTGCTTCGGGAATATCGTCAAGCGCTTCTGGCGGTATAACTGAGCGTTGCGATAGCGGCTCAGAATTCTCTTCAACTTCGTCACGCGGCGTATCGTTCTCGATTTTCACGCGCTACTTTATGCTTTCACCCGTTGCGGTCTCATACTGTTTTATGGCTAAGTAGAGATTCTTACCTACTTTGCGCCACGCCGCGCGCATAATGTCCCGGTCGGAACGTTTGCGAAAGTCCTCTTGCAAGTTAGCCAGCAACTCTTCGTTCGTTTCTTGACCCAATACGCCAAATAAGTCAAACGCGCTTGCCATCCCATACAGAAACGGACGCTCCGGCAGCATATACTTCTCGGCGATTTCCCTTTCTTTGTCTGTCATGCGCGACCTCCTCTACCAATGACTTGACTTTCAAAATTATTTTATGCGCGTAATTGCAACGGTGTCAACAGAATGCTCAGGCGCTCGCATTTGACTCGAAGCGAATAATATACCATCATCATCAGAATACTTCACCCGCCCTGTAAAACACGAGGAGAATCCGACGTGCCCAAACGAAAAGTAGTCCTCACCGGCGCCAGCGGCATTATCGCCGGCGTCCTGCTGCCCGCCTTGCGCGAACGCTACGACCTGACGCTGCTGGATTCCCGCTCCCGCAACCGCGACGGGGACGAAGTCGACGGTGTGCGCATCGTCGACCTGCTCAACCGCGACCGCGACAGCTACCGACACCACTTCAGCGGCGCGGACGCCGTCGTCCACTGCGCCTACTATCGCATCCACGACCAGGGCGACGATGTCTATTTCGCCTCCGAGCTCGAGAACCTGCAGCTGACCTACAACGTCTATCAAGTGGCTTGGGAAGAGCGCGTGCGCCGCCTGGTGGCGGCCAGCACCAACCACGCCGCCGACTTCTACGAGAATTACGCGCTGGACGGCGCCGCGCCTATGGTCAGTCCCGACCAGAACGCCTCTGACAATTGGTACGGCTGGGGCAAAATCGCCTTTGAGCAGATCGGCCAGGTCTTCGCCAGTGGCGTCACGCATGGCGGCCGACCGCTGGAAAATGCGCAGATACGCATCGGCGGTCCCCGCGAGACCGATGTCGCCGCCGCGCCGCTGGGCGATCTGCGCCGGATGCGCCGCGCCCTGGCTGTCTACATCAGCCAGCGCGATATGTCGCAGCTTTTCATCAAGAGCATCGAGACGGCCGACATCCGCAACGAACTGGGCATTCCCTTCCAGATCTTCTACGGCATCAGCGCCAACCCGCACGCCATCTGGAGCATCGCCAACGCCCGCCGCGTCATCGACTATGCGCCGCAGGACAACTCCGAAGAGCGCTTCTTTGAACTGATCCAGGCGCACATGAAAGCCGCCGGCCTTGGCTAATTTTCAGGCGGCCCATCTTAATCGGAACGCTCGTTCCGCCTGCCTCGTAAGGGCGAGCCTTGGCTCGCCCGCAGTTGGCGCTCAGTCGCACAGCAAGCGCGGCGCCGTAGCGCGCATATAAGGCCTCAAACACCCCAGCGCGCCCTCGACAGCGGTTAGCGCCAGCGCGATATCGCCTTCGGACATGGCGGTCGTTATGCTGAACATACCGCGGTTGCTGGTGTAGACGCCGCGATTCAGCAACTCAAGCTGCAGCAGTTGACGCAACTGGCCGATGTCCTCGCCGGCGCGGCGCGCGTCCGCCAGGCTGATGACCGGCTCATCCGTCCAGTGAATCTGCTGCAGCGAGCCATAACCCAGGCATTGGGCGCCTATGCCCAGCGACCGAAAAATGCGGTTGACGCCGCCGCCCAGGTCTTCGCCCAGACGGTTGATGCGCTCGATGGCCGCCTGATCCAGACGCTGCATCGCTTCCAGCCCCGCGGTCATGGTCATATTGTTGCCGTTGAAGGTGCCGCTGTGGAAGACGAAATCGGCCGACGCGGCCGGATTGAACAATTCCATGATGTCCTTGCGTCCGCCAAATGCGCCGACCGGAAAGCCGCCGCCGATGATCTTGGCGACCGCGGTCAAATCGGGTATCGCGTCCGCTATGGCTTGGAAGCCGCCACTGCCCAGGCGCAGCGTCACGATTTCATCGAAAAGCAGCAGGACGCCGTACTCGTCCGCCAAGGCGCGCAGCCCGCTTAAGTAACCCGGCGCCGGCGGAACCATGCCGCCCGCGTTGGGCATCGGCTCAACGATGATGCCGGCGATGCGCTCGTGATGCTGATGCAGCAACGCTTCCATAGCTTTGAGGTCGTTAAAGGGCGCCACCATGACCGCGTTCAGCACCGTATCAGGCACGCCACGGCCCTCCACCCTGGCCGCCGGCGCCTGCGCGCTATCCAGCGCGGCGCTGATGCTGACCTCGACGAAATCATGCGAGCCGTGATAACCGCCGTCCATCTTGACGATGATGTCGCGACCGCTGAAAGCCCGCGCCGCCCGCATCATCATCATGGTGGCTTCTGTGCCGGAATTAGTGAAGCGTACTTTCTCGAAGCTGGGGATGCGCTCGATCAGCAGCTTGGCCAGCCCCACTTGCGGCTCGGCAGCCGTCCCGAATACGGTGCCGCGCGTCAACTGATCGGCCGCGTATTCCACGATATCCGGCTGCGCGTGCCCGTGGACCAGCGAGGTGAAATTATTAAGCAGGTCGAGATAGCGGTTGCCATCGCAATCTTGCAGCCAGGCGCCTTCGCCAGCGACCATATAGGTGGGGTAGGGCGCGAACCAGGTGGCGGAGCGGGTATCGCCCGCTGGCAGATACTGCTGCGCCACGTCGTGCCGCGCCCGGGAACCGGGCGTACGCCCCCGATAGCGCTCAATGATCTCGTCTTCCACCGTCATAACTCGCTCGCCCAGCGCCATCTTGCCCTCCCGCAGCCGCCGCCACTAGCAGTGACCACATTCGTTTCGACGGGATTGTATACCTGCGCTTCCATAGCCACAAACTTTGCCCGCCCGCAGCCCGGCCGCCTTTCCAACTTTTGGGCTTCAGACGCTAAAATCCGCCCGGCGCGCCCGATGCGCGACAGTAAAGTCGCCAATCCGCGCTCAAATCCGGCTACACTCGTCCTATGACAAATCCCGCCCACAAACCATTTCTTGCATTCGCCCGCGATTTTGCCCGCCAATAGACGCTATCTGACCGAAAAAAGTTTTGCGTCGGACAGAAAACGGACAGAAAATGCCCGAAACGCGACCGCGCCTCTCTCTTCTGGCCTACAAACTGTATTATATCGAAATACTAACTCATATTTCTGCAAATTGTCTAAGCGCCGCCACTAGACGTCGCGAAGGTCCGCTAATTCGCCTGAGCGCGGAAGTTCTGTATCGCCGATCAACTCTGCCTCTCTGATGAATCGGAGAGAGGACTGGCAGTAAAAATAGACTTTCCGTGAGCGAGCAAGAACCTCAATCAAGCCTTGTAGCTGCGAGCCTTGGCTCGCCCGCCAGTAAACAGCCCGGTCGAACCCATCAGACTCCTAACTCGCCGATAGTCAGATACGGGCGCCTGCCTTATAATCGTTCTACGAGACTGTCGGAAGCTACGGAGAAGCTATGCGATATCTTACTTTGCTCTTATTACTCGCGCTGGGTTTCGGGGCTCAAGCCCAGGACAGCGACTTGACGCTGCAGTGGGATCCGGTGCGCAATACCGTCAGCGGTCGCGTCGACATCGTCGGCACGGTCAATATCCCCGACTTGCAGTGGTACTTTGTGGAAGCCGCTCCATTCGACAGCGGGGACGGCGAAATCATTTGGACGCCCATATCCAGCCTGGAATTCGCGCCGGTAGTCGCGGGCAAACTCGGCGCCTGGAATACGACCCTGCTTGCCGATGGCTTCTACCGGATCCGGCTGCACGCGGTTAATGCGGCGCAGGAAAGTCATTACTACGCCCTGGGACCGCTGCTGATCAACAACAACAATAGCGACCTGGTGAATCTGGAGCCGGCGCTGCCGCTCGCGGCGAGCGCGGACGCCAGCCGGGCGCCGGCAGTAATTGAAAACCGCCTGCCAATGCCCGTTGGCGGGCATATCAAGTACTTCGACGAAAGATCGCAGGCAGCCCTGGAAACAGCCGGCATGACCTGGGTGAAAAAGCAAGTCAAATACGGCGAATCGGACGGCAGAGACCTGATCGAGGCGGCTCATGCCCAGGGCTACAAGGTGCTCTTGGGCGCCAAAGGCGACAAGAACCATCTGATCGAGGACTTCGATCAATACATTGCTGACTTCGCTGATTACGTCGCCTTCCTGGCGCGGAATGGCGCCGACGCTATCGAAGTTTGGAATGAACCCAATATCGATCGTGAATGGCCCGCCGGGCGAGTCAGCGGCGCCAACTATACAAAAATGCTCAAAGCCGCCTACGAAGCCATCAAAGCGGCCAACCCGGATACGCTGGTCATCAGTGGCGCGCCCGCGCCCACCGGCTTCTTCGCGGGTTGCGCTTGGGCTGGCTGCGATGACGATGTCTACATGGCGCAGATGGCTAACGCCGGCGCCGCCAATTACGCCGACTGTATTGGCGTACACTACAATGAAGGCATACTGCCGCCATGGGCGCAAGGCGGGGACCCGCGCGATCCCTATCCCACGCGCTATCTCATCCTGATGTTGGAGCGCGTGGCCTGGCCCTTCCGCAACGCCGATATCCCCATGTGCATGACCGAGTTCGGCTATCTTTCGCCGGAGGGCTACGGCCCGCTCCCGGCGGGATTCACCTGGGCAGGCGGGACTTCTGTCGCCGAGCAGGCCGCGTGGCTTGCTGAAGCGGTAGAAATAATGTCCAACTTTGAGCAAATGCCGGTCGAGCTGGCCATCGTCTGGAATATCGATTTCGATACCTACGATGCCGATCCCCAAGCCGGCTACGCCATTATTCGCGCGGACGGCAGCTGCCCGGCCTGTGAAACTATCGCGGCTCTGCAGCGCTGATTAGCAGGCAGGGGTTCGCGCAGCGCTGCCGCAAGCGAGGCGGGCGGTCATCATGCCGCTGGACCGGGCTGTGTATCAGCTTGTCAGCGCTCGGAAAATCACCAGCGATAAGCGAATGCCGAGCTAAGGCTGAGCCTCGGAAATGTCGCCGGTGAATAGATAGAACAGGATGCCGTAGGGCGTCATCAGCTTCTGATAAGTCAGGTCCTCCGGCAGCCCGCCGCCGTCGAAAGGCTTCAAGTCAAAGCCTTCCGCCAGCAGGTCGGCGTTGACCTCCTTCATATCGGGCGCGAAATGGCAGATGGCGAAGGGCTCGTCCACATCGTCCTGGTGCAAACCTATCAGAAAGAGTCCATCAAGCCAGATGCCCCAGGGCGAGGGCTGGTCGTATTTGCCCAGGACCTCGTAACCGGCGGCTTCCCAAAAAGCGAGCTCGACCTCGATATCAGGGATAAAGGCGGAAAGCTCGCCGAATTTGCCCAGGCGGGTGATGTCTTGCGCTTTGGCGACGTTGTCATGCGGCAGTTGCCGCGGCGGCGGATCGCTGCTGAGCAAGATGCGGATGCCGGCCGGGCTGCTGAGCGCGTCATCGACGATGTCCAAGCCGCTAACTCGCAGCGCGTCGATATCGCAGCCGAAATATCGCAGTGTGGGGTTTTCGCCCTGGCCCCCCATCAGATGCAAGTGATAACGGCCGTCAGTGTAAACATCATCGCCCAGCGCGACCAAGCCCAGCTGCTGGTAGTAGGAGCCGGCGGCAACCGTATCATCAACATAATTCAGAATCTCGACATACGTTCCTAATTTCATGCTTCGCTCCTTCTTGGTTTGACCTGAAGTCTGTGGGAGTGGTGAATTTCGTGGACTTGAATACTTCGCCAATCTAACAAGAAAACTCTGTGTCCTCTTTTTAATAAAACCACCATTTGAGGTAGCCGAGGACGTTAGATATATTGCGTGAGGACGGTAGCCATTCTCGCTGCCGCCGAGCAACTGTGGAAAAAAATTCTTTGTCGTGTTCACTAAAATTCTGGGAATTATGATCATGATATTCACCATTCCCCTGAAAATGCTGGATAGCATCAATAATATGACGGATAGCATCCAGGAAATGACGGCTCGCGCCCAGGCCGGTTGCAGCGCCGCCAGTAATGTAATCAACCACAGGGCGCAGCCAATGTAAAGCGCGGCGCGCCAGAGCCAGGGCTCAAAGCTGAAGATGACGCTGCTCTCGCCAGCCGGCACGGGCAGCGCCCGGAAAATGAGATTGGCTCGTTGGATGGGCGCCGCGGCGCCATTCACAGTGGCGCGCCAGCCGGGATACCAGGCGTCGCTCAAGATTAGATGGGCGGCTTGCGGCGCGCTTACTGACAGGCTGACGCGCGTGTCGCTGTAGTCCAATATGTCGACTTGCCCGCTGGCTTCCAGCGCCATGCTTCGGTTGTCGGCCGCGCCGTGTATGACATCAATGCCGCCTTGGCGCAGCAATCCTAGCGCCTCCTGGTCGCCGTCCCAAGTATCGGGGACGATTCGCGTAGCCCTTGCCAGGTAGGCGCGCTTCCCGGCGGGCGGCAGGCGAAATACCTTGATGGCGCTGCTATGTACCCGCGCGAATGGGGGCGGCTGAAGCTCCTGGAAGTCACCCGGCTCGGCGCTGTTGATGGCGGTGACGGCGACGATGCCCGCTTGCGCCCGCAAGAAGGCGGGCAGATTCCGCGCATCCGTTACTGTCAGCAGGAAGCCCTCTTGCACAGGGATGGCGGGCGAATCGGCGGCGGCTATCGGCTTTCGATGCGCGATGCCGACGCGGTCGAATCGCTCATCCAGCGGCTGCTCCAGTTCAGTGACGCCGTCCCAGAAATTCCATAGCGCCGTGTCATAAAAGATGTCGTCTTGCCAAAAGTCGAAGACCTTGTCGGTAATGATAGTGCGGGTACCAGTGGCTTCCAGCAGGCGGCGCGGGGGGATGCAAGCCCGGCGACAGCGCTCGAGCGTCAGCTTCTCGGCCAGCCGCCCGTCCACCGCGAGCGCGGCCTCAGGTGGCAGCAGCAGCGAACTGTAGAGCGAATAATAGCGGCTGGGGGTAATGCCGCCGCCAAAGCCGTCAATGCTGGGAATGCCCCAGGTCAGCGGCAAGTTCGGCATGAGCGTTTCCTGCCGCTTAACCGCGTCCAAGGCGTGAAATTCCGCGCCGTAATCCATGCCCAGCTGTTGGTAGCGCGCGCGCAGGTCCCCGATATCGAGAGGGTCAAAGAGCAGCGGGCTGATAGCCAGCAAACGACTCGGCGCGACCTCCTCAGCCTGTATTGCCAGTAGCGCCGCCACGGTCTCGCGCTGATCCAGGTAAGTCTCGGGCGGAGCCAGATCGTTATAAGGCAGATACAGCGAAGCCAGAAACAGCTCCAGCGCCAGCAAGACAACCGCGGCAAATGGCGTCCAGCGCCGGCGGATAAACAAGAGGCTTATCAGCAGCAGGCCGCTGCCAGCCCAGATTAGCAGCGATCGGTCGCTGATGGAAGCGCCCAGGAAATGGAGGGCCGGATCGGGCTGCAGAATGAAGCGCGTCACTGCAATCAGCAGGGCAATCAGCGCGGCCGTCGTTGCGATTCGCCGCCTGCGCCACTGCGGTTGATGCGCGGACAGATGAAGCGATTCGACGCCTGTGCCCGCCAAGATCGCCATCGCCAGGCTGAAGAGCGCCAGGAAGCGCGCCGGCACTCGAAACAAATCGAAGCCAGGCAGATTCGCCAGCAGCAGGTAGAGCGGGTTGTAGTGGCCGAATGCCAGCGCCAAGCCCACCAGCGCCACCAGCAGCCAAATTCGGCGCTTGCGCGCGCTGATGGCTTTGGACGTGATGCCCCAAAACGCCAAGCCCAGACCGATGATCCCGACGGTCGCGACATATTCGCCGAATAGCTGCCCGTCGTAGCTGGGAAGCAAGGCGCGGCCCAGCACGCTCGGCGGCAGGGAGAAGGCGGTCGCTTCTTGCACGTTGAAGCCGCCGCTGCGGTTGGAAAGGCGAGACAGCTCCAGGCTGGGCAGCAGCTGGGGCAGCGCCAGCGACAAAGCCAATCCGAGGCTCGCCGCCAGCAGCAACAGCGCCCGCGGCCTTCGCGACGGACTAGCGTCAGCGCCGTTCCCGCCCGGCTGCGCGCCGGCGACGAAGCCGTAGAGCGCCAGACCAACACCGCTGATGAATACAGTCTGCGTATGGCCGCCCAAGATCTGTAAAGCCCAGGCCATCGCCAGCAGGAGGCCGGCGCGCCAGGGGCGGTCGCTCTTCAGCAGGCGGTCATATAGCGCGAACAGGATCGGCATCCAGGCCAAGCCCTGCAGTTGATTGATTTGCTCGACATGCGCGCTGAGATAGCCGCCGAAAGCATAAACGATAGCGGTTGCCAAGCCGGGCAGCCAGCGCTTGCTGATTGCTTGACGATATAGGACGCAGGCGCCGGCGGCAGCCAGCGCGGCGTGCGTCAGAATACTGACGCTGATGGCGGTGGGCGCTCGCAAGGGCGCGGTCAGCCAATTCGGCGGATAATACGTTCCCAGTTGCGGGTTCGCCAGCAAGGGCGTTCCCATGAACAATTCAGGCGACCACAGCGGCAATTCGCCGGCGCGGTAGGCTGCGTTGCGCGCGTCCCAATAAGGATAGAAATATTTGAAAGTGTCGCCGCGCGCCAGGATTTTGCCGCTGAAGGCGAGCTGGTGAAAGAACAGCAAGGTCAAGAGCAGAATGCCACAGCCGCAGAGCAGTGGTTTCCAGCGCCGGGCGCTCATTGCGAGTCCCGGCCTCGCTGCGCCATAGCCCATTCCTCGCTGTATAGCAGCCCGCGCGACGCCAAAGCCAGGCGCAGCCGCCGCAGAGCCGGGGGCTGCCGTCGTTCGCGCTGATAACGCCGCCAGCGCGCGTCGGCCTCGCCGCCCCAGAGGAAGTCCGCTACCTCAGCCGGCAGCCTCAATCTTGCCGGATTCCCCCATGATTCCCAGGCTTCGCGAAGCGCGCGCGGATCCGCCGGCCGCAGTTGATGCCAGTCGCCCCGTCGCATAAATATCAGATTGACCTCAATGTCCTCGCGATCGCTGCCAGTATTGCTCAGGTTGTCGCCGTGCACCAGGAATTCGCCGCCATTGGCGCGGCCTGGCTGAAACCTGACCTTGCCGATAGCGCGACCGGCCCATTCCATATCGCCGGCCACGCGAAAGTTGGCGTCAAAGGGACCCAGCCGGTCGATAAGTGATTTACGCGCCATGAAGAAGGTGCCCAGACCATTTCGCCGAGTGAAGCGCGCGCTGTCGAAGAAGCAAGGCGCGTGGATGCGCCTTTCGCGCGACCAGGGGACCCTGCGCGCGCCCAGCATAACCCGCGTGAAAGGGAAGTCCACCAATTCCGCGCCGGCTTGCAGCGCCTCATAGCCTTCGATAAAGGCTTCGTCAGCGCGAAAATCGTCGGCGTTCCAGGGCGCGAAGAAAGGCGCTTGACTTAGCGAAATAGCGCGATTCCAGGAGGCGTACAAGGTCTCGCGCGGCACATAATGCGGGGTCATGCGGCCGTAATAATGCCTGTTGATTTCCCGAGCCAGTTGATTGATCTGCTCCCGCTCGCGCGGGCTGGCGTCGTTGACAATCGGCAGGTAATGCGCTTCAATGCCGTGTTCGTTCAGGCGCTTGGCGAACCCGAAGACGGCCGCCGTAAAAGTCGGCAAATGCGCTTCGCTGCGATACAAGGATGAGATAAGCGCAATGGACATCGGGGAAGGGCTCGCTCAGCGTACCGTGCAGATTAACACATCATAGGCGCTGCGTAAAATCAAGCGCTGTCCGGCTGCTGGCGCTATGGCTGCTAGTAAAAGTTATCCGCCCGCGCGGCCCTATCCGCATGGCTCAGCTAGATCTCAGGACTTGTTCTGTCGTGAGGATGACGGCGAATTCCTGATGCAGGTTGGCCAGCGCCAGCTGATGCGCCGTCTCGGCTTGATGATGGCTGCCGTCGTAGCTGCGCAGTTCATGGGCGGCGGTGGCGTCGGCGACCACAACGGTGTCATAGTCCAAGTCACCGGCCATGCGCGCGGTGCTTGAGACGCAATGATTGGTCCTCAGGCCCACGATCACCAAGGTCTCGATTTGCGCTGCCTGCAGGCGCGCGTCGAGGTCGGCGCCGATGAAGGCGCTGTTGACCTGCTTTTGAATGACCGGCTCGCAGCCCAAGGGCGCCACGATGGCTTTAATGGACTTGCCCGGCAGCTCTGGCCGCAGCGGCGAATTCGGCTCGGTGGACATGTGTTGGATATGGAAGATGGGGCGGCCTCGCGCGCGCCAATGCCGCAGCAGGCGCGCCATATTTTTTTCGGCGGCCGGGTTGTTGCGCCGGCCCAGTCGGCTCGTCCAAGCCTGCTTGCGCGTCAATGAGAATAAGCGCGGCAGTTGCGAAGTCCATCGCCAAGGTCACCTTCCTTTCGGCCTTGTTACAAGGTCGTCCGCCATGATACGCGCTAACTGAGGCCGACCGTAGGGGCGACCTATCAGGTCGCCCGTTTTCAGGTCGAGTCTTCGGGCGACACACTGTGTCGCCCCTACACTTAAACCGACTGAATTGCGGCCGTCTCAGGCTCTTTTTCTGGCGCGGGCCTATGCTATAATGCGGCGAATCTTCCAAGAGCGGAACTTTGGCATGCTCCAGGTGGTAAGTTTCAACATCGGCGGCGCGCGCGAAATGCGTCCTGCGCCGCACGATCACGAGAAACTGGCAATAGACGCTTATAGTACGCTGCAACAGGTGATCAACCCCCGCCAGCCGACTGTGATCGCCTTGCAGGAATCGGGCGCCGCCCGCCACAACGACCAGCACAAAAATGTCGGCCGCAAGATGGCGCGCCTGCTGGGCTCGGAGTACATCGACGCCTTCGCGCCCGAAGTGTCCATGTGCGATCATCCGCATCCGAATTTGTGGGACCGGCCCGCCTACCGCAACATGACCGGCGCCGCCGAAGGCAATGCCATCATCACTAATCTGCCGGTGGAAGACTGGTCCTGGGGCAGCTATCCCGAATACGACGCTTGCAATATGAGCGGCGCCTGGGCGCGCGCTACGCCCATCAGCCGCGCCACCCTGTATAGCAGCGGCAACCGCGATACGCAGCCGCGCAACTTGATGGTCGCTTCACTGAATTATCGCGGCATTCCGCTATATTTTCTCAATACGCATCTGGGTGTGCTCATCGGCGAAGATCGACACGACGCGGACTATGAGCGCTCGCGCATTGCCTCGCAAATGCGGCAGGCGCAAGCCAGCGAAGTGCTGTGCGTCATTGATGAATTGAAGCGCGCCGACCAAGCCAACGGCGCCCCGGAACGGGCGATTCTGCTGGCCGGCGACTTCAATGCGCAGGCCTCCGCGCCCGAGATGGAAATGCTGCAGCGGCAATTCCGCTTGCTGAGGCCCGAGAACAAAAGCAGCGAATTATGGACGCACCAGCAGCATCGCGTCCTGATTGACCATATCTTGCTGCATGACCCGGCCGCTGAGTTTGAAGTGATATCCTGCCATATTCAAAGCGCCATCCCCTTTGACGATCTGACCGACCACAGACCGGCGGTGGGCATCTTCGCCCGCGCCTGACTTCAGGCGGCAGCGCCTAGCGATCGGACTTTGCTGTCGCTTGCAAGCGTGTCCTGGCTCGTTCTTTGCGCAGTCGCTTGTTGCGCTTGCCGAGGTGGTCGTGCATCTCCAGCAGGTATGCGAGGGTTCGCTCGATTGCTTCCGGACCGGGCTGCAAGCGCTCGGGGCAGCGCTCACGCCGTTGCCGCGTCACTTCATACATGACGAGCGCCGCCGACACCGACACATTCATGCTCTGCGCGATGCCCAGCATGGGAATGGTCACCTGCAAGTCCGCCAGGGCAATCGCCTGGGCGGATAGTCCCGTCTTCTCGTTGCCGAATAACAGCGCGATCTGCGCTTGACAGAGGTCGGCGGCATAGATCGGCTCGGCGGCGGGATCGATAACCGTGGCCACGAGCTGCCAACCTTCGCGTTTCAGCGCGCGTAAAGCCCCCTCCGTGCTGTGGTGAACGCGATAATTCAGCCACTTGTTGGTGGCGGTCGAGCTGTTCTTACCCACTGCTTTGGGGTCGAAGGCCGGCTGAGCCTCGAAGATGACGTTGATCTCCTGGATGCCGAAGGCGTCGCAGCTGCGGGTGATGGCGCCCAGGTTGTGGGGATCGAAGATATCTTCAACCACGACGGTGAAGCCGGGCTGCCGCCGCTCGGCGACGCGACTTAGTTTGTTCAGGCGCTTTTCGGTGGGCATTGGCGCTTATTCGCGTTTATTCGCGCTTATTCGCGTTTATTTGCGTTTATTCAAAGATGAGGCGCGCTTCCAAGGTAAAGCCTGGCAAGACGTCCAGGCCGGATAAGACGGCATCGGGACCATAAGAGTCCAGTTGGAAACCGCCTGCTTCCGTCAAGCGGCGCGCTTCGACGCTCAAGATGTCAGGTTGGACGATCCAGACCAGCTTTACGCCCTTGCTCAAATAGATCTCGGCTTTCTCGCGCGCTTTGGTCAGCGTGTCTCTCGGCGACAGAATTTCTACCGCCAAGTCCGGCAATATCGGTACATAGCGCTTGGGAAAGGGGTCCGGCGCGCGGGCATGGCTGATGAAAGCGATATCAGGTGAAAGCAGCGTCTGGCGATCGCCCGGAGGATGGTAGCCGGTCTTAACCGTAGCGCGGCCTAAATCATGTTCGCGAACATAAGCGCGAATATAACTCCCAAAATTTAGAGAGAGCTCTCCATGTTCTCCGCCCGGTGGAACTATCTCGATCAAATCTCCATTGATCAACTCGAAATGCCTTCTGTCAATGTCAGCATGATGAGCGAGCCGCCACACATCGCTACATCATAGAGCCGTTGCCGCAATTCCATCGCTTGCTCACCTTTCTTCTGTCACACTGACATCATAACATATTCCGGCTGGCTTATTCCTATGCCCGCGTAGGCTCACGCCGGCAAGTTGCTGCAAATTCCGTCGGATTCTAGTTATAATGAGTAAGAACTACTTTTGATACAGGACTCTACTTATGATCGGCAGAACTATTGGCATCCTCACCGCCGGCGGCGACAGCCCCGGCTTAAACGCGGCCATTCGCGGCGTGGGCAAGGTAGCTATCGACAAGCACGGCATGCGCCTGGTTGGCTTCCGCGACGGCTTCCGCGGCTTGATGCAGAATCGCGTCATCTGGCTGGGCGCGGACGAGCTCAGCGGCATTCTGACCTTGGGCGGCACCATCTTGGGCACCAGCCGCGACAAACCGCACAAGATGCTCATCGGCGGCAAAACCCGCAATATGACTGATGTCATGGTCGAGAATTATCGCAAGCACGATCTGGACGCGCTGGTATGCCTGGGCGGCGGCGGCACAGCCAAAAACGCCCTGCGCCTGTCGAAAGAGGGCGTCAATGTCGTCTTCCTGCCCAAAACTATCGACAACGATGTCAGCGGCACCGATGTCACCTTCGGCTACGATACCGCGCTGGGCATCGCCAGCGAAGCCATCGACCGGCTGCATTCCACCGCCCACAGCCACCATCGCATCATCGTCTGCGAAATCATGGGGCATAATACCGGCTGGCTGGCGCTGGGCGCGGGCTTGGCCGGCGGCGCCGATGTCATCCTGATACCGGAGATTCCTTTCGATATCGAAGTCATCGCCAATTCGATACGGGCGCGCAGTCGGGGCGGCAAACGCTTCAGTATCGTGGCGGTCTCAGAGGGCGCGATGACGCAGCGCGTGGGCAAGAAGTTGCACGGCGCGCGCGCTATGGTCGCCGAAGCTGAGGCGGAGATGGCGCGTTGCGCTGATGACAAGGTCAAATACAAAGCGGCGCGGGTCAAACGCCGTCAGGCTCGCGTCAAAGTGGCTGAGGTCGAGAAAGAACGCCGCGGCGGCACACAGTTGTTGACTATGGAATTGGAGAAGCGCACCGGCTTGGAATCGCGGGTTACCATCCTGGGTCATGTGCAGCGCGGGGGCGTACCCTCGCCGATAGACCGCTTGCTGGCGACGCGCTTGGGAACGGCGGCGGCCAACCTGATCGCCGACGGCCAGTACAATATCATGGTGGGCGTGAAAGGCGACGGAGTCTGCGCCGTTCCGCTGGAGGAAGTAGCCGGCCTGCGCAAAAATGTGCCGCTGGATCATCCCCTGCTGCAGACCGCGCGCAGCCTGGATATTTGCCTGGGCGATACGCTGTGAGCGTCTGATTTGTCATCTTAGATATTTGTCAATAGGCGTTGTGTACAGTACAATTGTTCTAGTTACCGCTAGGTTACAGATGACGTACACAACGCAGTTGCAAAACGGAAACGAACTGAATCGGCTGTACGAGTGTGATCGTCCTGTTCACGAGTGGTACAGGTTTGTCTTGTCGTTTCCTCCACATTTAGTGCGCCACTACGTGGAAAAATTTGGGCTTGCGAGGGGACAGATTATCTTGGATCCGTTTTGCGGAACTGGAACGACGCTGGTGGAAGCCAAGAAAATAGGTATTGGAAGTGTTGGAGTTGAAGCCAACGCGATGGCGCACTTTGCGGCAAGTGTCAAAACAAACTGGAATGTTGAACCAACTGAATTAACCAGGTTCGGGCAAGAAGTTGCCAACAGTGTGACCGAGAATGCTCGCGAGCGCGTGCTTGCTACCGACGACAAACATTTCGGCGTCAGCGTATACAACGGACAGCTGCGAAAACTAGATGACGAAAAGTCACGGCTGCTGATTAAGAACTCTATAAGTCCGCTGCCCTTGCATAAGGTGCTGACTCTACTGGATAGCATAGACAGGCATAATCCGGACGAGCTTCGAAATTACGCCAAACTGGCGCTTGCCAGGCAAACGGTAAAGGTGATTAGTAATCTTCGCTTCGGACCAGAAATCGGTGTAGGCAAGCAGAAGGTCGATACGCCGGTACTGAAACCATGGTTGGATGCATTGGATATGATGGTTGCCGACTTGCATGAATGCCGCGCTTTGCGAGAAACGGGCTCAGCGGTGTTCCTGGCTGACGCAAGGAACATGCGTAGATACATGTCGCCAAATTCGATCGACGCGATCATAACTTCTCCACCATATCCCAATGAAAAGGACTATAGTCGGACCACGCGCCTTGAATCGGTTTTGCTTGGTTTTATGTCGAGCCGGGAAGACCTGCGAAAGCAAAAGCAGCAATTCATCAGGTCGAATACTCGCGGAGTCTACAAGGCCGATGAAGACCACCATTGGGTGCAAGACATTCCAAGGATTCAGGAACTTGCTAATTCAATAGAAGCGCGGCGACTGGAACTGGGGAAAACTTCCGGGTTTGAGAAACAATACGCTAAAGTAGTACGGCTGTATTTTGGCGGCATGGCTCGCCACCTGTCGGAGTTGAGATCGCTGCTCCGGCCGGGCGCGAAGCTGGCTTATGTAGTGGGAGACCAAGCCTCTTATTTCCGCATTATGATTCGGACGGGACAAATTCTGGCGGAAGTTGCGGAGCGCTTAGGTTATGAGGTTATGGATATTGATTTGTTCCGGACGCGCTTTTCCACTGCTACAAAAGAGCACCTTCGAGAAGAAGTATTGCTGCTAAAGTGGAATGGATGAGTTAGCTTTATGTCAAAGCAGAATCTCTACTCCCGGATTATTGAAGACATATTTTTCCAACACTATTCGTCGGGTGATTCAGTCGTACCATTTGAGCGCGATGATATTGCGCGTACAGCAGGACGGCTCAAAATTTCTCTGCCCAAGAATCTAGGCGATGTCGTGTATTCCTTCAGACATCGAAATCCACTGCCAGACGCAATTATTCGGTTAGCTCCAGCGGGTCTATCTTGGGTGATAGTCGGCAAGGGTAGAGCAAAATACGCCTTTGAACTCAAGCTGGTTTCAAAGATTCAACCTGATTCTATGTTGCCACTTACTAAAGTACCCGATGCCACCCCTGGAATTGTCGCGCGGTATGCCTTAACTGACGAACAGGCGCTATTGGCGAAGCTTCGATACAACAGGCTTGTAGACATTTTTACAGGTGTCACTTGTTATTCCATCCAAAATCACTTGCGGACAACCGTGCGCGGCATCGGTCAAATCGAGACCGATGAGATTTATGTGGGATTGGACAAGAGAGGGGCGCACTATGTCTTGCCCGTGCAAGCTAAAGGCAAGGCAGATCAAATTGGAGTCGTTCAAATTGAACAGGACTTAGCACTGTGTCGAGAGAAGTTTCCTCAGTTAGTCGCGCGCCCGATTGCGGCACAGTTTATGGACGACAACAGTATAGCGCTGTTCGAGTTTGGAACAGACGCGGAAGAATCAATAGTAAAACTCGCTGAACGCCACTATCGCTTGGTTCCTGAACACGAACTGTCAAATGATGAGCTGAGAACCTATCGCAGTCGCCGAGCAGACTGACCAATCTAGCCAGTACTCTCGCGCAACCGCTGCACCACCGCCGAGGCCGCGCTGGCCATCAGCGAGACATCGTTCATCACTGTGACAAATTCATAGCCGCGTTTGATCATATCGATAGCGTGGTCGGTATCAGCCGCGAACAGGCCCGCTTTGAGACCATGCGCCCGCGCTGACACCAAGATGGCGTCCAGCGCTGCGTCGACGGTCGCGTCAGCGGAGCTAAGCCCGGCGCGCCCGGTCATGCTCAGGCGCAGATCGCCGATGCCGACGAAGACCCCGTCCAAACCCGGCACGCTCATGATCTCGTCGCGGTTCTTGTAGCCGGCTTCGGTCTCAATCATGGCGAAAGTGATGATCGTATCGTTGGCGTGCTCGGCGTAATCGTCGCCGGCGAAAATACGCGCGCGCGTCGGCCCCAGGCTGCGATAGCCCAGCGGCGGGAAACGGCAAGCGCCGACGAAGGCCTCGCATTCCGCGCGCGTCTCGATCATGGGGCAGATGACGCCGTAGGCGCCGGCATCCAGCAGGCGCATGGTATCGCCGGGCGTGTTCCAGTTGACGCGCACCAT
Source organism: Anaerolineae bacterium (assembly GCA_022823165.1). Lineage (GTDB taxonomy): Bacteria > Chloroflexota > Anaerolineae > Aggregatilineales > Phototrophicaceae > UBA6055. The sequence continues at coordinate 29,953 of JAJDXR010000001.1, read as the reverse complement.
GGGCACGGTGTCGGTGGTGGAGATGGCTTGCAGCATCTGTATCGTCGTCTCGATGCCCATCAGGCCGTGCTGCATATCGACGACCAGGCTGTCCCAGCCCGAATGCGCCATGACTTCGGCTGACCAGGTGCTGGGGCTGTGCAGCCAGCCGTTGATAACGGTCTTGCCTTCCGCCCACAGCGTTTGCACGCGATTTTCACGCATCTTTCATCCATTCAAACTCGCTGATAAACTGGGATTGTAGTATACGACTGTAACGGGACAATTCCAAGCTGGGTGACGTGATCAGGTTTGCGTCTCCGGGCGAGTAGGAATATAATCGGCAACCATGCCTGTGTGAGCATTGTGCTAGTCGTAGAAAGCGTATGACATGGGAAACTTGGCAATTGAAGGTCTCAAATTACTTTACGGAGTTGTCGCCGACAAAGACGCGAACGAGCGTTTGGAAGACTGTCGTAAGCAGGAATTTGAAGGCGAGGAACTTGAGGGGCAGCATCCACAAGCCAAACGAGTTGTGAGCGCCCTGTTTGCAGTCGTCGAAGAGGCTGCCCGCGCGAACAAAGAAGGCTGGCTCTGCGTCAAATCGCTTCTCCCGAAGTCCGAAATGGGCCGGCGAGTCTTGCTGGGATATCTGCACCAGAACTCATGGCGCTGGACCCTAGAAGAGACCGCGGCTTTTAATGTCGGGCAGATCGAATGTACCCTTTACACTGATGGTGTGCTGCACTTCAAAAGGCTCGTCGTGTAAGCGGAAAGTCCGCAGTTGTTTGTTCCAGAGCTGACGCGAACAATTTAGCAACTCGCAGTTTACAGCGGCTTGCTTCATCACCTCCTCCACATTTGCTGAGATAATCGGGCTGCAACAATAAACGCCCCGGATCCTTGTGGTGACATTGTCACGACTGTGGCTACGAAAACATGTATTCCAGCAACATCAACAAAGTCATCTTCATCAACTTCTGCCAGCGCTTCCATCTCTATATCCACGCCTACGCGCTGTTGCTGCTGGCGCGCGGGCTGACGCTGGTGCAGATCAGCCTGATTGAATCCATCGTCATCGGCAGCATCTTCCTGATGGAAGTTCCCACCGGCCTACTGGCCGATCGCGTCGGGCGCAAGTGGTCGATCTTTGCTTCGACCTTGCTATTGATGTGTGGCGAGATTATCTTCATCTTCGCGCGCTCCTTCGAGTGGTATATCTTCATCGCGCTGCTGACAGGCACGGGATTCGCCTTCGCCTCGGGCGCGGTCGAAGCGCTGGTCTATGACAGCCTGCCGGAAGCAGGGCGCGAGGAGGCGATGAAACGTGCGATGGGCCGCCTGGGCTTCTACGCCCAAATTGCCTTTGTGATCGCCCCCATCATCGGCGGTCTCATCATCGGCGAGGCGCGCGCGGAAGATTTTGTCCCGGCCATCGTCTTGACCGTCGTCGCGCTCCTCATGGGCCTTATCGTCTGTTTGACACTGCGCGAGCCGGCCATCCATACCTCGGAGAAGCAAGCGGGCAGCGTTGAATTATTCCGCGATGGCGTCTCCCTGCTGCGCCATCATAAACGTCTGCGCCGGCTAACGCTGCTGGTAGTATTCACCGCGCCCTTTACGGGCGCAATCGTGACAACGTTGGGGCCCCCTTACCTGGTGCGGAATGAGGTATCGCCCTTTGCCATCGGCGCGGCGCTTTCCTTTGGCAGCCTGCTGGCGGCTCTTGCGCAGCGTTACGCCTACAAGGTTGAGCAATGGTTGGGGCAGGCGCGCGCGATCGCGGTATTGATTCTCTTGCCCGGCGCTCTGTACTGGTTGTTTGCCGTGGCCGTGGGTCCCTACGCGACCCTATTCGCCGTCATCCTCATTTATGGTTTGAACGACATGAAAGGACCGCTCTTCTCGGCCTACCAGAATGCGCTCATCGAGAGCAAGAATCGCGCGACCGTCTTGTCGTTGATCAGTATGTTCACCAGCTTGTTTCTGGCTTTGGGCTTGCCATTCTACGCCGCCCTGGCCGAGCATTCGCTGAGATTCACCTTCGTTGTCATGGGCGCAGTGATCATCCTGGCGGCTCTGATATTGAGGGCGCGCAGGCTGCCGAGCGCGGACGCGGACTGAACGAGCCGGGCAAAGCCGCCCAGGGGACTATTGAATCGCGCGGGCGACCTGACAGGTCGCTTCTGCGCCGTCTAGGTTGGCCTGAGCGTATATTTCCCGCGTTCCGTGTAGACCGCGCCGCTCGGTTTCAATTGGCTCTCGAAGAGCGTGAACTGCTCAATGCGCGCCGGCTCGGCGTGGAAATCCAGGTGCGCTTGCAGCCAGCGGCTGGCGAGACCGCGCCGCAGCGGCTTCTTGAAGCGCATCAGCGTGATATGCGGGTGGAAGCGCCGCCGCTCGCGTCGAAAGCCCTCGCTCTCCAGGGCGGCGCCGACGGCTTCGTATAATTCGCGCAAGGGCGGGGTATTTTGCGCGCCGGCCCAGATAACGCGCGGCCGATCCTCAATCGGGAATTGCCCCACACCCGCAATGAGCAACTCAAAAGCCGGCGCCTCGACTTGCCGCAGCGCTCGCTCGTAGGCGCGCGCCACGGCCTCGGGCACATCGCCGATGAAGTGCAGGGTCAGATGCAGGGCTTCGCGCCGCGTCCAGCGGCCCGGCGGCAGGTCGTCCCGGCGCAGGGCCAGCACTTGGTCTTTGGTGTTTTCCGGCAGGTCGATGGCGACGAAGAGACGGGGCAAGCTGACTCCTATTTGTTAAGTTGACCCACATAGTATACTCACAATGCAGCCCTCCCGCGCCGCTGGACTGTCTGTGGACCAGAGCAATCGCATCAGATTATTTTTACCAGCGAGGACACCGAGGACACTGAGGTTTTTCCGAAAATTCCCAATAAAAGCAGGTGATGTAGGGGCGTTTGACCTGCTGTGTCTACACGCAGCGCCGAAATGCCTATAAGATTCCGCTAGGTTGCGTGGACGATCCAAGGCTCGCTTACTAATTTTGCTTGATTTACGCGGCGTTCTTGATGTTGATGATTCTGGCGCGATTGCTCTGAATTCCGGCACTTGTCCGCGCTTGCCAGATTGACCGAGACGCTTTACGCTGAAGGTATAAATGTATCGAAACGTCGTGAAGGAGCGGGTCACTTTGAAAGCGCCAATGGTCAAGTTCTGCCTGGCTACACTGCTGCTTATAAATGCTGTCATCTTGCAAGCTGACAGCCACTGTGAATTCGCCGACGAGACCATCCTCATCGGCGGAATCGTCCCGCTGTCGGCGCCGGGCTCGGTGGCCGGCGGCATCGGCATGGATTGGGGCTTCCAGCAGGCGGTCGCCGATATCAACGCCGGCTGCGGCCTCGAGATCGACGGCGCCAATCACCGCCTCCGCGTCATCACGGTGGATTCGGAAGGCATCTCCGAATTTGGCCAGGCCGCGGTCGAGCGGCTGGTATTTCAAGACCAGGTCAGCGGCATCGTCGGCGTCTATCACAGCGCGGTCGGCTTGGCGACTATGGGCTTGGCGCAACGCTACCAAATCCCGACCATCTACGCTCATCCGCGCAACGACTATATCAGCGCCAGCGGCTACATCGAATATGAAGGCGCGCCGCCGCGCGGCAGCCTGGGCGTCGATTACGTCTTCCGCACCTCCCCGCCCAGCTCCATCGTGGGCAAGATAGTCACCGACTGGCTGGTGGAGCAGAGCGTTGAAGAGGTTGTGATCATCCTGGAGAACACCGATTATGGGCATCCGGCGGCGGAGGCGGAACGGGCGCACCTGGAGCGGGCCGGCGTCCAGGTCGATCAGCTGGAGGTTGAGCTGGGCACGGAAGACTTCGTGCCGATTCTCAGCCGGCTGTGGGCGCGCCCGCAATTGCCCGACGCTATCCGCATCCTGGTCAGCGGAGAGACCTCCTACAATCTGACGCAGCAAATGGCGGAACTCGGCATCGCGCCCACGGCCGATACCATCTGCGTCACCAACCATCTCGCCTTTCAATCGGAGCAATACTGGAATACCGTGCCCGATGGCAACTTCTGCGCCTTCGACCGCGTCGGCACCATCCCCAGCTTGTACAACGGCCTGGCCGCCGACCTGGACCGGCGCTACCGAGAGGACTTCGGCGATATTCTCGTGAGCTTCGCCATGGAAGCCTATGACAGCGTCTGGCTGATGGCTGACGCCATTGAGCGCGCCGGCAGCTTCAGCGATCCGGCCGCCATCGTCCGGGCGCTGGAAACGGCCGATATCGATCTTTCGCAAGGGCGCTACTACTTTGATTACGGCAGCCACAATCCGGTCCTGCCCGATGATGTTCCGGCTTACATGTGGCATCAATGGCCGGCGCCGGTGGTGACGGTCATGCAATATTTCGAAGTCGGTCAGAGCGGGCTGGATGCGGCTGTTCTTTATCCGGAGATTTACCAGACGCACGGCAGGTCCTATTTCAAGCCCGGTGGTTCCTACTAGAGCGCTCGCCCTTGAGCAGGAGACAGCGATGAAGAAGACCGCGATAGTTTTGCTGCTCCTTGCGCTGCTGCTGCCATGGGTCGCGGTCCTAGCGGAAGAGGAATGCGAATTCGCCGACGAGGTCATCAAGTTTGGCGCCTTCGCGCCGCTGTCCGCGCCAGGGGCGGTCGTAGCCGGCGTCGTCATTGACTGGGCGGTGCGGCAGGCGGCGGAGGACATCAACGCTGACTGCGGCATCCGCATCGGGGGTGTCAATCATCGGCTGGAGGTCATCACTGGCGATAGCGAGGGCATCTCCGAGCGGGGGCAGGCGGTGGCGGAGCGTTTCATATTTGAGGACGGCATTCACGGCGCGGCCGCCGGCTTTCACAGCGCGGTGGCTCTGGCGGCGATGGGCATCTTGCAGGAAAACCGGATTCCGACGGTATGGGGCGGTCCCTGGAACGACAATATCACCGCCAACGGCATCATTGAATATGAAGGCAGGCCGCCGCGCGTCAATGACGGGGTGGATTATATCTTCCGCATCTCGCCCTCCTGGATGATGGTAGGCGCGGTGATCGCCGACTGGCTTATCTCTCTGGGTGTTGACGATGTAATCATCCTGGCTGAAAACACCGACTTCGGGCAGCCGGCCGCGGCCGACGAGAAAACCCGGCTGGAAGCGGCCGGTATGCGCGTCGAGCAATACAATATTGAGCTGGGCACGGAAGACTTCGTGCCTATACTCAGCCGCATCGAGTTGCGTCCCGAGCCGGCCGACGCCATCCATATCATCATCACCGGCGATACCGCTCTCAATCTCAATCAGCAGATGGCGGAACTGGGCATCGCGCCCAGCCAGGACACCATTTGCATCGCCGGCTACGATGCCGAGCAATCGACCCAATTTTGGGACAGCGTGGAAGACGGCAATTACTGCGCATTCAATCGCACCGGCGTCATCCCTTCCCTTTTCAGCGAGCGGGCCGTCGAGCTCAACCGGAAGTATGAAGCAGCCTGGAACGACACCGCGCCCAGCTTCGCCATGGAGCCTTATGACAGTGTGCTGCTGCTGGCGGACGCGATGGAGCGGGCCGGCAGCTTCACCGACCCCGACGCCATTGTCGCGGCGCTGGAAACATCGGATGTGGAATTGACCCAGGGGCGCTATTTTTTCGACTACGGGGGGCACAATCCCGAGCTGCCGCCCGACACGCCGGCATTCTTGTGGCATCAATGGCCCGCCCCCATCATCACTGTCATGCAGTACTATGAATTTGGGCAAAGCTCCCAGGACGCCGCCGTCCTGTATCCGCCAGCCTATCAAACCCACGGCGTCGCTTACATCGCGCCGGGCGGCTAGGCGTCGCGCGCAGTTCCCGATGTGAATCAAATTGGAAAGCCTACGCGATAGACCAGAGTGCTTAATTCCGCCAGGCAAAGAAAAATCTCTGTGTCCGCAGTAATTGCAAGAAAGTCTTGCGATAATATGCAGCCATAATCCCTATCACCTATCCGCTATTCGCGTCGAAATCTGTAGGGGTCAGCCACTGGCAGACCCTCTGCCAGCATTCCGCGTATGGCTATTATGCGGTTGACCCACCGGGTCGCTCCTGCCAACTCTCATTATTTTGTTGATATTACTTCTGTGTGCTCTGCGCTGAATAAAACTTGTGTCGTGTTGGCAAAGAGAAATATATCCACGATATTCACCACTCCCGACAAATTTCGGGATATTGGAAAAGTATGCTATTCTGAAATCAAGGGTTTCCACCCCTTGCAAATTAGAAGGAGGCAAGCATTATGTTGCGCAAAACAACTACCTATGTTCTTTTTTCGGCCTTGATTGTTTTGACATTGGCGCTTACGAGCCTTACGCGCGCTGATGGCCACTGCGAATTCGCCGACGAGACGATCAGGCTGGGCGGCATTGCGCCGCTTTCCCCACCGGGGGCGACGGGCGCCGGCGTCATCATTGACTGGTCCTATCAGCAAGCCGCGGACGATATCAACGCCGCTTGCGGGGTCGACATCGCTGGCGTGAATCATCGCCTAGAAGTGCTGACTGGCGACAGCGAAGGCATCTCCGAGCGCGGGCAGGCGCTGGCGGAACGCTGGATCAGTGATGATGGCGTACATGGCGTTGTGGGCGGCTATCACAGCGCGGTGGCGCTGGCGCTGATGAAGCTTACGCAGGAGAACCAGATCCCGACTCTGTTCGCCGGTCCCTGGAACGACAATATCACCGCTAACGGCATCATCGAATACGAGGGCAGAGCGCCGCGCATTGATGACGGCGTCGACTATATCTTCCGCACCTCGCCAGCCAACTCCATGGTGGCGGCAGTAGCGGCGGAATGGTTCATCGATCTCGGCCTGGACGATGTGATTATCATGACGGAAAACACCGACTACGGCATCCCGGCCGCGGCCGATGAAGCCGCCCTGCTGGAAGCGGCCGGCATCACCGTCGAGCAGTATAGCTTCGAGCTGGGTACAGAAGACTTTGTGCCCGTCCTCAACCGCGTCCAGGCGCGCGCTGAACCGACGGATGCCGTTCGTGTGCTGGTTACGGGCGAGACCGGCTTCAACCTGGTGCAGCAGATGGCTGAACTGGGCATTGCGCCCAGCGCCGATACCATTTGCGTCGCCGAGAGCTTCGCCGGCGATTCGACCCAGTTCTGGGCGGCTGTGCCCGATGGCAACTACTGCGCTTTCACGCGCGTCGGCGCCACACCCGCGCTCTTCGGCGATATCGCGCATGAGGTCAACGACCGCTATACAGCCGAGTGGGGCGGCGTCGCCCCCAGCTATTCGCTGGAGCCCTATGACAGTGTGCGGCTGCTGGCCGCGGCCATGGATATCGCCGACAGCTTCACCGACGGCGCCGCCATCGTAGCCGCGCTGGAGACTATCGACATCGAGTTGGCGCAAGGGCGCTATTACTTCGCATATGGCAGCCACAATCCGGACTTGCCTGAAGGCGAACCGACCTATCTGTGGCATCAATGGCCCGACCCGATTGTGACAGTGGCGCAATACTTCGAGCAAGATCAGAGCGCGCTGGATGCGGCGGTAATCTATCCACCGGTATATCAGACGCATGGCAGCGCCTACATCCAGCCAGGCACATCGCCCTGACTTGCCGCTGACGCCGCTGAGGCCTTATAATCGCTCGAATAAACGGGCGGGTGTGCAGCCCGCCCGTTTCTGTTGGGGCAGACTGAGGGTAACGAGCTATGAGTTTTCCCGAATTGAGCGAGGCTTTTCGCATCAGCCGCTTGCGGCGCCCGGGCCGCAAGGCGCGCATGGTGCTGGACACCGATACCTATAACGAAATCGACGACCAGTTCGCTTTGACTTACGCGCTGCTGTCGCCTGAGCAGATGACGGTGGAAGCGATCTATGCCGCGCCCTTTTACAACAATCGCTCGGCTGGACCCGGCGATGGCATGGAGAAGAGCTACGAAGAGATACTGCGCTTGCTGGATTTTCTGGGGCTATCAGCCGAGGGCTTTGCTTACCGCGGCTCCACGGACTATGTCGGCGCGGCGCGGCAGCCGCAGGACAGCGCCGCCGTCCGCGATATGATCCAGCGGGCGCTGGCCAGCCCGGATGACGACCCGCTTTACGTGGTCGCCATCGGCGCGATTACCAACGTAGCTTCGGCGCTGCTGCTGGCGCCAGAAATCGTGAAGAAGATCGTGGTGGTCTGGCTGGGCGGGCATAACCTGAATATGCCTCACACGCGCGAATTTAACTTGAAACAGGATGTGCCGGCGGCGCAGATTGTGCTGGACAGCGGTGTGCCCCTGGTCCTCTTGCCCTGCTACGGCGTCACCTCACATCTGCTGACGACCCACGCTGAGCTGCAGGCTTTCATTGGCGGCGCCGGCCGCGTCGGCGATTACCTCTGCCAGATATTCAAGGACTACCGCCCGGACTCCTTTGGCGCGTCCAGTGTCATCTGGGATATCTCGACCATCGGCTGGCTTATCAACCCCGAGTGGGCGCCGAGCGACCTGGTTCATAGCCCGATATTGACCGATCAAGTCACCTGGAGCGTCGACCGCTCGCGTCATTTCGCGCGCGTGGCCAACTTTGTGCATCGCGATCTCATCTTCCGCGATATGTTCGGCAAGATCCGCGCGCATGGGGGACTTTAGATCCAGGCAAATGCCTGGCGAGTGCGGCGGATGCGCGCCCGCACCGAAGCCGCGTCGTCTTGCTCGGCCGCGGCCAGCAGATCCAGGGCGCTATCGCGATAGGCGGGATGCTGATCGGCGAGCGCAGCCGCGCCATGGACGCTCCAGGCGCGGATGAAAGTGTTGGCGCCGGCCGCCTGCTCCGCCAGCGCGCTCATCAAGGACGCCGCCAGCGATGATGGCACGTTCAGCGTCTGCATCATTTGCAGAACGTGAATGCGGGCGAGCCAGCCAGTTTTCTGAACGAGCAGTCCCAACAGCGTTTCAGTTTGGCTGGGGGACAGATCCGCGCCAGTCACGCCATAGCGCTTGAGCAGCCAGGTGGCGGCCGCTTGCAGATTGTTGTCCTTGCTGGCGGCGAAGTCACACAACTCTTCGACCAATTTCGCATCAGCGCTGTAGGCCGCGGCAAATCGCTCCAGGGGGCCGGCGCTCTTGCCGTCGAAATCGAATAGCGCTTGCGACAGCGCGTCAGTCCTGGCGGCATTCATCCCAGCTTGGGCAGGTAGCGGCTGGCGGCTTCCACCAGCTGTCGCAGGGCCGGCTGCTGCAAGTCCTCGGCCTTGCGGATTTTCACATGTCGCAAATCAGCGCCCTTGCCTTCCAGCAGACCTTCCGGATCGGGCAGGTGCGCTCCGTACATGAAGCCAAAGTTAAGATGATTCTTGAAAGGCGCGATGTAGCAGAAATGCTGGGACATTTTCTTGGGGCCGACGCCGTAGCCGGCGATCTTCTGGCGCGCCCAGGGCACTTCGGTGACGCCCGGCATCACATCCGCAATGAGTTGGCGAGCGGCGCGGGCCAAGGCTTGAATCTCCGGCCCGGCCTGGGCGATGACGTCGTCAAAAGCTCCGTTGCCACCGACTGTATTGATGCTTTCTTCTGACATGGTATCCTGTCCGCGTCTATTCCGCATGAGCTCATTGTAGAGTCAACGCGCTGCATTTGAACAGGGACAAGGGTACGGGCCGAGTCGGCGTCAACTGGCGCCATCACGCCATCTCTTCCAGCAAACTCGCTGCGACAGACTTATAGAAATATTATTGCGGCTTTGCCAAGCCATATTCATGTCCTGTAGTGCTATACTTGTAAACGAATTCGCTCGAAGGGGAGAAGACGGTCGCATGCCTTTAGTTTCGGTTATCATGCCGGTCTTCAACGGTGAACTGTATCTGGCTGAAGCGATCGACAGCATCTTGTCGCAGACCTTCACAGATTTCGAACTGATTATTGTCGACGATGGCTCTGAAGACGGCTCGGCAGAGATTATCCGGGCATACGAGAAGCGGGACGGGCGGATTCAGTTTATTCAATTGGACGAGAATGTGGGAACTGCCGATGCTCGAAATAGCGGCTTGTGGCGCTCAAACGGCAAATACGTCACTATGATGGATTGCGACGACGTCAGCTTGCCGGAACGTTTGGAATTGCAGGTGGACTTCCTGGAGTCCAATGCCGAGATAGACGCGGTTGGCGCCAGTGGGCGGGCTATGACCGAAGACATGACCAAATTGCTATTTGAGTTGAAGGCGCCCACCGAGCATTGGCGGATCGTCTCGGCATATTTCGTCGGCGTCAGCTTCATATTCGCGACGATCATGGTGCGTGCTACGGTCATACGGGAGAGCGGCGGTTACCGGCAAGGCAAACGCACTGTCGAGGATCGGGAACTCTATTGGCGTATTCTGTGGGAAACTCGGGCCAAATTCTCCAATCTGCCGGATTTCCTTTATCTATATCGCCAGCATTCGCAGTCGATAAGCTACAATCGTGTTGGATCGTTAAAGGCGGAAACAAGAGAGACTCAGAAGTTGATGCTTCGTCAGCTATTGCCTGAGGCATCACTTACAACTATGAACCGCTTTCATCGTATGGCAACTGGGCAAAGACTCGGCTGGCTGGATCGTACAGCGGCCAGGCGTGACATGACTCGCATGGTCGAATCCGCCATCGCGCACGGTCTGGTAGAGCCGGGCGACAAGCGGCTGATGGTTAACGATATGCGTCTACGGTTGGAGGGGACGATGCCGCGGACCTGGCAGAAATTACTGCACTTGGGGCGGTACCGCCAGCGGCGCCTGTTCTCGCTTATCGCCGGGAATTCTCTCACTTATTGAAAGAATCGGGAGCGCAAAGCATGCCGCTTGTGTCAGTGATCATGCCGGTGTACAACGGCGAAAAGTACCTTCCCGAAGCTATCGATAGCATCTTGACGCAGACCTTCACTGATTTCGAGTTGCTGATCGTCGATGATGGTTCGCAAGACGGCTCGGCCGATATCATCCGTTCTTATGCAGAAGCGGACAACTGCATTCATTTTCTACAGCATGAAGAAAATCTGGGACAAGCGCAGGCGCTGAATACAGGCATCGCCGCGGCGGCAGGCGAATTGATTACAATGATGGATTGCGACGATGTCAGCCTTCCCGAGCGCTTGGAGAAGCAGGTCGCTTTTCTGGAGGCTCATCCCAACATCGGAGGCGTCGGAACAAGACGTAAGGTATTCAATCATGATCTGTCAACGCTGAAATGGTGCACACAGCTTCCTGAGCAACACGCCCTGATTGCCTTGAATTGGTTCATAGCAAGTAACACATTGGGCGCGACACTCATGCTGCGGCGCGAATACCTGCTTGAAGTTGGCGGATACGAATCCGGCCGGCTCGCGGTTCAAGACCTTGAATTCGAATCCCGACTGTTCCACCAGACATCGATCAGATTCGCTGGTTTGCCTGAGCATCTCTATATCCATCGCCAGCATAAAGGAGGCAAGCAGAAGGGCCCGGGTACCTTCGTATTTGAGGAGTATACTAAATTGGTGCAACGCGTTCTAATTCGACTTTGGAATGAGGCGCCAGAGACATCTCTCGGCAGCCTGCACAAATTGCGCCTGGGAACGAAAATGAGCTGGCGGGAGCGCCGCGCCACCAAGCGGGATCTCAAGCGGCTCATCCAATCTCTCATCGATCACAACTGGGTCGAGCAAGACGACGAGTCATTGCTCATCGCCGCCATGAACCGCCGCCTGGAAAAAGCCAGCCCCCGACGCTGGCAGCAATTTTGTCATTGGCGCCGCCACCGGCTCGGCCTTTGAAAGAACCTTATGCCTCTTGTCTCCGTCATCATGCCAGCCTACAATGTCGAACTCTACATCGCTGAAGCCATCGACAGCATCCTGGCGCAGACCTTCGCCGATTTTGAGCTGATAATCGTAGTTGATGGCTCGCAGGATGCTTCCGCCACCATTGCACGCTCATATCAACAGCGCGACAGCCGCATCCTTGTTTTTCAACATGAGCGAAATATGGGTAGGGGGGGGGCTCTCAATCGAGGCATGGCAATTGCAACTGGCAAATACATCGCCTGGATGGATAGTGATGATGTTAGCTCTCCTATGCGGTTGGAATCACAAGTAGACTTCCTTGAAGCATATCCTGAAATCGGGGCAGTGGGCACACAGGGCAAAATTGTCAACGAAAACCTGTCGACGATTTTCACCTATGACGTACCGCAACAGCATAGTCTCATAGTCTACAACTTGTATTTGGGCATGAGTTTCTTGGGTGCCTCAGTTATGATCAGGCGTCCGTTTCTCGAGGCCGTCGGCGGATTCGACTCTAGCTTGATGCGAGCACAGGATACTGATCTCTTCGCACGCTTGGTCCATGATACAGACATAAGGTTCGCGAACCTGCCAGAATGCCACTACTTATATCGCAAGTACGCGCAAAACATTCGTACAGCAGCGTCAGCGAACACCGAAGTTATCGCACAGAAGGTCATTCGGCGTATGGTTGAGCAGCTTTGGGACGAAGCGCCAGCCGGGACTATAGAGCGTTTCCAGCGACTGCGTTTCGAGCTCAAGCTCAACTGGGCGGAGCGACGAGCGGCAAAGAAAGACCTCCGCCGGTTTATTGAGTTGCTGATCTCCCATAACTATGTCGACGCCGAAGACAGACCCCTCCTCCACGCCGCAATGAACCGACGTTTGGAAAGCACCACGCCGCGCCGCTGGCAGCAATTCTGCCACTGGCGGCGGCATCGCCTGGGATTCTGAGCGCCCGCTCTGTGCCCGGCGCGCCCTCTGTGGTTAAATCAATGCCGCTTTGCCCGCCAAGAAACTGGAAAGCTAAACCATGATATCTGACCCGCTTTTGGCCCGGCGCGGCGAATTCCCCATCCTCGCCCGCTGCAATTATCTGATCAGCAACTCCCTTGGCGCCATGCCGCGCGGCGTCTACGACAGCCTGAAGCGCTATGGCGATACCTGGGCGGAACTGGGCGTCTCGGCCTGGAATAGCGGCTGGTTCGAATTGCCGCAGACCGTGGGCGACAAGATCGCGCCGCTGATGGGCGCCGCGCCCGGGACCGTGCTCGCGCATCAAAACGCCAGCATCGCCAACAGCATCCTCTTTGGCGCGCTGGACTTCAGCGACCGCGAGCGTGACAAAGTGGTCATCACCGAGCTGGACTTCCCCAGCGATGTCTACGCCCTGCGCAGTTGGCTGCCCGATCACATGCGCATTCACACCATCCGCTCGCGCGATGGCGTCAGCATCGACATTGACGAGCTGCTGGACGCCATTGACGAGCGCACTCGCCTGGTCAGCACCTCGCACGTGCTCTTCCGCAGCGCTTTCATCATGCCGGCGCGGGAGATCACGGCCAAGGCCCATGCGGTTGGCGCGCAAGTCGTATTCAATGGCTATCACAGCGTAGGTGTGATTCCAGTTGATGTCGGCGTCTGGGATGTGGATTATTATATCGGCGGCGTACTCAAGTGGCTCTGCGGCGGGCCCGGCGGCGTCTTCATGTACGTCCGCCCCGATCTGCTGCCCAGCTTGAACCCGAAAGTGACTGGTTGGTTCGCCAGTCGCGCGCCCTTCGCCTTTGATGTCGAGCAGCTTGACTTGCGCGAGGACAGCTACCGGCTGATGAATGGCACGCCGGGTATCGCCTCGCTGTACGCCATTCAACCGGGAGTCGACATCGTGGCTGAGGTCGGTGTGCCGGCGATTCGCCAGAAATCAATGCGCCAGACGGCGCTGATCATCACGCTGGCAGACGAGCTCGGCTATGAGGTGGTCTCCCCGCGCGCTGCCGAGCGGCGGGCGGGCACGGTGACGGTCAATCCGCCGCAAGCCTGGGAAGTCTCCTGCGAATTGTTGGCGCGCGATATCAAGATCGACTTCCGACCCCAAGCCGGCATTCGCATCGCGCCCCATTTCTACAACAGCGACGCCGAAGTCCGCGCCGCCATGACCGCCATCCGTGACATCCTGGCCGACGGCAGTTGGAAGCGGCATGTCACGTAGAAACGCGTTTCGAACTGAGCAGTTCTTACCACAGAAGTAATTGCGAATAAGTCATGCAAATGCTTACCAAAGATTACACAGGATACACAGAGTACACCGAGTAAAGCTTTTAATGATTGTCTGCCAGCGACAGTGTCTATGTGACGGATAATGGCATTGAATGCGACTATTTAGAACCAATACAAAACTCTCTGTGCCCTCTGTGTATCCTCTTTTGCCTCTGTGGCAAGATTTGCCTAGTAGAGAATCTGATCTATCGGCTCGCCCACGATGGCTTCGAATTTCCAATCAAATTTTGCATGACCGGATGGATCCTGCCTCTGTGTACTCGGTGGCAGAATAATCTGTGCCGTGTACGAAAAGGGAATTATATCCACGAAATTCACCACTTCCGAAATCATGGGTAGTAGAGCCGATTGCCGGCAGCTCGCCCACATGTGAATATCGCGCCAGACGAATGGGCGACTTGACAGGTCGCGGCTGTGGTTTCTGCGGCGATTGCAGCTTGGGCTATTTCGACCTTCGGTCGGAAAGCCGCCACTCGGTTTTCGTCGGTCGTCAGGCACTCAATTCGGCAGAATATTCCAAGATCTACGCACTTGTCAGCGCTTAAGTGTAATTAGAGTGATGAAAACGAAAAAGTACAAAGGACATAGGCGAATTTCCGCGATCGGAATCTCGCTCATCGTCTTGCCGCTATTATCTCCTTTGCTATTCCTGCTCCCCTTCGCTGTTCATGTCATTTATGACGATGCGAGTGCAGGTAGCGCGCTCGCGACAGAATCATTTCGATTTCGGCCGGAAAGCTACAACTCGGCTTTCGTCAGTCGTCAGATAAGCGCCCTCGATCAGGTCGATGCAATAGGGGATGGCCGGCATGACCGCGTCCAGGCAATCGCGGATGGCGCTCGGTTTGCCGGGCAAGTTGACGATCAGCGCCTTGCCGCGTACCCCCGCCGTCTGCCGCGACAGGATGGCGGTCGGCACATATTGCAGCGAGACCTTCCGCATCAGCTCGCCGAAGCCCGGCATCATCTTGGCGCAGACAGCTTCGGTCGCTTCCGGCGTGATATCGCGCGCGGCGGGTCCGGTGCCGCCGGTGGTGACGACCAGGCTGCACGCTTCATCATCCACCAGGCGAATCAGCGCCGCCTGAATCGCGTCCAGCTCATCAGGCACGACCTGCGCGACCGGCTCCCACTCGTTGGTCAGCACTTCGCTCATGTAGTCGCGAATCGCCGGCCCACCCAGGTCTTCATAGACGCTGCGATAGGCGCGGTCGGAGACGGTCAATATGCCGATTCTGGCGCGCATGGGATCTCCTCCCTGTACTTTTCTTGAATCATGTAGGGACGCCTCGCCGAGAGGCCCGTCCAGTTGCTACGATATTGTCCTGCCCATTTATATGGATTGACCACCCTATCTTAGCTATACTTGCGCGGATTAGGCAATGGGAGGCGGAGCGGAAGCAATGAGCGAAACACATGATCTACGCGCGCTGGTCGAAGGCGACGACGGCATCAGCGTCTTGCGCGGCGGCGGCAACACGCGCGACTGGAACGGCATCCACTACAAGACCGGGCTATCGAGCAAGAATGTCAAGGCCAAGGAATTATCGATCAACGTGGCCACCATTCCGCCCGGCGGCGTGGCCTACGCGCATATCCACGTCGGCTTCGAGGTCATGCTCTATATTGTCGAGGGCGAAGTGCGACATGAATACGGCGAGGGCTGCAAGCAGGTGGTGGATAACAGCGCCGGCGACTTCATCTTCATTGAGCCGGGTATCCCGCACGAGGTCTTCAACTTGAGCGACAGCGAGCCGGTGGTAGCTTTTGTGGCGCGCTCGACGGCGGACGAGTGGGACAAGATTGTCAATTACGACCGTAAAGCGGCGGGTTAGTCCGAACGCGCTAAGCCGCGAAAACGTAAACGATTCAGACGAAACACACACTTTGCCACCGAGTACACCGAGAGCTGCTGAGGGCACAGAGGTCTTGAAATTGTTCTGACGCTTGCGCAAATTATGTCGCCATCAGTCTGATAGCAATTGACGCTGCTTTAAAACGACTAAACAGCTTGACTCTGCGCCCTCTTTTATCCTCTGTGTACTCGGTGGCAAAGCTGTAGATGACCCGTCAGTTTATGGTTCTGTGTCTTGGCGGTGAATTCGCCGCAAGCGCTACCCCCGCCAGAAGGCTTCGTTGAGGTATTTGTAGGCGTTGTCCGGGAAGAGTGTCACCACCGTGCCGCTTTGCTCGCGCTCGGCCAGGTCCTCAGCCACGCGCATGGCGCCGACCATAGCCGCGGCCGCGCTGATGCCCACCAGATAGCCCTCTTCTCGCGCCAGCCGCAGCGCCATGGCATGCGCTTCTTCCGTGCGCACGGACAGCCGGCGATCGGCCAAGTCTCCGTCGTAGATGCCGGGCTGGATGGCGGTCGCCATGTGCTTCAGCCCCTCCAAGCCGTGAAAGGGCGAGTCCGGCTCAACCGAGACGATCTCCAGCGCCGAGTCGTAGGCTTTCAGCCGCCGCCCCGCTCCCATTAGCGTGCCGCTGGTGCCCAAGCCGGCCACGAAATGCGTCGCCGCCCCGCGCGTCTGCCGCCAGATTTCGACGCCGGTGCCGTCGTAGTGCGCCTGCCAGTTGGCGGGATTGTTGTACTGGTCGGCATAGAAATAGCGCTCCGGCTCGCGCGCGGCCAATGCGCTCACGGCTTTCAGCGCGCCATCGGAGCCTTCGAGCGGGTCGGTAAACACCAGGTCGACATCGTAGGCGCGCAAGATAGAAACGCGCTCCGGGCTGACATTTTCGGGCAGCATCAGCTTGACGCGGTAATCTTTGGCGGCGGCGATCATGGCGTAGGCGATGCCGGTGTTGCCGCTGGTGCTATCGAGGATGGTTTTGCCCGGGCGCAGCCGGCCGTCGGCTTCGGCGCTGCGGATGATCCCGTAAGCCGCGCGGTCTTTGACGCTGCCGCCGGGGTTCTGCCACTCGGCTTTGGCCAGCACACGCACCTCCGCCGGCAGCTCCTGGGTGACGCGCCGGAAGCTCAGCAGTGGCGTATTGCCGATCTGCCGCTCGATATTCCGCGCGGAGTCATCGACGTCAGTCAATGATTCGACATTCGCTGTTAGGGTCATTCGCCGCTCAGTTCCCCCTTCAACAAAAAAGCCAACTTGCGGGTAAGCGCCGCGCGGCTTCCGATTGCCGGCGCCTCGCTCGCCTCTGCCAGTTGACTTGTGTTTCGCTCGTTCGTGTGGCTGTTATCTCAGGCGGCTCGGCTCCCGGCTCTGAAAACAGCAACAACAACTCTGAAGCATGATGTGGATCTCCCGACCCTTTGCGCTCGCCGAGAGCATAACGACAGATGCGCTATCTGTCAATCGCTCCGCTGGTATGACGCGGACGCAGCGTAGATTCTTACGCGTCCGCGGCGGTCAATCATGGTACACTCGGCTATCAAGGACGACTCAGACAAGGACAGCTAACCCCTATGAGAATCGCCGTATTCGCCGATATTCACGGAAACTTGCCCGCGCTGGACGCGGTACTGGCTGATATGGACGCCGCCGGCGACTTCGACCGCGTCTGGTGTTTGGGCGATCTGGCGGCTCTAGGCGGGCAGCCGCAGGAATGCCTGCAAAGGCTGCTGCAGTTGCGTGAGGCGCGGGGTGAAGCTGTCGTCAAAATCATCGGCGGCAACACCGATCGCTACCTGGTCACTGGCGAGCGCATGCCCGCCAAAGCGGCGGATGCTCCCGAGGGTCTGGACGCCTTTCGCGACAATAGCCGGCGCATGAATGCCGTCTTCGCCTGGAATCTGGACCGGCTGGATTGGGACGGCTACGATTTGCTGCGCCAAATTGTCGGCAAGGAATTGCGGCAGGACGTAGCTGGTTACGGCCGGGTCATCGGCATCCACGCTATACCCGGCGATGACGAAGCGCTCGCCTTGCTGCCGGACAGCGCCGACGAAGAAGCGGCCGACGCGCTGCTGGACCGGCAAGGGCGGCTGGCGCTCTGCGGGCATACCCACCTGGCGATGGACCGCGCAGTCGGCGGTTGGCGCGTGATCAACCCTGGCAGCGTCGGGCTGTCAGCCGGCAATCCGGGCCGGGCGGAATGGGCGCTGCTGGAATGGCGCGAGGGCGCGCTCGCGGTCGATTTGCGGCGCGTGCCTTATGATACGTCGGCGACGCTGAACTTATGGGAGGCGCTGGGCTATCCCGAGATTGACTGGATGCGACCGCGCTTGCTCGACTAAGTTAGACCGGGAGATTCATGAGCAGGCCAGCCACCGAGTCCACTTGCTTTTGAAACCCGACCATTCCCATTTGCATTGATGTCGAAAACCGTAGGGGCGAGCCTTGGCTCGCCCACCAGGACACACCTTGGGGTATCATGTTTATGTGCGCCCTCGACTTCCCTCGCTGAACTTGGAGGCAAGATAACTTTGCAATAGGGTAGCTAACATGAACAGACGACTCTTCTTTGGCATCGGTTTCGCTGTCTGGCTGCTGGCGACAGTCGTATTTCGCCTGGGTGGCCAGCTCTTTTTCAAGCCCGAAGAGCCACTGTGGCTGGCGCTGTTATGGTGCGCGACGGCCGCAGCTATGATCGTGCTCGCGCGTATTCTGTTCCGATGGACTAAGCTCAATCGCGCCCAGCGCTTTGAAGCGGCTGCGCTAATAGTCATCTCCGGCATGGCGCTTGACGCCATCGTCACGCAGGACTTTGCCAGATTCTTCCCCAATATGCCGGCTGCCGCCGCCGGCAGTTTCGGCGCCTGGCTGCTGCTGGCTTATGCGAGTGTCATATTAGCGGCCTTCCTGCCGGTCGAGCGCGCCTAGCCGTCGACTACGCGAATCCTCGGCTGCCGCAGCCAGAAGCCGATGGCGTAGAGCGCCATGCCGGCCGCCGCCGCCAGCAGGCAGAGCAGCCACAGGCTGGTTACCGGCAGCAGCAGTTCGGCCTCGGCTGCGGGCTCCAGCGCCGCCAGCTGGCGCAGATAGACTTGCAAGAGGCCGCGGCAGACTTGCAGGATGCTGGCCAAGCCGACGCCGAAGCCCATCAGCCAGTAGGGCATGTAACCGGTCACGCGCTGATTGTCGCCGCGCAGAGCCGCCGCCGCTTCGTTGACGAATCCCAGCGCGATCGCCAGGCTGACCCAGCCGCCCAGCCAATGCTGCGCCGCCGCCAAGTCCGTGCCGTGCACGGCTTGGGCGATGCCCGGTTGAATGCTGAGCGCGCCCAGGAAGCCGCCGCCGACCAACCAGAATAGCGTCGCCAGCGCTATCCAGTGCGTCGCCAGCGAGGCGTTCTCGTCCCGGTTGCGCAGGGCGCGGGCGCTGTGGCTGCCAAGCAAGACGTAGCAGGTGGCGATCAGCGGCGTGGCGGCCAGGCTGACTGGCTCGGCCAGACCCAGGCGACCGAGGCTGATAAGGCTGCCGCCCAGAAAAACCAGAACCGCCGTAATTCGCAAACTGCTCTGCGCCCAGTCTTGCGACAGGCGGCTGTAGCGGGGAATGAGCCAGAAGACGATGCTCAGGCTGCAAAGGGCGAAGGCGACCTGGACTCGAAACGCCGTAAGCGCCGGGCTGAGGTCCCTGACGCCCAAGCTGGCCAGCGCCGAGCTGAGAGCGATCAGCAGCATGCCAATTCTCCAGCAGCTTAAACAGGTCGAAGCCCCCCCGCTGCGCCGGCTCCAAGCCAGCACAGCCAGCAGCGCGACAGCCGTCAGGCCGTCTGTGAGTTGCGATTGTCCCAGCGCGCTGAGGGCGAGCGTCGCGCCGACGAAAGGGAGCCAAAGCAGTTGCCACCGGTCAAGCGCGGGGCCGCCAAGCGACTCGTCCGCCAGCATGAGCCTCGCGGCCAGGAAGCCGGTCAGCAGCAGCAATTCGAAGGATTGCCCGGCGAGATGGTCCAGGCGGACCGTCCAGCCCTCCAGTGGCGGCGCCGGCAGCTGATTCAGCGCCGCCAGCAGCAAACAGGCCGCGTAGAGCAGCAACAGGGCGACCGTGAGATTGAGTAATTGATAGACGACTTTGCCGCGGGGTGAAAGCTGAATCATGCGGCGCGTCATTCGTCCAGGGCGGCAAGCCGATACACTTCGGGCCGGCCATGACCGTAGATTTCGTCGGCGACAAATTGCAGCGTATAACGCGCGTCGACAATCGCCAGCAAGTCTTGAATGCCGATGTTGTCATCGCGTATCAGGGTCGGGAAGACCACAATCCAGGTGGGCGGGTCGGCTGCCCATTCGCTGGCGAAACGCCGCGGTACGCGTTCAGCCCGGAAATACCAGCGCCAGCCCTTGACCCAGAAGCCGGGCGCGGGCATGTCAGTCAGCGGATGCAGTTGCGGCGTACTGTCGGTCTCGGGCAGCGCGAAGAGGGTGTCGCCATCTGCTTTACGCTCGTTCAGCTGGGCGGCCAGGAGCCGAAATTCGTCGTAAGCCAGGATGGCGCCCGGCCCGAGCGGACTGTGCAGATAGCTGGCGGCGCCCGTCCACAGCCAGCCGATGCCGATGCCGATGCTCAAACCGGCCAGCGTCAGGCGCGGTGTATCCCAGGCGCGCCAGGCGGGCAGCCCTGGCAGCGCCTGGGCCAGCACGATGCCAGACATGACCGCGGCAAAGGGCAGGTGCCCCATGGCGTGGATTTCGCCGAAGCGCGGATAGAGCGTGATCAGCGTAGCCAGCCAAATCAGCGGCAGCAGCAGTTGGCGCTTGCCGGCGCCGCGCAGCGCCAGCAGGGCGAAGGGGAAAACCAGCAGATTGCTCAGCAGCAGCTTGCGCAGGAAGTCGCCGTCCAGCGGCTCGCCGTCCATCAGACCGCTCAGATTAAAGGTCCAATTCCAGTAGATATAACTTTCCAGCGAGCCTTGCGCCAGCAGCGCCAGCCACTGCAGCAGGGGCAGCGCCAGCGCGCCGGCGGCGAAGATCAGCGCGGCTTTGCCGCTGCGCTCGCTCAGCAGCAGCCAGCCGCCCGCGCAGGCGACCGCCAGCCAGGCGTGCTGCTTGAACAGGGTGGCCGCGCCCATCAGCAAGCCCATTAGCAAGACTTGCCGCGGCGAGGCGCGCCCGGGGCTGTGGAACGCGATCAGCAGGCTGGCCAGGAGACAGAGCGCCAGCAGCGTGTCGAAGTAGAGCATGACATTGCCGTAGACAGGCGCCCACCAAGCCCAGACCAGGGCGGCCAGCAAACCGGCCGCGGCTGAGCCCGCCAGCAATTTCGCCAGCCGGTAGATCATGAGTGTAAGCGCGACCAGCAGCAGCGTATTCAGCAGCTTGACCAGCAGCGCCGGGTCGATGTCGACCAGTTGCTGCGCCGCCGCCCCCAGCAGCGAACTGCCCGGCGCGTGCTGCTCCCAGATGGCGTCAAAGAGCGCGCTGCCCCGATTCATCATCCAGGGAATGGCGACCTGGCCCGAATGCGCGGCCGGCGACAGCCATAAGAGGTGGCTAAGGACTTGCGCGATCAGCAGCAGGATTAGCAGGCGGCGCGCCAAAACGTTCAACTCCCAGTCAGTGGACACCGTGACCATCCTAGCAGACGGACGGGAAATCTGTCTATGTTGGGCGGCCGCGCCGAGGCAATGCCCGCGCCGCCAGCCGTCGCTTGCCAGCGGCGTATTTTACGTTACAGTAGCGGTGATTATGAGCTACGAATCAGCGGGCGGGGCGTCAAAGGCGCTGCCGGACAACTACTTCGATCTGGGCTTGCGGCTGTTGGAAGCGGGCGAATTTGAAGACGCCGTCGCCATGTTTGAGCGGGCGCTCAAGCTCGGCCTGGGCGATCTGGCCGCGGTGTATCTCTGCCGCGCCGAAGCGCTTAGCGCGCTCGGGCAATGGGACGCCGCCGAGCGCAGCATCAACCAGGCGCTGGAGATCGAGCCTTATCTGGCTGGCGCTTATTATCAGCGCGGCAACATTCGTCTGGCGCGGCGCGACAACGAGGACGCCGTCAACGACTTCACCATGGCGATTCATATCGAGCCGGACTATGCGGCGGCGCACTTAAATCGCGCGCTGGCTTATGAAGCGCGGCGCCGCTATGCCGAGGCCGAAGCCGACCTGAGTCGCGCGCTCAAGCTGAGCCCGGAGTTGAAAGCGGCTTACGAGATTCGCGGGCGGGTGCGGGCGGCGCAGTTCAGATACGACGACGCCATCGCTGACCTGAGCACCTACCTGCGCAGCGGCGGCGGCCGCGAATTCGACAACCACAGCGAGACGCAGGGCTATCTGCTGACGCTGCGGGTTCAGCGGCTGCTGTGGCGGTTGGTTCCGCGCTGGGGGCGGCGGGGCTAGGCTGGCGGGATGTGGTCGCTCCAGACCTTGAAGAATTCGGCTTTTTGGAGTTCAAAGCGTCCCTTTAGAAAACTTTCAAAGGCTTGTTGCCTTAGTTCTGATGGAAACAAATTTTCCTCGCAGTGGAGGAGGTCTTCCCATTTGCGCCGTTCGTCATTGTAATAGCCAGGCCCCCTAATTGCGCCAGTTCCTCGTCGTCTGTTGAGGTATTCAACATAGGTTTTGTCACCTAAATCAATGTAGTCGTCTTCGGCGATTATGGCCAAATTGCCGATGGTGTTGATTGGACCATAGTATTCGTGATAGTAGCTTGGTGGAGATATCAAGCGCGGAATGGGGATAATGTGTTGTACATAATAGCTATCAGACTTTTGAAGTTTATTGACTGAAAAATAGCGCAACAGCAAATACTCCGCGAAGTCATCCTTGATATAGCTTTGAGCATGATGCCGAGTGTTGACATGATTCCGAAACCACACATTAAAGATTTGATTCCAGGTTTCTTTTGACGGCGGCAGACGGCGTAAATGGATTTCATTTTCAAGACATTCAGCCAACTTACTATCACCTGAACCTTGCCAGTTTGATTGAAGGACGTCCTGCAAGAAATACATGGGCAGATTCTTGGTCAGAGTTTGTCTTTTCTTTTCCCACCCCTCAAGTTCGGTGAGATCTTTCGTGTTATACTTCACGCGAAATGCCATAGCGATTTGAGCTACAATTTGTAAATCAGCATGGTAATAGGGAATCTTCATTTGCCCAATGCGATGAGGCGACAATACCGGCTTGAAAAGTCGATAGACAAATTCAATTGATTCCAAGATACATTCTTCTAATCGAGATAATTCCAATCCACGAATGTTTTCGGGAAGCTGGCGCACCACTTTTTCCGTGACACTGCCAGCGATGCAAGCTGACATCAGATTGAATCCAAACGGACTTGGCTGGTCGACCTTAACGGGCTTAAAGAATAGAGCATACTGCTTAGCGAGAAGTTGTCCCAAGCCGAACAGGTATTCAAATAGCGTGTATTTTCGCTCGATTTTGGCTCTTTCGTCGGGAGCTTCTAAAGCAACATCCAAAGTAAATCCTGCTTTCTGCAACTCGCCATACTTCTTCCAAATCGCGTTGATTATCTCTGAGTTTTCTATGCGATAGCGGCAGTCTAGCCATTGCGCCGCATATATCTCATAACGGTGTAGCTGGATTCCTTCACGATTGAGCAACACGAAGACTTTCGCCAAATGGTTGGAAGGTCCGGAAAATACAATTACAGGAATTTCTACTCGGCTGATATCGATTTTGCTTCGGATTGAGTCGAGGAATTTTTGAACTTGCTGACGATACACGCTATCAGGAGATAATAGATAGCTGAGCGCTACGAAAAGCTTTGTCTCATCTTCAAGATTCAGCATATTCCTTAGCAACTCCTCAGTGAGCGTGCTAACGCTCCAACCTGCGGACTCTGTGAAACCTCTACTCTGCACTACCCAAGTCGAAATCAATTTGCCTATCTTCTTGATATTTCTTGCGGCAAGGCAGTCAATATCGGAGTAGTGGTTTATCTCGCTAGCAATTAGAATTATCAAGTCGTCCGATATTTTTTCGAGTCCAAACAGCGTGTATGGTTTATCCATGTACTGCATCAATGTTTGAGTCCGTTGTAAACCGTCGATCAACTTATAATTGTCTAGCGCCCCATCTGAGTCAGTGTCCTTGTAGACTAGGAGCGAACCAAATGGGAAACCTTGCATAATGGATCTAATCAACCCTTCGCGTTTTTTGGGCGGCCAAGTCAATCGTCTCTGAAATTCTGGGATGGTCACTTTCTTATTTCTGCTAGGGTTTGGTGACATCGCTTCAATCAACTCTTCGACTGTCCATGTGGTATAAGAGGTGTAAGCAGGAATCCTAGCCATCATCAGTTCTCCAATGTCCGATCCAAAAAAAACGCGAGACCACTCTCGCGCCCACCGCACACAATTCGATCACAACTGTACAGGAATGTCAAACCGTCGGGAGTGCATGGGAGTCGAACCCACCAGCGCCTGCTCTGCGCAACCGCCCACCGGTTTTGAAGACCGGGGCATCCACCGGGACACATCCACCCCCTCGACGCTCGGCGATTATACCCGCCCGCCGCGCCATCCCTCAAGCCGAAACGCCCTGTATCCCCGACGCCGTCGCCGTTATCATTGCCGCCAGTTAAAATCCATTACAATGAAGAGGAGGGCGCAATGCCCGCATACCTGATCGTGCGCGCCAAGGTAACCGACATGCGGCAATATCAAGAGTACATGAAGCTGACGCCCGCCATCGTCGAGAAATTCGGCGGGCAATTCATCATCCGCGGCGGCGAGAAGGTCGTGCTGGAAGGCCCGGAAATCAGCGACCGCATCGTGATGCTCAAATTCGACAGCGTCGACGCGGCCCGCCGCATGTACAACTCGGACGAATACCAGGCGGCTATCAAGGTGCGCGAAGGCGCCGCCGAGGCTTCCTTTATCGTCATGGAGGGTCTGGAATGAGCCTGCCGTACAGTCTTGCGCGGCTAGCTCCCCCTCTCCCCTTGTGGGAGAGGGGGCCGAGGGGTGAGGGGCGATGAAAGTCGTCCTATTTGATATTGACGGCACGCTGCTCATCAGTCGCGGCATCGGGCGCGAGGCCAAGCGCCGCGCCATGCTGGAGTGCTTCGGCGCCACCGGCGACCTGGACAGCCACGTCTTCGGCGGCAAGACCGACTGGGGCATTCTGGCCGATCTGCTGGCGCCGCAGGGCTACGCTTCTGCCGATATCGGCCGTGACATGCCGGCCTACGAAGCGGTCATGGCGCGGCATATGCGCGCAATCAGCGGTAGCTACGATGCTGCTCCCTGCCCGTACGCGATGGAGCTGGTGCAAGCTCTGCGCGGTCGCGATGATACGCTCATCGGCTTGGTAACCGGCAACACATCAATGACGGCCGCCATCAAACTGGAGCTGGCTGGTTATGCGCCGGACTGGTTTGTCATCGGCGCTTTTGGCAACGAATCGCCCCATCGCGCTGATCTGACGCGGCTGGCGCGGCAGCGGGCTGAGGCGCATGTGGGGCGCGATCTCAACGGCGCCGAGCTCATCGTCATCGGCGATACGCCGGCCGATATCCAGGCGGCGCGCGCCATCGACGCCGTGGCGGTCGCCGTCTGCACCGGTTATGCCGAGCGCGACAGTCTCATCGGCAGCGAGCCCGATTTCTTGCTGGCGGATCTCAGCGCCTTCATGGAATTGGTCATGGGTTAGGCGGCGAGGTGGTTGGTGCAGATACGCACGCCCAAGAAGTATCGCGGCATCCAACGGCGCAGCATTCTCAGCTGCCGCCGCTTGACCATCTATCTGCTGATCATCGCCCTGATCTTCTTGGGCATCGGCGTGGCGCTGAATCGCGAGGTTTTCGCGCCAGTGGTGCAGCAGGCGCTTTACGACGCCATCCGCGACCTGGAAGATCGCGCCGCCACCCTCTCCATGCCCGAGCCGACGCCGACGGCGGATCCGCGCAATCAGTTGATTGAGGCGGACAATTACTGGCGGCGAGGCTCCCTGGGCAACGCCACCGGCTTGTACCAGGAGATTGCGCCCTCGCTGCCGAATTCGGTTGAGATTTACCGCCGAATTACGCTGGGCTTGATCAACAGCAGCCGTTATGCCGAAGCGGCCGAATTCGCCGAACGCGCCATCAATGCCGATCCTTTTAATCCGGAAGCCTGGGCTATCCACGCCTGGGCGCTGGATTGGCAGCGGCGGGCTAAAGAAGCGCTCGTCAGCGCGTTGCACGCCCTGGAGCTCGACCCGGAAAACAGCCGCGCGCAGGCTTATCTGGCCGAGATTTATTTGAGCCTGGGCCAGCCCGAACGCGGCGAGGGGCTGGTGGAAGAATTGCTGCTGACGGACCCCGATAGCGCCGAGGCTTATCGCGCGCGCGGCCTCATCCGCCAGGAATACCGCTATGATTTCGACGGCGCTCGCCAGGATTTCCAGACCGCCTATGGCCTGGCTGAAAATATGAATCTCTACGCTGTGGACATCGCCATTCTGGAGAGCAATCTGCGCAATTACGAAGTGGCGCTGGATTTCCTCAACGATGTGCTGGAGGCCAACCCCAGCAACGAAGCCGCCTTATTGCTCCTCGGCAAGGGGCATTGGGGCGCTTACGGCAATCCGGCGCAGGCGCAACGCTACCTGCAGGATTGCGTCGATTTTAACGCCGAGAATCTCAGCTGTCATTTCTGGCTGGGCTATATGCAGAACAAGCTGGGCTCGATCGACGAGGCGGCGCTGTCCTTTGAGCGCGCCATTGAGCTGGGCAGCCAGTATCCGCAGCATTATTACTGGGCGGGTTTCTCGCAGATTCTGCTGGGCAATTGCGCCCGCGCGCTGGCTTATCTTGAGCCGGGTTTGCGCCTGGCCATCGAAGGCGGCTATCAACAATTCGCCGCCGATATCGAAACGGTCATCCCCCAATGCGATCCGGCCTTTGTCGGCCGGGCGGCGCAAAGCGAATTCAGCACAGACGATGCCTGAACGCAGAGCGGCGAGCTAGCCGGAATCGTCCAATTCAAAATAATGCAGGCTGTTCCGCATATCGGCGATGCGATCCATCTCCAGCACCAGCACCGGTTTGGTGGGCAATTCACGCAATTGCGGCAGAATCTCGGCGTAATCCAGCACACCCTGTTCCCAATCAAAGCCGTAATGCTCATCCATGACGCCGTTGTTATTGTTCATGTGCACTTCGATGATCCAGGGGCGCATGGTATCCAGCCAGCTCTCAAAAGTGATGCCGGGATCGGAGAACAGCGTGGCGTGCCCGACATCAATGCAGGCTTTCAAATGGGAGTGATCCAGCTCGCGCAGCAGGTTGCCGATGATGGCGGGGTCGAATTCCCACATATTCTCGATGGCGACCAGCACATCATAGGCTTTGGCGTAATCGCCCAAGGGACCCCAGAAATCTACATTCCGCTGGTGCCAGCCCTGCCGATAAAAGTCATTGTGCAGCAAGCCGATATAATTGGCGTGGAAGACGACCTGCGTGACGCCCAGGCCGGCGGCGATGCGAATGACGTGCTCGTAGCGGCCGTAGGACACCATATTGATGCGCTCGTCCGGGCTGCCGGAGGTCAAGTCCATAAAAGGTCCGTGCATAGTCAGCGGGCCGGGCACATCGGCGACGGCGGCTTTGTATTCCTTGTCCAGCTTGCGCCAGTCGCCATCGAGAATCTGCGGCACGGAGAAGGCCATGAACTCTATGCCCAAACCCCGCTGGCAAGCCAATTCAACGCATTCATAAAAATTGCCTATGCCGGCGCTTAGCGATACTTGATCCCTCATGTTCATCTTTCTATAAGCACTTTGGCTAGCGCCCGGTGTATAAGCGACGCGGCTGCGAGACTACGAGATAATGCTATTATCAGCTTACAACAGCTAATATCGCCTTATCAAGCGTAGCGGAATTTCCGCCGCGCTGGCCAGGCGCTGTGGCGCATGTCGTTTACCATCACCCGCGAAGGAGACTTACTAGCGATGAGCAGCGCGCGCATCCTTGTGATTCTGCCCGCTTATAATGAAGGGCTCAACATCGCGCGGACGGTGGGCGACATTCGGGTCGAGCTGCCGCAAGTGGATATCCTGGTGATTAATGACGGCTCGAGCGACTCCACCGCCGTCGCAGCGCGCGAAGCCGGCGCCATGGTGCTGGACTTGCCATTTAATGTGGGCATCGGCGCTGCGGTGCAAGCCGGCTTTCAGTTCGCCGCAGCCAAGGGCTACGACATCGTCCTGCGTAACGACGGCGACGGCCAGCATGCGCCGGAGAGCAATCGCGCCCTGCTGGCAGCGCTGGGCGGCCACGATGTGGATGTCGTCATCGGCTCCCGTTTCATCTGCAGGCAGGGCGACTACGGGACGCCTCGCTTGCGGCGTTTGGGCAGCGTGATCCTGGCGCGCCTCTTGTCGGCGATCATCGGCCGGCGCGTCAGTGACCCGACCTCGGGCTGCTCGGTCTATAATCGCAGCGCTATCAAACTGCTGGCAATGGTCTATCCGCATGATTACCCCGAGCCGGAAGCCATCCTCATCCTGCACCGCAGCGGCTTGCGACAGATGGAAGTCTCCGTGCGTATGATGCCGCGGCAGCACGGACGCTCGTCCATTACGGCCGGGCGCTCGGTCTATTACATGATCAAAGTGATCCTGGCGATTATGGTGGAGCTGCTGCGCGGTCCGGTTGAATAAAACCACTCAAGCGAATGCTTAGCGATAGGTACACCCGCCGCAATTCTCTGCCCAGCAGCGATGTTCATTGACCTGGCCATTATCAATACAACACTTTTTTAGACAGGTTCGAGTACACTGGCAGGGTAAGCCGAAGCCCGGGCAATGCCCCACCGGAAGCTGCTCAGTTATTGTGTACGACAGCCAACTGGAGCTGGGACAAGTTGCGCTATAAGCGCCGGCCACGGCAATTGACATGGCGCTGAGCCATGGGCGAAGCAACGTGTAATATCCCCTCCAGACGCTGGCTATCGCTACCGCCTCCCATGTGACTGGTTCCTTAACAGCGCAGTGATCCCAGGGCTGCTGCAACTGCTGCTGGGCTTGGGCGGGGGAGAAGGAAATGAGGAAGACAGCAACCAGAAATATGAGAAGCGAAGGCTTGCGCGGCATTGCGCCTGCTCCTGAGCGCCGCCTGATGAACCGCTGTAGTGAGCGCTCGTATGAAACTATACAATTAGTCCGAGTATAACACGAGAATCACGCGTATTGTCGGGGCGCCGGGGTGCGCCGTCTATTACATGATCAAAGTAACCCTGGCGATTCTCATCAATCTTTTGCGGCGCAGACCTCCAAATCAACAACACCGTCGAGATGCTAGCCACTTTGCTGGTTAGCATCTCGATAGTCCGCGCCAATTATCCGAAATGGCGAAGGTTGAAGTTTCTGGCTTTCGTCCTCCAATCAGCAAGCATTCACTCGTTCTTGGCTTTCAATGCTACGGTGGCTAACTCGTTCACTTGTGCCTTCGTCAGGACATACCCAGTCCCACGAATCTATGCGGTATACTGTTCGGACACATCCAATCCTTTGTAACTCATATACCGTTTCCCTCGTCGTTACTTCATTCTGTTTCCTACACGGCTTCGGCTGTGGGCAAGCTGACCAGTCGCCGCATTCCCAAGGGCCTTCGTTGGTGTTGCATATACCGGAGACGCGCACGTCTCGATGGCAGGTTTGGGACTGGCTGCCGCCGCCGCTGCATGCGCGGGTCTCGGTGCGTGATTGTCTGGTTTTTCTGCATTCGTTGTCGGCATCATCGTTGTCATCGTCATCGTCATCGTCTTTGGGCTTCTTCGTAGGCGGCGGCACTGGCGTGTCAGTGGGGACAGGAGTGTTGGTGACGACGGGCGTGTCAGTTGGTACGGGCGTATCGGTTGGTGTGGGCGTCAGCGTGTGAGTGGGCGTATCTGTCGGTGTCGGCGTTGGCGTATCCGTTGGCGTATTCGTCGCCGTACTGGTGGGCGTATTCGTTGGCGTGTCCGTTGGGATGGGTGTGCTGGTGGGCGGAAGGGTCGTGCCTGTGATCGAGGCGGACGGCGAGACTCCGGCGCGGTTCCTGGCGCGGACTGACAGGTTGTAGGTCGTGCCGGA
>JAJDXR010000030.1 GCA_022823165.1 Anaerolineae bacterium | reverse complement strand
AATGCCCACAGTGAACTCGGCATGCTGACGCGAATAGCCGCGAAAACAGCCGCCTACAACATCGCCGTTCTATTCAACCGGCAGGAAGGACGACCAGACGGAGCGGTAGCTACTCTCATCTGTTAGTATCGGACAAGCCTTCAATAGTTGGGGGATGGTTCAGGCGCATGGCGCGCCCGCCCAGCGCGAGGGAATCTCCACCACTTCACGTTCAACTTCCCCGTGCGTATCCATATCCGCATGCTGGAAAATATAAGTCCGCCCGGCATCGGTCGAGAGCCCGACATGATTGCCGTCACGGTCCAGCGCGATCAGATTCATGCCTCCGATATAGCCGCCGCCGAGGTCGCGCAGGTCGCTCATGGCGCGCCGGCCCGCCTCTGCCAGTGACAGTCCCATCTGCAAATACAGCACCAGGCTGCGAGCCGTGCTCGCGCGGATGGCCATCTCGCCCATGCCGGTGCAGGCGCAAGCGCCGGTGCGATTGTCGGCGTAGTTGCCCGCGCCGATGATGGGCGAATCGCCGATGCGCCCGGGGTATTTCCAAGCCCAGCCGCTGGTGCTGACGCCGCAGGCGATGTCGCCCACGCCGTCCATGGCGATGAAATTGACCGTGCCCGCCACGCGCTCCGGATCGGTCGCCAGCTTGACCAGGTCAAGCAAGGGCCTCTCGTCAGTCAATTCAGTGCTTTCGTCTGAATTGCGGGCGACCCGGTGGGTAGCCCCTACAGCCGCCAAGCGTTCGCGCCAGACCGCCTTGATTTCGTCAGTCAGCATCTCACCCCAAGATTCGGCGTCGATCTCGCGGGCGAAGCGCTCAGCCCCTTGTCCCGCCAGCAGCACATGCGGCTGATCCCGCTCCAAGACCTGGCGGGCGACCGAGATGGCGTAGGGGAAGCCGCGCATCAAGGCGACCGCGCCCGAGTTGAGCGTCCGCCCGTCCATGATGCTGGCGTCAAGTTCCAGTTCGCCCAGGATGTTGGGGTAGCCATTGTA
The DNA here is from genome assembly GCA_022823165.1 of Anaerolineae bacterium. Taxonomy (GTDB): domain Bacteria; phylum Chloroflexota; class Anaerolineae; order Aggregatilineales; family Phototrophicaceae; genus UBA6055. The sequence goes on along the minus strand of JAJDXR010000030.1, from coordinate 31,209 downwards.
GCCAACCGAATGGTCCGCGGGGTTAGCTTCGACCGCGCGGATGCCGATTTCGACGGCGTCCAGGGCGCTGCCGCCGTGCTTGAGGACGCGCATGGCGTCGGCGATGCCGATCGCGCCGTTGTGGCTGGCGATGATGATCATGGCGAGTTCCTTACCTATTGATCTGTGCCAAAGGCGCAGTTATTTTAGCCCATCCGCGGGATGGGATGATTCTTCAGTCTACAAGCGACTTTGTGTCGGTGGAGTAATTCCCCTCTCTGATGCTTCGGGGAGGGGGTTTGTCGGAGGGGTTGGAGAATTAAGCCCTTACTTTGCAGCGCAGCGTATCGCCCTTGGAAAGCGCCTGCGGCTCGTCGAATTGAACCGAGCCGAGACCGGTCAGCCCCAATTCCGCAAAACTGACTTCACCACCCAACACGGTCATTTCCACATCGCAGCTGGCGCCATTGGGGCTGAGCGCGCAACTACCCCAAGCGTAGCCAGTAGACCAAAAGTGCCGGCAGGCCTCACTTTGCGCGGTAAAGGCGATCATCTGGTCGACTGCTGAATACTGGAATCCGCTCAGCGCCAGAACGGCCGCCCAGCTCACCATCGCCCGCGCGTAGTGATGCCCGCATTCCGCTTCGTCAAAGGGGTTGCGCTTGCGCCCGTCATAACGATCGCGGATGGCTTTTATGCACCTCAAGCCGTTGTCGATATCGCCTTCGTACAACATGCCGATGGCGGCCGTGTATTCGAATCCCGTCATCACTTCGTTGTAATAGGGGAAGGGACGAGACGGCCGGTCCCCGCGCGGATAAGTCGCCATCAGCAGCGCCGACTCATCGTTGAGCGCGTAAGAGCGCATGTGGTTGAAGTGCCCGTACATATTCTCTTTGAAGTTGAAGCGCTTGATGCTGCTGAGCGTACGCTTGACGTTTTTTTCCTCGGTCAGATAGCCCAAGCCGGAGACGTGGGCCAACAATTGCCCCACCAGTTGATCAACCAGGCAGCCGGCGCCAAGCTGCAAGATTGGCTCGGCCGGGTCGGCGGCGCCCATGCTGCTGTGAATCAGCATATTGAAGACCGCATCGCGTCCGCTGGCCGGCTGAATATCATGCTCGTAATAGTCGCCATTGAAGAGCTCGGCGTCGATGTAAGCGCTGCCGTTTTCGAAGAGGCGGTTACAATCATCGGCGAAGTCATCCTCGCCGAGATGGCGCGCCATCTCCTCCATCGCGCGCAGCGCGCCCAGATACCAGATACCCATTTGCGGGTTGGGTCCGTAGTATTCCACATCCATCGTGTTGTGCTGGCAGCCTTCCATGACGCCGTCTTTATCGGCATCCCAGCCGCCGGGCAGCCAGCAGAATTCCAGCGCTTTGCGCGCCTTGGGCCACATCAACCGCAGCGCATCGCTATCGCCGCTGAGCTGCCAGTCGCGATAGAGCTTCATGATGCAGCCCATCTGCCCGTCAGCCGCCGCCAGTGACCAGGACTGCGCGTGCTGCAGCGGCAGGTCGACGCGGAAGCTCATGCCGCCGTCGGCGCGGGTGGCGTAGTTGAACTCGACTTCGCGCATGCCCAGCGCCAGCCCGCCAAAGAGAAAAGCAGTGGCTTGCTCGTAATTCCAGACGTGCGTGCAAGAGCCGAAGCAGCAGCCGGCGGTATCGTCACAGCCTTCCCAGCCGAACATAAAGCCGTCGGGTGTGCGGAAGACGGTCTGCGAGCGCAGCGTGCTGAGATTGAACAGCGCCGCTTCTTTGACCACCGGCGGCAGGTCGGCGGCGCAAAATGCGTTCACGAAGGCGCGCGTCTCGGTCAAAGCGAATACTCATGGTCTGCTGCAGAAGCTATAGATAGTGGATGAGGCATGAAACCAGACAGAGCCATTGAATCGTTCATCTCTGTATTCGTAGCGGATCCAAGAATCGTTTCCGCTACAGCGACCGCGCGTTTCTATCGCTGCTTTCGCCGCTTCCCGGGCGGCGTCAATCGCTGCTGAGTGAGTAGCACCTTCTCCGGTACCCGTCTCGGTACGAACATAATACCAAGTCGTCGCCGTCGGCGGCGGATCGCATCTGTCCTGATTCCATCTTCCACAGGATTTGCCACCGAGAGAGGGACATTCACCGGATACTCGGACGTTCTGAGTGCATTGCCGCGAATAGTAGCAGAGCCCTTCCCTTTTGGTCTCCGTGCTGGTCTCTTTCCGCATCTCGCATTCGCAGCGTTTCTTCTTCCAGTTGCCGCAGGTCTTGTCGCTCAGTTGCGAGCGATCGCAGATTCCCGAGACCCGCACCGTCTGCCGGCAAGAGCGTTCGTAATCGCAGCGATTTTCTGTTTTCTTCTCCGTACTTCTCTTTTCATCGGTCATGCAAGGCGCGTCGGTCGGCTCAGGCGGCGCAGTCGGCGGGACCGGAGTGTTGGTCGGGACGGGGGTATCGGTCGGGATCGGGATAGCCGTGGGCGGGACGGGGGTATCCGTTGGGACAGGCGTATCCGTGGGCGTATTCGTTGGAGTATCCGTCGGAGTAAAGCTGGGTGTGAAAGTGGGTGTATTGGTCGCTGTTGGCGTTGGCGTGTTTGTCGGCGTATTGGTGGGCGTAAAAGTTGTCGTGTTCGTTGGCGTAAAGGTTGGTGTATCCGTCGGCAGCAGCGTCAACGACAGCAAATCGCTCCAATCTCCCTCCGCTTCGCAGACTTCGCCATCGCCCAGCGCCTGCGCCTGGATTTCATAAGGCGCTCCAACTTGCAATTCGGCAAATTGATAAGCTCGCTGCGAAGCGGACAGGTTCGAAGACAACCAGTCGCCGCCTTGCAGCCGCCAACGCAGACGGTAGCCAGTCGCGCCCTCAACCGCGTCCCAAGCGACGACAAATTCGGATATCCGCTGCAGATTATCCGGTTTCGGCAGTTCACATAACGGGATAGGCGTAGCGGTCGCGGTTGGCGTATCTGTTGGCGTTGCGGTCGCCGTGGCAGTAGGTGTATCGGACGGAGTTATTGTCGCAGTTGGCGTGTCTGTGGCGGTTGCCGTCGGTGTAGCAGTCGAGGTAGGCGTCGCCGTTGCGGACAAAGTGGGCGTTTCTGAAGGAATAACCGTCGCTGTAGGCTCGGCGGTCGCTCCCGGCATCAGTTCCAAAGTACTGCTCCAATCGCCCAGCAAGCGGTAGACCACTTCATCGCCCATTGCGCGCACCCGCACACTGTACGTCAAGCCCGCTTCCAGATTCTCAAAGGTGTACTGCGTTTGCGGCGGATTGACCCGCTTCAGGATTCGTTCACTATTCGGCGGATCCAAGCGAACGCGGTAGCTGACCGCGCCTTCCACCGCGTCCCAAGCGATAGTATGCGGCCCAATTTGCCTCAAGTTCTCAGGCGGAGGCAGTTCAATAAGCCTGGCTGATACAGTCGGCGGCGAAGTCTCGGTGGCTGTCGCCGTCGACGTTGCGGTTTCGGTCAATGTGGCTGTCGCACTGTTTGTCGCTGTAGCAGTTGGCGTGTCGGTAGCTGTATTCGTCGCAGTTGGCGCAAAGGTAGCCGTCTCCGTCGGCGTGTCCGTTGGCCTGCTGGTGGCTGTGTTCGGCGGTTCTGCCGTAGTGGTAAAAGCCGCGGTGGCGGGGATGGGAAGAGATATTTCGACGATCCTGCTCCAGCGCCCTCGCGCTTCGTATATTCGACCATCGCCCAAGGCCAGCGCTTGCGCTCTGTAAGTCTCGCCGGCATTCAAGCCAGAGAAACTGTACTCGGTTTGCGGCGCGTCTACGGTAAACACTTGCGTCTTGCCATCTTCAGACAAGATTAACGTGTAGCCGGTAGCTCCGGTAACGGTATCCCAAGCGACCGTAGTGCCAGAGACGTGGCGCAGCTTCGGCGTAGCCAAGCCACGTAGAATCACGTGTGTTGGGGTTGCCGTCGGCGTGTTTGTAGGCGTATTCGTTGGCGTGGCTGTAGGGAAGGGGCGGGACAACACTGCAAAATTGGTCCAGCGGCTGTCCAGATAGTCAGCGCTGTCGCTGGAAATGGCTTGTACTTTTACGTAGTAAGTCTCGCCGAAATAGAACTCGCTTATGTTGAATCTGTTATGCGTCACCTCCTCCAGGATGTAGCGCAATCTTGCGGCTGCTCTCACCCATTCGACGCGATAGCCGCTGGCGCCGTCGACCGCGTCCCAAACGACCGCGTCATTTTCAACGCGAATATTCTGTGGCCGCGGGAGTTGCTGCTGCGCTTGCACTTGGATGAGGGAGAGGAAGAATACAACTATCTGCAATACAATCAGCGGAGGCTTGCGTGGCACAGTGTTTTCCGTGAGAGCGGTGGTGGTTAAATGATGTAGCGAGCTTTGCTTCGCGCATGGAGATTCTACAGCAAAAGTTGGCAATTAAAAGATCGCTCTCGAGACTTCCGAAATATAATGGAAACAATTCGCTCATCTCCGCTTCCGCAGCAGGTCGCGCTTGCCCAGCGGCTGAACTGGGCGCGCGTTGCCGTCGTAGATGGACTTGAATGCGGCAATCTGCCCGGCTGAGAGTTCCACCGGACTATCCAGCAGCAGCCAGCGCGCGATTTCGCTGCATGGCGGCGTGGTCAGCGAGCCATTATAGGTATAGTAAGCGCGGGTCTGCGGCAAGAGCGCGTCCAGAGCCAGGGGCGCGGGCAGCGCCTGCGCTTCGCCGGCTGCGGCTGGCATCGCCTCGAAAACCGGCGCATACGCTTCGTTGTCCGCCTCGCTCTCTGTAAGCATGACGCCCACCACCGCCAGCGCCCCTGAGTTGGGGTCGCGGTGCACGAAATGGATTTCCATGGGCGCCGCTTCGCCGCCGATGGTATGCTCGCTGGGGCTGTGGAAGTGGAATTGCAGCAGGTCATACCTGATGCCGTTGTAAACGATATGACTGCCAGCGGCGATATCAACCTGGATTGTATGCCCGTTGTTGACGATGTTGTTCACCGTTTGGCGGTAGTTAAATTCAAGCTCGACCAAATTGACGGCGCTGGCTTCGTCAATGTCGATTGGAGATTGCGCCGAGCCATCATCGCAAAGGGAGAATTCCGGCGACAGCGCGCCCCAATAGGCTGGCCCCTGGTCGCCATCATAGCCCCATTGGGCATCGGCGGCCAACGCCGCATACAAGGCAACAAACAAGCCGATGTTCATAAGCGCGATCGCCAAAAGCGCAAAACGAATCTTTTTTGTCATCTGATATATTCCTTGCTGATATATTTCATTACTTGATTGTACTCCACTTGGCGCTCATCGAGCGCTTCCATCCCGAGCCTGCAAGCTGGTCGCTATCAAGCGCCGCTAGCGCGGGTGTCGATTTATGCCGCCTTTCGTCTATAATAACGCGAAGTTGGCGCGCAGGAGCGGCTCCCGCGCCGTAATCAGGGATACAAGAGGAGCAGTCAATGGCTGAGCAAGGTTTTACCCCTCCTACCAGCGAATGGTATCGCCCGACGGCGGACATGGTCGCCCAGTCGAACGTGCCGGATTATGAGGCTGTGTATGACCTGGCGCGCCAGGACCCGGCGGCCTTTTGGGCCGAGCGCGCCGAGACGCTGGACTGGTACCGGAAATGGGACAGGGTCCTCGATGACAGCAACAAACCCTTCTACAAGTGGTTTGTCGGCGGCAAGACCAATATGGCGCTGAATGCGCTCGACCGTCACGTGAAAACCTGGCGGCGCAACAAGCTGGCGATCATCTGGGAGGGCGAAGACGGCGACAAAGTCTCGCTGTCCTACTGGCGGCTGTGGCAAGAGGTCAACAAATTCGCCAATGTGCTGCGCGGCATGGGTGTGAAGAAGGGCGACCGCGTCACCATTTATATGGGGCGCGTGCCCGAGATCGCCATCGCCATGCTGGCTTGCGCCAAAGTCGGCGCGCCGCACAGCGTGGTCTATGGCGGCTTCTCCGAGCAGGCGCTGGCCAGCCGTATAGAAGACGCGCAGAGCAAGGTCTTGATCACCTGCGACGGCGCCTGGCTGCGCGGCAAAATTGTGCCGCTCAAGGATACGGTGGACGAAGCGGTGCAGCGCTCACCGGTGGTGGAGACGGTGATAGTCGTCAAGCGCGCCGGCCAGGACATCCACATGGAAAGCGGCCGCGATTACTGGTATCACGACTTGATGGCGCTGCCCATCGCCTCGACGCAAGCCGAAACCGAGGTCATGGACGCCGAAGACCCGCTCTTCATCTTGTATACCAGCGGCACCACCGGCAAGCCCAAGGGCGTACTGCATACGCATGGCGGCTATCAGGTCTATACCTCGACCACGCTGGAATGGGCTTTCGACCTCAAAGAGGATGACCGCTGGTGGTGCGCGGCCGATCCAGGCTGGATCACGGGACACAGCTACATCGTCTACGCGCCGCTGATTCTAGGCGCGACCAGCATCATCTACGAAGGCGCGCCGACCTTCCCCTACCCCGACCGCTGGTGGAAGATCGTGGCCGATTACGGCGTGTCGATTCTCTACACGGCGCCCACAGCCATCCGCGGGCTGATGCGCTTCGGCGAGGCTTGGCCGGCGCGGCATGACTTGAGCAGCCTGCGCCTGCTGGGTTCTGTCGGCGAGCCCATCAACCCGGAAGCCTGGCGCTGGTATCACCGCGTCATCGGGGCGGAGCAGTGCCCCATCATCGACACCTGGTGGCAGACCGAGACCGGCGGCTTCATGATCACGCCGCTGCCTTCCGTGGGTTTGAAGCCGGGCAGCGCCACCCGCCCCTTCCCGGGCATCGAGGTCGATATCGTCGATGACGATGGCGTCCAGGTCGCCGCCAACGAAGACGGCAACCTGGTCATCAAGTCGCCCTGGCCCAGCATGATCCGCACGGTTTACGGCGATGACGAGCGCTTCATCAGCCAATACTGGGAGAAGTATCGCGATCAGGGCTGGTACCTGGCGGGCGATACGGCGCGCCGTGATGAAGACGGCTACCTGTGGGTGATCGGCCGCAACGACGATGTGCTCAAGGTCAGCGGCTACCGTCTGGGCACGGCTGAAGTCGAGTCGGGCCTGGTCAGCCACAGCGCGGTGGCCGAGTCGGCGGTGATCGGCATACCGGACGAACTGCGCGGCAACAAGATCTTCGCCTACTGCATTTTAGTGGAAGGCGTGGACGGCTCGGAAGCGCTGGAGGCGGAGCTCAAGGCGCACGTGCGGCATGAGGTGGGGCCGATAGCTGTGCCGGCGCGGATCGAATTTGTGGACAACTTGCCCAAGACGCGCAGCGGCAAGATCATGCGTCGGGTGCTGAAGGCGCAGGCTCTGGGTCAGCCTTTGGGGGATTTGAGTACGTTGGAGGATTGAAATTCCATAGTCCATCACCCAAATATCATATCCCTCTTATGAGTAGGGAGGGATATCGTAATTTCGAATGCAGCTAAACTAAGACAACCAGTTGTTGTGGAGTTATTGAGGATAGGTTGGAAACATGAACCACTCATTTGATATCCGTGTAGACCGGAATGTTATTCCTCAGCGAGAACTAGATATTGAAAACAAACGTAGGCGCAATCCTCTCAAATGGAGAGGCCAGTTTTCCCCGCAACTTGTCGAAGTGCTTTTGGCCAAATTCTCGAAGACTGGTGATATCATTCTTGATCCATTTTCTGGAAGCGGTACAGTTCTATTGGAAGCTTCCAAACATAGCAATACGGTATACGGAAGTGAGATTAATCCTGCTGCATTCATATTGTCTAATCTTTACAGTTTTGTAAATGTATCCCCAGGATTACGGAAAGCATCATTATTGAATGTCGATAAGCAGTTGAATAACCATTTCGCAGTTCCACTGTTTGCTAGAGCGAGGTCTGAAGAAACCGATGAAGTTTGGCTAAAAGGTTGTCTAAAAGACATGTTGGCAAAAGTAACAAGCAATACAGAGAAGGATCTTATTCGTGCGCTTGTCATCTTGCTTGATTTGTTTCAACCAAATCTAAGCGAGGAGAAAATCTTCAAGACTTGGCTACGAATAAAAAATTTGATCATAAATCTGCCGTACTCAAATTCTTTAGTAAAGGTCTTTCATTCCGATGCTCGTTGCATTCCGCTACCTGATCAATCCGTCGATCTGATTATAACCTCCCCACCCTATATCAATGTTTTCAATTACCATCAACAATATCGAGCGTCAGCTGAGTTCTTGGATTGGGATTTGCTGAGAGTCGCAAAATCTGAAATAGGCTCAAATCGCAAACACCGTGGAAATCGTTTCCTTACAGTAATCCAGTATTGTCTTGATCTAGCTCAATGTGTTGCTGAGCTTCAAAGAGTTTGTACGCACAATTCCAAAATCATTTTCGTAATTGGACGACTTTCTACTGTAAGGGGCATCTCTTTCTACAACGGGGAGATTCTGTCAGAAGTTATTTTGCGATCGTTTGATTCTAGTCTAGACCTTCGACAAGAAAGAAAATTTCGAAACCGCTTTGGGCAACAAATCGTTGAAGACATCTTACATTTTTCATTTAGTGGATCCGAGCATGTAGATGAAAGAAGGTATCTTTCCTCCGCCAGAGCGGTTGCTGAACAAGTTCTTTTGTTCGCCTTAGAACAGTCGGCGAGTGAAACAAAAGAAGGTCTTCAGCAGGCTTTACAAAATCTTAATAATGTAAGTCCTTCACCTCTTTATTGTGAGCACCGGATAGAATCGAGTAGCTGATGATGACAATTTTGCCAAGCCCACACGGAGATAAATTACAGGCACTTCTGTCAAATGCCAAGCTGCCAGAATCCGATGTTTCCCGTGTACATGAATCCATTGAACGATATGACGATTGGCGGGAGAAATTACTCGGCCTTAATCCAGACGTTGATGTATGCCTGCCCGAATCGGTCAATTTGCTTAACTCTTACAAGCGATTCCTCGAATTAGAACTGATATACGATAGCTCGAACGACTTCTTGTACAGGCAGAAGGGACAACTGAAGCTTGACAATACAGTCATTGAAGAGTTTTTGCCCATTTTCATTACGAAGGTATGGAAATCGGAGTTGGCGAACTTAAGTTTGGATTTCGGCCCCAACAATTGCTTTTCAAGCGTTTACTTCACGTCTACTATATCGCAAGCAAATAAAGGTGGTGGACTTAGAATACGACAGAAAAGTCAGGACTTTGTGATAAGCCGGCCGTTATTTGTGAAGGCATCTTACCGCGATGATTTTGGCAATGCCATTATCGCAAAATCAAACCTTGCCTATGTAGCAGCGGAATGTAAAACCAATTTGGATAAGACAATGTTTCAAGAAGCCGCCGCAACTGCACTTGATTTGAAAGTCGCTATACCGTCGGCAAAATACTTTCTACTCTGCGAATGGCTTGACATGACCCCTATTAGCAGCAGCCTCACTGCAATTGATGAAATCATTATCTTGCGCAAAGCTAAGCGGATTTCTTCAAATGTTCGAAGTCATTTTGCCACGGTAGAAGGGCGTAAGAAACATCGAGGCTACTTTGAGCAATATCTGCTTGATCATCCGTTTCATGAGGAGACGTTGCGTCGATTCGCAAATCACATTAAGACCCTCACCACTGATACATCGGAAGACGAAGCTCTTGAAAATGGACATTTCTAGCACAGCATTGCTCAAAGTAGCTGTTTCGCGCTTACCATTTGGTTATACGCCAAAATGCCTACTATGACATTATCGTGAGTCAAACTCATAGGTCCCACCAATGACCACCGCCACACCCGTCCTCGCAGTCCGAGCGATCACCAACCGACTCTAAACCACCCCATCCGTGTACGCATCATCCACCAGACGCAGAATCCCCAGCGGATTCCCGTCTTGCAGCGCCGGCGGCAGCAGCGCCTCCGGCACATTCTGGAAGGCGATGGGGCGCATGAAGCGGTAGATCGCGTTCATGCCGACCGAAGTTGTGCCGGGCGCGGTCGTGGCGGGATAGGGTCCGCCGTGCTGCATGGCGCGCACGACGGCGACGCCGGTGGGGAAGCCGTTCCAGATCACGCGGCCGGCTTTTTCGCGCAGTTGATGCAGCAGCTCGCCGATATCCGCCAGCTCGCTGTCTTCGGCGTGTACGGTAGTGGTCAAGTTGCCTTCCAGGGCGTCCACCGCAGCGCGCAAGTCGGCGCGGTCGGCGCAGAGCGCAAAGAGCGTGACCGGCCCGAAGTGCTCGACTTGCAAGCGGTCGTCAGCGCGGATGGCGGCGGCGCTGGTCTGCATGACGGTGTTGGTGTAGCAGAAGGCGTCGCCGTCGGCGTTCGCGTCTCCGCCGGTCAAAACCTCGATTTGCGCATTGGCGGCTGTTTGGCTGACCGCGCCTTCCAAGCCGGCCGCGACCGCCTCATTGAGCAAGACGCCCTCGGGCGCCGCAGCCATTTGTTCGGTCACGGCGGTGATGAAGTCGCGCGCGGCATCGCTGTCTTCCAGCAGTATCAAACCGGGATTGGTGCAGAATTGCCCGGTGCCCATGGTCACCGAGCCGACCAGACCTTCGGCGATCTCGTCCGCGCGTTCGACCAGGGCGGCCTGGGTGATGACCACCGGATTGACGCTGCCCATCTCGGCGTAGACGGGGATGGGACGGGGACGGAGAGCGGCGATATCGTGGATGGCGCGGCCGCCGCGCAAGCTGCCGGTGAAGCCGACCGCTTCAATGCCGTCGTGCTCCACCAGCCAGCCGCCGACGTCAATGCCGCTGCCTTGCAGCATCGAGAAGGTTCCCGCGGGAAAGCCCTGTTTCGCGACTGCTGCAGAAATCGCTTGCGCGAATAACTCGGACGTCGCGGGATGGCCCGGGTGCGCCTTGACGACGATGGGGCAGCCGGCCGCCAAGGCCGAGGCGCTATCGCCACCGGCGACGGCGAACGCGAAGGGAAAGTTGCTGGCGGCGAAAATCGCCACTGGTCCCAGCGGGAATTGCATCTGTTTGATGGCGGGCTGGCCGGGCCCCTCGCTATTGATGATGGCGCGCAGGTAAGCGCCATCGCGCAGCAGGGCGGCGAAGGAGCGGATTTGCCCGGTGGTGCGGCCGCGCTCGCCGGTCAAGCGCGGCAAGCCCAGGCCGGTCTCGCGGTCGGCCGTATGCAGCAGCTCATCGCCCAGCGCTTCGATCTGCGCGGCGACTTCGTCCAGAAAATCAGCGATCTTGCTGGATGGATAGCGGCGCATCTCGTCGAAGGCGGCGACGGCCGCTGCGACGGCGCGGTCAACTTCGCCGCGCGTGGCGTTATGGAAGGGCAGGTCGCCGCTGGTCTTGCTGCGCGGATCGACGCTGAAGAAGGTACCGGCGCCCTCCGCGGACCTAGCGCCAGCGATGTAATTATGGCCAGTCAGTGGCATGGCTTACCTCTCAATTTCTCTGGGAGACTCTCAAGTCGAGCTTGTCAACTATAGCAAAGAAAGCGGGCAAATCACATTCGGCGACGGGCGGGGTCGGGCGGCGCACATGAGCGCAGTTGATAGCGCCGTGCCGCTTCATCAGCTGCTTGCGCATGTGCAGCGAGACTTCGTGGCCGCGGCCAGAAACAGCTTTGATCAAAGCGTCGCCTTCGGCAATGATGCCCGCCGCCGCGTCCGGCTCGCCCTCCGTCCACTTGTCCCAGGCGGCCAGGAAAATCTCGTTAAAGCCGACGCCGGGGATCAAGCCGCCGGCGCCGCTGCGCAGCTCGTCGAGCGCGGTGATGCCGCCGCCGCCGCCGAACATGAGCGTCCCGCTATGGAGCAGGGGCGCCAGCGCTTTCATCTTGGCGGCCGAGCCAGGACCTTCGATCTTGAAGTATTTCACAGCCGGCGCTTCCACGGCGATTTCGGCCAGGGCTTCCGCGGGCAGTTCTGTATGGCGATACATGGGGATATGCGGCGCCTGCTGGATGATGATGGGTACATCGCTGGCGCGGCCGAAGTCGATGTAGAAATCGACCAGCGCCCGCGCGCCATTGTCCATGGTCGCCGGCGGCAGCGTCATCAGGGCGGCGGGGCGAAAGCGCGCCAACTGCCGCGCCTGCTTGGCAGCCGCTTCCAGGCTCGTGGGCGCGATGCCGATAATGAGCGGCAGCGCGTCGGCTAATTCGCTGGCGACAATCTCGACATTTTCCAGGCGCTCATCGTCCGTCATCTTGTAGGCTTCGCTGGCGAAACCGTTGATGCCGATAGCGTGGACGCCGCCGTCCACCTCGAAGCGCACGATTTTGCGCAGGCCGGTGGCGTCAATGTCGCCGTTATCGTCAAAGGGCGTGAAGAGAATCGGGGCGATGCCTTCAAGCATAGCGCGCTCCATTAATTCCGGTGATTGGCTGCGGTCGCGTTTGATTGACAACGCGGAGACAATCATATATGTTTAGCGCGCTTGCCGCAACGCGCTTCATAGCCAACGATGGCAAGCTGAGAAAGGGCGAAAATGCGACTTTACCTCACCGGCGGCACCGGCTTGGTCGGCAGCAACATCATCCGCCTGGCGCGGCGGCGCGGCGACATCGACATCATCGCCTCGCAATATGGTCCCGAGCCGGAGTGGGAGGTCGACTATCAACTCGACCCGCTGGATATGTCGGATGTAGACGCCGTGCGGGCGTCGATGCTGCGCTATCGTCCTGATGTCGTCATTCACTGCGCGGCCATGCTCGACCACGTGTATATGACCGCCAACCGCTCCATCGCCTGGCGGGCCACGGTCGAGGGCAATCTGGCGTTCGCGCGCGGCTGCGCCGAGGTGGGCGCGCGCTACATCTTCGTTTCTTCGGATTGGGTCTTCGACGGCCAAGAGCCACTGGTCACTGAAGAGTCGCCGCCCAACCCGGTCAATTTCTACGGCTTCATGAAAGCGGTCTGCGAGCGCGACATCATGGCTGTGCCCGGTTTAAGTTACGGCATCGGGCGCATGGCCGGCATATATGGGCTGAACTACGCCATCCCCGAGCTATTGATGAAAGACAATCATCTGGGATTCCCCATCACCAACTACATTATCGACCGGCTGTCGCAGGGCTTGATCGCCGAAGTCTGGACCGGTCCCAAGGTCAATGACATGGCGCATGCCTCGCTGGCCTCAGACGGCGCCGAGATGCTGCTGCGCCTGGCTGAGCATGACGGCAAGGGCATCTTCCATTGCTGGGGCAGCGAAGCGGCGACTCGCTTGCAACTGGCGCATCATGTGGCTGATGTCTTCGACTTCGATCACGCGCTGATCGTACCCGTGCCGACCGACCCCAATGTGCTGGAGCATTTTCGCCACGTGCGTATCCCCTTCCGGACGGTGGCCAACAGTGAACAGACTTACCGTCTGCTGGGCCGGCGGACCTTAAACGTAGTCGACGGGCTGCGCGCCTTTAAGCAGGAGTTGGAAGCATTTCGCACCCCCACCCCAAACCCCTCCCCCATCAAGAGGGCGGGGCTATGACAATGCTCATACGTGCGCAAACGCTCTCAATGTCCTGCGTCACGCCTAACGATTGATTCCGCATCGACGACGTGCGAGGCATAGGTACGAACGTATTTCAATCGAAAGCAGGAGTGGACTGAAAGATGAAAGCACTGACCTTGACAGCCGAATGGGCGCCCAAGCCCGGCTATGATATGACCGAGAGCGAACGCGAGCTGCGCCGTCCGCGCAACGCCAATATGACCTGGAAGCAGCCGACGTTGACGCTGGGCGACGTGCCCGACCCGAGCCTGAAGCCCGATCAAGCGCTGCTGGCGGTGGCGGCGGTCGGCATCTGCGGCTCCGACATGCACATGTACGAAGCCGGCGAAGACGGCTACATGGTTTACCCCGGCCTGGTTCATACCCCAAACATCATCGGGCACGAGTACGCCGGGCGCATCGTCGAAGTCGGCAAGGATGTCAAAGGCCTGCAAGTCGGCGATTTGGTCGCCGTCGAAGAGATTCAGTGGTGCGGCGAATGCCTGGCATGCCGCAAGGGCTTCGTCAACCATTGCCTCGATATCGAAGAGACCGGATTCACCATACCCGGCGCCATGGCGCAGTACCTGCCGGTGCGCGCCAAGTATTGCTGGAAGCTGGACGAGATCGCCGAGCGCTACGGCGAAGAAGAAGCGCTGGTCATGGGCGCCATGGTTGAGCCGACCGGCGTCTCCTACCAAGGTTTGTTCAACCGTCTGTATAACTGGCAGCCAGGCAATAATGTCGTGATTTTCGGCGCGGGACCCATCGGCTTGGCCGCCCAGGCGCTGGTCATCGCCGCCGGCGCCGGGCAGGTCATCGTCTTCGACCCCTCCGCCAGCCGGCGCGCCACCGCCATGAGCATGGGCGCGTCAGCCGCTTTTGACCCCATCGGCGTCGACCTGGACGAAGTCATCATGGAGCAGACCCTGGGGCGCGGCGTCGATTATGTGGTGGAATGCGCCGGTTTTGCCGACCAAACCATCGAGCGGCTCGACCGCTGTCTGGCGGTCAATTCGTCAATCATCGACATCGGTATGGGCGAGGCCAACCCCACGGTGCCGATCGTGGCTTACAAGCGTATGGGAGTGCAATACGCCGGCTCGCTCGGCCACGCGGGCGGCCCCTTCCAGCACGTCATCAGCATGATGGCGGCCGGGCGCATTGACATGCGCAAGATGGTCAGCGCGCGTTTGCCGCTGGATGACGCCATCGCCGCTTTCAAACGCCTGGAAAGCCGCGAAGACGCCAAGATCATCTTGCAGCCGCATTAGGGAATTAACAAGCAGTTGTAGGGGCGAGCCGGTGGCTCGCCCGACGGCAATCGAGGCTTTTGCATGGGTGACTGGATTCTGATACTGGGTGGGCTGGCCTTTTGGCTGCTGGCCGGGCTGTGCGTATTCCGGCGCGATATCGTCTGGCGGCTGTATTCGCTGGAGCCGCGCTGGCGCAAAGACAATCCCGAGCGCAGCGAGGCCTGGGACGCCAAGACGCAGCGCTCGGCCTATATTTTTGTGCTGCTGGGTATGGTCTTCGTGGCCTTGGGGCTGTTGATATAGTGGGCGACCCAAGGGTCGCCCCTACCATTCGCACAAAAGAACGCTATACAGCGACCTCGCCCAAATTGTGATACATACGCACAGCCGCTTGCAGCGACTTCATGAAAGTGTCGATCCTCAAATACTCGTTGGGCGAGTGGATGCCATCGCCGTCGCCGTAGCCGAAGCCGGTGATGGGCAGGCCGATCAGCCGGTTGAAGACGCCCAGGATGGGAATTGAGCCGCCGGTGCGGACCAGCTGGGCGCGACTGCCGACGGTCGCTTCAATGGCGGACTGCACCGCTTCCAGCCAGGGTCCGTCGGTGACCAGCTGGAAATACCAGGCTTCTTCGCCGATTTCGCAGCTCACATCCACGGTATCGCTGGCGAAACTTTCGATATGCCGCTTGAGCAATTGTGAGACGACGCGCGGATCCTGATCCGGCGCCAGGCGCATGGTGATTTTGATGCCGGCTTCGGCCGGGATGATGGTTTTGTTGCCCGCGCCTTGATAGCCGCCCCACATGCCGTTGACATCCAGGGTGGGATAGACCGTGGCGCGCTCGGATGCTGGCGCGATGGCCTCAGCCCAGAAGCGCTCGACGCCGGCGCCTTCTTTGAGCTGGTCGTCCTGGAAGCCGGCGGCGATGCGCGCTTTCTCAGCCTCGTTCGCTTCCACAAGGCTGTCGTAGTAGCCGGGCAGTTGCACGCGGCCGTCGTCATCATGCAAGGAGCCGATGATCTTGCCGGCCACATGCAGCGGATTCTGCACCAGGCCACCGTATAATCCGGAGTGGATATCGGCGCTGGGTCCGGTCACGCGGACCTCGGCGCTGACGATGCCGCGACCGGCGTAGGTGAGCTGGGGGGCCTCCGGCTTGAGATTGCCGTCGCAATTCAGCAGCAGGTCGGCTTGCAGGCGCTCTTTATTGGCGTCGACAAAAGCTTCTATGCTGGGCGAGCCGGATTCCTCCTCGCCCTCGAACATGATCTTCACATTGACGGGCAGCGACCCGTTGGCGCGCAGCAGCGCTTCAAAGGTCTTGAGGTTGCCCCAGACGCCGGCTTTATTGTCGCTGGCGCCGCGGGCGACCATATTGCCTTCGCGGATCACGCCCTCGAAGGGTTCCGAATGCCACAGCGGCAGCGGATCCACCGGCTGCACATCGTAGTGCGCGTAGACCAGCACCGTAGGTTTATCGGCGCCAGCTTTGAGCCACTCGCCGTAGACCACCGGCAGCCCTGCCGTTTCGATGGCTTCGCAATTGTCGAAGCCGATGGCTTCGAGCTGCCCGACAATCCATTCGGCGCAGGCCTTTACGTCGTCAGCGTAGGCCGGGTCGGCGCTGATGGAGGGGAAGCGCAGTAGTTCCTTGTAGTCCTCCATCATTTTATCCTGCGTCTCTTGCAGGTAGTCGATTGCGTTCTGGATGCTGTCGGACATCGTCTGGGCTCTCCCTCAATTGATTCGAACGCTCAACATCATACCGCAAAGCAAGTGACATGTCCGCGCCACGACCGATTATGACCACAGACAAAAACACTTCAAAAAACTGCGGCGACCCAATTCCAAGCATCATCTCTGTGCCCTCGGTAAACTCGGTGTACTCAGTGGTAAGAATAGAATCCCCGGCCGCGCGGCGTAACCGTTCTGACAGAATTGCAATCTAGGCTAAAATGAGGAGCGACGGGCACTCAAGAAACGGCGAGGGAATATGGCCAAACAGCGCAACATTTTGGTAGTCGATGACGAGCGGACAATACGAGAAGTCGTGCGGCGTTACCTGGAAGTCGAGGGCTACACGGTCACCGAAGCGGAAACCGGGCCGCAAGCGCTGTCGATCTTGCAGGACAGCCGGCCGGACCTAATTGTGCTGGATATCATGCTGCCCGGGGT
Source organism: Anaerolineae bacterium (assembly GCA_022823165.1). Classification (GTDB taxonomy): domain Bacteria; phylum Chloroflexota; class Anaerolineae; order Aggregatilineales; family Phototrophicaceae; genus UBA6055. The sequence continues at coordinate 14,417 of JAJDXR010000030.1, read as the reverse complement.
AGACGGCTTCGCGATAACGCGGCGTTTGCGCAGCAACAGCGACTACAATCCGCTGAGCGCGCAGGGCGATATACCCATCATTTTGCTGACGGCGCGCTCGAACGAGGTTGACCGGGTGGCCGGCCTGGAGCTGGGCGCCGATGATTATGTGACGAAGCCCTTCAGCCCGCGGGAGTTGGTGGCGCGCGTCAAAGTCATCCTGCGCCGCGCCAGCCCGCCCGAGGTCGAAAGCGAGCAGCCACTGGAATTCGCCGGCTTGACGCTCGACCCGCGCAGCCGCTCAGTGACTGTCGAGGGCAAAACCGTTTCGCTGACAGCCAAGGAATTCGACCTGCTCTGGTTCTTGCTGCGGCATCCGCGCCAGGTCTTCACGCGGGAGCAATTGCTACGGCATGTATGGGGCTACGAATTTGACGGCTACGAGAGCACGGTGACGGTGCACGTCCGCCGCCTGCGCGAAAAGCTGGAGCCGAACCCGAGCCAGCCAAATTTTGTGAAGACTGTCTGGGGCGTGGGCTATAAATTCGAGGCGCCGGCTGAGGAGTAGGGAGCGCCAGACCGATGACGCGCATGAATGAAAAATTGTCACAGAATCCGCTGATCATATTCCTCATAGTGATGGTGATTCCCATCGCCGGCGCCGTGTTCAGCGAGCTGGTCATGTTTGACCTGCCCGGTGGCGAAGTGCAGCAGTTGGTGGCATTCATGACGATGACCGGCCTGATGAGTTCGCTGCTGTCCTTCGCATTTTATCGGCTGGGTATTCTGGAATGGTTCCGCAGCTTGCGCTGGGCGATATGGATGGTTATCGCGCTGCTGGTCTTGATGATCTTCCTCAATGTTTGGGTGATCGCGCGCTTCACGTTCATTCAGGCGCACTATCTGACGCTGACCTCGGTCTTGCTGGTATTCGCCGGATTATCGGCGCTGACCATCGGCTTCTTCGCCTCCAAGACCATGACGGACCGCCTGGGCAAGCTGCATGAGGCCACGCAAGCCCTGGCGCGGCGCGACTTCACCGTTCGCCTCAAGATTTCGGGCAATGACGAAATCGCCCAACTGGCTGATACCTTCAACAACATGGCGCAGAACTTGCAAGAGGTCGAAGAGCAGAAACAAGAACTGGAACAGACCCGGCGCGACTTGACCGCCTGGGTGTCGCACGATTTGCGTACGCCACTGGCGTCGATACGGGTTATGATCGAAGCTATGCTGGATGGCGTCGTGGACGATGAAGCGACTGTACAGCGCTACCTGGACAACAGCCGCGCCGAAGTCGAGCATCTCAGCCACTTGATCGACGATCTCTTCGAGTTGGCGCAGTTGGATGTCGGCCATCTCAAGCTGAATTTGCAGCAGGCGTCCATCCGTGACTTGATTTCCGATACGCTGGGCAGCATGACGGCCAAGGCGGATCAACAGGGCATCACGCTGCTCGGCAATGTGTCCGACGATGTCGACATGATTCTTATGGCGCCGGACAAGATCCAGCGCGTACTCACGAATCTGATCGACAACGCCATCAAATACGCCGACCGCGGCGTTAGCGTCAGCCTGCGCGCCTGGCGCAGCGGCGACGATGTGCGCATCGATATCCATAACAGCGGCTCATTCATCCCCCAGGATGTCCTGCCGCGCTTGTTCGAGAGTTTTTACCGCGGCGAGGGTTCGCGCATGCGCGGCGATGATGGCGCGCGCGGCACGGGCTTGGGGCTGGCGATCGCCCGCGGCTTCATCGAGGCGCATGACGGGCGCATCTGGGCCAGCAGCGTCGAAGCCGACGGCACGACCTTCAGTTTCACCCTGCCGCAGTAGTCGGCTATCGGCGGCGCATTCCCCGCTGAACAATTGCCATACAAGCGATATAATCGCGTCCATTGTTCTTGCAGAACCAATCGAAACGGGGAAGAGAATCATGGATTTGGGACTCAAGGGAAAGGTCGCCCTAGTCGCGGCATCGAGCAAAGGCTTGGGCTATGGCGTCGCCAAAGCGCTGGCGGCGGAAGGCGCCAAGGTCTCGCTGTGCAGCCGCAGCGCCGACGCGGTGTCGGCCGCGGCGAATACGCTGGCGGAAGACTATGGCGCGGAGACTTTGGCCTCCGCTTGCGATGTACGCAAGTTGGGCGATATTCAGGCCTGGGTGGATAAGACGGTCGCCGCCTGGGGACAGATCGACTGCCTGCTGGTGAACGCCGGCGGCCCGCCCGCAAAAACGGTCAAAGAGCTCAGCGAGGCGGATTGGCAAGCGGCTTTTGAACTGACGCTTCTGAGCAGCGTGCGTATGATCAGTTGCGCGCTGCCGGCTATGAACGCGGGCGGCTCGATACTGACGGTGACCTCCGGCTCGGTGCGGGAGCCCATCCCGCGCCTGGCGCTGTCCACAGTGATGCGCGCCGGCGTGGCCGGTTTGGTGAAGACGCTGGCCGACGAGCTGGCGGGCGACGGCATCCGCGTCAACAACCTGGTGCCGGGGCGGATCGACACCGACCGCGTGGCGCAGCTTGACGCGGTTACGTCAGAGAAGCTGGGCATCAACATTGAAGAGGTGCGGCAGCGCAGTCTGGCTGGCATCCCGCTGGGGCGTTACGGCACGATTGACGACTTCGGCTCGGCTGGCGCTTTCCTGCTTTCGCCGGCGGCCAGCTACATCACCGGCGCCACACTGCGCGTAGACGGCGGCGCGGCGCGGGCGATCTAGCGATCGAGGTCAATGCCCATGGGCCGGTACGGCATATCAAGGTGTTCAATAATCGCAGTGAGCATGCGGCTGTTCTCAGCGACAGCCTGGCGCAGCAGCAAGAGTTCTTCGGTGTTTGCTTCAATGGCTTGGCGGTTGGCTTGGATGCCGTCGCTGTTGGCATCCACCTTTTTTTCCAGGCGCTCTATCTGCTCGCCCAAGCCGTTCATGCTATCGAAGACGCGTCCTGGGCGCGGCGCGTTGTCTGGTATTCACCTTCGATCCGTTCGAGTCGGATGTCATCCGTAAGCATAGCCGGCGCTTTCGCTCACTTTGGCTACTCGCGCTTAGTGTAGCATGAGCGGGCAAGCAGGCGCGCGGCTGGGGAGACAACACCCAAAACAGCTAAGTTCAATGAGGTTCAGAATGACAGCCTATGAAGCGCTGGCGGCGCATATCGCCGAATACAACGACCTGCTCAATATCCTTAACACGCTCAAGTGGGATATGCGCACGCAGATGCCAGCGGGCGGCGCGGCCACGCGCGGCGCCCAACTGGCGACCCTGACGAAATTAGCCAAGGACATCTTCGTCAGTGACAAGACCGCGCGCCTGCTGGACGCGGCCGAAGCGGAGTTGACCGGAGCCGATGCCGATGCTTATGCGACGCGCGCGCTGCGGCAGACCCGCGACGCCTACGAACTCCAGAAGCGCATTCCGGCTGAGCTGGTCGGCCGCTTGGCGGCGCTGGGTCCGGAGTCGGAAGCTGCCTGGGCCGCCGCCAAAGACGCCGACGACTACTCCGCCTTCCAGCCCTATTTGCAGCGGATGCTGGCGATCAACATCGAATTGGCGGAGGCTATCGGTTATGCGGACCATCCCTTTGACGCGCTGATCCAGCAATTCGAACCGGGCATGACCGCCGCGCGACTCAAGGTCATTTTTGGTGAACTAAAGGGCGGGCTCCTTCCGCTGCTGGGGAAGATCGTCGCCAATGACGCGCCCCTGCCGGTCGACTTGTGGGCGGCCGATTATGACCTGGCCGGGCAGAAAGCGCTCTGTTATGAGCTGGCGGAGTTGATCGGCTTCGACTTTAGCCGCGGCCGGCTGGATATCGCGCCCCACCCTTTCGAGATTTCCTTCACGCGCGACGATGTGCGCATCACCACGCGTTACGACGCCAATTACCTGCCCATGTCCATTTTCGCGGCGCTGCACGAAGCCGGTCATGGGCTATACGAGCAGAATATCGCGCCCGAGCTAAGCCGCAGCGCGCTGACGACCGACTTCATCGGACAGTATGCCGTGGGCGGCGCCAGCTACGGAGCGCACGAATTCTCCTCGCGCATGTGGGAGAATCAGATCGGCCGCAGCCGCGAATTCTGGCAGCTTCATTTTCATCGCTTGCAGTCGCGCTTCCCTGAGCAGCTGGCGAAGGCCGACGCCGAGCTTTTCTATCGCGCCGTTAATCGCGTTCAGCCCAGCTTAATCCGCGTGGAAGCCGACGAAGTAACCTACAACCTGCACATCATGCTGCGTACTGAGATTGAGATGGCTTTGCTGGAAGGCGCGGTCACGGTGGCGGAGCTGCCGCAAGTCTGGAGCGCCAAGATGCGGGAGTATCTGGGTTTGACCCCGCCTGATGATCGGCGCGGCGCGCTACAAGACGTGCACTGGTCGGCCGGTACTTTCGCCAACTTCCCCTGCTACACCATCGGCAACATTATGTCGGCGCAGGTCCTGGCGGCCGCTCGCCGGCATTTGCCCGATCTAGCGGGCAACCTGGCGCGAGGAGACTATACGAGCCTGCTCGCCTGGCTGACCGATTCGATTTATCAACACGGGCGCGCCTACAGCACGGAGGAACTGCTGCGCCGCATTTCCGGCGAGGGCTTGAGCGTGGCGCCGCTGCTGGATTATCTCGAGCGCAAATACAGCGATCTCTATCAACTGAATTAAGCCGGCAAGGACAAGCCTAATGACGGAAAAATTCCCCTACCTAGACCCAAACCTGCCCATTGAAGCGCGCGTGGAAGACTTGCTGGCGCGCATGACCCTGGAAGAAAAAGCGGGCCAGATGTTTCATACCATGGTGATGATCCCGCCCGATGGCGAGTTCAACGTCGAGATGGGCGCTTTCGGCCTGGCCTCAATCCACGAGATGACTGACAAACATATGACCCACTTCAATTTGGTGGGCTCCGCCGGCGCCAGGGAGACGGCCGCCTGGGTCAACAAGCTGCAAGAATTAACCGCCTCCAAGCGGCTGGGCATTCCGGCGACGTTGGCGAGCGATCCGCGTCACAGTTTTTCCGACAATCCCGGTGTGCATATGGCGACTGCGGCTTTCTCCCAGTGGCCCGAAGCGCCCGGGCTGGCCGCCATTGGCGACGAGCAGCTGGTGAGAGAATTCGCCGATATCGCCCGTCAAGAGTATCTCGCCGTCGGCTTGCGCGCCGCGCTGCACCCGGTGGCGGATCTGGCGACCGAGCCGCGTTGGGCGCGGGTCAACGGCGCCTTCGGCGAGGACAATCAGCTGGCGGCCAAGCTGACCGCGGCCTACATTCGCGGCTTCCAGGGCGCGCAGCTGGGCGCCGACAGCGTAGCCTGCATGACCAAACATTTCCCCGGCGGCGGGCCGCAACTGGACGGCGAGGACCCGCATTTCGATTATGGCCGCGAGCAGGTCTACCCCGGCGGCAATTTCGACTATCATCTGCCGCCATTTGAAGCGGCTATTGAAGCCGGCACGGCCATGATCATGCCTTACTACGGCATGCCCATCGGCACCGAGCACGAAGAAGTCGGCTTTGCTTTCAACAAGGGCGTCATCACCGGCCTGCTGCGGGAAAAGTACGGCTTTGACGGCGTGGTCTGCACCGACTGGGGTACCTTGACCGACGCCACTATCATGGGCGAACATTTTCCGGCGCGCGCCTGGGGCGTCGAAGATCTCAGCCTGCCCGAGCGCATCGTCAAGTCGCTGGCGGCGGGCATCGATCAATTCGGCGGGGAAGCCTGCCCCGAGGCGCTGGTTGAACTGGCGCGTTCCGGTAAGGTCAGCGAGGCGCGCCTGGATATCAGTGTGCGCCGGCTGCTGCGTGACAAGTTCCGGCTGGGCTTGTTTGAAGATGCCAACGTAAACGTAGACGCCGCCCCCCACATCGCCGGCAACGCCGCTTTCCGCGCCGCTGGCGAATTGGCGCAGCGCAAGTCCATCGTGCTGCTGAAGAACGCCGGCCTGCTGCCCCTGCGCGGGCGTCCCAAGCTCTACGTTGAAAATGTGGATGCCGAAGTAGCGGCGCAATATGGCGAACTGGTCGCCAAACCCGCCGCGGCCGACCTTGCCATCCTGCGCTTGAAAACGCCTTTTGAGCCTCGCAACAACATATTCCTCGAGTCATTCTTCCACGCCGGCGACCTGGACTTCAAAGAGCCGGAGAAGAGCCGGCTGCTGGCGATCATGAGCGAGGCGCCCACCATTGTCGATATCTATCTGGATCGCCCGGCGGTCATGCCGGAAATCGCCGAAGCCTGCGCCGGGCTGGTCGCCAATTTCGGCGCCAGCGACGCGGCCGTGCTCGATATCATCTTCGGGCGCTTCCAGCCGTCGGCGACTCTGCCCTTTGAGCTGCCCTTGTCCATGGAGGCGGTGCGCGCCCAACTCCCCGATGTGCCGCATGATTCGGCGGACCCGCTCTTCGAGCATGGCTTCGGGCTTAGCTACTAACCAAAACTCGGCGTCATCAGGCGCATACAGCAAGAGCCCGGCGAGCTGGCCGGGTTTTTGTCTGCTCCAGATGGCTTTCCGATCAATTTCTATTTTCTTGTTGACAAGCGCGGAAGCGCAAGCTAAACTGTTGCAAGAATATGGGAGCGCTCTCAAATTCTTGAAACAGTTTGAACATTTTTAAAGCCGTATCACAGTCTTATTGTAGCCGACTCATTGCCGCAACCTGTGTAGAGCGCTCCCAGAACCGAGGCCAGCTAGCATGAAGCGCTTGACTCTCGAAGAGATTGGACAAATCGCGGGTGTGTCGCGCTCGACCGTGTCGCGCGTGATCAACGACCATCCCAATATCCGCCCGGCGGTGCGTCAGCGCGTCGAGGATGTCATCCGCCAAACCGGCTACCAGCCCAATTCCGCCGCCCGTTCGCTGGCGTCCAGTCAATCGCGGGTTTTTGGCCTGGTCATGCCCAGCATCCTGCAATCGGCCTTCGCGGATCCTTACTATCCGCTGGTCATTCAAGCCATCTCCCACGCCTGCAATCAGCACGATTACACGCCGGGGCTTTTCTTGTTTCAGACGCCTGAAGAAGAAGAGAAAGTGAGCCAGCGCATCGTGGCCAGCGGCTTGATCGACGGCTTGATCATCACAGCTGACACCATCAACAGCACCTTCGTCAGCAAGATACAGCAATACGATATTCCCTTTGTGCAGATCGGCCGGCCGCCAGCCAGCAACGCCGCCGCCATCAGCTATGTTGATGTCGATAACGAGGCCGGCGCTTACCTGGCGGCCAGCCATCTGGTGCAGCTGGGTTACCGGCGCATCGGCCAATTGGCGACCGCGCATAATACCGCCGGCGCTGACCGTGACGCCGGCTTCCGGCATGCGCTGGCCGACCGCGGACTGGAGGTTGACGAGGCCCTGGTCAAAGTCAGCGATTTCAGCGAGGCGGGCGGCTATCAAGCCATGCAGACGCTGCTGAGCCGGCAGCCCGAGGCCGTCTTCGCCCAGTCCGACGCCATCGCGCTGGGCGCTGTGCGCGCCATCCGCGACCGTGGCCTGAATGTTCCGCAGGACATCGCCGTGGTCGGCTTTGATGATATGCCCTTGGCGGCCAACGCCGACCCGCCTTTGACCACCGTCAGGCAGCCGATCAATCGCACTGGCATGCTGGCGGTGGAGACCCTGATCGACATCGTCAGAACGACGCCGGAGCCGGCGCGGCATATCGTATTGCCGGTTGAGTTAGTCATCCGCGCCAGCAGCGGCGCGGTTAACTAAAACAGTCAGTGAAGGCTAAAGCCAGGAGGTGACATCGGGTTGAGCAAATCGTCAATCAGCGGCGCCCGGCGGCCAGCCAGCGCCCAAAGCGCGGGAGCGATCTCCCCAAGTTTAGGCAGCAATTCCTTGCAAGGCGTAAGTTATCAATACAGGAGTGTCACAGCATGAACAAGATTCGTTTTCTCGCAGTAGTGATGGTGGTTCTGCTGTCCATCAGCCTGGTCGGCGCGCAGATGACACCGCGCGGCGGCACGGTGGTCGTCAGCGATGGCGAGCAGCTTGTGGGCAAGAATTTTAACCCCTTCAGCCCGGACCCGCTCAATTTCACCGATCGCTTTATCTACGAACCGATGTTGATCTTCAATCCGGTTGACGGCGGCGTAGCCACGCCCTGGCTGGCCACCGGCTACGAATACGGCGAAGACCTGCAGAGCGTCACTTTCGATATCCGCGAAGGCGTGATGTGGAGCGATGGCGAAACGCTGGACGCCAACGATGTCGCTTTCACCTTCAACCTCTTCCTGGAGGTGCCCGCGACTGACAAAGCCGCTATCGGCGACTTCCTGGAGAGCGTCGAGGTTGTAGACGGTATGACCGTCAAGTTCAACCTCAACCGCGTTTACACCCTGGCGCATGAGCTCATCGGCGGGCAGATGATTGTGCCGGCGCATGACTGGGCTGACGTCGAGGACTACGCGCTCTTCACCAATAGCGAGCCTGTCGGCACCGGCGCCATGACTGACGTATCGGACTTCAACGAACAGTCCTACACCCTCTGCCGCAACGAGAATTACTGGCGCGTTGACGAAAGCGGCGAGCAGCTGCCCTATGTCGACTGCATCCGCCAGGTGCTCTTCCAGGGCAACGATCCCGCCAACCTGGCGCTGATCAATGGCGAGCTGGATTGGGTCGGCAACTTCGTGCCCGATATCGAGCAGACCTTCATCGCCGAGAACCCCGAAAAACACGGCTACTATTTCTGGCCGGGCGGCGCCACGGTGCAGCTTTACAGCAACACCAGCAAAGAACCCTTCAGCGATGTCAACTTCCGCCGCGCGCTGAGCATGGCGATTGACTACAACGCGGTCACCAGCATCGGCATGTACGGCTACACCAACCCCGCCAACGCGGTTGGTCTTGGTCCCCGTTACGACACCTGGGTCAACGCCGACGCGATCGCTTACGCCGATGGCACGGGCCAGACTCGTTACAATCCCGAAGGCGCGATGGCGCTGCTGGATGAAGCCGGCTACGTCGACAGCGATGGCGACGGCGTCCGCAACCTGCCGGGCGGCGACAATATCGAGTTCAAGGTTCAGGTCGTCAATGGCTGGACGGACTGGGTCACCAGCGTACAAATCATGAGCCAGAACTTCCAGGATGTGGGCTTGAGCGCTGTCGTGGAAACGCCGGACTTCGGCGCCTGGTTCGCGGCGCTGCAGAACGCCACCTACGATGTCTCGATCGGCTGGGGCACGGCCGGCAACACGCCCTACAATTACTTCCGCAACTTGCTGCTCAGCGAGTTGATCTCGGACGAGGGCGTGGCCAATGCCGAGACCTGGAGCCGCTGGACCAGCGACGAAGCCGACGCCCTGCTGAGCGCCTTCACCGAGACGGCTGATCCCGCGCAGCACATGGATATCGTCAACCAGCTGCAGATGCTGTATGTCGAGAATATGCCGGCTATCCCGCTCTTCCCGGGTCCCACCTGGTACGAATACACGACCTACCGCTTCACCGGCTTCCCCACCGAAGACAACTACTACGCGCAGGGCAGCCCCTGGGAACGCAACTCGGCAGCTATCGTAATCAGCACGATCCACTGCATCGACGAGTCGGCTTGCGGTCAATAAGCCGTCTGTCGTCTTTCGTCTATAATCAATTCAGCTGGCGGAGGCCTTCGGGTTTCCGCCGGCCAGCAGCCTAAGTTCGTTTGCTTTTTTCAGGACAATTCTTATGACTACAGCAATCGGAAAACCCGGCGCGGGCAAGCCCGCTGACAATCCGGGTTTCCTCAGTAAATTGCTCGATAGCGTTTACGCCATCTTCACATCACGCTTCTTGCGCCGGCGTTTTATGTTTTATCTGGTCGCCGCCTTCGCCGCCATAACGCTAAACTTCATCATTCCGCGCTTGATGCCGGGCGATCCGGTGCAACTGCTATTCGCCCGCTTTCAGGGCAAGCTGGATCCGCGCGCCTTCGAGGCGATCAAGGCGCAGTTCGGTTTCGTCGACGGTCCGCTCTTCGAGCAGTACCTGCTCTATCTGCGCAGTATCGTCACGCTCGACTTTGGTCCCTCGATTATGGGTTTCCCGGTGCCGGTATTCCAAGTAATCAGCAGCAGCCTGCGCTGGACGCTGCTTTTGGCTGGCATCGCCTCGGTCATGTCCTACCTGATTGGCACCTTCCTGGGTGTCTTGGCGGCTTGGCGGCGCGGCGGACGCATTGATACCGTGCTCCTGCCGATTGCCAGCGTCATCGGGGCATTTCCGTATTTCTTCGTCGCGCTGCTCGCCGTGTATATTCTCGGTTTTCAGCTGGATATCTTCCCGACCAGCCACGCCTACGACACCGCCATTCGCCAGGATTGGCGCTCGACCGAGTTCATCTGGAGCGTGGTTTACCATATGATGCTGCCGCTCTTCACCATTATCGTGACGGCAACGGGCGGCTGGATGCTGGGCATGCGCAACAATATGATAGGCGTACTCTCGCAAGATTACATCGTCATGGCGGAAGCCAAGGGACTGGCGGACCGGCGCATCATGCTAATGTATGCCGCCCGCAACGCCATCTTGCCCAGCTTGACCGCTTTCGCCATGTCCTTTGGATTTATCATCGCCGGCTTGCTCTTGACCGAGATTGTATTTTCCTACCCGGGCATGGGCTACACCTTTTTGCTGGCGGTCAACGCGCGTGATTACCCCCTTATACAAGGCATTTATCTGATGATCACGGCCGCCGTCCTCCTGGCGAATTTCATCGCCGATATGAGTTATGTCCTGCTCGACCCGCGGGCGCGCTGAGCAGGCAAGCGAGGCAATGACAATGACAGAGAACAGGGCGCAATCAGCGGGCTTGTTATCCGGATTTTGGATGTCCATGCCCGGCTGGGCTCGCTCGATTATCAAGAACAGAAAAGCGCTGACGGGCCTTTTGATTCTGGCATTCTTCTTCCTGGTCGCTTTGCTGGCGCCCCTGCTGGCGCCGACCGCCCCTCAGCGCATGGTGGGCAGACCGCATGACCCGCCCTCGGAGCAGTACGTCTTTGGCACCACGCGCCAGGGCCAGGATGTCTTCGCGCAGATGGTATATGGCGCGCGCGGCTCGCTGCGAGTCGGTTTCATCAGCGGCACTGTCATCATCATCATCGCGGTGGCGGTCGGCCTGACGGCCGGATTTGTGGGCGGCGCGACGGATGAAGTCCTTTCGCTGATCGCCAACATTTTTCTGGTCGTGGGGGGCTTGCCTTTAATCATTGTGATGGCCTCCATGATCGAAAGGCCCGGGCCCGACACCGTCATTATCGTGCTCTGCCTGACGAGTTGGGCGTGGGGAGCGCGGGTGCTGCGCTCGCAGGCGCTTTCCCTGCGCAACAGCGAATTTGTGGAAGCGGCGCGCGTCAGTGGCGAGCCGACCTGGCGCATCATCGCCGTAGAAATCCTGCCCAATATGACCTCGCTGATTGTCTCCGCCTGGATCGGCTCGGTGCTCTACGCCATCCTGGTTCAAGCCGCCTACGAATTCATCGGCTTGGGCGACCCCAACAGCGTGACCTGGGGCACCATCCTTTATTGGGCGCAGAACAACCAAGCGTTGCTCACGGGCGCTTGGTGGACCTTTGTGCCACCCGGCTTAGCCATCGCCGCTGTCGGCCTCAGCCTGACGCTGATCAACTACGGCATCGACGAAATCACCAACCCGCGCTTGTCAAGCAGCTAGAAGGGCTCAGCCATGAAGGCGCCAGAGAACAAACCGCTGATTCAGATTCAAGAACTCAATGTCGAATACCGCAGCGCGCGCGGCGCTGTACGCGCGGTGGAGAATGTCAGCTTCGAGCTGTTTCCCAACGAAGTTTTCGGCTTGGCGGGCGAATCCGGCTGCGGCAAGACGACCGTCGCCAACGCGATTACGCGCTTGCTCAAGCCGCCGGCCTTTATCACGGGCGGGCGCATCATGTTCCGCGATATCGACATCTTGCGGATGAGCCAGGAAGAGCTGCGCGCCTTCCGTTGGGATCAGCTCTCGATCGTATTTCAGAGCGCGATGAATGCGCTGAACCCGGTGCTGACCATCGGCAATCAGATCATCGACGCCATGCAAGCGCACCAGTCGATATCCTACGAACAAGCGCGCGGCCACGCCAAGCAATTGCTGCGAGCCGTGGGCATTGATGTGCAGCGAGTCGACAGCTACCCGCATCAGTTGAGCGGCGGCATGCGCCAGCGCGCCGTCATCGCCATCGCTTTGGCGCTTAATCCCGAGCTGATCATCATGGACGAGCCGACCACCGCCCTGGATGTGGTGGTGCAGAAGCAGATCTTGCAAGAGATCAAAAGCCTGCGCGATCAATTCGGCTTTTCTATCCTTTTCATCACGCACGATCTCTCGCTGCTGGTGGAAATCTCCGACCGCATCGGCATCATGTACGCCGGCAAATTCGTGGAAGCGGGACCCTCGCAGGAAATCTTCAGCGATCCCAAGCATCCTTACACCGACCGGCTGATGAACTCCTTCCCAACCGTGCACGGGCCGCGGCGCGAATTGCTGGGCATCCCCGGCGCGCCGCCCGACTTGATCGAACCGCCGGCCGGCTGCCGCTTCCACCCGCGCTGTGAATTGGCGATTGAGGGCGAATGCGACCGAATCATCCCACCCCTGATTCGCATCGGCGGAGCGCGCGATGTCGCCTGCCACCTCGTAAACGAAGCGGAGGCCGTCACATGAACCGGGGCAATAACGGCAAACAGCCGATTCTCGAAGCGCGCAATCTCAGCAAGGAATTCCACACCGGCGGCGCCTTTTCCGGCGGCACGGTCAAAGCCGTCCAAGGCGCCAGCTTCAAGCTGCATCGCGGGCACGTCGTGGCGCTGGTCGGCGAGAGCGGCAGCGGCAAAAGCACCATCGTGCGTATGTTGGCGCGGCTCTATGAACCGACCGGCGGCGACATCCTCTACGAAGGCGAAAATGTGCTGGAGGAGCGGGGCCGGCGCGCCCTGCTGGACTATCGCTCGAAGGTGCAGATGGTTTTTCAGGATCCTTTCAGTTCGCTGAATCCGGTGCATCGCGCCAGCCACGCCGTGCAGCGGCCGCTCAAGATCTACGCTAAGACGCGCGGTCGGCAAGACCTGCGCCGGAAGCTGATCGAGCTCTTTGAATTGGTCTCGCTGACGCCGGCCGAGGAATTCGTCGAGAAATATCCGCACCAGCTCAGCGGCGGCCAGCGCCAGCGCATCGCCATCGCCCGCGCGCTGGCTGCCGAGCCGGAAGTGATCCTGGCGGACGAGCCGGTGTCCATGCTGGACGTGTCCATTCGGCTGGGCATCTTGAACCTGATGGCGGAACTGCGCGAAAAGCAGGGCATCGGCTTCCTCTACGTCACGCACGATCTGGCCAGCGCCCGTTACTTTTCCGACGAAATCCTGGTGATGTACGCCGGCTTCATCGTCGAGCAAGCCACGTCCGAAGAACTCATCTCTAACCCCAAGCACCCCTATACGCAGATGCTGCTGGCGGCAGTGCCCGATCCCTCGCGCGGTCTGAAAACCGAGGACACCGATGTCCAGGGCGAGATCCCTGATTTGACCGACTTGGGCAGCGGCTGCCCCTTCGCGCCCCGCTGCAAGCATGTCATGGATGCCTGCCACGAAGCCATGCCGGAGCCTAGTCCGCTTGAGGATGGCCGCTGGGTGCGCTGCTATCTCTACGAAGAAGGCGCGCCGGTGGTTTAGCCTTCGCGCCCGCAGACGCCGCATGCTCTGCGCTCACTTTGTCTCGTTATGTCGTGAACCTGCAAAAGTCCGTTTGCAATCATGTCTAAACTGGTAGGGGCGACTTATCAAGTCGCCCGCAAACTTTGCCTGCCACTACAACGGGCGACCAGATTGGTCGCCCCTACAAGGCTTGTCCGGTACTGTGTTTCGTTTTCTCAACGGAAATGGAAAGAAGGTGCTAATTTAGAGTAAGCGCCACACTCTCACATAAGGAGCTTACTCATGGATTTAGACACCTTTTTGACCACATTATACGTGTTAGTGGACGATTGGTACAACGGTGAAATGAGCGCTCGATTCAAGCGTCACGCGGGTCCGGCTTTGCAGATGAGCGATAGCGAAGTGTTGACAGTTGCGATTGCTGGGCAGTGGCGAGTGGGTGTGCCTTGGCGGTCTGAACGCGGCATCGTTCGTTATATGCTGAAACATGGTCGCTCATGGTTTCCAAGCATGCTTAAGCGCAGTCAGTTTAATCAGCGGGTGCGAGATCTGTGGGCAGCTTTTGTATGCTTGCAGCAGGAGCTGGCGCAGATGCTCTGCAGTACCAGCACTTTGTACGAGGTGGTGGATTGTACGCCGGCGCCGCATTGTAGTCTGGGCCAAGCCATCAGCCATGATCGCCATTGGCTCTTTGGAAAGAAAGGCCACGGCGGCAATCATGGCGGCTGGTATCACGGAGAGCAGCTGTTGCTCTGCGCCAGCGATAGCGGCGTCATCACCGGCTGGATGAC
>JAJDXR010000003.1 GCA_022823165.1 Anaerolineae bacterium | reverse complement strand
GCAGACAGTCGCGCCCAGTCCAACAGCGGCGGCCACCGCGACGCCCCCGCCAACGGACACCGCGACGGCGACGCCCGTGCCGGCCACCGCCACGCTGCCCGCCTTCAACATCAGCGTCAGCAAGCAATCGAAAGACCACATCACCGTGGGCTGGACCGATTTGCCCACGGCGCTGGATTACACGCTGACGCTGCAGCCGGAATCGACGAAAGCGATAACCAAGACCGTCGCCGCCGGAACGACCAGCCATACCTTCGGCAGCTTGAATTCAAACGCCACCTATACCGTGAGTATCACGGCGCGCTTCAGCGACGGCCGCACCTTGTCCGCCAGCGTCACCACCAAAACCGAGCCCGAAGCCACGGCCACGCCGACAGCGACGAATACCCCGTCCAGCGCCGCAACTCCGACGCCAACGGGGCTGTCTGAGTTGCCAGCGCCGCAGAACTTCCGCGTGCTTTCGGGCAACACAGTCGCCTGGGATGCCGTCGCCGGCGCCGACCGCTATCGCGTACGTTTGGATCCGCCAGTGGGCGAGCGCATTTTGAAGCGGGTCGATCCGCCGCAGACGCAGTATACCTTCGAGGATTTGCAGCCCGGCACGGTGTACACGGTGCGGGTGCGAGCAATGGGCGATGAAGTAGTCTATCAACTGTTGGGTGCATGGAGCGTCGCGAGGCAGCTGATTCCCACTGCCACGCCCACCGCCACGCTGCCCGCTTTCAACATCAGCGTAAGCAAGCAATCGAAGGATCACATCACCGTGGGCTGGACCGATTTGTCCGCGGCGCTGGATTACACGCTGACGCTGCAGCCGGAATCGGGCAGCAATACCACCGCGACCGCCGCAGCCGGGGCGACCAGCCATACCTTCGGCAGCTTGAATTCAAACGCCACCTATACCGTGAGCGTCACAGCGCGCTTCAGCGACGGCAGAACGCTTACCGCCAGCGTTACGACGAAAACCGAGCCGGAAGCCACGGCGACGCCCACCGCAACAGCCACGTCCACATCAGCGCAAGTCAGTTTGAACGGCACGCGCTGCGAACTGGATGACGCCATCAATGCCGCCAATAGCGACGCCGCCAGCGGCAGCTGCCCGGCCGGCGACGGCGTGGACACCATCACCTTCCACGACGATGTGATTCTCAGCGGCTCATTGTCGCCACCGTCCATCGCCTCCGACATTATCATACAGGGCGGCGGACATACGCTAAGCCGCTTAAGCAAGAAAGGCATGGCGCGCTTCCGCCTGTTGAGTATCAATAACCGACTAGCCACGGTCGTCATCAATAATCTGACGTTCACAAAGGGCTATGTTGATCGTTATGGCGGGGCGATTTTCAACGCGGGCACGCTGACCATCAAGAACAGCACCTTCCGCAACAATGAAACCTCCTTTTATGGCGGGGCAATTTACAATACAGGCACGCTGACCATCAGCAACAGCACGTTGAGCGGCAATGAAACCGGACACCGAGGCGGCGCGATCTATAGCCGAGGCGATTTGACCATCAACGGCAGCAGCTTCAGCGACAACGAAGCCAGCCAAAAGGGCGGGGCGATCTATCATGGGACCAGAAATGCCCGTGATCCAGATGGTAATGGCAATTGGCTCGGCGTCAACAGAGATGGTTCGCTGACGGTGACCAACAGCAGTTTCACCAATAACAGCGTCGGCCACATCGGCGGCGCGATGCTCTATGTGGGCGATCTGGGCAAGCTGAGTGTCAGCGGCAGCAGTTTCAGCGGCAACACTGCCTCCTCTAGGAATGGTCCGGTCTGGTGCGTCGCCCACAGCAAGGGATCCCAGACTAACGCGGCTTGCGACAGTATCGAATATGAGAAGATCGACGCAACCGCGACGCCAACCGTCGCGCCCACCGCCACGCTGCCCGCTTTCAACATCAGCGTCAGCAAGCAATCGAAGGATCATATCACTGTGGGCTGGACCGATTTGTCCACGGCGCTGGATTACACGCTGGTACTGAAACCGGAATCGGGGAAAGCGAGAAGCAAGACCGTCGCGGCGGGCCACACCAGCCATACCTACGGAAAATTAAACTCGAACGCGACCTATACCGTGAGCATCACGGCGCGCTTTAGCGACGGCACAACACGAACTGCCAGCGTCACGACGAAGACCGAGCCCGAAGCCACAGCCACGCCGACCGCGACGCCTTGCCGTATCCAAGGTTGGATCGATGTCCTCGGCGTTTCCAAGGATCACATCACAGTGAGGTGGCCCAATTATAGGACGGGCAAGGCATACGGGACGAGCTATCTCTATAATGTCGTCTTGCGCGGCGGCGGCATCGTTAATCAAAGGAGCCTCTCTACCATTTACACGACGCGAACTTTCGCTGGTTTGCAGGAAGACACGGTTTATGACATCACCGTCACCACTACAGAGATGGACAATGGCTGCATCTCCACCAGCCAAACCTCGGTGCGCACAGCCGCTACCAATGTTTGGATCAAAGTCGATAAGGTATCGACAGACAGCATCACGCTTGAGTGGAGCCGGGTCAACACAGCCTGGAGCTACCGGCTGAAAGTTCGGGGCGAAGACTACTCCGTCGCCATCGCGCCCAGCAAGCTGTTTTACACCTTCCCCGGCTTGACGCCAGACACGGAATATACCGTTGACATCACCGTTTATCTCGATGATGGTCCGCCGAAATCCCGACAGACGGACCCCACGCAAACCGCCAGCGTATCGGCGCGCACCGCGGCCGACCCGAACTATCAGTCGCCAACGCCCGTGCCGACCAACGCCATCCAGCCGCAGGTAAGCCTGTCCACCAGCGATGTCACACATGACAGCATCACCGTCAATTGGGAGTGGAATGGCAGCCCCGAGGTGACAAGCCCGCCGCAGCTTCAAATAATTGACACGAATAAACGCATGGTTGTCCATACCGCCCGCGCCTTTGACAATAAGGGCAGCTATGTTTTCACTGATCTGGATGCCAATACAAAGCATTCCATATCATTCGTTGTGTTCCCCAAGTCTGGCAAGGATAAAGTGCTGACGCTCGGTTACGTGGAGGCTTTCACCTCGGCCGAGCCAACCGACACGCCCAAGACGCCGACAGCGACCCAGAGCGCGCTTCCAAAGCTGCCAGCGCCGCAGAACTTCCGCGTGCTTTCGGGCAACACGGTCGCCTGGGATGCCGTCAATGGCGCTGACCGTTATCGCGTACGTTTGGATCCGCCCGTTGGCGAGCGCATTTTGAAGCGGGTCGATTCGCCGCAGACGCAATATACATTCGAGAATCTGCAGCCCGGCACGGTGTACACCGTGCGCGTACGGGCGATGAGCGACGAGGGCAGCTTTATATGGTTTGGCGATTGGAGCCAATCGCGGAGCCTGACGGCAGCAGCAACTTCCACGCCTGTGCCAAGCGATACGCCAACTGCAACGCCCCTTCCGCCGCAGGTCAGCCTGTCCGCCAGCGCGGTAACGCATAACAGCATCACCGTCAGTTGGAATTGGAATGGCAGCCCCGAAGTGAGAGTCCCGCCCCAAATTGCGCTGGATGACAATCAAAATAACAATCATTATGGCGCCGACGCGCGTGCCAATAAGGGCAGCATCGTATTCACGGATTTGGAGCCCAATACGCTGCATTCCTTTTCATTTACCGTATTTCCCAAATCGGGCGGAGCTGGGGTAACGCTCAGTTCCGGGCAAGTCCGCACCTTGTCGCGACCGACAGCGACGCCCGTCCCGGCGACGGCTACGCCGCTGCCGCCCATCAAAATGACTTGGTCGATTGTGGCTGTGAACGGCAAGGCCGAAGCCATACTGCGCTGGAGCGCCGTCAGCGGCGTCAGCAGCTACACGCTGCAATACGCGGGCAGCGACTTGAGCAGCGGCTCATTTTCCCTGGCGGCCTCCGCCACCAGCCAGCGCATCAGCGGGCTTTCTCCTGGCACGATCTACCAGGCAACGTTGACCGCTCACTTAAATGATGGCGGGACGCATATCGGCGCGGCGCATTTTAGCTTGCCCGTCCCGGCGACGGATACGCCGATTCCGACTGCGACACCGCTGCCGACGAACACGCCAGTACCGCCACCGACGAATACACCGGTACCGCCACCGACGGATACGCCGGCGCCCAGCGGACCCAACGCCGCCTTAATTTCAACATTGATCGGCTATACACAGGAAAATTATGGCGATGCCCATGTCGAGCGCTGGAAGCGGGCGCTGGCGGCTTTGGGCTGGGGCAGTCATACCAACCCGATGACGCTGGCAGAGGCGAAAGATATGGCGGATACATACAGTCGCAATCGCTGGCAGCCGGTGGTCGACGCACTGACGCTGCTGCAAGGTTCACAGGAATCGCAGCAGCAAGAGGTGGATCCGCCTGTCCCGCCAACGAACACGCCTGTGCCACCGTCAGCCACGCCCGTTCCGCCGACAAATACGCCGCTGCCGACGAATACGCCCGTTCCGACGAATACGCCTGTCCCGACCAACACGCCAGTACCAACAAACACGCCAGCGCCGACTGACACGCCGGTTCCGCCACCGACGAACACAGCTGTGCCAACAGCCTACCAAGTGCCGCAGAGCCTCATCGACACCTTGATCGGCTATCAAGGGCAGACGCAGCACGGCGACGACCATGTCAAGCGCTGGACAAGGGCGCTGGCCGCCCTGGGGCATGGCAGCCATGACAACCCGATGACGCTGCAAGAGGCGAAGGACATGGCTGATAACTACATGCGCTCGCGCTGGCAGCCGGTGGTGGACGCGCTGGAGAAATTGGGCAATTAGAAATAGGCAATAGGAATAGGGCTGACGCGCTCGGCGATCAGCCCTGTCGCCTAGGGATAATAGCTTTCGCGTTCTTTGTAAGCCTCATAAGCCGCGCGCGCCTGGCGCGCCGACTCGCTGTCGGAGACCTCGGCCACCGGCACATCCCACCAGGATTCGTAGCCGGGTACGCGCTGGCGCCGGTCGACCTCGGTGACGATGCAGACGGGACCGCCCCGGTGGGCTTTCGCCGCTTCCATAGCGCGTGAGAATGCTTCGCGGTCATTGGCGCGGATGACATGGGCGCCCAGGCTCTCGCAATTTTTGGCGAAGTCGATGGGCAGCGTATCGCCGTCCAGATGGCCCGAGTCGCTGCGGTAGCGATACTTGGTGCCGAAGCCGTCGCTGCCCACGCTCTTGGACAAGCCGCCGATGCTGGCGTGGCCGTGATTATCCAGCACGATGATATTGACCTTGAGACCCTCTTGCACCATGGTGACGATCTCGGTGTGCATCATCAGGAAAGAGCCATCGCCGACCATGACCCAAACTTCACGCTCGGGGTCGGCCAGCTTGACGCCCATGCCGCCAGCAATCTCGTAACCCATGGTCGAATAGCCGTATTCGAGGTGGTAGCCCTTGCGGTCGCGCGTGCGCCAGAGCTTGTGCAAATCCCCGGGCAGGCTGCCGGCGGCGCAGAGCACGGTATCGCCCGGCGCGGACAGGCTGTTGACCAGGCCGATGACCTCGCCCTGGCTCAGCAGCGGCTCATGCTCGAGGTTGTAGATGCGGTGCGCCTCGGCATCCCAAGCCTGATTGTAAGCCGCGGCGCGCGCGCGATAGTCCTCAGCGACCGCATAGCCGCTCAGCTCCAGCGCCAGCTCTTCCAGCGTGACGCGGGCATCGCCCACCAGCGGCAGCGCGCTGTGTTTGTAAGCATCGAACTCGGCCACATTGATGTTGATGAAGCGGACGCCCGCGCGGCTGAAGGCGGTCTTGGAGGCGCTGGTGAAGTCGCTGTAGCGCGTACCAATGCCGATGACCAGGTCGGTCTCGCGGGCCAGCAGGTTGGCGCCTTCCGTGCCGGTCACTCCGATGGCGCCCAGGTTGACCGGATTGTCGTAAGCCAGCGCGCCCTTGCCCGCCTGCGTCTCGCAGACCGGGATGCCCGTACGCTCGGCGAAAGTCTCAAGCGCCTCATGCGCCTCGCTGTAGTGGACGCCGCCGCCGGCGATAATCAGCGGCTGCTGGCTGGCGCGGATCCACTCGGCCGCGCGCTTGAGCGCGGCGACATCAGCGCGGTTGCGCGGGATCTCCCAGACGCGCTTCTCAAACAGGAAGTCGGGATAATCGTAGGCTTCGGCTTGTACGTCCTGCGGCAGCGCCAGCGTGACCGCGCCCGTATCCGCCGGCGAGGTCAGCACGCGCATGGCTTCCGGCAGCGCGGTAATCAGCTGCTCGGGGCGATAGATGCGATCCCAATAACGAGAGACTGGCTTGAAGCAGTCGTTGACGCTGATGTCTTGACTGTGCTCGCTCTCCAGTTGCTGAAGCACGGGCGCCTGGATACGCTCGGCGAAGATATCGCCAGCCAGCAGCAGCACGGGTATGCGATTGATGGTGGCGACGGCGGCGCCGGTGACCATGTTGGTGGCGCCGGGCCCGATGGACGAGGCGCAGGCGAAGGTCGCCAGGCGGTTGCGGTGTTTGGCGTAGGCGACTGACGCGAGGACCTGGGCTTGCTCGTTGCGGCTCTGATAGTAGCGCAGCTCGGACGCGTACTGCTCGAGAGCCTGGCCGAGGCCGGCGACGTTGCCGTGGCCGAAGATGCCCCAGGCGCCGGCGAAGAAGGGGTTTTCGACGCCGTCGCGGCTGACGTGCTGGCGGGCGAGGTAGCGGACGAGGGCTTGCGCCATGGTGAGGCGGGTGGTGGGTGGTGTCATGCGGCGGTGTCCTTTCAGATCTCGGGGAGCATCAAGAAAGCATGCAATTCGCTTCCCGTACTCGCTATAGACTGTTCGTTGGATACCTTGCTATCGATAACGAGCGAAATAGTCGGCAATTTCATCACGCAACTGGATTCCGACGCGCTCAAAGCACTTAAGAACTTCCTCAAAGGCACCACTCCCTCCCAGAAAATCCCAGAATTCCTCGGCAACTTTTAATTCGTGATCGAGATCAATCATACCGCGCAATGTCCAGCGACTATAAGGTTTTGGCTCGTAGGGATTGTACGGAATCGCAACAATCGCAAAGATATCTTGCGAAGGTCTTAATTCCAAGTATGCACCCGTCCACTCCAATAATGTCCGCTTATACTTTTGGAATCCTGATACATTGGGTTTCGCCGTCTTGATGTCCACCAGATAGAGATTGTTGTCACGCTGCAACAAAATATCAATTTTTGACAACCGCACCTTAACTCTTTCTGGGTCTGTGGCTAAAGCAGAACGAAGATCGCTGATGTGCTCGATTCGAGAAGGGTTGATGTCTGCCGCCTCTAAGCGCCTCACGATCTCGTCGACTTTGCTTCGTATGCCGACGGACATTTCTTTCGGAGCGCTTGCCTGCAATTCGACTCTATCAAATCTATGTCGAGCAATCTCTTTGGCCACTGGCTCGTAAATTGAAGTACCAAAAGTCGTGTTCAGCGATTGAATGAATGAAAAGAGCGCCATCCTATCTTTGCCAAGCAAACGAACTTGAAATGGCATTGCCGCAGGCTCCGGACTATACTTATCCAGTTTTCCACGGATAGCATTTTTTATGACATCTTCTACAGCTCGAGATGGGAAATTATTCATCACAGCTCCTTAAGATGGAAAATCGTCTCATGATATGGTGAATTTCTGTTTTTCTCAGTGCGGAACAAGACCGGCCGTTCATATCGATCTATAATTTCCATCCCACTGCCTTGAGCAATTGATGGATACAGATCCCACTTGTCATTTGCAACGAGAAACACATCATAATCTGGGACAAGATAGCGCTTACAGTTGAGTAGAACACTACTAATCGCATCAACATATTCCTGCCGGGCAGTTCGGCCTTGCCCGCCAACCTTAGGACCAATCTCACTTTGGTCGCGCCGCCGTAACCCAAGCAGTTCATAGGCATAGGCATGCTGTTCGTGGTAGTCAATCAGCCCTACGTACGGAGGACTGGAAAAGATACCTCGTACACCTTGCTTGTTTACAAAATTGGCGAAATCGGCCTTGTGCCGTCTGAGTGCGGATTCTAAACAAACGCTTTGCGCGTTCCCGGTAATACAGACTTGATGGGTCGGCGTCCGCAAGCGTCTGAACTCGGCAATCCTGGATACACTATCCAACACATAACGCTCCCACCATTTCGTCGCTGTCAAGATGGGCTTGCAGATTTTACTGTGCTTGCGGCAATAATATGGCTCGAATACGGACTCTTTTAATGTAGCCAAGTCGGCATGAGTCGTCGCCCGACAACTTCTAAGAGTACGGGTGAGCGCCAACAACAAAACATTTCTGATAACAATGTCCGCTTCTTTCAATATCTCTTCGCGCAAGAATTCTATTTCATCGCGAATTGGCGCTGCATACCAGAGCGCAAGAAAGCTATCGTCTTGCTCTTGCCTAAGCTGGATGCCAAACCTGTCCACATAAGAGTACCAAATCTGCAAAAACTCATCCGCACAAGCGGCGGCATATTCTTTTGTCTGTGGCTTGCCATAGCGCATTTCTGCCATTTTATTGTATTCGGACAGCGCCTCGCTAACCGCATGGTCAAAGTCCAGATGCGCCGAATCCGCATTATATGACCGCAGTTTGCCAATTAACTTGCGAGCCGCGCTATGTAAACTGTTGAGGTCGGGACAGGAGATTTTGGTATTCGAAATCAGTGTATTGAACTCGGATATATCAACGCCGACAGCATGGATGCCTAGCTCAGCCGCCTGCACCAAAGTTGTGCCACTGCCACAGAAAGGGTCAAGCACGATGTCACCGGGTTTGAACCAAGACGCGGTTTTCAGATCATCGGTGTGTTCGTCAAGAAAATACTCGACTAACTGCGGGATGAACTTTCCCTTATAGGGATGAAGCCTGTGCACATGTTTGGTACGTTCTTTTTCGCGATACTGGGTAAACGCCAGGTGATCTGCTACGCTCATCGTCTGCCCTTCAATGAGATGTTGGCAATCTGCTTTACCCTACCCCTCCATGCCGTGATGCACAATCGGCAGGCGCGGATCCTTAAACGTCCAGGTCCCCTGCACCCACGCATACGCCGGGTCGTCGCTGTTGGCCAGCGACTGCGCGCTGCCCGCCAGGAAGTTCAGGTAGTAGGTCGTAAACCCGTGAGCGCTGACCACCGGATGATAGCCCTCGGGCACCAGTACGCTGTCGTGGTTCTGCGCCAACATCAGGCCATCGATGCTGCGATCGTCATTGTAGACGCGCTGGTAGGCA
Source organism: Anaerolineae bacterium (assembly GCA_022823165.1). Classification (GTDB taxonomy): domain Bacteria; phylum Chloroflexota; class Anaerolineae; order Aggregatilineales; family Phototrophicaceae; genus UBA6055. The sequence continues at coordinate 46,536 of JAJDXR010000003.1, read as the reverse complement.
TAGCCGCCGGGGTGGTCGATCTTGTAGAAGTAGATTTCCTCCAGGTCGGCTTCCAGGACAACCCCCGCCTCGTCCTCGACGTGCGCATCGTGTTTATGCGGCGGATAGCTGGACCAGTTGCCCGGGGGCGTGTAGACCTCGACCGCCACGATGCGGTGGCAGTTGAAGCCGGGCGGCAGGATGCCGTTGATCTGGCGCGAGGCGTTGCCGCCGCCGCGCAGCTCAATCTCGCTGTCGGCGGGCGTGACCAGCTGCGTCGGGTAGTCCTGATCGGTGGGCGCCCAGCAGCTGGCGAATTCCAGCCTGTCGCTGGTCGCCGTGATCTCGAATTGTTTGCGCCGCGACAAATAGAGCGCCCAGGGCATGCCGCTGAAGACATCGGGGCGGCGACCGACGCCCTTGAACTCGCCGTCTGACGTGACGATGTCGCAGGTCCCGCCCAGGATGACGGTGGCGTTTTCGTGCTCGCGGGTTTCGACGCTGAAGCTCTCGCCGCGGCGCAGGCGCATGGCGGCCATGTTGAGGTAGTCCCAGCCGGCCTGCCCGGCGCTGACCTCGGCGAAGATGCCCGAGCCGCCGCTGTCTTTCGATTTCACCAGCATGGTTTCGGATGTGTATTGCATGTTGTCAATCTCCTGTAGAGTACAGAAATGATGCTGCCTGTTCGTGTAGGGGCGTCTCGCTGAGACGCCCGCTGTGTATGGCGCATTGTTCGGGCGTTTCGGCGAAACGCCCCTACAGTTTTCATTGCAAGCGGTCGACGTAGGTGCGCAAGTCATTCACATGGTCGGCGTAGTGGGCGAAGGTATTGCCCACGATGAAGAACAGCAGCGGCGTACCGCGGATGTTGCAGACCTCAGCGTCATTGATTTCGGCGTCCGTCAGCCGGTTGAGCAGGGCTTCCAGCGGCGGGAAGCTGGCTTCGAAAGCCGCCAGCACAGTATCCAGCGGCATATCGCGATTGTCGGCGAAGACGCGGGCGTTGATCTCGTCCGGCGTCTCCGTGCGCGCCAGCATCTCGCCGGTCAGCGCGCGCGAGACCCAGTTGGTCATGGCGCTCTCCCACCAGGTGATATGGGCGATGAGGTCCTTGACCGACCAGTCGGGCTGCGGGCCCGGGCGGCGGGTCAGCTCGTCGTTGTCCAGCCCCAGCCAGAGCGCTTCCAGCTCAGCCCGTTCCGCCCGCGCCCGCTCCAGCAGGTCGTTGGCGCTCATGTAAGTGATCCAGCCGTCTTCGTTCGTCTTCGTGACCATGAATCTCCTCGCTTACTCCAGCCCGCCGTAGGACGCGACGAAAGCCTCGACCTCAGTCATGGTCGGCATGAAATTGGCGCAGCCGTGCTCGGTGACGACGATGGCGCCGCAGGCATTGCCCAGGCGCGCCGATTTGTACCAGCCCCAGCCTTTGACCAGCCCGTAGAGGAAGCCGCCGCCGAAGGCATCGCCCGCGCCCAGGATATTGGTGACTTCCACCGGGAAGCCGGGCGCGTCGATGATGTCGCCGCTCTTGAGGTGGACGCGCGCGCCTTCGGGGCCGATCTTCTCGACCACAGCTTCGGGACCCAGCGTCAGCATAAATTCGATGCCGCCGCGGGTATCGCCCGCGACTTTGGCGTCGGAGATTTGCGAGTGCGTCAGATTCATCTGCGCCACATCGCTGAGCAGGGCGGCGTTGATCTCGTCTTCGGTGCCGATGACGACATCGACCAGGGGCAGCGTCGCCCGCGCCACCACGCCGAATGCGCGCACGTCATGCCATTGGTCGGGGCGGAAGTCGACGTCGAAGACGACCGTCGCGCCGGCCAGACGCGCCTGCTCGGCGGCGAACATGGTGGCGCTGCGGCTGGGCTCCAGGCTCAGGTTGGTGCCGGCGAATTGAAAGACGTGGCAGTCGCTGATGGGCGCCGCCAGCGCATCGTCGATGGTCAGGTTGATATCAGCGCAATTGTCGCGGTAATAGACCAGCGGGAACTTGTCCGGCGGCTCAATGCCCAGCACAACCGCCGAGGTGCGATGCTCGGCTTTGCGCGGGATGAAGCGCGTCTCAACGCCTTCGTTATTGAGAAAGTGCAAGATGAAATCTCCCACCGGATCAGCGCCGATGGCGGTCAGCAGCGCCGTCTTCAGCCCCAGCCGTTTGCCGCCCACGCTGATGTTGGTGGGCGAGCCGCCGATGTAGGCGGCGAAGCTGTCGATCTCGACGAAGGGCGCGCCGATGTCATTGGAATAGAGGTCGATGGAGCTGCGGCCCATGTGCAGCGAGTCGTAGGTTTTGCTCATGATTTTAGTCCGTTTTTCTGGGTGAGGGTCTAGGGTTCATAGGGCTTGCCGGTGATGGATGGCTCGCGGCTGAGTTCGCGGCGGATATTGGCGACGACTTCGGGCTGGACGTCCAGGGCATCAGTCACGATGCGGTCCAAAGCCCCGCGCGTCTCGTCTTTCAATATGCGCGGCAGTGGCAGCAGCGTGAACTCGCAAAGCGCGTCGTAGGCCGCGGCCAGAGCCGCGACTTGCGCCTTTTCCAAGGTGTTGAAGTCGGGCACGGGGATGCGCCGCAGGTCGTCCATTGAAAAATGTGGGTAGGATGGGATTTTGTTTGATCTGTTCCCTAAAATCGCGAGCAGTCCAATCGTAGAATTCAGATAGGCGCAGGCGGCTTTTTCCAAGTGTTCTTCTGCGTAATTCTCGTTTTGAAACATACAAGGAATCCATAACGAGCCCAACGCGCGCTCATCCAATCTCACGGAAGCGCATCGCAAAGTATTTAGTCGCGCTCGGGCAACAATCATCATTTGTTTGCGTTTCATCCACAAGTCCGCTGCCTGCTTCTGTTTGGCCTGCTTCGGTATGATATACGTATCCCATCGCGCCCGCATCTTCTGCGTTACATTGGTTTTGTGATACCATAGCGCAGTCATGCCGTCTTTGTTCGGTACTTCCGAACGGTCAAAAATGCCGCGGACTCCTTGCCCAGCGGGACCTAAATTGGCTAGATCCCCCAGTTCGCGAAAAGCGAAAAACTCGTCTCCCTGCAATTCAACGAATTTCTCGCAGAGATAAGGAGACAAAAACTGCACCCCGCCCCAATCGCCCTTTTCAATGCGGCTGCGGGGCCAATGCTGCACGGTACCTTTGATTTGGTCGGTATGCCCTTCAGCGATATCCCGAGCCAGGCCCAGCGCCGCGGCTGGCGTGGCCGGATTTTCGTAGAGATTGACGATGGTGGTGGGTGGAAAAGCCCCCCACCCCCTAGCCCCCTCCCCCACAAGGAGGGAGGGGGAATTGACGTGCGGGCTCGCTGGTAGCGACGACGGCCCCTTCCTGTCGATTGAGGATGGGGAGTCAAGGCGCGGGCTCGCTGACAACGATGTAAGCCCCTCCCTCTTTATGGGATGCTTTGCCATAGAGATGGCAAAGGGGTTTGGGGTGGGGGTAAACGCCGCGCGGATTTTGTCAAGCGCGTCTTCCAGGCGATTTTCGACTTCGCTGTTCGACAAACGGACGAAGCGGATTCCGAGTGATTCAATGAGCTCTTGGCGGATTTTGTCGGCTTCTACCTGCTGGTCATGAACAGGCCCGTCAACTTCAATCGCCAGACGCTCGGACGAGCAGTAGAAATCGACGACAAAAGCGCCGATAGCGACCTGACGACGAAATTTGCGGTCATCAAGCTGCTTCTTGCGAATCGCTTGCCAGAGCTTGTCTTCGGCGGCAGTCGGGTTTTTCCGCAATTCACGCGCCACCATCTGCATGCGGCGTTTCAGTCTCGGCGGGATGTCCCATTTTTCGACTCCCGCCCCCATCCCCCGGCCCCTTCCCGCCATCTCTATGGCGGGCATCCCAAAATGAGGGAAGGGGAACTTATTCTCAGCATACCCCTCATCAGCGTCGAAAGCCCCCTCCCTCGCTCTGGGGGAGGGGGTTTGGGGGTGGGGGCGCCGCCGACAAATCAACAGCATTTCACCGATGCTCGTATTCTCCGAAAAATATATGCGCGTCGGATCGTGAGACGTAACGATGGTGTCGATGTGGAATTTCTTCGCCAAGAATATGCGCATTTCGCGCGTGGCGTAATTGGTCGCGCCAACCAATGGCAGTACGACGGCGATTGTGGCGTTGTCATGCTTGGCGATTTTCTCAGCCAACGCTAAAAATCCACCGCCGTTGTGCGAACGGTGAATACCGCTTTCCAGCTTGTCAAACAGCTCCTTCTCGCGCGCTTTGAGCTGCCGCTCTTGCGCCCGACTGAATTGGTCGTGGCGCAAACTGTCGCGCGTGAAGGGCGGATTCATAATCACCAGGTCGGCGGCTTCGGCGTGGGCGACTTGCGCCTGTGTCTCAATCTGCTCGACGCCGGTGGGCCAGGGCAGCAGGCGCGGCTGCCCGTCTTTGCCCGCGTCCAGAAATTCCAGCGAGCCCAGTTTGGCTTCATTATTCTCGTCCACGCCCAGCAAGGCGCGGTAAATCTTCATACGCTCGAAGGTGGTCGTGGGCGACAGCAAACCCAGCGTGGTCGCGGCCAGATGCGTCGCCGTCAGGTTGACGTCGAAGCCGGTCAAGACCTGCTCGATGAGCAGGCGGGAAACTTCCGCTTGATTGCCGGCCGCGCCGGTCAAATCGCGGATGCGCTCGGCGGCCGCCATCAAGAGCGTGCCGGTGCCGCAGGCGGGGTCGGTGATGCGCAGCCGGGCGATGGCGGCGCTGTCCGACCAGTCGAGCAGGTCCGCGCGGAGTGCCAGGTTGGCCAGCAGGGTCGCGGCCGCGGTGGTGGTGTAGAAAGAGCCATCGTAGCGGGCGGTGTCGAGCACTTTGTGGAAGATGCGCCCCAGCAAATCATGCCGCAAGCCGACGATGTTGCGCGTTACCTGCAATGAAGCCCGCGCCACCACCCGCAGGGCGGCGGCGAATTCATGCGCGCCGGCCAGCGCATGCAGCGCGCTGCGCGCCGTATCGAAGATGGGCTTGTAGTCAACGGCCAGCCATAATTCCCAGGCTTGCGAGAAGGCGCCAACCGGGTCGTGGCTCTCGGCGCATTGGCTGGCGCTGGCGGGGGACCAGTCGCCCGCGAATGAACGCGGTTTGATGCTATGGCGGTGTTTGTCCAACTGGCTGTGAAACATGACGGCCGTGGCCAGGACCAGCATGGCGCGCTTGGCGGCTTGGTTGAAGCGGCTGCTCAAAGCATAGCCGGGCTCGATTTTTGTGGGCTTGCCGGCCGGCAGGTCCAGGCAGGCGGCTAAATCCTGCTTTTGGCTTTCGCTGAGCCGGGCGACGGCGCGATCCAGGCTGAATGAGAGGCGCTTGGCGATCTCGTCGGGGTCGCCAAGCTGGTCGGGGATTTTACGAATGACGCTGACCAGTTGCGGGATGTTATCCCGCTTCCAACTGGTTTTATGCGCGGGCGGACGTTCCTTGTGGCTGCGCAAGGTATGCAGCAATTCGCAGGCCGCCAGCTCAGCCGCCGAGCTCAAGCCGGCAGGATAACAAATCGCGACCGCGCAATCCGCCAACTCATCGCGCAGGCGGCTGTCGGCGTCTTTTATCGCTGAAGCCTTTTTGGTCGCGGAGAAGGCCTGTTCCGCTTCCAGCGCGATTTTTAACCCGTCAAGCGAGACTTCCACATCCAACCGTTTGCCGCCGCCTTGCCCGCTCTCCGCGCGAGCGTCCAGCCCGCGCTCGCGCAGGGCGGCAGCCAGCCAGGTATTCAGGATGCTTTCATAAGCGCTCATTTCATCATTCCAAGCTCAAGCCCGGCGCGCATCAGCCTGTTTCCACGTCCGACAGTTTCACCGGGCGATTCTCGGCGATGGAGCGCATGCCGGCCATAGCCATCAGCACCGGCACGCGCCCGTCATTGCCGACCACCGGCACCGGCGCGCCGCTCTCGATGGCCTCAACGAAGGCGATCATCTCAGCCGCGTAGCTGTCCATATAGCGTTCGACGAAAAAATGCAGCGGCAAATCGCGGCGGACGCTGCCGGCGTCGCTGATGGTGACGGCATTGGGATGCCAATTGCCGCTGCTGACCGCGCCGCCGCTGCCGAAGACCTCGACGCGCTGGTCGTAACCGTAGACCGCTTGCCGGCTGTTCTCGATGCTGCCGATGGCGCCATTCGCGAAGCGCAGCATCACCTTGGCCGTGTCGATATCGCCGGCCGCGCCGATGGCCGGGTCGACCTTGACATCGCCGATGGCGTAAATCTCCTCGACCTCGCCCAGCAGGAAGCGGCAAAGGTCGAAGTCGTGAATCATCATATCCATCATCAAGCCGCCGGAGACCTTGATGTAGTCGATGGGCGGCGGCGCCGGATCGCGGCTGATGATCATCATGGTATGCGGGTCGCCGATTTCGCCAGCCTCGATAGCGCTCTTGATGCGCGCGTGATTGGCGTCAAAGCGGCGGTTAAAGCCGATTTGCAGCTGCGCGCCGCTTTCGTCCACCGCCGCCAGCGCCGCGTCAATCTCGGCCAGGTCGAAGGCGATGGGCTTCTCGCAGAAGATATGTTTACCAGCTTGAGCCGCCTCGGTGATGAAGCGGCAGTGGGTGTCGGTCGAAGAACAGATGACGATGGCGTCGATATCGGCGCTGTTGATGATTTCGGCGGGGTCGCCAGTGTGATGGGGAATGCCGTAGTCGGCGGCAGCCGCTTGGGCTGAGTCGGCGAAGATGTCGGCGATGGCCAGCACCTTGGCCGAGGGTATGCGAGTGGTCAAGGTATTGGCGTGGACGCGGCCGATGCGCCCGGCGCCGATGATGCCGAGATTAATGGTCATATTCGCCTCGCCCTGGCTAACGTTAATGGCGCTAATCATAACGAATCTCGCGGGATTATTGAATAGCGCGGCAGGATTGCGCTACAATCATTGCTATGGATGCAGGAGGTACGCGATGAATCCTGACAAACTGAATCCGACTTTGCCTCAAGCGCCGCCAAGTCCTGTAGAAGCGGACGACCGCGAGCCGACGAAGGAAGAGTTGATGGAAGATATTCGCATCGGCATTATCCAGGCAAAAGCAGGTTGTGGGCGGCCAGCGCGGGAATCAATTGCAGAGCTTCGTCGGGAAATATACGGTGATGGCGACTCTAGTTAGGGATTTGCCGATATTCAAAAGGCGGCTCGGCCGGCTTGAACGCAAGTATCGGAAAACAATAGACGAGGTTGAGCGCCTAATCACAAGGCTGGAGCAGGGCGAGCGTCCCGGTGACAGAATCCCTGGCGTTGGCTGCGCAGTCTACAAAGTGCGTCTGCCCAACCGAGCGGCGCGCCGTGGCAAGAGCGGCGGCTTCCGCGTCATCTATTACGCCCAATTCAGCGACCGCGTCACACTGCTGACCATCTACTCGAAAACCGACGACACCGACATCAGCAGCGCCGAGATTCGCGGCTTGGTGCAGGAAGTTGAAGTCTAAGTCGCCAATTGCCCGTGCCGGAATACCCGCAGGCGATTGAGTCAGAATGCCGCTAAATGTCCCCATCATCCCCTTGCCCAATTCACGACCTCGCCACCGCCTTCGACCCGCTCGACTTGAGCGACCCCTTCCCCCTGCTCGGCCGCGCCCGGCGCGAGCAGCCGGTCTTCTACAGCCCGGCCATCGACTACTGGGTGGTCACGCGCTACGACGACGTCAAGGCTATTTTCCGCGATCACGAGACCTACACCGCCGCCAACACCATCAGTCCCATCGTTCCCTTCTCCGAGGCCGTACGGCGGCTGCTGGCCGCCCGCGACTATACGCCCGAGCCGGTGCTGTCAAACAATGTGCCACCCGGCCATACGCGCATCCGCTCCTTGGTCAATCGTCTCTTCACACCGCGGCGCATGAAGAGCTTCGCGCCCACCATCCGCGCCATCGCCGAGCGTGGCGTCGAGCGCATCGCCGGGCGCGCGCCGCTTGATATCGTGGCCGAGCTGACCTACGAATATCCGGCTTTCGTGCTCTTTCATGTGCTGGGCGTGCCCGATGCCGATGTGCCGCGGGGCAAGGCTTGGGCCGGCAATCGCATCAAGCTCTATTACGGGCGACCGACCGCGGCCGAGCAGATCGCCATGACCGAGAATCTGGCGCCCTTCTGGAGCTACGTGGTTGAGCTGGTGGCGGAGAAAGCGCGCGCGCCGCAAGACGACTTGACCAGCGACCTGATTCGTATGCGCGCCGGCGATGACAGCGTACTGACCCTGAATGAAATCGCCAGCTGCATGATCACGCTGCTGGTGGCCGGGCACGAAACGACCACGGCGCAGATCAACAACGCGCTGCTGCATCTGCTGACGCAGCGCGAACACTGGCAGGCGCTCTGCGCGGCGCCGGCTGACATCCCGCGCGCGCTGGAAGAGATGATGCGCTACGATCCCTCCGTCTGTACCTGGCGGCGGCTGACGGCGAAGCCCAGCACGATCAACGGCGTCGAAATTCCGGCCGGCGCCAACCTGCTGCTGATGCTCAACTCCGCCAATCGCGATGAAGGCGTCTTTCCCGAGCCGGACGACATCATTGTCGAGCGCGACAATCTCAAGGACCAGTTGGCTTTCGGTTACGGCATCCACTATTGCGTGGGCGCGCCGCTGGCCCGGCTGGAGATGGCTATCCTGCTGGAGACGCTGACGCGCGAGCTGCCGGGCCTGCGTCTGGCGGACGGGCAAGCGCTCGAGTATACGCGCAATATCTCCTTCCGTGGTCCCGTCGCGCTGCATGTGACCTGGTGAGTCAGCGGGGGGATGTGTGTCCTTATCGGTTGAATCTACGACAGCTTTGCCAGCGAGGACAGCGAGTGACTTTGAGGTCACAGAGGTTCTGTTATCGCGTTGATGCTCGCGCAATTTTGTGCCGCCATGTCGGTGTCACTGCCAGGTAAGCCACTAACAGCTTTTCGCATTCTTTTTTCTTTTTTGGAATCCCACTCAATTCGCAGTCGCGATCAGGCCGAGCGCTTTCGAGGGCGCGCCACAATTCCAAGACATCGCCTCAGCCGCTATAATCGGCGCTATGCTTGAACGACTAGCGCTGTGAGCAGACTGTGACCGAGGCCTTATTCGCTGAATTTGACGCCGCGACCTATGACGATTGGGTCGAGGCCGCGCGCGCGTCGCTGCGCGGGCAATCGCTGGAGAGCCTTGTCGCCCGCAGCTACGAAGGCATCGACATTGAGCCGCTGCCGCATGTCGATAGCATCGGCGAACGCGGGACGCCGGACGGTTTGCCTGGCCAGTATCCCTACTTGCGCGGAACCACCGCCGGCGGCTACCGCGCCCAGCCCTGGCTGATCGCCAACGAGATTGACCTGGCTGATCCGCGCGAATTCAACGCGGCGCTGCGGGAAGCGCTGAGCAGCGGGCAAACTGCGATCGTACTCCACGATTCGCTGCAAGTAGCATCGGCGCGCGATATGCGGCGCGCCTTGGCCGGGATTAACTTGCGGACTTATCCGCTCTTCATTCGCGGCGACGGACGCAAGCCCATAATCCGCTACCGCTTCCTACAATCTGCGCTAAGCGAAGACATAATTCGCCAGCTAAGCGGCTATGCCGGATATGACCCCTTGGCCAGCTTGGCGCGAACGGGCGCCATGCGCGCCGACGCCTTTGAGCGACTGGCTGATTTTGTGGAGGACGCCGGCAAATACGCGCTGCAAATGGGCAGCGTCTTGGTTGACACAAGCGCCTACCACGAAGCCGGCGCGAATGCCGCGCAGGAGCTGGCGATTGCGCTGGCGACTGGCGTCGACTACCTGCGGGCGGCGGGCGCTGGCCGACTGAGCGCCGCTCTCACAGCGGGAAAGCTGCGCTTCCAGCTGGGCATCGGCGAGAACTTCTTCATGGAAATAGCCAAGTTCCGCGCGATCAAATCCTTATGGGCGCAGGCGCTGCGCGCCTTTGGCGTGTCGCCGCAGAATCGGCGTTTGCGGCTGCACGCGCGCGGCGGCTTGCGCAACAAAACGCGCCGCGACCGCCATGTCAACCTGCTGCGGCTAACGAGCGAGGCGCTGGCGGCGGCGATGGGCGGGGTCGACAGCATCAGCTTGCCGGCATTCGACGCCGCGCTGGGGACGAGCGATGCTTTTTCGCGCCGTCTCTCGCGCAACCTGCAGCTTATCTTAAAAGAAGAAATGCAACTGACGCGGCTGATCGACCCGGCCGGCGGCGCCTGGCATATTGAGACGCTGACCGACCGGCTCGCGCGCAAAGCCTGGACGCGCTTCCAGGACATTGAAGCGCAGGGCGGCATGTTGGCGGCGCTGCGGTCGGGCGCAATACAAGCGGAAATCGCGGCGATTGCCCAACAGCGCAAGCATGACCTGGCGAGCGGAAGCAAGATCCTGGTGGGCGCCAACGCCTACGTCAACGAAGCGGAAACGCTGCCGGCGGCGCGGAAGTCACCAGCGCCCGACAGTGCTGCGGCGGGCGCTGATGTGATCCGCGTAAATCCGCTGCAACCGCTGCGCCTGGCGGAAGCCTTCGAAAAGCCGCAGTCGGCAACAGGGGCGGGCGCATGACCGAAAATCCTGATTTCAGCCAAATCGATTACGATCCGACGCTGGCGTCAGCTGATCCCTGCGCGTCAACCGCACCCGCCGACGAGGTCTGGCGGACGCTGGAGCAAATCGACATCAAAGCCTTGCACCAGCCCGCCGATGTGGAAGCTGTCGAGCATCTTGATTTTGTGGCCGGCATCCCGCCTTATCTGCGCGGTCCCTACCCCGCCATGTACGCCGCCCGTCCCTGGACGATCCGGCAGTACGCCGGCTACTCCACCGCCGAGGAGAGCAACGCCTTCTACCGCCGCAATCTGGCCGCCGGGCAGAAGGGATTGTCGGTGGCTTTCGACCTGGCCACCCACCGCGGCTACGACTCCGATCATCCGCGCGTGGAAGGCGATGTCGGCATGGCCGGTGTGGCCGTGGACAGCGTACTGGATATGAAGACGCTCTTTGACGGTATCCCGCTGGAGCGGATGTCGGTCTCCATGACCATGAACGGCGCGGTGCTGCCGGTGCTGGCTTTCTACATCGTCGCCGCCGAGGAGCAGGGCGTGGCGCCCTCACAGTTAACCGGCACCATCCAAAATGACATCCTCAAAGAATATATGGTGCGCAATACCTATATCTATCCGCCGGCGCAATCCATGCGCATCGTGGCTGATATCTTCGCCTACTGCGCCGCCGAGATGCCCAAATTCAACAGCATCAGCATCAGCGGCTACCATATCCAGGAAGCCGGCGCCACCGCCGATATCGAGTTGGCTTATACGCTGGCGAATGGTCTGCAATACCTGCGGGCGGGCTTGGAAGCGGGTCTGAACATTGACGCCTTCGCGCCGCGGCTGAGTTTTTTCTGGGGCATCGGCATGAATTATTTCATGGAGATCGCCAAGATGCGGGCGGCGCGTTTGCTCTGGGCCAAGTTGGTCAAGCAATTTCATCCGCGGAATCCCAAGTCCCTGATGCTGCGCGCGCACTGCCAAACCTCGGGCTGGAGCTTGCAGGAGCAGGACCCGTATAACAACGTCATCCGCACTTGCCTGGAAGCAATGGCGGCGGCGCTGGGCGGAACGCAGTCCCTGCATACCAACGCGCTGGACGAGGCCATCGCCCTGCCGACCGATTTCAGCGCGCGCATCGCCCGCAATACGCAGCTCTTCTTGCAGCAGGAAACTGGCATTACCGCTGCTGTTGACCCCTGGGGCGGCTCTTACCTGGTCGAGCGCTTGACGCATGATTTGGCGCGGCGCGCCTGGGCGCATATCGACGAAATTGAAGCGCTGGGCGGCATGACCAAAGCGCTGGAAACCGGACTGCCCAAGCTGCGCATTGAAGAAGCGGCGGCCCGGCGGCAAGCCCGTATCGACAGCGGCGCCGAGACCATCATCGGCGTGAACAAGCACCGCTCGGACGCCGATGCCCCTATCGCCTATCGCGAAGTCGATAACAGCGCCGTGCGCCAAGCGCAGATCGCAGGTTTAAAGACGCTGCGCGCGGCGCGGGACGATGCGGCTGTGCATGGCGCGCTTAGTAAACTGGCGCAATGCGCTCGATCGGGAGGCGGCAATTTGCTGGCTCAGGCGGTTGAAGCGGCGCGGGCGCGGGCCACAACCGGCGAGATTTCGCTGGCGCTGGAGCAAGTCTGGGGACGGCATCGAGCGGTGCTGCAGTCGGTGGCCGGCGTCTACAGCAGCGAGTTCGGCGATGGCGCTGAAGTCGCCGCAGTGCGTGAACTGACGGATGACTTCGCGCTGCGCGAGGGGCGGCGGCCGCGGCTGATGGTGGCGAAGATGGGGCAAGACGGCCACGACCGCGGCGCCAAAGTCATCGCCACCGCCTTCGCGGATTTGGGCTTTGACGTCGATATCGCGCCGCTGTTTCAAAGGCCGGACGAGGTGGCGAAACAGGCAGTGGAAAATGATGTGCACGTGGTCGGCATCAGTTCGCTGGCGGCCGGGCACAAAACCCTGCTGCCGCAGCTCACCGAGGCGCTGAGCAAGCTGGGGCGAGCCGACATCATGGTGGTCATCGGCGGCGTCATTCCGGCACAGGATCACGCCTTCCTCTATGAGCAGGGCGCGACGGCTATATTCGGCCCCGGCACGGTGATACCGACCGCGGCCCGCGATGTACTAAGAGAGCTGGAGCGGCGCTCGTCCGCGGAACAGCAGGCGGGCGACAATCCGACGCGAGTCTAGCCCAAGGCTGCCGCGCGCCGCGTCGCCGCTTTCGTTTCATCGCTGCTCAGCAAGATGGTAGTCTTGCCGGCGGAATAGTGACCTTTGGCCGTCATCGCCAGCACAAAAGCCGCCATGCTTTCGTTATCGGGCATTTCGACAACGGCGATAAAGTCGTACTCGCCGAAAGCCACCCAGGAATGCAGCACCTTTCCGCCGAAATGCCCCGCGTCAGCATCGCTGGCGTCGAAGAGCGCGGCGACATCGCCAGCTATCTGATCTTTCCAAGCGGAAGACGTCAGCGATGATTGCCATAGATATTGCGCCATTTTTGACCTCCTTGTTTCAGTTGTCTCGCCTAGAGTGTATCAGATAACGTCAATGCGTTAAGATGGATGAATGCATGCGACCCGCGCCCGGCTATGAATGACAAGTCTCAACAGCGCCATATCGACATCGATGCGCTCGCGCGCGACCTGCTGGCGGGTGAGCGCGCCGCGCTGGCCCGCGCTATCACGCTGATCGAGAGCGCCGCCCCGCAGCATCGCGAGCGGGCGCAGGCGCTGCTGGGCCACTTGCTGCCGCACAGTGGCCGGTCGATTCGCATCGGCGTCACCGGCGTACCGGGCGCGGGCAAAAGCAGCTTCATCGACAGTTTCGGCTGCTGCTTGACCGAGCGCGGTAAAAACGTGGCCGTGCTGGCCATCGACCCCAGCAGCCACTTGAGCGGCGGCAGCATCCTGGGCGATAAAACGCGCATGGAGCGGCTCGCGCGCGATGAGCGGGCTTTCATCCGCCCCTCCCCCACCGGCGGGGTGCTGGGCGGAGTGGCCGGGCGCACGCGCGAAGCCATCTTGCTCTGCGAAGCCGCCGGCTACGATGTGATACTGGTTGAAACGGTGGGCACGGGCCAAAGCGAAGTGACGCTGCGCGCCCTGGTCGACTTTTTTTTGCTGCTGCTGATCACCGGCGCCGGCGATGACTTGCAAGGCATCAAGAAAGGCGTCATTGAGATGGCCGATGCGCTGGTCATCAACAAAGCTGATGGCGACAATATCGCCGCGGCGAGGGCAGCTCGCGCGCAATACAGCCAGTCGCTGCGCTTTCTGGCGCCGGCCACCGAGGGCTGGCGGACGCGGGCTTTCACCGCCTCCGGGCTGAGCGGCGCGGGCATCGACGATATCTGGCGCGCCATCGGCGATTTTGTGGCGCAAACCCAAGCCAGCGGCGTCTTCGCAAAACGTCGCGCCGCGCAGCAGCGCGAGTGGCTGTACGCTGAGTTGGAGTCGCAGCTGCGCGAGCGCTTGTACGGGAACGCCGCGGTAAAAGCCGCCCTGCCCGAGATTGAGGCGGCGGTGGCAGCAGGCGAGCTGCCGGCGGCGACGGCGGCCGCGCGGCTGCTGCGGCTGCTGCTGCCCTAATGCAGCCGCGACCATGACGCGCTGCAAATGCTCATCTGGCCTCTGACTGCAACGCTAGCCAGCGCGCCACTCCGCCAGTACAATACGGCTCGCAGAAAAATAGTGAGGCAAGCAAATGGAAAGCAAGGTGAAGCGCATGATCACAACGACAACACCAACCGTTGAAGGTTACGCTGTCGAGGGTTATTTGGGCATTGTCAGCGGCGAGGCGGTAATGGGCGCCAATATGTTCAAAGATATGTTCGCCGGCATCCGCGATATCGTGGGTGGGCGCTCGGGCGCATACGAAGAGGAGCTGCGGCGGGCGAAAGAAATCGCTATACGTGAGATGCAGGATAATGCGCGGAATTTGGGCGCCAACGCCATTCTGAGCGTCGACCTGGATTACGAGACCATCGGCGCTAACGGCAGTATGCTGATGGTCTCCGCCAGCGGCACGGCGGTGAGAATCAGCTAGGCGCCGGCAAGTCCACGCGGTGCTTAACGCGAAGCAGCTCGACTAAGCGCTTGATTTCAGCGGTTTTACGCTGATCGGACCAGCCCAGCGTCGCCGCGCTGATGTCGGCCAAGTCACCCAGCAGCGCCGGCGTGGCTTGGCCCAGCATTGCCATGAGGGTGCGGCGCAGCAGCAGGTCGTCCAGGCGCTCCACCCTTTCATGCTCCAGCATGAACTCGATTTCGCGCTGGCTGTAAGCCGGCAGCGAGTTCAGCGGCTTGTCCGGCGCCTGAGCGATGAACATGGCAACCGTTTCCGCGCGCGTGCCGTAGCGCTCGAATAGCTGGCGCAGCCGCTCCAGCGGCAGGTGGCAGCGCGCTTTTAAGTCACTCAGCCATTGATCGCGAGCGGCGTCTTCGTCTGTCGGGTAATCGCGGCCCCCGCCGATGCGCAGGTCGCGGGTATGCGCCCGGCGCTGCCGCCCGAGATCGGCCAGCACAACATCAGCCGCCTGTTCGGCGAAAGCGCGGAAGGTGGTCCACTTGCCGCCGATCAGCGAGTGAATCGGGTAGACGCGTTCGGCATCAGCCGGCAGGCTGCCGATGCTGTGGTCGCGGCTGATCTGGCCCGGAGCGCTTGCGCCGCTATAGGGCAGCGGACGCACAGCCGAAAAGGTGAAAACGATTTGCGACCGGTGTACCTTGATGCCGGGGAAAATGCGCGCGACCATAGCCAGCAGGTAATCGATTTCGGCGTCGGAAGCGACCGCTTCATCGGGCTGGTCGAGCCGGATATCGGTGGCGCCGATCAGGACGCGGTTGAAATAGGGCAGAATCAGCACAATGCGGCCGTCGTCGTTTTCGAAGAAGAATTCGCTGTCGCGCGCCGCGGCGAGCAGCTCGGGGTGGTCGAGGATCAGATGCGAGCCTTTAGTCCCGCCGATGAAGCGCTTTTGACCCATGCCCAGGCCGCTGTTCACGAAGTCAATCCAGGGACCGGCCGCGTTCACCACCACAGCCGGTCTAACGCGGAATTCGCCGCCGCCGAGCTCGTCGCGCAGGGTCACGCTGTCCGTATCGCCGGCGATGGCGCTGACGTAGTTAAGCGCGCGCGCCTGCTCATGGCTGGCTTCGGCATCCAGTAACATTTCCAGGCAGATGCGTTCGGGACAGGGCATCCAGGCGTCGTAGTAGCTGGCGGCGCAGACGATGGCGGGATTCAGCTGCGGATACTCGCGCAAGGCGGCTTCGCGCAGGCGAAATTCGTGCCGGGGCATCTGGCGATCTCGGCGCGCCAGGAAGTCGTAGAAGGTCAAGCCGAATTTGATGACCAGAGCGCCGCGCTCGCCGGGACGATCAAGCAGGTTAAGGAATTTCAGCGGCGCGTTAAACAGGCCCGAGAACCAGCGGAAGATCGGGATGGTGGTGCGTAGCGGTTTGGCGTAGTGGGGCGCGTTGCGCAACATGCGGTCGCGCTCTTGCAGGGCTTCGTTGACCAGGCGGAGTTCGCCGTTTTCTAGGTAACGAATGCCGCCGTGCAGCATGTGCGAGGAGCCGGCGCTGGTCCCGCTGCCGAAGTCGCCGCGCTCGACCAGCAGCGCGTCGACGCCGTTCAGCGCCAGGTCGCGGAAGAGGCCGATGCCATTGACGCCGCCGCCGATGATCAAGACGGAGACCCGGGGCTGGGCCTGGATGGCTTGCAGGCTCGCTTCTCGTTTCATAACCGCCCTTATCAATTGCGATGGCGCTGGAACGCTGTTGACGCCCGCCAGCGAATTGATAGTATTGCGCTGAATGAGAGATGATAAGGATAAATCCGTGAAAATCAAACATGTTCTGCTGTTCTTGGTCATTTTCGCATTTTCGCTGACGGCGCTGGCTCAAGATAGTCAGGCGGTTATCAGCGAAGATGTGGAGGTGATGAGCGATGAGCGCGCTTATCAGTCCTATCTGGCTTATCCCGCGGCTGAAGGGCAATATCCGGCGGTGGTCTTGATCCATTCTTTTAATGGCATGCAAGACGGCTACCGTGATATGACCGACGCCTTCGCCGCCGAGGGATTTGTGGTCTTGGCCATCGGCTGGCAGACCTACGAGCGCAGCCCGGCGGACGCGCTGATGGCGCAGCTTATGAACGATAGCGCCGCCTATTTGAGCGAGCGTGAAGATGTGGATGCGGCGCGAATTGGCTTGACCGGTTTCTGCGCCGGAGGGCGCTATACCATGCTCTTCATGCCCCAGCTTGATGCCTTCGCCGCTGGCGTGGCTTGGTATGGCTTCCCCAGCTATGGCGAGCCCAACATGACGCCGGCGGATTTTATCGCCGACCTTGACGCGCCGATGCTCATCATCCATGGCACGCATGACCGCCCCAGCCCAATCGCGGATATTTATGCCTATGCCACAGCGCTGAGCCAGGCGGGCAAAGACTTTGAGCTCAAGGTCTATTCCAATGAGCCGCATGGTTTCATGCTGGAAGCTGGCGAGCTGAGCCGTGATGATGTCGCCAATGACGCTTTTGATGAGATGGTGACCTACTTCAGGCGGAAGCTCGGCTAGCGCGAATAAAGCTTTGCCCGGTCATTTCGGCCGGCTGCGCGATGTCTAAAAGATCGAGAACGGTCGGCGCGACATCAGCCAGCCGGCCCCAGCTGCGCAAGTCGTAGCTATTTTCCGCGTCAATCACGAAGAGCGAGACGGGACCCACGGTGTGGTAGGTATGCGGTTGGCCCGTAACAGCGTCGATCATGCGCTCGCAATTGCCGTGATCGGCTGTGACGATGGCGACGCCGCCTCGCTGCGCGACCGCATCCACCAGCTGCCCGGCGCAAGCGTCAACGGTCTCAACAGCTTTGATAGCCGCGTCTAGCGAGCCAGTATGCCCGACCATATCCGGGTTGGCGAAGTTGACCAGCAGAAAATCATCAGCCTGCGTTTGCAGGCGCTTCAGCGTGGCCTCGGTCAATTCGCGCGCGCTCATCTCCGGCTGCAGGTCGTAGGTGGCGACCCTGGGCGAGGGCGCGATATGGCGCGATTCGCCAGGGAAAGGCGCTTCGTTGCGGCCGTTGAAGAAGAAGGTCACGTGGGGATACTTCTCAGTCTCGGCGGTGTGATACTGCGTCAGACCCGCGCGGCTGAGCGTCTCGGCCAGGGTATTGCGAAGCAGCTCGACCCGGAAGAGCACCGAGTCGGTCAAGCCTTCCTGGTACTCAGTCATTGTAATCAGACGCAGATCGGCAATCGGCTGGATACCGGCCCCGGCGGCGATATCGCGCTTGACGAAGGCTTGCGCGAGCTGACGCATGCGGTCGGCGCGGAAGTTGAAGCAGAGCAGAACATCGCCGGCTGAGATGCCCAAGCCATCGCCCGACCCGATGACAGTCGGCAGGATGAATTCGTCGGTGACGCCTTTTGCGTAGGACGCTTGAATGGCGCCCAAGGCATCGGGCGCGTGGTCGTCGCCGCGGCGGAACGCCATGGCGTCGTAAGCTTGTCGCGTACGCCGCCAGCGTTGGTCGCGATCCATGGCGTAGTAGCGCCCGCTGACGGTGGCCACGCGCCCGCAGCCCAGCTCGGCGATCTTGTCCAGCAGCTCGGCGCAGAACTGGATGCCGGCTTGCGTGGGCGTATCGCGCCCGTCGGTTATCAGGTGCAGCAGCGGGTCAATGCCATGTTGGCGCGCGATGTCCAGCAGCGCGTAGAGATGGTCGGAGTGGCTGTGTACGCCGCCGCTGCCGAGCAAACCGATCAGATGCAGGCGCTTGCCGCTTTCATTAAGGTCGTTCAAGGCGCTTTGCAGCGCCGGGTTGTCAGCGAGCGCGCCTTCAGCAATGGCTTTGGCGATGCGCGAGATGTCTTGGTAGACGATGCGCCCGGCGCCCAGGTTGAGATGCCCGACTTCGGAATTGCCCATCTGGCCCGGCGTCAAACCAACATGCTCGCCTGAGCTGTGTACGATAGCGCGTTCATGCCTGCGCAGCCAGCGGTCAAAGTTGGGCGTTTCGGCCAGGGCCACGGCGTTGCCCGCTTGCGTCGCGCGGATTCCCCAGCCATCCAGGATGATTAATAGCGCTGGTCTTCTAGGCGTCATGAAATTGCCTTTCTGCTCGCCATACAAGCTGGCGCTTGGCGCACAGGCTTCTCTCAGAGCGAATAAACCGCGCCGGCGAACTCAGCGGCGAATAGCCGGGCCAAGCATAGACTCCGCTCGGGGCGGGAGTGGCGCGTCAGGATCATACAGCGTACTGGCGTCGTACCGGATATCGATATCCAGCGCCAACTCCGTGACCGGGTCGTCTATAAGTTCGAGCGACAGGTCTTCATTCAACTTGAAGACCAAGGTCCGCTGAAGCAATTCGCCCGGGGCGTCCGAATCGAATATGGTTTTCTCATCACCCTTGGTGCTGCATATCCGCCAAGACAGACAAAAATAGGCTCGCTCGGGCGCCTCGCTGCCGTACAAAACATAAAACGCGCTATTGATCATGTCCCAATGTATGAACTCGAAGATGCCAAGTTGCTGCAAGGCTTCATTTTCCATCGGTGTCACGATGAGGAGCTGCGTTGAGGGTTCCAGTCTCGGGGCGATTTCAAGCACGTTATGCAGGATTTTGGCTTTTCGATCGGCGCTCTGGACATGGCCGCGTCCCTGCAGTTGCAAGCGGGACAAGGCAGGAATCAAGAGCGCCAGGCAGAGCGCGATCAGTACCCGCTCACGATACTTGAAGTTTCGAATGCGTTTGGTCGCTGCAAGCAATACGCCAAACAAGGCAATGGACGCGCCGAGAGGCACATAGAGAAAGGGACGCCACAGATCATTGGCGTAAAGTGGCAGCCATAACAGCGCGACAACTGAGGCAGGGACAAGCAAGAAGCCAATCAGCACCGACCTGCCGATGTCGCGCCCGGCGGGCCATTGCGAAGGGTCTGACTGCCTCACAAGATACCAGGCGACTCCACCTACGATGGCGAGGGGTAGCAGGATAGAAGCCCACCAGACATCCCCGATGGTCGAATTAAATGCTTCACGCCAGCCTTCAACGAAGCTATATGAAACGACTTTGCCCGTTGCCTCGATGACGGCTGCTGCGATGTCCTGTATTGCTGCCTGCGTTTGTGAGCCCCCGCGCAGCAAACCGGATTGGTAGAAGTCGCGGCCGGTCGCATAAAGCAGGATCGTATACGCGCCCTTAAAGAGCGGAATCAAGTACCACATGCACGTCAGAGTGACATTGTGGCGGAACGAAGTTGGTCGCGCTAGCCACCATAGCGCGGGTATTAGCAGGATGAGCGGGTAAGCCGTTTCATAAGTGGCGACGTTATGTAGCAATGCCAGCCAGCACCCGACTAGCGCGAGTCGCCTTGGATTTCGCTTGAAATCGAGAATGAAGTAGATTGCAACAAAGAGGGACAACTTGCTGATATTCAGTGGCATTGATCGCATGGACAAGAGCATTGAATTAACTGGATAAGCTGTGAACAGAGCCGCGACCAGGAATGCATATAGCGACGCGATCTTTAGACGCCGCATGATTCCGTAGACTGCTACCATCGAGCCCGCCAGCGTCAGGCAATTTACCAGGTGGTTTCCGAGGAACGATTCTGTGTGTAGGGCGTAGGACAGCACGGGAAACACGGGCGCCATAAACCGTGATACAAATTCCGCGGCCAAAAATCCTAGCGAACCACCTTCGATGTAAGCGCGCAGTATCTGGTTTTCCCAGTGCGCTATGCTGTCATAACCCAGCGGCGCGAAGAGCGCAAATACAAACAAGATACAACCAATAACCGCAACAAAGTCCGAAGAAGAGAATCTTGGCCGCAGTGTTAATGCAGATTGTACAACCAGCGGCGCAAACACTATGAAACTGATAATCAACACAAGAAGCGACCAGTAAATGAAGACTGGCTGCTGCTGTGATTCTGGAAACAGCGAATGAATTTCCAGCGTGTACCGGCGGCTGGCGCCGTCGCTGGAAATGACATCCAGAATGGCCGCCACGCCGTCGCCCGCGCAATGCGTTCCCATACCTGGGTTGCCTGCCATGGTCACATCTCGTCCCTTGTACGTCAGTGACTGCGCGCCGCTAACCGACCAGCCGACTTCAACACACTCGTGCGGAAATATGAGGCTGCCCCGTTCCGCCCAGAATCGGACAGCGACGCTTCCGTCATCTTCGTCAATCAGCGGCTGCATGACTGGGCTCAAGCGGATCGCGCCGCCACTTATCAGCAGCAGGTTCAGTACAGTCAAAAACCACGCAACCGGTAACGGACGGTCAAGCCGGAAAGTATTCAGGAAATACAAGCTGAGCAAACCGGATCCGAGCAATCCGACAAAGCCAAACACATAGAAGATTAAATCCGGCAGATGCCTAATCTCGAGCTCAAGCCTGCGGTAGACGCCATTTTGAGCGGTGACTTCCATGATCGAGCTGGTCGCGTTGATTGCCGGGCAGAAAGTCGTCTCGCCGCGGCCGATTCGGCCGTAGTCATTGATGTATAGCGACTGGATACCCTCTAACTCCCAGAAAAGATTTACGCAGTCGCCCGGATATAAAGTCCAGGATCTGTCGGCGGAAAACCTGATTGTGGTATCACCATACTCCAGGTTAATGTTGGGAGCGGCTGTGTTTTGAATCGTAAGCAGCAGAAGTACTGCAACGGCAAACGCGCTTGCGACAAGAGCAAGCCTTTGAACGCGCGCAGATTGCAAGGTCTTGGCAAGGCTCAACCGATAACCTCAGACCGTCTCCGCTCTCCGTCCCAGCGGATATCGGGGACCAGCGCATCAGCATGCGCTTCAATGCGCGCTTTGTTGTCCAGCAGGTCCAGCATCATTTCTTTCATCACCGCCTTGATGTCGCGGGTTGGCTGATAACCCAGATCGAGCAAATGCTGCCGATCAGGTTGGTAGTAATGCTCTTCCATTTCCGCGCGCGGATTGTCATATTGGCGGATTTCCGCCGTAATACCGATGTCCGCCGCCACATCACGAACCATGACAGCCAGTTCAGTCACGGTGTAGGCATTTTCGAACTGGTTGAAGACGCGGAATTCGCCCGGCTCAGGCGGGTTCTCCACCGCCAGGCGCAGGCAGGTTACCGAATCGGTCAGCGGCAGGAAGCCGCGTTTCTGTTTGCCCAGCCCAAAAAGCGTCAAAGGATGGCCGATAACAGCCTGGCAGCAGAAGCGGTTGATGGCCGTGCCAAAACACTGATCGAAATCAAGGCGGCTGCGCAAGCGCAGATCGTCGCCCATCTCGGCGATGCGCGTGCCGAAGACCACGCCCTGCATGATATCGGTAGCGCGCATGCCCCAAATCCTGGAGGCGAAATGCGTATTGTGGGAGTCATGCACTTTGCTCTGATGATACCAGCTGCCGGCTTGCCGCGGGAAAGGCAGGCGGTCTACCCGTCCACGAAATTCGACCTCAAAGAAGCCTTCGGGGATATCGATATTGGGAGTGCCGTACTCGCCCATCGTACCCAGCTTAATCAAGTGGGCATCGGGGGCGACTTCTTTGATAGCCCAGAGCAGGTTCAGATTATTGACGACGTTATTCTGCTGGGTCCAGACGCAGTGGGCCTGGTCGATCATGGAATAGGGCGCGGACGGCATTTGCCCCAGATGCACCACGGCTTCGGGCTGGAATTCTTCGAAAAGCTCTTTGACAAAGGCGTAATCGGTCAAGTCGCCGACTCGGAAGTCGAGCGGTCTGCCGAAGGTCTCTTCAAAGGCGACCAGGCGTTCTTCACGACCGGCAATAGGCTGCGCGCTGACGCCGCCGACTTCAGCCACCCAGTCGCGCCGCAGCAGCAGATCGGCGCCAGCGACCTGATGCCCGTGAGCGCTAAGATAAATCGCCAGGGGCCAGCCCAGATAGCCGTCGATGCCCGCAATGAAGACCCGCATACCTTCACTCCTACTCAGTCTCATGTAAAAATGCCGCCCTAACCTGCGGCCTCTCATCATTTTACCGAATCTGGCGTGGAATTAAATGGTTCAATCGCCCAGCGCGCCGAGCCAAATCTGCAAAACCACCAACGCGCAGCAAAACTGAAAAATAACCACCGTCGCTCGCAAGTCACAAATTGGCTCACACAAAATATGAAACTCAAATCTGCGCCCAGGTGGGCGAGCCAAGACTCGCCCCTACGGTTTTCAACGAGAATGCACGCGGGGAATGGGCGGGTTTCGCGAAATAGAGATTTCGGAGTTCACAGAGGAATGTGCTTTAATATACGGACTTCAAACCAATGGGTACTCCCAAGCGATAATCAGCGACAAGCCATTTCAAACTAAACTTTGTGACCTTTGTGTCTTTGTGGAGAAAAAAACCAAGCGCTACCTCTCGCTCAACTCACCAGCGGCGGCCGGCGAACAGACGGGTGACCCTGCGCCGGCAAGCGGTTATAATGACGCGCTGGCGAGCAGAGCCGCTCCGCGAAGTCCCCGTGGCGGACCGGCGCCTCGCGCAAACGACTGCGAGCGCAAATTGGCAACCTCCGACGCAAGACAATCCGGCTATTGGCAGCTGATCCGCAGCAACCGCTCCTTCCGTTACCTGTGGTGCGGGCAGGTGGTCAGCCTCACGGGCGACTGGTTCAATCTCATCGCCTCAGCCGCCTTGATCGCCACGCTGACACAATCGGGCATGGCGGTTGGCGGGCTTTTTGTGGTGCGGATGCTGGCGCCTTTTCTGGTCAGCCCGATTGCCGGCGTCGTGGCCGATCGTTATAACCGCCGCGCCATCGTCATCAGCACCGATGTCCTGCGCTGCTTTGTTGTGCTTGGTTACCTGCTGGCGCGGGAGCCGCAGCAGGTCTGGCTGATTTATGCGCTGATGGCGATTCAAAGCGCCTCGCAAGGATTCTATTTCCCGGCCTGGAACGCCATCCTGCCCGACATTACCAAGCCGCATGAGCTGGGCGTCGCCAACGCCCTGGCTTCGGCGACCTGGTCGGTGATGCTGGCTTTTGGCGCCGCGCTGGGCGGATTGGTGTCTGGTGTAATGGGCGTCTATCCCGCCTTTGTCATCGACGCTGTGACCTTCCTGGTCAGCGCGCTGATCTTGCTGCGCATGCCCTATCAGTCGCTGCTCAAAGGCGACTCGGATCGTTCCATCATGGCGGGCCTCCGGCAATACCTCTACGGGCTGGGTTACTTGCGCCGGCATATCGACACCTTTTCCATCGCCATCCACAAAGGCGTTCTGGGGCTGCTGGTCATCGGCTTCTACCAGGTCATCCAGGTCGCCATTGCCGAGCGCTATTTTCCTATTGGCGAAGGCGGCAGCATCAGCCTGGGTTTGATCTATGTCATGTCGGGCATCGGCTCCGGCATCAGTCCCATTCTGGGGCGCAACTGGGCACGCGACCGCGACCGGCATCTGCGCCTGGCTATCGCGGCGGGCTACGTTTTCTCCCTGGCCGGCTTCATCGTGTCGGCGACCTTGATCTCGTTCCCGGTCATCCTCTTCGGCGCCTTCTTGCGCGGCATCGGCGGCGGCTTGATCTGGGTTTTGGGCACACAACTGCTGCTGCAAATCGTGCCCAATCAAGTACGGGGCCGGGTCTTCTCCACCGAATTCGCCTTGTACACGCTATTTTCCGCGGTCGCGTCGGGGACAACCGGCTGGCTGATCGATACTTCCATGGGCGTGAGCGGCGTACTGCTGCTGGGCTGCGCGCTGCTGATTATCCCGATCACGCTGTGGCTGCTGTGGATTTACTTTGGCAAGCGCGACGTGGTGTCGGCTGAGCCATCCGCCGCTTGACAGTTGTGATGGACTTTCTATGATTTGAGTTGCAGGGCGCGTGTTGAAGGCAAGCGAACGACCATGATTCCCTTCAATCAGCTTAAGCCAATGCATGATTTGCTGGCGGACGAAATCCACGAGGCTCTGCGCCGCGTGGCGGATAGCGGCTGGTACATTCTCGGCCCGGAAGTGCGGGCCTTCGAGGCGGAATTCGCCGCGTATCATGGCGCCGCGCGCGCGGTAGGCGTCGCCAGCGGCACCGACGCCATCGAGCTCGCGCTGCGCGCCGGCAACATCGGCCCAGGCGACGAGGTAATCACGGTCGCGCACACGGCGATGGCGACTGTGACCGGCATCGAAAGCACGGGCGCCAGGCCTGTGCTCGCTGATATCGACCTGGAGACCTATACGCTGGACCCGCTGCGCGCCGAGGCGGCAATCACTGAGCGAACCCGCGCGATCGTCGTCGTGCACCTCTACGGACAGCCGGCGGATATGGACCGACTCAAAGCCCTCGCCAAATCGCGCGACTTGCTGCTGATCGAAGACTGCGCGCAAGCGCATGGCGCGCAACACAAGGATCGCAAAGTCGGCGTCATCGGCGATATGGGCGCGTTCAGCTTTTACCCAACCAAAAATATGGGCGCCTATGGCGATGGCGGCGCCGTCATCACCAGCCGCCCCGAATACGCCGAGCGACTGGTAAAGCTGCGCAATTACGGGCAGACAACCCGCTACACGCATCAGACACGCGGGACGAACAGCCGGCTGGACGAGATGCAGGCGGCTGTGCTGCGCGTCAAACTCAAACACCTTGACGAGCACAATGCCCGCCGACGAGCGATAGCCGCGCTCTACGACGCGCATCTGCAGTCGGTAGTCAAGCCGGCATCTGCCGCGCATCGCAGGCATACGTATCATCTCTACGTCATTCGCGACCGCAATCGTGATGAATTGATGGCCGCGCTGAAGCAGCGAGACATTGGCACACTAATTCATTATCCGATACCGATTCATCTGCAGGAGTCGCATCGCAATCTGGGACTCGCGCCGGGCAGCCTGCCACGAACAGAGCAAGCCGCCCGCGAGATTGTGTCGCTGCCGCTTTACATCGGCCTGGGCGATGCTGATGTCCTGCGCGTCTGCGCTGAAATTGAGAAACTGCGAGGCTAGCTGAATGGGAATAGGCCTACGATTGCGCGGCGCGCGCGCTCTCATAACGGGCGGCATGGGCTTCACCGGAAGCAACCTTGCTATTGGCTTGGTGAATGCGGGATCGGATGTCACCATCGTGGACGCGATGATCCCGGGTTATGGCGGAAATCTCTTCAACATCGCGCCGATTGGATCCCGCGTCACCGTGAATTTCAGCGATGTTCGCGACGTCAACGTGATGAATCATCTGGTGCGCGGGCAAGACTTCGTATTTCACCTGGCCGGGCAGGTCGATCATATCTTGAGCATGAGTGATCCCTTCCCCGATATCGACATTAATATCAAGGGCACGGCTGTGATGATGGAAGCGCTGCGCCGTCATAATCCATCCGCCAAGCTCATATATACCGGTACGCGCGGGCAATATGGAGCGGCAGTGTCGCTGCCGGTCAATGAAGAGGCGGCGACGAATCCTAAAGGCATTTACGAAATATCCAACTTGACGGCTGAGAAGATCATTCAGGTCTACAACGATGCGCATGGGATTGACGCGGTGCTGCTGCGGCTGACCAACATTTATGGTCCGCGGGCACAGATGCGGCATCCGCGCTACGGCGTCGTCAACTGGTTTGTGCGCCAGGCGATCGACGGCGCGACCATCAAGGTCTTCGGCGATGGCAAGATCCGGCGTGATTTTCTCTTCATTGACGATGCCGTTGAGGCGATTTTGATGAGCGCGGTAAGTCCGGCGGCTGTGGGCGAAGTGCTTAATGTGGGCATCGACAAACCGACGGACTTCATCGAATTGGCGGACACGCTGATCGAAGTCGCCGGCAGCGGCCGCTGGGAGTTCTCCCCGTTTACGCCGGAACGCAAGGCGCAGGAACCGGGCGATTTTTATTCCGATATCAGCAAGATACACCGCTTGGCCGGCTGGGCGCCGCGGACGACACTACGCGACGGCCTGGGCAAGACGGTCGATTTTTATCGCGCCCACAAAGCGCATTACTGGGATAGCGATGGCTAAAGTTGACATTCATCCGACGGTTACTTGCGCGGACAATCTCAACATCCTGGGCGACCTGACCCTGAAAGCGGGGGTGCAAATCGGCGCCAATGTCACCTTTTACCCGGATGTTGTCGTGGGCGAGGATACGCGTATCCTGCCCGGCGCGGTCATCGGGCGTCCGCCGATACGCGCCGGCACGACCAACCGTCCACTTGATATCAAAGCGACGGCGGTGCGAATCGGCGCAGGCTGCGCCATCGGCGCGAATTCTGTGCTATATTGCGATCTTGATATTGGCGACCGGGTGTTGGTCGGCGACCTGGCGTCGATACGGGAGGGTTGTCGCATAGAGGCCGACGCCGTCCTCGGGCGCGGCGTAATGATGATGTACGATTCGCATTTGGGAGCGCGCAGCCGCGTCATTGATGGCGCGATCATCACCGGCAATATGCTCATTGAACCCGATGTATTCATCGGTCCGGGCGTGGCCACGGTGAATGACAACGAGGTTTATCTCAAACGTTTCGGATTGCTGCCATTCTCCTCAGCCGGCCCCACCGTGCGGCGTTTCGCTTTGATCGGCACGGCCGCCACCATCGCGGCGGAAGTCGAAATCGGCATGGGAGCGATTGTCGCGCCGGGCGCCATGGTGACAAAAGACGTGCGGCCCTGGACGGTCGTCGCCGGTGTGCCGGCGCGGGAACTGAGCTCGGTGGATGAGGCAATGCGCCGCCAAGTGCTGCGACACTTCAAATTGAATGACGGTGAGCAAGAATGAGTCTCTTTTCGTTTGTCGTGCCAGTCTATCACAACTCGCGCAGCCTGGCCGACCTGCTGGATGAATTTCGCGAGGTCGCGGTGCGCAACCCGGCTGACGACTTTGAATTCGTCTTCGTCGACGACGGCTCGCGCGATGACTCCTTTGCCGTCTTGAAAGCTCTGTCCGCCCACGAGCCGCGTATGAAGGTGGCGAAGCTTTCGCGAAATTTCGGCTCCAACGCGGCGATTATGGCCGGCTTGAGCCTGGCTCAGGGTGATGCTGTGGCTGCCATTGCCGCTGATATGCAGGATCCGCCGGCGCTGCTGCACGACATGATCTCGAGCTGGCGCGACGGGAGCAAGGTGGTCATCGCAGCTCGCCGAGGCCGGGGCGATCCCTTTCCAAGCTCGCTACTATCCGATACCTTTTATCGGCTGTTCCGGCGCTTCGCCATCAAGAACATGCCGGCGCGCGGCTTTGATTTCTTCTTGGCCGACCAACAGGTCTGCTCCATAATCAACAACATTCAGGAGAACAATGCCTATTTGATGGGTTTGATTCTCTGGTTGGGTTTTGAACCGCAGATCGTCTACTACGATCGGAGCGCGCGCGAAGAACGCTACGGCCAATCCATGTGGTCGCTGACAAAAAAACTCAAATACTTCGTCGATTCCTTCGTCGCCTTTTCTCACTTCCCCATCCGCATATCGTCGGGGCTGGGAGTCTTGTTCAGCCTACTTGGCTTGATCTACGCGATCTGGGTGATCTACGCGCGACTGGCTTTGGGTATAGCGACAGAGGGTTGGGCTTCGCTGATCGTGGTCGTCCTGATCGCGGCCGGCCTTCAGATGTTCATCCTGGGCGTCATGGGCGAATATATGTGGCGCAATCTGGACGAGACCAGGCGGCGGCCTCGCTTCATCATCGAGAAAGTCATCCAGCACAAATCGAGCGAGGGAGCAGCAGAACTTGACGACAGTAAATCGGCGGCAACGCAGCCGCACGTTGACGAACTCATAAAGGAGGCGGAATGAAAATTCAGGGCATCGTACCACCGATGGCGACTCCCTTTCACGAGGACGAATCAATCGACGAGGCATCGCTGCGCGCGGAAGTCGAATACTTGATCAGCTCGGCCGGCGTGCATGGCCTGGCGGTGGGCGGCAGCACCGGCGAGGGGCATACGCTGACCACAGACGAATTGCGCTGCGTCGTCGGCGCGGCTATCGACGCAGCGCAGGGCCGCGTCCCTGTAATCGCCGGCATCATCGTCGACAGTACGCGGCAGGCGCTGGAGAAGGCGCGAGCGCTGGCCGACCTGGATGTCGCCGCCCTGCAAGTGACGCCGGTGCACTATCTCTTCCGCCCGACTGACGAGACCATGTTCGCGCACTTCGCGGCGCTGGCCGAAAATGCGGCGCAGCCGGTTATGGTTTACAACGTGGTGCCCTGGTCCTACTGTTCGCCAGCGCTGCTCGACCGCATGATGCGCGAGATTCCCGGGTTGATCGGCGTCAAACAGAGCGCGGGCGACCTCAAGCTGCTGGCGGATCTGCTGATGAGCTCAGCCGATGCCGGCCTCATCATGTCAGCGGTGGACGCCCTGCTCTATCCCTCCTTCGCCTTGGGCGCGCATGGCGCCATCGCGGCGATTCTGACGGCCGCGCCCGAGCTTTGCGTCAAGTTGTGGGATCAGGTGGCGGCGGACGATAACGCCGGCGCGCTGCAGACGCATCTGAAGCTGCTGCCGATTTGGAACGCCATCATGGACGACAACCTGCCGGCTAACGTGAAGACGGCGCTGGCTATGCAGGGGCGGCCGGCTGGCGCGCCGCGCATGCCGATGCCGCCCAGCTCAAGCGAGCAGCGCGCGGCAATAGCAGCAGCCTTAAAAGCGGCTTAGCCCATCCCCAGGCCTTACCCATAGCTATGGGAAAGATGGCAATTCGCTCGCTTAATCGACTGTATAACGCGCAAGCGCCTCGCGATTAAGTTCAATGCCCAGCCCGGGCTTTTGCGGCAGTTGGATCTCGCCATCAATCATCTGGATTTCGTCGGCGACCAGTTCGTCGCGCAGCACTGACTCCGACAGATGCGCCGGCAGCCACTCGATGAAGGGACAACAGGCGGTGGCGAAACCCAGATGAGCGCTGGCCGCGATGCCAATGCCGGTCTTCCAGCAGTGGGGCACGATCAGCCGGCCGTAATCCGCCGCCAGCTGCGCCACCTTGCGCGCTTCGGTGAAGCCGCCGACGCGCCCGACATCGGGCTGCAGCACATCCAGCTTGCCGCGACGCGCCAGGTCAATGAATTCCCAATGCGTATTCTGCCACTCGCCGGCGGCGATGCGGATGGGCGAATGGTCGCAGATGAAGGCGTAACCCTCGAGATCGTCGATATTGATAGGAGTCTCCAGGAAGAATAGGTCGAAGGGCTCGAGCTGCTTGATCACCCGCAGCGCCGTGCGCGCGTCGTCCCAGGCGTAGGCGACATCGACCATCAGCGTCATCTCGGCGCCAACGGCGTCGCGGCATTCGGCCACAATGCCAGCGACATGATCGTCGTGTTCTTGCAAGGCGTTATGCGTGTAGGGACCGTTGATGCAGATCTCCAGCTTGGCCGCTTTGAAACCGAAGTCACGCGCTTGCAAGAGCTTGGCTTTGAGCGAGTCGCGGTATTCCCGCAGCGTGTCGCCGGTGGGCAGCAGCGAGGCGTAGGGAGTGATGCTGTCTTTGACCGCGCCGCCGAGCAACTTGTAGATCGGGACGCCCAGCGCCTTGCCCTTGATATCCCAGAGCGCCATGTCAATCGCGCCCATGGCGCAAATCAACGCGCCGCGGCGGCCGTTCATCTTCGAGCCGCTGTAGAGCTTGCGCCAGATGGCTTCCGGCTGCAGCGGGTCTTCGCCCAGCAGCATCTCTTCCAAGCCCAGGCCCATGATATGCGTACCCATGGCCTGGATACAGGCGCGGGCGATCCAGGGGTTGACGTCCGTCTCGCCGATGCCGCTGATGCCGGCGTCGGTATGGATTTCGACCACCAGGTTGTCTTGCGCTGACGAGCAGGCTTCGGTATGGAATTCGGGCACGAGCAGAACGTGGCAGTCAATGCGGGTGATTTTCATGATATGTCCTGTTTATTCTTATTTGGCCACAGAGGCGCAGAGACACAGAGAAAGACAAATTCTAGTTCACGGCGAGAGCAGCAGGCAAGCCAGATTTGCGCCCGCCACACGTACGGTAATCTCGTCTTGTGATTGGCTGACCAGGCAGTCGCCCAGCAGATCGGCCAAGTCTGAATAGCCGGCTGTGTTGATGGTTTCCGTGGCCGGCACCGGACCCGGATTTACCAGGAACCAGGCTTGGCGATCGTCCAGGACGCGGCGGCGGCGCAGCAGCGCGCCACAGCGGTCGGGAGCGACGCCGGCCGTCGCCAGCAGCGCTTCGACAAAGCGGTCGCCCGCGGCGTCGTAGTCGCGATAGGCTAGCGCGCTGAAGCCCAGGAAGCTGCCGATCAAGGCGCTCTGGCCCGCCCCGACCCGGTTGAGCACGGCGAGCACATCCGACCCGTGCCGCAAGATGGCGTCGCCCGTCGTTGGGCGTAGGCTCTGCCGATAGAAGTTGGCTCGCACCTGCATGTCGGCGAAGGGACCACAGCCTGTCAGGGTCGCCGGCGCATCAAACTCGCCGAAGCGGCGCTCCTCAGGCATCCAGCGCGAGCCGCCACCCGGCTCCTGGACCATCACCAGGTCTTGATGCTGCGCGCCGAAAAATTCCTCGCCACCCGAGACCAACTGCGTCAGGGTTGTCCAGCCGTATTTGTCCCAGCGGCCCGGGCAGGCTTCGGCGATCAGCGCGCCGCCGGCTTCCGCGAAGGCGACCAGGTGATTGAAGTACTCGGCATCCAGGCTGAGCGGCATGGTGAGGATAGCCGCCTGGTAGTGCGACAGCTCGCCGGCGGCGACCTGATGCGCATCAAGAAAGTCGGCCGCGATGCCCAGGCGCCACAGCCGCGCGTACCAGCCGCGCATATTATAGCGGTAGTGCTGGATGACATCGCCGTTGCAGGCTTGGAAGAAGTGGTAGAGGTCTTCGTTCACGAGCAGCGCCACCGGCGCGCGCGGTGGCTGCGACTGAGAGAAGAATTCGCCGTGCCGCTGAATGGCCGCTCCGATGCGGCTGGCCGCTGTCATGCGCTCAGTGCTGTCGCCCTGGGGGTCGAGCAAGCCAAAGCCGTTGCCTTCCTTCCAAAAGCGCTCGACGCGGTGATTCCAAAAGCTGATGCCGGTCATGCCGCAAGCCAGCCCGGCCAGCATCCAGACGCGCAGGTCATTCGGCGTCGGCATACGACCGTAGTGCAGCGAGGTCGAGATGGGCCCGCCCTGGAATTCGGCGCCCCAGAGCGCCCGGCCGCGCCCGTTATTGCCGCGCGCCAGATCGGTGCAGAGCATCATCTCTTCCCAGATTTCGTAACGCAGCGCCTCGTCTTCGCTTTCAATCGGATCGTCCCAGGGATGGCCGTTGTTCCATTTGGGGTAGTTGCTGGCGCCGAAGAAATCGCCTGCCCGCGCCCAGGACCACTCCGCGCCCGAGCCGATTCGCGGCGTATCGGCGTGGCTGAAGACGGGCCGCTTGTAGGGGTCGTTCTCTCGCAGGGCTTTTGTCTTAAACGCCAGCTGCCGCGCCATAGTGACATCGTCCATGAAGTAGCGCCAGTCGATGAAAGGCGCCAGCGGCTCTTCGCGGCGCGGCGGCTCAACCTCATCCCAGTCGGCGTAATTGATCCGCCAGGTCGCGTTCAGCGCCGCCAGCGTACCGTACTTGCCACGCAGCCATTCGCGGAAGCGCGCCAGCGTATGCGGGCAATAGCAGAAGCCCAGCTTACCCGCGGTATTGGGCCAGAAGCCGATCTCCTGAAAGGTATTCCAGGCCCAGATGTTTTTGTATTGCCCGAGCGTCCGCGCCAGCTCGGCGATGAAGCGCTCCGCCGCCGCGCGCAGGCCGGGATGATCCCAGCAGGGACCGGGCTTGCCGTCCATTGGGATGGTGTATTGGGCGGGCTGATTGTGCCGGCGGCCGTCGCTATAGACGAAGTGGCAATCGGGGAATTTGCGCCAGATCCAGGCCGGCGCCTGCTCCATGGTCAAGCCGAGGTAGACGCCCAGGTCCAGTTCGTCGGCGCGCCGCGCCACCTGCTCGACGCGCGTGAAATCGTAGACGCCTTCGCTGCTCTCGTCGGCCGACCAGTGCTCCTGAATCTTGATCATGTTAAAGCCGTAGCGCTTCAGCAGCGGCAGATCGCGCAGAACACCGTCCAGGTCCAGGCAGGGCTCGCGGTAGACATGCGTACCGAAGGGGAAGACGCCAGCGCCGAATACGGGTTGGAGGGTCACAGGGCGCTACCCCCGTTTCTATCTGCTGAGACAGTAAAGCGAGAATGAGCCATCTCTCGACGCGCGGTCTCAGATTTTTTTTCGCGGGCGACCCACCGGGTCTCCCCTGCAACGCGCCTCGGTTGGAGTTCGCCGACGCAAAATGTCATTTGTTTGGTTCTCTGCGCATCTGTGGATCTGTGGCAAATGCTGTTGAGCACGGCAACTACTCCTTTACTGCGCCGAGCCTGATGCCCGAGATAAAATAACGCTGCAGGAAGGGATAGACCACCAGGATGGGCACGGTCGCCACGATGATCTGCGCGCCGCGGATGGCGCGGTCGGAGAGGCGCTGCAAGTCGCGCGGGTCGATACCCACATTGGTCAAATCCAGCTCCACCACTACCGAACGCAAATAGGTCTGCATGGGATAATTGGCGGTGTCAGTCATATATATCAGCGCGTCGAACCAGGCGTTCCAGTGGTTGACGGCGGACAGGAGCGTCAAGGTGGCGATGGCGGGCAGCGACAGCGGCAGGTAGATATGCCAGAGTACGCGCCAGTGCGACGCGCCGTCAATCAGCGCTGATTCTTCCAACTCCTTGGGCACATTGCGGAAGAAGTTCATCATCAGGATCATGCTGAAGATGGGCAAGGCGTTGGGCAGGATCAGCGCGCCCAAAGTGTTCAGCAAGCCCAGACTGCGCACAACCAGGAATGTTGGAATCAAACCGCCGTGGAAGAGCATGGCGAAGACGAAGAACCAGATGAATAGCGTCCGACCTTTGAAAGCCCGCGGCGTCTTCGACAGGGGGTAGGCTGTCAGAATAATCAGCGCCATATTCAGGCTCGTGCCGGTGAGAACGCGAATTACCGAGATGTTGAATGATCGCAGGAATGTGCGCGAACCCATCACCTCGTTGTAATTCTCCAAGGTAAAGTCGATGGGGAAGAAGGAGACGAAGCCGGCGGTGGCTGGCGCGCGTCCGCTCAAGGAGACGGCGAAGATATGCACCATCGGCGCCAGACAGAGCAGAGCGAAGGCGGTCAGAAAGACATAATTGAGGCTGTCAAACAAACGGCTGAAACGGCTGCTTTCGCGGATCATCGGGCAGGCTCTACAAAATGCGATAGCCGGCATAGCGATCCGCCAGCCAGTAGGATAGTACGATCAAGAAAAAGCCGATGAAGGACTTGAACAAGCCCACCGCGCCCGCCAGGCTGTATTGCGCCGAGACCAAACCCACGCGGTAGACGTAGGTATCGATGATGTCGCCGGTGCGATAGACGGCCGGGCTGTAGAGCGTCAGAATCTGCTCGAAGCCGGCTTCCAGGACATCGCCCAGGCTTAGCGCCGCCAGCAGCACGATGGTCGGGCGTATGCCGGGCAAGGTAATATGCCAGATGCGGCGCAAACGCCCCGCGCCGTCAATGGCGGCCGCTTCGTGCAGGACCGGGTTAATCGCCGTTAGCGCCGCCAGGTAGATGATGGTTGAAAAACCCACATTCTTCCAAAATCCCGACAGGATTATCGTGCCGCGGAACCAATCGTTGCTGCCCAGGAAGAGCTGGGGCTTGATGCCGAAGTTGCCAATCGCCTGATTGAGAATGCCATGGGGCGCGAGGACATCCAGCAAAATGCCGCCCAACACGATCCAGGACAGAAAATACGGCAGGTAGATCAAGGTCTGGATGCTGCGGCGGAAGAGCAGAACGCGCGCCTCGTTCAACAGCAGCGCCAGGATGATCGCTCCGATCTGGTCGGCGACGATTTTCGCTATGGCGATGAAAAGCGTATTGCCAAAAGTACGCCCGAAATCCGGCAGGGAGAAGAAGAACTCGAAGTTTTCCCAACCGATCCAGGGCGAATTGAAGAAACCCTTGGCCGGGCTAAAGTCTTGAAAGGCGATGACGATGCCGTACATGGGGTAGTAGCGGAAGAGCAGCACAAAGACGACGCCCGGGATGAGCATGACGTACAGGGGCCAGGCGCGCCGTATGTACTGTTTGAAGGTCATTCGGCTGCTTTTGTCACGTCTATAAACCAGCTAGCCAGCGCAGCGCTGGGCCTAGGGGCGACTCTGCGAGTCGCCCGTGTTCGCTCAATGCGTGTCTGCGGGCGACCCATCGGGTCGCCCCTGCCATACCTTACTGCGGCGTGGGGGCGCCAACATGCTACATTTGCCCGTGCCACCAATCGTTGACTTCGCCCGTGATGCGGTCGCCGCCGCCGGCGCGCCAATCGTCGACGAAGGTGTCAAAGTCGTCCAACGAGGCTTGCCCGGTGACGATATTCACGAAGGTCTCGGCTTCCAAACCATCCAGCGAGGCGCCAGCGCGTTCCATCGTGCGGGTGGGGAAGGTCGTGAAGTGATTGCGAATGCCATCCGCTTCCCAGCGATCGACCGCGAAGACATTGGCGTTGTCCCACATGACCGAGAGTTCGTCGCCGCCCAGGAAGGCGTCCATCATGGCATCCCGCTCCTCCGCTGGCGCATTCGCCCAGACTTCGCGGCGATGCTTGATCCAGTTGGTTTCGTGGCGCGGGTCGGTGCGGGCGCCGCCGTTGGTGCCAGGCGGTCCCCAAATATGCTTGGTGCCATCATAGCCGGAAGCCAGGTCGAGCTCAGTGCCCATGGAATCAAGGTCGCCAGCCTCGTTGGTCCAGAAGTAATCCGTGCCTTCAAAGCCGTGGAAGCGATTTTCCGGATTTTGCAGCAATTCCGCCCACCAGCCAATCTGCTTGAGCACGAGATCGACATGCTCGAAGCCTTTGCGGAAGCAGAAGACGCTGTCGACGACGGGGTTGCTCCAGGCTTTTTTCTTGATGCCGGTGGGTCCAGCCGGGATATCAGCCCAGGTCCAGCGGGCGCTGGGGTCATTGGTAACGCTGTCGGGCAGGCCAAAGAGCGCGGCAAAAGCTGGCGACATGGTGATGCCGCAGGTATTGCCGCCGATCTGCCCAAAAGCCGTCTGCGGCGGACGCAGCGTGAAGAAGTCCTGGGCGAAGATACCCTCGGCATACCATTGCCGCAGCAGCGCCAACACTTCCTTCGTTTGTGGCAGGACGCTGTTGTATTGCAGGTCGCCGCCCTCATTCGGCGTCCAGTAGCCGGGCATGACGCCCCAAGCGCCGAAGATCGGATCCAGCGAGCTGTACCAGGTGACGAAATTGTTGGCGGCGGCGATGCCGATGGTACTGCCCGCGCCGCCTTGACCCAGATCGGCTTCAACAAAGGCCTTGGCCGCCGCGTACAGTTCGTCGACCGTTGTGGGCGCGCTCATGCCAACCGCGTCCAGCCAATCCTGGCGGATCCAGAGCAGCTTGTCATTCTGCGCCGCCTGCTCGATGTAAGGCAAACCCATCTTGCGCCCGTTGACTTCGGCGTATTGCCAGGCCGCGCCATTGCCGAAGCTCATGGCGTCCTTCAGCCAGAGCGGATGCGCGACTTCATCGAATACATCAGTGATATCCTCCAGCAAGTCGTTTTCCAGCAGCTCGGCGTAGATCTGCAGGGGCACAGTCTCCATGAAGTCCGGCAGCTCGTTGCTGGCGATGGCCAGGTTGTATTTCTGCAATACTTCTTCTTCGTTGTCGGTCCAGCTGAAAGCCAGCTTCCAGTTGATGCCGGTCACGGCGGCGTTGAGCCGGGTGAAGGGCGAGTTTTCGATATCATCGCCATCAGCGAATTCCCAGGGTCCGCGCCGGCTGCCGGTGATGGTCACGGGCGGATCGACGGGCATGCCGTCCGGGATAGGCGGCAGGGTTGTCGCCCAGCCGCGGGGATTATTGGGGCTGCCGGGTTGCAGCTCCGCCGGAATGCCGTCCATACCTTGGGCGAAGGCGGGCGGAAGGCCATAGCGCGCCATCATCACAGCCGCCATGCCCGCGCCGCTCAAACGCAAGAAGTCCCTGCGCGAGGGCTTCAAGTCCGATGTTTCATAAGGGAATTTCTTGTTCATGCTGGCTCCTAGAATAATTCATTGCCGTTAGCGATTGTGGGAGTAGATTGCTCAGTAGCCACCTCCTTTGACTCTCCGCAGCCGATGATGTCGATCAAGTAGCGGATCTCCCGTCATTTGGCTCGGCGGTCAGCGAAATCACGGTCTGCCAGACTTCGCTGCTGAATTGAATATGATCGCGCATTAGTTCGGCGGCGGCATCGGCATCGCCGCGCGCGATGGCCTTGAAGATCGCCCGGTGGGTGCCGCCGCCCTCAGCCAGCGCCGGCAAGCTGTCGGAATGTGTTTCTTTCAGGACTTCTTCCAGCAGGTCAATCACGTTAACCACGAATTGGCTGATGATGGCGTTGTGGCTGGCTGCGCCGATGCGCCGGTGAAAGTTGAAATCGGCGATTAGATAGTCGCCCACGCGGTCCATATTGGCGTGCATGGCGCGCAGCTCCATTTCAATGGCTGCGATCTCGGCCGGCGCCGCGCGTTGAGCCGCCGCGCGCGCCGCTTCGACTTCTATCATCTTGCGCGCGTCGAGCAGCTCCATGATGGTGCCGCCCCAGGTGGCCAGGCTCAGCCCGAGAATCCGCCCGAAGCTGACGCCGGTATTGGTGGTGAGGAAGGTGCCGTCGCCAATGCGCGATTCCACCAAGCCGACCGCCTCCAGCACCTTGAGCGCCTCGCGCACACTGTAGCGGCCGACGCCCAGAGCCTCCGACAACGCGCGCTCAGACGGCAGGCGCTCGCCCAGCGGGATGGCGCCGGACAATATGTAATTCTTCAACTGCTCGAGGGTCTGGTCTTTGACCGAGGGCTTTTCAATTGTCTTCAAGCCGGAGATGCGCGGTGACGTGACTTTCACGGCAGTCTCCTCTGCGACCACAACTGATTGGTCAGTGGTGTTACCAATTTTAGCTGCTGATCATTCTCGTGTCAAATTTTCCCAATCGAGGGGAGTGTCTATCTTGGTGGATATTTCCTGAATGCCGAGCTTGGCACAGGTTGATTCACCACAGAGACACAGAAGGGCGCGTAGACACTGCCGCCGGCACAGAGATATTTTTATGCTTGGCGTTGTTTTCAATCGCGGCAGCAAGAAAGAAATGCCAGAATACTCGAATGGATGCAGGGGCGAGCCGGTGGCTCGCCCACGATTTCTAAGGATTTCCCATCAATAATCGCGAGCGCCGGGCGGGCGGCTGGCCCATGTCTTCACCCAGCCCAAACGCGCGCGATGAAGCGCTGGCGAAAAAACTCTACGATGTCAGCAGTCAACTGGCAGGCATCGGCAGCCAGTAAGTACAGACGGCAAAGCGCTCGCCGCTGTTTATTTGGACGAGCCAGCCGTCAAGCCGCTGACCAGGAAGCGCTCCAGGAAGAGGTATGCCAGCACGATTGGCAGCATGGCGATCAGCGAGCCGGCCATGATTTCGTTCCACTCGGTCAAGTACTCGCCCTTCAGCGACGCCACCCCGACATTGACCGTCCAGGCGTCTTGATTGGCCACCAGAAATGTCCGCGCGAAGACAAAATCATTCCAGGACAGCACAAAACCATAGAGCGTGGTCGCCGCCAGGCCCGGCGCCGAGAGTGGCAAGACGACGCGCAGCAGCGCGCTAAGCGGCGTGCAGCCGTCGATCATAGCCGCGTCTTCAAGCTCCGAGGGGATGGTGTCGAAATAGCCCTTGAGCATCCAGACGGCGAAAGGCGTGATGAAGGTGGCATGAGCCAGGACCAGCGACTTCAAGTCGCCGATGAGCTGGAATTGGCGAAAGCTGACGAAGAGCGGAATGATGATGAGTGTGCTGGGCAGCATCCGGCTCATCAAGAAGAAGAGCCCGATCGCCTGCGAGCCGCGCGCCCGAATCCGCGAGATGCTGTAACCAGCCAGGATGCTGACGAACATAGACAGCGCGGTGGACGCCAGGGCGACAAGGGCCGAATTCCGCAGCCAAAGGCCAACCGGGCGCTCGTTGAAGATGCGCTCGTAAGCGGCGAATGTCGGCTCCGGCTGTATAAATACCGGCGGGAAGCGGCGTAATTGCGTAGAAGGCGCCAGCGATGTATTAAACATCCAGTAGAGCGGGAACACCAAAATAACAATGACGCTGATGACCACCGCGTAGAGTATGACTGTTTCCGTCCGGCTGCGGGCCATGATAAGTTGCCCTCGCTAGAAGAGCGGTTCGTCGCTGCGCCGCACCATAAACCAACTGGCGACGACGCTGATGATCAGGGTGATGACGCCGATAGCGGCGGCATATCCAAAGTCGTGAAACTTAAAGGCTTCCTGGTAGGTCATAATCGCCAGGGTCTGCGTCGTGCCTTGGGGTCCGCCGCCGGTCAAGAGGTATATGATGGGAAAATCACGGAATACCCAGAGCATAATCAGGATGAGGGCAATACCGCGCACCGAGCGCAAACCCGGCAAGGTGATAAAGCGGAAGCGACCCCAGGCGCTGGCGCCATCGACCTTGGCGGCGTCGTAGAGTTCGAGCGGGATCGACTGCAGCCCGGCCAGCATAATGACCGAGATGAAAGGATAGCCCTTCCAGACCATAACTATCACAATAACGAAAGTGGCCGCCCCCGGCGTCGACAGCCAGGGGATCATTTCGCCGCTTAGCCCGGAGCGCACCAAAGCCCAGTTGATCAAGCCAAAGGAGCTGTCAAAGAGCCACCACCAGATAATTGCCGCCATCACCGAGGGCACAGCCCAAGGCACGGCGACCAGGATGCGCGCCAGCTTGCGGCCGCGAAACTGCTGATTCACCATAACTGCGGTCGCCAAGCCGATGACATAAGAAAGCAATGTCACCGTCGCGACCAGGCTTATCGTCACCCAGATGGCTTGAAAGAACTCCGGCGATTGAAAGAGCTCCTCGTAATTACGCAGGGTCAAGGGGGCGCGCTCGCGACCCAACTTGGCGATTTTTATCCGCTGAAAGCTCAAGTCAATGGCGGACAGGATCGGATAGACAATGATGGCGGCGGTCAGAAGCACTGCCGGCAGCAGCAGCAAATAGGCGAAAAGCTGCCGATTGCCGGGCTGCCACAAACTCCAGCGCGGCGAGACGCCGTTGAGACGCCTCAAAGCCGGCTCGCCCTGGCCGAAAGACTGGCTCGTCATTAGCGGAAAGCCTTGAAATGTTCAAGCCGAGAGCGCGCCGGCGACGCGCCCTCGGCTCTCTCGGCTCTGATGAAAAAGCGGACGGAACTGCGGCTTACATGTCCTGCTGCAGCTCGACCGCCAGGTTGTGCAAGTCGGCGACCACCGCGGCCGGATCGGCGTCATCCGCGATCATGCGCTGGGCTTCGTTGCGGACCAACTTGGAGAATTCGTTGTAGACGATCTGCAAGCCGGTCGGGCTGCGGTCAATGCCGTTATCCGAGGCGGTAGTTTGCGACGCCACCAAGATATCGACGTGAGGCACGGCTTCGTAAATGGCATCGGTTAATGTGCCCGGGCGCGGCGCGGGATTGCCGACGTTCACGCCGAACTGTTCTTGCCATTCCTGCGATGTGATTATCTCGATGAAATCCCAGACCAGTTGCTTGCGTTCATCGCTGATCTCGCTGGCCATGCCGATGACGTTGCTGCCGCCGCCTACCGGCACTTCAAAGGGCACCGGCACGATGCGCAGGTGCTGCTGGACTTCCGGCTCCGCCCGGCGGACAAAGTTGTATACCCATGAGCCTTCCATGCGCGTCGCCAGCTTGCCTTCCATCATCAGCTGATGGCAATCACCGGAGGACAAGTCGAGCGGGCTAAGGCCTTCGTCGAAGATCGTCTTCCAGCGGGAGAAGCCTTCGGCCATCTCGGGCGTATCGATGGTGACTTCGCCTTCAGCGCTGGTCCAGTATGCGCCGGAACCAACCACGTAGCTGAGCAGCTGCGAGGCGTATTGGCTGCCCTCGTTGGTATGGTGGCAAATGCCCCATTGATCGACGATGCCGTCGCCATCGGTATCTTGCGTGGCGGCGCGCAGGACGGCCAGCATTTCCTCCCAATTGGTGGGCGCTTCCATGCCAATGGAATCGAGGATGGCGTCATTCACGACCATGACGAAACCAAAGTAGAGCAGCATGATGCAGCTCATCTCGCCTTCCCACATGCACTTGACTTGGCCCGCCCAGCCCTCCAGATCGAGGTCTGAATTTTCAACCCAGGGCGCCAGATCTTCCATCCAGCCGGCATCAGCGAATTGCTGGAACTCGAAAGCGGCCAGGTGAACGATGTCCGGCGGCGTACCGCCGGCGAAGAGCGTCAGAAAGGTATCGGCGTATTCCGGACGGGCGACTTTGGTGAAGTCGATCGTGACACCATCATGTGTACTCTCGAACTCTTCGATGGCGCTGCGCCACCAATCGCCCACGCCCGGCTCATCCACCTGCCAGGAGATGAATGTAAGCGTGGTGTCTTGCGCCTGTAGGCCCGCCACCGCAATCAAAAGCAAAAGAACCAGAAGAAAGAACTTCCCGGGCGCGCTTCTTAGAAACATTTCAATGCCTCCTCACTAAATGATCAGCCTTATTTTACAGTCGCGGCGACCGAAGACCTGGGGCGAGCCATATTTCGCTCGTTCCCGGACTGTATCGAAAGTTCCGATTGGAATCGGTCGCCAGCAGAAAGATTGTAACTTAGGGACGGTAATTGTCAAAATCAGAGCGCCCGGGCGCTGGCTTCGGTGGCTTTGACGCCCGTGACGGCTTTAGGGAGCCGGAAAAAAAACAAGGGCGTCCGAATTACACCCCGTATCCGGACGCCCTTCACCGCGCAAGCATATCGTCATGCCGATGGCCACTTTAGCTTAACCTTACGCTCTCTTACGCAGCCTGCCGCCAGTATAACTTGCGCCCTTAATTTTCGCAAGTAATAACCGTCACAAATCAAGGAAAAATCAAGCGACGCCGCGCGAGGCTAGAGCGCGCGCCGGAAGAATTCGACCATCGCTTCGACCATGGCCGGCAGATAGGCATGCGCTACGCCTTCATAGAGCACGAGTTCAAGATTGTCCGGCGCGCCCGCTTCCCGGTACACCTCGCTGGCGTAAGCCATCACCTTGTGGATGCCGGCGATGGGCGAGAGCGGGTCGAGGTCGCCGGTCAGGATCAGTTGCTGGCGCGGCGCGGTCAAAGCCACGATATGCTCCATGTCCAGGCCCGAGACCAGCATGCCCGGCACATAATAGTAGATAGTGTGCATACGCAGATTGCCGCTATCGGCGAAGTCGCGATAACGGGTCATCTGCGAGATGGGGACGGCGGCTTTGACCCGCTCGTCCAGGGCGGCGACCCAGGTGGCGCGCGACCCGCCCAGGCTCATGCCGGCCGCGCCGATACGCGCCGGGTCGACTTCGGGGCGGCTGAGCAGGTAGCGCAGCGCGGTCAAGTCGTCGTGCGCCATCATGCCCCAGAGCGACCGCCCCTCCCATACAAAGCGCTTGTACAGCGACAGCTCGGTTGAGGCGCCGCTTTCGCTGGCGCCGCCGGGTCCCTGATGCTCCCGCTGGCCGAAGCCGTAGGCGTCAATCGCCAGCACGATAAAACCGGCTTCGACCAAAGCCAGCCCGGGCGCGTAGCCGTTCTCGCGCACCTTGATGGCGGCGTCTTTGCCCAGCGAATACTTGCCGCCGTGCTCGTGATGGTAGAGCACCGCCGGGGCCGGCCTTTCGATGCCCTTGGGCAGCAGCATATAGCCGTAGACGGTATCGCCCAGGCCGTTGGCGAAGGTCAGATGCTCCAGCGTACAGGTCGGCAGGTCGCGCGTGGACAAGATGCTGACGGATGGCAGGAAGGGCGGCGGGATATCGCCGAGCAGCCGCCAGAGTTGCTGCCGTATTTCGTCCGGATTCCGTATCAAGTCCATTCGATCAATATCCCCAGCGCTTCCCGGTCCCAATCCGCCAGATGCGCGTAGGCTTGCGGAAAATCGCGCCAATTATAGCGGTGTGTGATCAGCGGCCTCACATCCACGCGCCCCCGCGCCAGCAGCTCAAGACAAACTTTGTGCTCGCTGAATTGCGTCCAATAGCCCGGGCTGTTCTCCCGACGCGGCCGAGTGATTTCATGCGCGCCGATGATATGCAAGCCCTTGCGATGCACATCGCGGTAGAAATTGACGCGCTCGCTGTCGCCACGGGCGCTGCCAAGCAATATCACCCGACCTTTCTCAGCCGCCGCTTGAAAGGCGGTCGCGACCAAGTCCGGCGCTCCCGTCGCCTCGATGACGACGTCAGCGCCGGCGCTGCCCAAGAGTTCACGCAAGTCAGCCGCGAGCCTGTCGCCGCCGATCAGGCTGTCATCAGCGCCGACGCGGCGCGCCAGTTCCAGCCGCCGGGCATCCAGGTCAATGCCGATGACGGGCAAGCCGCCGGACAACTGCGCCAGCCGCATCGCCAATATGCCGACCAGCCCCGCGCCCAGGACCGCCACCGATTCGCCCAGCTCAATGCGCGCCTTGCGCAGGCCTTGCATGGCGATCGCCAATAGATTAAAAAAAGCCGCTTGATCGGCCGGCAAATCAGCCGGCAGGGGCAAGCAGACCTCGGCGTCAACCAGCGCATGCGAGGCATGCGGCGCCGGGCAGACGACGCGGTCGCCGACATGCAGCGCCGTAACCTCAGCGCCACGGGCTTCGACCAAGCCGACGAAACTGTAACCGGGATACAGCGGATAGGTGGCGCCGGTATTGTCGAGGCTGAGAAAGAAGGCGCGCTCGGTGCCCGGGCTGATCAGGGTCCTCAGGGCGCGCAGGCGAACCTGCCCCGGCAGCGGCGGCGGCGGATCAAATGGCTCCAGCGCGACTTGACCGGCTGCGCTGACGACGGCTCGCTGCCCGGGCATCATTTCATTCCGGTGGTGGCGATGCCGGTGGTGATAAAGCGCTGCAGAAAGGCGAAGACCAGCGTAATCGGCAAGAGCGTCACGACCGTCATAGCCAAGACATAATGCCACTGGATCTGCAGCTCGCCCTGGAAGGCGTTCAAGCCCACTTGCAGCGTGAAATAATCGTTCTGGCTGAGCACAATCAGCGGCCAGAGGAAATCGTTCCAGCGCAGTTGCTCCTCATCAATGTCACTGCCAATGAATCTCTTCTACGGTCTTCGACACGGAAGTATAGCGGTTACTGTAGCGCGCCATGAAGTTCCTCCGATAATCTCTTCCAGTAGCTCGTTTTCATACCGAACTTTCCCATTTGGCGTATCATTACCACTACAGCGAACTGCGTTTTTTGCATCATTTTTAGCAGCATTGAGCGCCCGTTGAGGACTAGTTCCATCTGCCGTCCGCGTTACACTGCGTCCATAATAAAATGTTGTCGCGGTAGGCACAAGCGTGTCAGTCGGCGGCGGGTCAGTATTGCGCGGTGGCGGGTCAGTTTTGCGCGGCGGCGGTACCGGCGTATTCGTCGGCGGCACGGGCGTTTCAGTAGGAACAAGGGTGTCGGTGGGTACGGGCGTGTCGGTTGGCACTGGCGTGGCAGTGGGAACGGGCGTGTCAGTCGGCACGGGCGTATCGGTTGGTACAGGCGTGAGGGTATCCGTTGGCGTATTCGTCGCCGTATTGGTGGGTGTATTCGTCGGCGTGTCCGTTGGGATGGGTGTGCTGGTGGGGGGCAGGGTCGTGCCTGTGATCGAAGCGGACGGCGAGACCCCGGCGCGGTTCCTGGCGCGGACTGACAGGGTGTAGGTCGTGCCGGATTCCAAGCCCAGGAAGCCATGGTCGGTGTAGGCGCCAATATCGAACCAGACGGAATCGCCTATTTTCAGCTCGTAGCTGGCAGCTGTCGGCGCCGGGTCCCAGGCCAGATAGAGAGCGCGGCCTTCAAAGCGAGTAATGACAAGACCGGTCGGCGCGGGTGGCGGAGCCAGGGTGGGCGTGAGTGTATCAGTCGGCGTTGGCGTATTCGTTGGCGTGTCGGTTGGTGTAGGTGTATTCGTTGGCGTGTCGGTTGGCGTGGGTGTATTCGTCGGCGTATCGGTTGGTGTAGGTGTATCCGTTGGCGTGTCGGTTGGTGTGGGTGTATTCGTTGGCGTGTCAGTCGGCGTCGGCGTATTCGTTGGCGTGTCAGTTGGCGTAGGCGTATCCGTTGGCAGGGCAAGGCAGTCTTCGGTCAGCGTGAAGGGCTGGCTGGGCGGGCTGGTCTCATAAGCGGAATCGCCGGGCTGACTGAAGGCGTAGAGACTGATCTTGTCACCGGGCTGGTAGCCGTCGGGCAGAGGCAGACAGATCTCGGGGTCGTCGCCGCGAAGGGCATCGGCGGAAGCGCCGCGCAGATCGCCGGGCAAGGGATAGAAGCCGTAAGTAAATGCTTTGGGGACGGGCGGGAAACAGATTTGCCGGCCGGCGCAGCGCAGATTGGAAGGGGCGTCGAGGCTCTGGGCAACCGCTGGCGTAGGCGTCTCGGTAGGCGGGGAAGTGATGGTGATCTTGACAATGTTGCTCAAGGGACTGTTCCGCTTG
This sequence comes from Anaerolineae bacterium, assembly GCA_022823165.1. Taxonomy (GTDB): domain Bacteria; phylum Chloroflexota; class Anaerolineae; order Aggregatilineales; family Phototrophicaceae; genus UBA6055. The sequence goes on along the minus strand of JAJDXR010000003.1, from coordinate 1,549 downwards.
TAGGTCAAGCCATCGCCCCGGGCGCTTAGCCGGATTTCATAGTGCGGGCCCGGACGGAAGTTCAAGAAGGTATACGTGTCACTGGATGCGGGCAGGCGCCTGCGGCTAGTCCGGCCGAGGTCATTAATGTGGAGGACGTAGGCTACCGCGCCCGTTACTTTATCCCAGGCGACGGTTGTGCCGGAAACATGGCGCAGACTGGGTTCGTCCAAGGCCTTGGGTTTGGGGATAAGGATGTTTTTGGCTTGGCTGTAAGCGCTGTCGAGATGGCTGGAATTGGATGAAAGTGCTTGGACTTGCACCTTATATTCAATGCCGCGAGACAGCCCGGTTATGCGATAGCTGGTCGTGGGGGCGGAGACGCTCTTGGTCTTCAAGCGTCCGCCGCTGCTGGGGCGCCAGCGGATTCTGTAAGTTTCGGCATGTCGGACGCTGCTCCAGGATATGGTGTCGCGGTCGACGTCGAGTATCGTTGGTGGGGACAAACGGATAGTCGTAACCGGGCTGACGATATCTTGGGCAAGGGCTAGGGATGAGAATAAGAAGGCGAGCAGGAATGAGCTGAATGCGAGTCCGCGAGGCATATTAACCCTGTGGTTGAATGATGGCTAAGAGAAGCAGTATTACACAGAAGGGAAGTTCGTGAAAGCCCTAGATGGTGGGAGCAGGGACACAGCATATATCCAATGCTTGAGATCTTGTCTATCGCAATCTGTGCCACTATAGCCGGCAGAGACCTTTGGCAAAAGTAAACAGTGCTGGTTAGCTCAATTTCTTGAGTTGAAGCATGCCATCCCTTCGCAAGACGCTTTTGGCAACATTATTGCTATGATTGTTGCTGCGATTTTCCAGCGCAGCTTCACGTGTTGGGTGCAAGTAGTCTTGGGCAAAAGCCGGGACGACCGCCTGCAGCAAAGCGCTGCCGCTTGGATTAGAGGCCCAAGGCATTATAATCCCCTGAACAGCGCAGGCAAACAAGGAGGCTACCATGCCAATCGCAACTAGGAATCAGACAATCGCCGGGCTCGGCACGCATCATATCGCCGTGCAAACCCAGGACTACGCCGCGTCGCTCGCCTTTTACACCGAGGTGATGGGTATGGTTCAAACAGCCGAGTTCAGCGCCGGCGGCCGCCGCATCTGCCTGCTGGATATCGGCGACGGCAGCCATCTTGAGCTATTCGAGCCCCTGCCCGGAACCACGCCCGGCGGCGACGCCGACGGCAATGTGCTTTTCCATTTCGCGCTGGCGACCAGCGATATTGAAGCGGCGCTGGAGCGTGTGCGGGAAGCTGGCATGGAAATCACCGTCGAGCTGAAGACCGTCGATCTGGGACCGCTGAACGTCAGCATCGCCTTCTTTAAGGGACCGGGCGGCGAAGTGGTCGAGTTTTTCCAGGTGAACAACTAGGTTCTGTTGACATTCTATCGTAACCAGATAAGCGTACCGACAAAATGCAGAAAACCAAGATGAGATGTATCCAGTTTCTCAAATCGAGAAAAGACACGGCGGAAATGCTTGATCTTGTTGAAATAACGCTCCACCAGA
>JAJDXR010000016.1 GCA_022823165.1 Anaerolineae bacterium | reverse complement strand
AACTGAAATTTAACCACCGAGGACACCGAGAGCACCGAGAAATGCGATTGATCAGAGATTTCGCGGCATTTTGTCGCAAAATTTTTTGACGCGAAGGAAGTTTATCGGCAAAGTTGCGGCAGGCCCGCTCAATTTAAGCAGTGGATTTAGGAGAAAAGTTGTCAAAAGAACCTAAACTCGGTGTACTCGGTGGTAAAGATTATTTTGAAGCGATTGCCCTGACCTACTCCCCCGCCACAATCTCCCGCGCCAGGCGCAGCAGCGCCTCCCGCCGGCCCGCCTCGACATCGCGAGCGTCGAAGTAGCGCTCCAGCAATTCCAGCGGCGTCAAACCCGCGGGATTCACGCCCAGGCGCGTGCGATGCTGACGCTCGACAGCTTTGTTGATTGCGGCGATGTGGAAGACGCCGGCGCGCCGCAATTCGTCCAGGATGACCCGGTCCTTAAGCAGCGTCTCGCTCGCTGGCGACAGGTGAATCTCCAGGCGCAGCGCCACGCCCTCCAGCTCGTGGCGCTTTAACTCAGCCAGCACTGCCGCCGTCGGGTTTTGTGTTTCGCGGCAATCGACGCGCAGCGCCAGCAGCTTCCGCGCCGCCAGCTCGACGAAGCGCCAATCCGCCGCGCCCCGCGCCAGCTCCACCCAGCAGAAACCCTTGACATCCTGCGCTTCCGCGAAGCCGATGCGCTCCAGGCCGCCGCTGTAGACGACTGGCGGCGCTGTCGCGCGCAGCGCTTGATGCCGGCGGCTATGCCCCAGCGCCACATAGTCCCAGCGCGGGTCCGCCAGCGTATCGAGCTGGACCGACGCCGCCTGCCCCGGCAGGGTCCCCTGCTCAGCAGCGGAGGCTACGCCGTCGACGTCGAGGCGCCCGCAGAGCAATCGCGGCGTGTCGGCCGACGCCAGTTCATCAGCGCGCGCGGCCAGCGCTCTCAGCCGCTCAGCCAAGATACGCGCTGCTTCCGCTGCCTGTTCCTCCCGCGTCATTCCGCGCGTGACGACATCCGCCAGCAGTTGACTGCGGGACAAAAACGGCACCGCGCCCAGGAGCACATCGCCGCGCTTGGTGGCGATCAGCCGCGCTTGATATTCCTGCGCCACCCAGATATTGGGTACAGCCAGCGCAGCGTAAATCTCAAGAGGCGAGGCTTTGCCCGGGTTGGCCGGCCGATCAAGCTGCCCCAGCAGCATGACAGTCGGCGCCAAGCGCGACAAGGCCAACATGCGCTCGGCGAATTCGCGCTGGTAGGTTGGATTGGGGCTGCGGCTGTGGAAGGCGTCGCCGGCGAAGACCACCAGGTCGACATCGCCGGCGCGGGCATAGTCGATCATCTCATCCAGCCGCCGCAGCGTATCGCCGACACGGCCGCTGACGCCGCGATCGGGCTCAGCCGGGCCGTAATTCTCCGCGCCCAAGTGGACATCAGCGAAGTGCAAAACGCGGATTGGCTCGCTCATCAGTTCGCCGGACCTGGCTTCACTGGCTGTCGCGGTAGTCCTCATCGCCGGCGCCAACCGGTTCATTGGTGGTGGTGACGCTGGTCCACTGCGGATAGTCGCCGCGCAAATGCCCGAATATGGGCCGCTCGTTACGCAAGATGTCCACGAAGGCGTGAATATCGCTGATTGCCATGAATATCGCGCCGCGGCGGTTGGCGATATCCACTTGCGGCGCTGGCGTCTCGCTATCGGGCGAGAGGAAATAGACATCAAGGCGGTAATCTTCGCTGTCGGACGCGCCCTGACCTGTGCAGCGCACCAAGCCCCTGATGCACGCCTTGACGCCGGCGAATTCACGCACTTCCAATTGACGCCAGATGACCATGTATTTCTTGATCTCGAATACAGCCACGCGCTGATCCGCCATCGCTTCACCGTCCTCGCCGTTCGCTAGCGCGTTTCATTATATCGGCTTGCCCGCCACAGCGAAAATAGCAGCTTCCTCGCGCAATTGCTGAAAAGGCGGGTACGAATACCGTAGCGAGAACAAGAAACCTCTGCGTCCTCAGTACGACCAAGAAAGTCATGACACTCGCAGCAGCAAGGGAGTGGTGAAAATCGCGGACACATTCCCTTCACGTCGAGAGTCGTAGGAGCGAGCCGGTGGGTCGCCCGTGCGAGGTGGAGGCACACTTCTGCGGGCGGCATGATATGCCGCCCCTACAAAATGCGTTGATTGGGCGACCTGCCAAATACTTGCCAGTTGGTCTGATACAGCGCATAATCAGCCGATACATCCAGCCTATCAGCGGCGCGGAAAAGAAAGGCATTTGCAATGAAACTTCATCCCGGCATCCGAGAGTTTGACGCCAGCGCGACGGCTTTGGCTTTTCCCCTGGGTGGCATCGGCACGGGCAATGTGTCGCTGGGCGCGCGCGGTGAATGGCGCGATTGGGAGATCTTCAACCAGCCGGCCAAGGGCGCTCGACTGCCGCTGAGTTTCTTCGCCATTCGCTGCCAGCAAGCGGGCGCTGAACCTGCCGTCCGCGTGCTTGAGGGTCCGCTGCAGCCGCCCTACACCGAGTCGCACGGCTATCATCCCATGAGCGCCGCCGGCCTGCCGCGCTTCAAGAGCAGCCGTTTCCGCGGCCAGTACCCCTTCGCCCGCATCAATTTTGAGGACAGCAGCCTGCCGGTCGCTGTGCAGCTGGAGGCTTTTACGCCGCTGCTGCCGCTGAATCCGGAGGATTCGGGCGTTCCCTGCGCCATCATGACTTACACCGTCGCCAATCGCTCGGATGCGCCCGTCGATGTCTGCCTGGTCGGGTCGGTCACCAACCCGGTCGGCAGCAATGCCTTCGACCAGTTCGGCAATTGGATGCGCGCGGACTTGGGGCGCGCTGCCAACAGCTATCGCGATGATGGCGACTTCCGCGGCATTTATATGACCGACGACAAGCTGCCAGCGACCGATCACAAGTTTGGCAGCGTCTCGCTGGTGACCGACCACGACCAGGTGACGATCAGGCGCAGTTGGATGCGCGGCGAATGGTGGGATTATCTGCACAACTTTTGGGATGAATTGCGCGATCATGGCCGCTTGACCGACCCCGATGACGCGGCCGAAGGCGAGCGCCTGGCGACCGGCTCGCTGGGCTTGCTTGACAACCTGGCGCCGGGCGAAAGCCGCAGCTTCCGATTCGTGCTCAATTGGCATTTCCCCAACCGGCCCGCCACCTGGGATCTGCGCCTGATGTCGCAGCTGAGCGTGGACGAACAGGATGTCGGCAGCACCCGCAATCACTACGCCACCCGCTTCGGCGACGCCTGGGAGGTGGCTGCCTACGTCCTGCGCAACCTGGCGCGCCTGGAAGGTGAAACACGCCGCTTCCACGACGCCTTGTTCAGCAGCACCCTGCCCGCCGCCGTGCTGGACGCCGTCTCGGCCAATATCGTGCCCTTGCGCAGCACCACCTGTTTCTGGCTGGAGGACGGCGGCTTCTACGGCTGGGAAGGCTGCTTTGATGACGCCGGCTGCTGCGCGGGCAGCTGTACGCACGTCTGGAGTTATGCCTATACCATCGCTTATCTCTTCCCGTCGCTGGAGCGGGAGATGCGGCGGATCGAGTTCAATGTCGAGACGGACGACGCCGGCTTCATGAAGTTCCGCTCCTTCGGCGCCTTCCACGATGACTTTGTCTGGGGCGGTCGCGTCGACGCGGCCGTTGACGGGCAGATGGGCTCGATTTTGCGCGCCTACCGCGAATGGCTGCTGAGCGGCGACCTGGACTTTCTGCGCGAGATTTGGCCCGGCATCAAACGGGCTATCGCTTTCGCCGGCGTCTACTGGGATCATGACAATGACCAGGTGCTGGATGGCGTACAGCACAATACCTACGATATCGAATTTCACGGGCCCAACCCGCTTTGCGGCATCTATTACCTGGCGGCGCTGCGGGCAGTCGAGGAGCTGGCGACGCTCATGGGTGAAACCGATTTGAGCCGGCGCTGCGCCGAGGCCCTTGCCCTGGGCAGCGCCAACCTGGACGCCATGCTCTGGAACGGCGGCTACTATCGGCAGCGGCTCGACGATGTCAACGCGCACAAATATCAGCACGGCATCGGCTGCCTGTCGGATCAGCTGCTGGGCCAATTGCACGCGACTATTTTAGGGCTGGGCAGCGTCGTACCGGCGGACCATACGCGCGCCGCGGTCAAGTCAATCTTCGATCACAACTTCAAGACCGACTTCAGCGAACACGATAACCCGCAGCGCGTCTATGCCCTCAACGACGAGGCGGGTTTGCTGCTTTGCACCTGGCCCGAGGGCGGCCGGCCCGATCTGCCTTTCCCCTACGCCGACGAAGTCTGGACCGGCATCGAGTATCAGGTGGCGGCGCATCTCATCTATGAAGGCTGGGTTGACGAGGGCCTGCGGCTGACGGAAGCCGTGCGCGAACGCCACGACGGTCTGCGGCGCAACCCCTGGAACGAAGTCGAATGCGGCAATCATTACGCGCGCAGCATGTCCAGCTGGGCCTTGCTGCTGGCGCTTAGCGGCGCGCAAGTTGACCCAGCCGACGGGGGCGTCAGCTTCTCGCCGGTTCCCGAGCTCTTGTCGAAGGATGCGCCATTTGCGACCCTGTGGTCCAACGGGCGCTCATGGGGCATGTACCGCCGTGAGTGGGATGCCGAGAAAGCGGCTTGGAATAGCGCCGTCGAGGTCCTGGGCGGCGAGGGGTCCTAGACACTGCCGGCAGGCGCCGGGTCTCTAGGCTGAGGGCGCGCCCTCGCTGACTGTTGGCTTTTTGAGAGCAGGATGGTGAGACGCATGTCGCTGATATATTTCAGGCACGGCCGGCGCGACCAAATGAAGGTGGCGCTGACCTTTGACGACGGTCCCAATCCGCCGCGTACCGATCAGGTCATTGAGATCCTCAACAGCCGCGGCGCGCGCGGGACTTTCTTCGTCCTGGGCAAATGGGTCGAGCGCTGGCCCGAAGCCTTTATGCGCATCATCGAGGGCGGGCACGCGGTGGGCAATCACAGCTACCTGCATCAGGCGCATCTGGGTGATTTCGACCGCGCGGAAGCCGCTATCGGCAATCTGCTGGGGCGGCCCACGCAATTTCTGCGCGCCCATTATTTCAACTTCTTCACCTGCCTGTACTCGCCGGTGGCGCTGGCGCCAGCAATGAAGATCGTCGACGCCGATGTCAATCCGGCTGATTACGCCAAGACCGATCCTGAGGCCATCGTCGCGGCGACGCTGCATGACCCGGCGCTGGCCGGCGGATCGATCATCGACCTGCATGACAGCGCGGAATCGGATGATGACGCCCTGCGCCTGGCGCGTCCCCTGTCTATGATCGAGGCGCTGCCGGCGATAGTCGACGGCTTGCAAGCGCGCGGATTTGAGCTGGTGGGCTTGGACGAGATGGAGTTGGTCGATCCAGTCGAGTGGCGTCCCGACGGTCGCGGCGCTTTCGCCTCGGCTGCGGTGCGGTCCATGATCGAAAACCTGGGTGGCTGAAGCTGCGATTGCCGCGCGGTCTTAGGCCTTATTGGCTGCTTCCGGGCTGCGCTTGTGAAGGGCGGCCAGTTGTCCGCGCCAGACTAGCAGGCTTTCCCGCAGGCTCCAGCCGGCCACCGAGGCGAAGGACAGCGCGTAGATCAGCAGATAGGCGAAGAGTTCACGCTGCAAGTCCCAGGCCAGCCCAGCCGCCCACAGAGCATAGAGCATCAGAGCCAGCTCCAGCCAGACGGTGATGTCAGTGGCAAGCGCGTAATGGCTGCGCTGCCAGTCGGCCTCGAATTTCGGTGTGCGCCGGAAGCCGGGTTTCGCGCCCAGAAGCGCCGCGGCGACCGCCAGGCTGTTGCTCAGCGACATGCCGGTTCCGATGAAGAGCAGGGCCGGGAAGGCGGTCAAACCCGCTAGCGCTCGCCGCCGGTCGTATAAGCGAGACTGGCTGGCGATATACATCAGGGGCGGTGCCAAGCCCAGCAGGCCAAGCGGCGCCAGCGGCAAGCCGTCCAGCGCGCCGGCTAGCAGCAGCGGCGGCGTCAGCAGCAGCATCAGCAGCATCAGCGGCTGCGGCAGGTATTGGCACAGGTGCTGAATTGCCATGACCTTTTGCGTGGCGCTGAGATTGGCGGCGCTGATACGCCGCGCCAATTTGAGCAGGCACTGGGTATTGCCGGTGGCCCAGCGCGCTTGCTGCTGTTTGTAGGCGGCCAGCTGCGGCGGAATCTCGCCCGGGACTTCGACATCGGGCAGAAAGAGCGAGCGCCAGCCGGCCATCTGGGCGCGGTAGCTGAGGTCGAGGTCTTCGGTAAGGGTATCGGCGGACCAGCCGCCAGCCTCTTCGATGCAGCGCCGGCGCCATAAGCCACCGGTTCCATTAAAGGGGATGAGCCAGCCGCTGCGATTGCGCGCCGCCTGCTCAATCACAAAATGGGTGTCGATACTTAGCTTTTGCGCGCGGGTCAGGCTGTTCTCGTCGGCGTTGAGATGCCCCCAGCGGCTCTGCGCGATGCCCAGCGCCGGGTTCGCCAGCAGGTGCGGCAGCAAAGTCCGCAGAAAATCGGGCGGCGGTATGAAGTCGGCGTCGAAGATAGCGATGTATTCGCTATCGCACTGCCTGAGGCCCGCAGCCAAGGCGCCGGCTTTATAGCCATCGCGATGGCGACGCCGGATATGCTGCACACGATAGCCGCGGGCTTCCAGCTTGGCCAGCTTGCGCGCGACGAGTTGCGCGGTCCGGTCGCTCGAGTCATCCAGCACCTGGATCATAAGCTGGTCGCGCGGGTAGTCCAGCGCCGCCACGGCGTCTATCAGGCGGGCCGCCACATGCGCTTCGTTGTAGAGCGGGAGTTGCACGGTGAGGGCGGGCCAGCGGCTGATCGCTGGCATCGGCGCTTGTTCCCGGCGGCTACGCCAATAGCGCCAGAGCAGGATAGCCTGCCCGGCTGTGTACAAGCCCAGCGCAATCGCGCAGACTGAGTATAGCGGTAACAGCAGCGTAGTCATGGCAGCGATTCTAGTTTGCCCTTATGCCAATGACAAGATGAAGCTAGCGGACTTGAGCGTGTAGGCGGACGCGATCCAGAGAGGCAAAATCAGCGCCGGCATCCAGCGCATGAGGATACACTTTCTCGGCGCAGCACTCATAATTTCCAGGTCTTCAAGTATTTTGGGAATTGTTACAACGATGAACAAATTCTACTTTTACGGACGCCAAGAGAATCTGGAAATTGTAATTTGCGCGCCAAAGTCGGCTGCGATGCCGCGCGAGGAAGGGGATAGTGAACATCGTGGATAGTATTCCTTTTACGAACACGGCACAGATTATTTGCCATCGAGTACACCGATGCAGCACCCATCCAGTCATGCGAAAATTGAACGGACCTGCGCAGCGACAAGACAGCCATCGCCTACCGCCGCTGGCTTAACGAGCCGGGCTTGACCTTCGGCACGAGCTGAACGCGGACACAACTATAGGCGCGCGCTTTGCGTATGCTATGTAAGCCAACGCTGGGTTGCTGCGGATAAGGGCTCGCCGTATGCTGGTGGCGCGCACGCTGACCACGAGGATGATCTTCGCGATTTACGCGCCATCCTGGTTAAGCCAATTGGCTGGGTATCCCGGCGCCATGGCGCGCTTGACCCAACTCTTTTCCCGGCTGCTTATTGCCGTCGCGCTTCACTTCAGCCGCTTCTTCTTCGTGCATGGCCGTACGCCGGCTGGGCGGGCGCTGAAGATTGAGGCCAAGATCGAGCAGCACCTGCGTGAATTGCGCCGGGAGAAGCGCCAGCGGGTGTCAACCTTGCGTGATGTAAGCGGCGACTCTGCCATGACGAACGGCAGCGCTGACAAGCGCGGCGAAATATCCATCAAAGACTTGCTGCAGGGACAGTCAGAGCGCCTGAGCGCGAACTAGGGAGATAGAAGGTTGAGGCGATGAAACGCAAAAACGAGTCGCAGCTTGAAAGCGACATTCGGCGCAAACTGGAGGAGAAATACGAAGAGCGCTTGGGGCTCATCGTGCACCTGGTCGCCTACTTGATCGTCAATCTAATGCTGTGGGCGATATATTTGCTGGGCGCGGGCGCGTTTCCCTGGCCGCTTTTTGTGACGGGAGGCTGGGGCATCGGTCTTATATCCCACTTCCTCAGTTATCATAACGAGCACGGCGCGGGCGCGGAGAAACGCGAAGCCGCAATCGAAGCGGAGGTCGAGCGCAAGTATCGGCTGGCGCGGATGCGGGAGACGGCTGATCGCGACAGCGTGTACGACACTGATGATGAGGAGGTTGTCGTCTACGGACTGGACAATTATAAGCCGCGCCGCTTGCGCCTGACGGATGATGGCGAATTGGCGGAACTGGATGCGGCGGAAGGGGACGAGCGCGAGTTAAGGGCGTCTCGTCTTTAGCGCGGACCGGCTAAGCGGCGCGCTTCTCCAAATTTGCATTAGCGCTGGCGCGACTATACCTTGTTGAGACGGGTATAGATGATGTTACAATAGGCAGGAGCGGCGCATAGACTGACGCCTGACGAGAATGTGAATCAATGATTCGCTTGAAACGACGGAATACGGCCTGGCTGCTGGCGATGACCTTGCTGATCGGTTTCGCTTTGATGGCGGCGCCGGTATCGGCCGCTGTTCAGTTGTCCCTGATTGGGGTATTGGCGGTTGCGGTGATCGCCTCCATGATTGAGCTGGGGCCGGAGCGCGCCAGCTTGCTTGACGCGCTGCATCGGGCGCCGTTGCAGCGTCGTATCACGCCCCAAGCGCGCGAAGCCTCGGAGCGGGCGGCGGCGCGGGCCGGCTATTTCAACCGCAATGGCATTGTCATGCTCGATATCGGCTTGATCGCCATGCAGACCGGCGTCGAAGGGCTGGCGATGCGGCGTACGCGCAACGTATCCAAAGATGATGATGGCGTACGCCCATTCATCACGCTTCACGTCCTGCCCGAAGAGGCGGAGCGGCAGGCGCTGATACGCTATGAAATCTACGATCACCTGGGCGAAGAGCAGTACGTGCATGAAATGAAGACCTACTTGCGCGAGGGCGAGCTGAGCTTGCTGGCCGATCATCACTTGCCGCTGGCGGGCAACCGCGGCGTTGACGGCAACGGCGACTGGGACCTGCGCGTGTTTGTCGACAACAACTTGATCGGCATGCACAACCTGATGCTTTCGCCATCGGTGAACGAACGCCGCCGCCGGCTCAGTGGCGAAGAGGAATTGGCGCCCGCGCGCGCAAGCCGTCGCAGCCTGGCGGATAGCGTCATCGTCGAAGAAGCTGAAGAGCCGCAGACGACTCAGCTCAAAGATCTGCTGCAACAGCCGAGTTCGTCGGGGCGGGGCGGCCGCTCCCGCGGACGGCGCTAAGCGAGGGCATACGCATGCCTGAAAACCGCAATACCTGGTTTCTCGCCTTTATCCTGCTGGCTTTGGGCGCTGTGGCGCTTTTGGGCAACAGCTTCCCGGTGATCCTGGTCTTGCTGGGTTTGCTGTTTCTGGTGCGCCAATTCGATAATGAAAATATCAGCTCCAACGTCAGCGAGTCGGCGCAGACCTATGATTACCATTATGATTACGAGCAGGCGGACGAAGAAGAGTATGACGACTACGAGATCTTTCATCAACAGCAGCCGGCCAGCGCCGAGCAGCGCGTCTACCGCCACGCGCTCGAATCCGTCAGCCGCGCCGGGCTGGACCCGGACAGTGTGCAGGTGCTCGCCGTCGACATCGGCCTGCTGACCACCAAAGACGAGGGCGAGCCGCAGATTTATCGCACCTGGACTCTGCCGGACGACATCGACTATATCCAGCCCTTCGTCCAGCTGCGTGTGCCGATGGAAGCCAACGGCAATATCCGCTTCGAAATCCTAGACGCCGTGGGCGACCTGGTCTATGTGCATGAGGACGATTTCAAGCTGACGCGCGGGCGAAACTTTCTGACACCCAACACGCGCATGCCCCTGCATGACCAGATGGAGCTGGACGGCAAATGGTCCGTGCGCGTGGTCGCCGATGGCGTCACCATTGCCGACCATCGCTTTGAATACGCCGAAGCGACCGGCGCCAACATCCGGCGTCACATCGGCGAAGACGGCGAAATCAATACCGAGATGCGGGCGGTCATGGCTGAGAACCGGCTGCCCAAAATGTCGCTGGACGACTTGCTTGCTTACCAGGGCGAGGAAGACGAACAAGAAAGCCGCGCCTGAAATCTTTGTCCGATTTCTGTGCCGCTGAATTGCTAGTGAATCTTAATGATACTTCTCGCCGCGCAGGTGTTCATACAGATAGTAGGCGGGCTGGTAACCCAAGTCGCTGGCGGGGCGGATAGATTTATCGCCAAATTATGTCGTAAACTAAACAGTGCTAAATATCACTAACGGCGCTGGGGCTTGTCTGGCTTGGGTTTGGGATTGTTTGTCTTTCGCCCTTCTGCAACTTGTAGATGTCAGAGGAACTCAGAGCGATCAACATTTTTCAAGTCTTTCCAGACGATTAACGATATCGATCAATGTCCCAACAAGCCCTTTATCGGTGATTTTCGGTGGCGAGTACTTGCGATACCTTTCCATGAGGAGTCTTCCTTCACCGAGCATCTAGTATACTCTCTTTACTAGGTGTCCAATAATTTAGGACCGCTACAGTAGGCATCTCATGCTGACATTCTGGCGAAGCATGACAGCGCAAGAACGCCGGAACGCCAAAACCGGCTACCTGGCGCTGTCCCCCTGGATGATCGGCTTCGTCATCTTCTACGCTTTCCCCATCCTGGCCACCTTCTATTTCAGCTTGACGCAGTGGACCCTGGTTGATCAGCCCGTCTGGATCGGGCTGGACAATTACGTCCGCATGTTCACGCGCGATCCACTTTTCGCCAGCTCGCTAAAGGCGACCTCGCTATTCGTCGCCTTGTCGCTGCCCTTGAAGCTGGTGCTGGGCCTGATGTTGGCGCTGCTGCTGAATCTCAAGATACCAGGCATGGACTTCTTCCGAACGGTCTTCTTCATACCCGCGGTTATTTCCGGCGTAGCGGTGTCGCTGATGTGGATCTGGTTCTTGCAGCCCGATACCGGCGTCGTCAATACGCTGCTGAGTTACGTGGGCGTACAGGGACCCTACTGGTTCTGGGATCGGGATTGGGCGCTGCCGTCAGTCGCCATTATGAGCATCTGGAAGGTCGGCGGCGCGGCCATCATCTATCTGGCTGGTTTGCAAAATATCCCGGCGCATCTTTACGAAGCAGCTGAGATCGACGGCGCCGGCAAATGGCGGCGCTTCTGGCGCATTACCTTGCCGCTCTTGACGCCCACGCTCTTCTTCCAGCTCATTATTGAGCTGATCGACGCCTTCAAGATCTTCACCGAAGCCTTCGTCATCACCAAAGGCGGACCCTTAAAGGCGACTTATTTCTTCCTCTATTACTTCTACGAAGAAGCCTTCCGCAATTTCAACATGGGCTACGCCTCGGCTCTGGCGCTGTTCTTGCTGATCGTCATCATGAGTTGCACCGTCTTCGTCTATCGCACGTCGAACCGATGGGTATATTATGAGAACTGACGCGCGCGCGCTTGATGTCCAGGGGCAACTACGGCGGAGCGAGGCGCGGCGGCGCTATACGCGCTGGGTCGGGCGCGCCTTGGTCTATGCGCTGATGACCTTCCTGGCGCTGCTCTTCATGTTGCCCATATTCTGGATGGCATCGACATCGCTCAAGATGCCGCAAGAGATCTTCGCCTGGCCGCCCGAATGGATCCCCAGCGAGCCGCAATGGGGCAACTACGCGGAAGCCTTTGGCAAGTATCCCCTAGCCCGCTACATGCTCAACAGCGCCATCCTGGTCCTGGCCAATATCATCGGCGGTCTAATCTCGACGCCGATTATCGCTTACGGCTTCGCCCGCTTTGACTTCCCCGGCAAGCATGTGCTTTTTCTCTTGATGCTCAGCACAATGATGGTGCCAGGGCATATCAAGCTCATCCCTATGTTCTGGCTCTATCAAAAGCTCGGCTTGATCGATACTTACTGGCCGCTGATTCTGCCCGCATTTTTCGGCAATCCCTTTTTCATCTTTTTGATGACGCAATTCATCCGCACTATCCCGCGCGACCTGGACGATGCCGCCCGCATCGACGGCGCCGGCGCCTGGGGCATCCTCTACCGCATCATCATCCCGCTGAGCCGCCCCGCCCTCACCGTGGTCGTCGTCTTTACTTTTGTCTGGGTCTGGAACGATTTTCTGGAGCCGATTATCTTCCTGCGCGATTGGAATTCTTATCCGATCTCGGTCGGGCTCGCCTTCTTCCAGGGGCGTTACAGTGTAGAATGGCACCTGTTTATGGGCGCGACGCTCGTATCAATAATTCCCATTCTCGTGGTCTATTTCTTCGCTCAGCGCCATCTCATCGGCGGGCTGGCGTCAATCGGCATCAAAGGCTGAGTCCCGCGCGGACCTCGCCCTGCCACCACGATAACTCAGCAGCGCCAGCGTGGCGAAAAGCCCGCAAGCCGCCCAGAGTAAAAAAGGCGCGTTCAAGCTAAAGACGCTCAAGGTGTTGCCTAGCGGCGGCAGCAGCGCCCCGCCCAGATTCTGCAGCATGCCGCCGAAGCCCAGCGCGCTGCCCACCAGCGCCATATCCAGCCCGCGCGCTTCCGTGATTGAGGCGCCCATCAAAGCCATGAAGCTGTCGAAGCACAAGCCGCCCAGCGCCATAGCCAGAATGACCGCCCAGTAGTTATCGCTGGCGAAGTACATTATGAGCGCGCCCAGCGTCATCATGCTCGTGCCGACTGTCATCACCAGGCGCCTATCCCCCAGGCGGTCGGACAGTTGCGATATCGGCACGACGCCGATTAAGCTGGCCAGGAAGAACACCGGAATGGCGCTATCGGCATCGACGGCCGCCCAGCCAATCTCGCGCAGATAGGTCGGCACATAGCCCACCAGCCCTTGCGCCAGCCCGACCGCGCCGAAGACCGCCAGCGCAATAACGCGCAACTCGCGGAAGCCGGCCACGCGCCGCGCATTCGACAGCAATAGCCGCAGATGCAAGCCGCTTTGACGCTTCCTATCAACCGGCGGATGCAGCAGCGCCCAAAGAACCGCCAATAACATTGAGCTAAGCCCAAAGACGATCAGCACCGCCCGCCAGCCACCGAGCAGCGGCGACAGCACGGTCGCGCTAAAGCGCGAGCCCAGCATGGCGCCCAGGGCGAAGCCCAGAGCCATGACACCGGCCGCGAAACCCAACTGCCGCGAGGCAAACCACTCGCGATTCAGCTTGACAAAGTTCAGCGGCAGTATCGGTTGCAGCGCACCGTGCAGAAACGAGAACAGCAACAGCGACCAGAAATCGACCGCCAAGCCGCGCAGCGCGCTGAAGACGCCGGCCGCCAGGCACATAAATACCAGCGACCGCCGCGTGCCGAAATAGTCGATGAGCGAGCCGCCGATAAAAGCGGTGAAGATGCCCATCGCCATGCCCACGCCCCAAATCACGCCGATCTGAATGAGATCGAGATCCAGCGAGGCGGCAATCTCACTGAACAGCGCCGATAATCCGGCGATAGGGAAACCCATGGTTACAAAACCCGACAAGCTCACCATAGCCAGAATCACCCAGCGATATGAGGAATGCTGTCGGTCGTGGAATTTGCTGGCAGGGGTCATCGGCGGGCGCTAGCGAGGAACTCGCCCGCATGGGTCAACTGGAGCATCGCTTAATCGGGACATGTTGCTGATTGTTAATGCGACGAGTGTCTCTTGCGCTTGCGGTAGCTGAGCAGCATCAACGTGGCGAATACGCCGGAAGCCGCCCAAAGCAGAAAGGGCGTATTCAGCGCCACGGTCGACAGGGTATTGCCCAGCGGCGGCGTGATGGTCGAGCCGATATTCTGCAGCATACCGCCGAAACCCAAGGCGCTGCCCACCAGGGCGATCTGTAACCCGTCCACCTCGGTGATGGAGGCGCCCTTCAGCGCCATGAAGCTGTCAAAGGTGAAGCCGGCCAGCGCCATCGCCAGCATCACGCCCCAGAAGTTATCGCCCACCAGGAACATCAGCAGCGTTCCCAGCGTCATCATTGATGTGCCGAAAGCCATCACCAGCCGCCGATTGCCCAGCCGATCGGACAGATGGGAAATCGGCACCACGCCGATCAAGCTGCAGAAGAAGAAAACCGTGATGGCGCTATCAGCCTCGACCGCGCCCCAACCGATCTCGCGCAGATAGGTCGGCACATAGCCCACCAGGCCGCGCATCAAACCCAATACGCCGAAGACCGCCAGCGCGATCACCCACAATTCGCGGAAGCGCGTCACATAACGCAGGTTAGCCAGCACCTCGCGGATGTTGAGGCGCTGGCCCGGGCGCTCCTGCGGACGACGCTCGCTGGGAGGATGCAGCAGCGCCCAGACAACCGCCATAACAATGGCGCAGAGACCCAGGAAAATCAGCACCGCGCGCCAGCCGCCCAGCAGGGGCGAGAGTACCGTGGCGCTCAAGCGCGAGCCCAGCATCAGGCCGGTGGCGAACCCGGCCGACATCACGCCCGAGGCGAACCCGAGCTGGCGCGAAGCGAACCATTCACGATTCAACTTGACAAAATTCATCGGCAAGATCGGCTGCACCATGCCGAAGAGGAATGAGAAAATGAACAGCGACAGAAAATCCACCGCCAAGCCGCGCAGCGCGCCAAAGACGCCGGTCGCCAGGCACAGCAGCACCAGCGTACGGCGCGTGCCAAATACATCAATGACAGCCCCGCCCAACAAAGCCGTGAAAATGCCCATGCCAGTGCCGATGCCCCAGATCACGCCGATCTCGATCAAGTCCAGCCCCAGCCCTTCCGCGATCTCGCTGAACATGGCCGACAAACCGGTCGTGGGAAAGCCCATCACCAGAAAGCCGGAAAGCGTTACCATCACCAATATCACCCAGCGATAGGCGGAATTCTGGCGCTCGCTTGGATCAATCGACGGGGCGATACCGAACATTTTGCGGGACCTGCTCGCGGACAATCAATTCATCCTAACCCAAAGCAAGGCGATAACAAGGTACAAGGCAGACGCCGCCCGTCGCATCGACCTGGCCCGACTGCTTGTGAGATTACATTTTGTAACTATAATCGAATCACAATTAGCCGCTTCGTGATGGGATGGCTCCTTGGCCCACTCTGCCTGCCATATAAGAATCGACAGCGAGCGCCTGCGCGCCGACTTTGACGCCTTGGCCGAAATCGGCGCCACCATTGGCGGCGGCGTCTCGCGCCTGGCTTTATCCAATGAAGACCTGGCGGCGCGCGCCTGGTTCGCCGACCGCATTGAAGAAGCCGGCCTGCAGGTCAAAGATGACGAGGTCGGCAATTTGAGCGGCTGCCTACCCGCGGCTGACCCCGGCGCCCAGACCTTAATGATCGGCTCCCACCTTGATACCGTACCCAACGGCGGCCGCTATGACGGCGCCATTGGCGTACTGGCCGCGCTGGAATGCCTGCGCCGCATCCAGGAAGCCGGTCTCAAACCCCGCTATCACCTGGAAGCCATCAATTTCACCGATGAAGAAGGCACCTGGAAATCGCTTTTCGGCAGCAACGGCCTGATCGGCAAGATATCCGCCGCCGACCTCAGCGATACCTTGCAGGACAATATGGCCTTCCGCGCCGCGCTCTACCGCGCCGGCATCTTGCTCGATGAACTGCACCACGCCCAGCGCGACCCCAAGTCCATCCTCGGTTATCTGGAACTGCATATCGAGCAAGGCAAGCGCCTGCACGAGCAAGACCTGGACATCGGCATCGTCGCTCGCATCGTGGGCCGCACCAGCTACAATGTCGTCTTCTACGGGGAAGCCGCGCACGCCGGCACCACCACCGCCGATGAACGCCGCGATGCCTTGCAAGGCGCGGCCGCGTTTATCATCGCCGCCCACAATCTCGTCACCGCCGGTTACCCTGAGGGCGTCGTCAATTGCGGCCACCTGGCGGTTGAACCCGACAGTTTCAACGTTGTGCCGGCCGAGGCTTCGCTGCGCATTGAATTTCGCCATCCCGACACCGCCACGTTAAAGGACATGGAAGAACAGCTCATCCAACTGGCGCGGGACTGCGCGCGCCGGCATCGCCTGACCGTCGCCACAGAACGCGTTTTGCATCGCGCCCCCGAGCGTATGTCCGGCTATCTCTTCCGCCAAATTGAAACTGCCTGTCAGGCGGAAGGCGCGCGCTGCGCCGCCATCGCCAGCTACAGCGGCCACAACGCCCAGATCATGAACCAGTTGGTGCCCGCCGGCATGATCTTCTTGCCATCTGTGGGCGGCATCAGCCATAATCCCAAAGAACATACCGAATGGCGTCATGTCGAAATCGGTGCCAATATCTTGCTGCGCGCGATCTTGCAGCTGACGGTTTAGAGCATGCCTGCCCCACTCTCCAGATGAAATGTGTAGGGGCGAGCCGGTGGCTCGCCCACCCGCCAAATGCCAATCAAATCCAGGAATTACCGATGTCCCAACTCACCCGCCGCGCGAAAGAACGAGAAATGCGCGCCGCCGGCCGCTTGCCCGATGGCCAATCCCTGACCGAGAGATTCCCCGTTCTCACTTATGGTCCCACGCCCAGCTTTGATCCCGCCACCTGGGACCTGCGCGTATTCGGCGCGGTGAAGCAAGAGCAGCGCTGGAACTGGGAAGAATTCCAGCAACTGCCCACCGGGCGGATGACAGTGGACATCCACTGCGTCACGCGCTGGAGCAAATTCGACACCACTTGGGAAGGCGTCATGTTCCGCGATTTCCTGGGCTTGCTCGAGATCAGCGACGACGCGCGCTTCGTCATCGCGCATTGTGAATACGGCTATACCACCAACTTGCCGCTGGCGATCATGGACGACGACGATGTCATGCTCGCTTACAAATACGAAGGGCGCTTTCTGCACGAGCCGGAACTTATGGAGCACGGCGGTCCGCTGCGCACGGTGGTGCCCAAACGCTATTTCTGGAAGAGCGCCAAATTCCTGCGCGCCCTGGAATTCAGCCCGGTCGATAAGCCAGGTTTTTGGGAGCAAGGCGGCTATCACAACGATGGCGACTTCTGGAAGGAAGAGCGCTTCCAGCGGCGCGGGTTCTTTTAGCGCGCTGCGCTTGCGCTTTACTGGCTTTGTAGGGACGAGCGACGGGCTGTGTCTACGCGCCCCTTGGCTCGCCCGCCTGCAACGATCCCAACACAAATAAGCGGCTCAAAGTGCCACCTCTCCCAAGGTTCTTCTCTGTGTCCTCAGTAAGTGCGAGTAAGTAATGAGAATATAGGTACATCATCACAAAATAGCGAATTTTCGTGTTTGTGTGGGCGAGCCAAGGCTCGCCCCTACAAATTTCGACTATATTTTGAACCCTGTAGGGGTCGGCCTTGGCTGACCCGATGCTGTGAAATTTGCATGACTTACTTTGTTCCACTTCTGTGCCTCTGCGGTGGATTAGCATGTAAGGTCCGGGCCGATTCGCGATCAACACATTTGGGTGCGCTCGCCACAGAAAAGGGCGAGCCAAGGCTCGCCCCTACAGAACGGGTTCTTTGCGGAATTTCGCCGCTAGCCAGTCGCCGCGGCCACGGCTCGCTTGAGGAAGACGCCCGCCATCTGCTGGCGATAAGCCTCGGGATAAGCGATGTCGCCGGCCAGCCAGTCGCCGATATCGGCTTTCACCGCTTCAGCCGCCGCGCTCAGCGCCGCATCGTCCAGCGTCGAGCCCGCCAGCGCCGCTTCCGCTCCCGCGCATTTGACCGCCTTCACGGTGGCCCCGCCGACCGCCACATCGGCCGACGCGCAGGTGTCGCCGTCCATCTTCAGACAAACCGCGACTCCCACAATGGCGTAGCGTGAGGCCGGATGCGGGAACTTCACATAGGCGCATTGGCAATCGCTGCAGTTGGGCAGGCTGACGCTCGTGATCAGCTCGCCATCGTCCAGCGCCGTCTCGAAGAGATCGACGAAGAAGTCTTCCGCGCCCACCGAGCGCGCGCCGCCGGCGCCTTGAATATGGACCGTGGCGCCGCAAGCCACCAGCACCGTCGGCGGGTCGGAAGCCGGATCGGCATGGGCGATATTGCCGCCTATCGTGCCGAAGTTGCGCACGGCTTGGTCGCCCACTTGCCCGCAGGCGCTGGCCAGCCCGGCGCACATCGCTTGCACATCGGCCGAAGCGGCGATCTCGGCATGGGTCGTGGTCGCGCCGATGCTCAGCTCGCCGTTGGCCGAGATGCCGCGCAGCGAGTCGATCCCGCCGATGTCCACCAATTGCTCGGGCGCGTCCAGGCGCAGCTTCATCACCGGCAGCAGGCTGTGCCCGCCGGCCAGGAATTTGCCCTCATCGCTGATCGCGCCAAGCGCTTCGTCTACCGAGCCCGCGCGCGTGTATTCAAATTTATTGGGCCACATATTGCCTCCTCCGTTTGTCCTTCAGACGGGCGACTCAGTGAGTAGCCCCTACAGTTTCTCTTGGTTGGCGGGCGACTTGCCTAGTCGTCCCTACTGCTTCACTTGGCTGGCGGGCGACGTACCGGGTCGTGTAGACACTGACCGTCAGCAACCGCCAGACGATTTCGATTACGAGCGGGCAGCTTGAATCGCTCCCCATACTTTCGCCGATGTCAAAGGCATGTCGATCTGATCGACGCCCAGCGGCGCCAGCGCATCCAGAACCGCGTTGTACACCGTGGGCGTACTCGCGATCGTGCCGGTCTCGCCGACCCCCTTCACGCCTATCGGATGATGCGGCGACGGCGTCACCGTCTCGCCCAGTTCGAAATTAGGGAACATATCCGCCTTGGGCATACAATAATCTTGCATGGTGCCTGTCAGCAATTGTCCATTGTCATCGTAAATCACGCCTTCACAGAGCGCCTGCGCCACCCCTTGCACCACGCCGCCGTGAATCTGCCCGGCCACAATCTCCGGGTTGATCTGCGGGCCGCAGTCGTCAACGGCGATGTAGCGCTGCAACTCGATCTCGCCGGTTTCGGCATCGACTTCGACAATGGCGATATGCGTGCCGAAGGGGTAAACAAAGTTGGGCGGATCGTAGAATTGCGACTCCTCGAAACCCGGATCCATGCCCTCGGGCATATTCCAGGCCAGGTGCGCCATCAGCGCCACATCCTGGATACTCTGGGCTTGATCGGGCGAGCCTTTGACCGAGAAGCTGCCGTCGGCGTATTCGATGTCATCGACATTGGCTTCCATGAGATGCGCCGCCAAAACGCGCGCCTTGTCCTTGAGCTTGCGCGAGGCATGGGCCAGCGCCGCGCCGGTGACCGGCGTCGTGCGGCTGCCATAAGTGCCCCAGCCCATAGGCGTCTCGGTGGTATCGCCATGCACGACTTCAATATCCTCCACCGGGAAGCCCAGTTCCTCAGAGATAATCTGCGCCAGCGTCGTCTCCGAGCCTTGCCCGTGCGGCGAGGCGCCGATCAGCGCTTGCACCTTACCCGTGGGCGTCACGCGTACGGTCGCGCTCTCCCACAAGCCACCCTGGAAGCCGACCGCGCCCGCGACTTGACTGGGACCCAGCCCGCACATCTCGGTGTAAGCTGTCACGCCGATGCCAAGATAACGGCCCCTCGAACGCGCGTCGGCTTGCGCTTGGCGGAAGTCATCGTAACCGGCCATGTCCAGCGCCTTTTCAAAAGCGGCCGGGTAATCGCCGCTATCGTAAGTCAGACCGGCCGCCACGTCATACCCGTCTTCGAAAGCCGGGATCAGGTTCCTGCGCCGCAATTCGGCCGGATCCATGCCGATTTCGCGGGCGACATTGTCGACCATGCGCTCAAGCAGGAAGGTCGCTTCCGGCCGGCCGGCGCCGCGATAGGCGTCGGTCGGCGTACCGTTGGTCATCACGCCGATGGACTTGCAGTAGACGCTGTCGATGGTATAGGGGCCGACATAGAGCAAGCCGTGCAGAATCGTGGGGATGCCCGGCGCCGCCGTCGACAGGTAGCCGCCCATGCCGGCGTATACGGTCGCGCGTACGCCCAGCAGCTTGCCGTCCTTGCTGGCCGCCATTTCCACATGCTGCACGTGGTCGCGGCCGTGGATGGTGATCAGGTAATTCTCGCTGCGCGTCTCGGTCCATTTGACTGGCACGCCCAACTTCATAGCCGCCCAGCTGACCAGCGCTTCGTCAGGATAGCAGGGGATCTTGCTGCCGAAGCCGCCGCCGACTTCCGGCGCGATCACCCGCACCCTGTTTTCGTTCAAGCCGGTCACGGCGCTGATGATGAAGCGGTGAATATGCGGGTTCTGCGAGGTGCACCAGAGCGTCAGCTCCTGCGTGGCCGCGTTGAACTGGGCCATAGCAGCGCGCGGCTCCATCGCCGTCGGCAGCAGGCGCTGCTGCAGAATGCGCTCGGACACGACCACATCAGCCTTCGCGAAAGCCTCGTCGCTGGCTTCTTTATCGAAGGGCGCCCAAGTGAAAGCGATATTGCCCTCCACATCATCGTGGATCAGCGGCGCGCCTGCTTGCGCGGCTGCTTCAGGATCGATCACCGCCGGCAGCTCTTCGTATTCGACGACCACGGCATCGGCCGCGTCCTGCGCCCGATAGCGGTCATCAGCCAGCACCATGGCCACGCCGTCGCCGACGTAGCGCACCTTGCCCTTCGCCAGCGCAGGATGCTCCGGCGTCTTCAAGTCACTGTCGGGGATCAGCCAAGCGGTAGGCAATCCCGCCAGGTCTAGGTCTTCGCCAGTGTACACCGCGACCACGCCGTCCATAGCTTCAGCGGCCGAACTATCGATGCTGACGATGTTGGCGTGCGCGTAGGGGCTGCGCACCACCGCCATATGCAAGACGCCCGGCAGCTTGATATCGTCGGTATAGCGCGCTTCACCGGTGATCAGCCGCGGGTCTTCCCGCCGCTTGATGCCACTCCCGAATATGCGCGTACTCATTTGTCACCTCCTACGTCGCGGCGGCGTCCGCCACTTGTTTGACCGCCTTGACGATGTTGTGATAGCCGGTACAGCGGCAGATGTTACCTTCGAGATAATGGCGGATCTCGTCTTCCGAGGCGCCGGGATTGTCCTGCGCGAAGGCGGCGCTGGCCATAATCATGCCCGGCGTACAGTAGCCGCATTGCAGGCC
Organism: Anaerolineae bacterium; assembly: GCA_022823165.1. Classification (GTDB taxonomy): domain Bacteria; phylum Chloroflexota; class Anaerolineae; order Aggregatilineales; family Phototrophicaceae; genus UBA6055. Next base: position 33,144 of record JAJDXR010000016.1, on the reverse strand, counting down.
ATGATTCTCCCAGAACGAAGTCTGCATCGGGTGATGCTCGCCACCCTCCGCCAAGCCTTCAATGGTGGTGACATCCGCGCCGTCCGCCTGTACCGCCAGCAGGGTGCAAGACTTCAGCACTTTGCCGTCGAGATGGACCGTGCAAGCGCCGCATTGGCTGGTGTCACAGCCGATTTTGGCGCCGGTTAAGTCCAACTCTTCGCGCAAAAAATGGACCAGTAGCGTGCGGGGGTCGACATCGCGTTCATGGTCGACCCCGTTTACAGTGATTGCGACTTGCATAAATCCCTCCATTTCGTCACCAGTATTATCGCGTGATTTGTAAAGGTCGCGCCATTATAACTTGCCTGACGCTAATTGTAACTTGCCCGGGCTAGGCGAGCACCCAACCCGCAGCGAAACCACAACTTTCACTCGGCGGAATTGTAACTTGCTTTGCTTCAATACGCTACAAACTGCTTGTCTCGCGACCCGGACCTTTCCGGCGTCAGCCTGGCAGGAGACGTCAACAAGCATCGACAACGCTTGCAAGTTAGCCTGGCGCGGCGACACGCCCGGAATAAAACGCGGATAGAATTCAATTTGCCTGTCATCTGGTATCATGGTCGCGCGCTACGCTTCGGAGACAATCTCTTATGCGTCGAATTCGCAGCCCGCTGCGCGAACATTGGCACTTTCTCATTATCGTCACTCTGCTGACCCTGGTTACGACTTTTCCCACTATTGCCTACGTTTTAAATACGGATGTTTTCTGGCACCCGGCCGGCGCAGACCGCGATATCTATATCAAGTTTTGGGATATTTGGTATGGCAAACAGTTCTTAACCGTCCAAGCCGACCGCTTCTACACTGACCTGATGTTCTACCCCGAGGGCTTGTCGCTCACGTTCCATCCCTTCTTCATACCGCAGATTATCGTGGTCAATGCGCTTGGCATCCTGATGCCGGTTTCCAATGCCTATAGCCTTGCCTATCTGCTGATCATCTTCCTGTGCGCTCTCTCGGCTTACGTTTATATGTCCCGGTTGTTCAATGACAAGTGGATCGCGCTATTGGGCGCGGTCGTTTTCGGATTCAGTCCCCACGTCGTCGGCCACCCGCATCACCCTGATATTGCGTTTGTCGCTACAATTCCTTTGGCGCTCTACTTTTTTCACCGCGGGATAGACGAAAACCGCCGTGTCCTGGTCCTAATCGCCGGCCTGATTACTGGGCTGACAACGATAATCAGCCTGTACAATTATGTCTGCCTGCTGATCATGCTCGGCTTCTTTGTCATTGCGCTAGCCGTCGCCAGATATCGCGACAAAGGATTCTGGCTTAACGTTACACTGCTGGTATTGACCGTCTCCCTATCAAGCCTGTGGCGTGTCTATCCATTGGTGGCCGGTTCAGATTCCTTGAGCGAGGCGGCAACCTGGCACGGCGAGGCAGAAGTCAGAACTGACGCAATTTCCTATTTGGTTAATCATGAGCATCCCTTGCTCGGCCCAACCCTTGAAACCTTCCTCGGAACACCGGATAGGGCAAACGTTAGCTTTACGAGTTATTTGGGACTGTTGCCGCTACTCCTAATCGCTATCGCTCTGTTCAAGAGCGAGGAGCGGCGACAGGTGATGTGTTGGGCGGGACTTTGCGGCTTGTTCCTTCTTCTGCGATTAGGGTCTCACCTTACAGTCAACGGCGCGGTCTATTCCAATATCCCGCTACCCAAATATTTCTTGAACCAACTTTTGCCGGAAGTATTTGTGTCATTTTGGGAGGTCGATCACTTCATGATGGGCGCGCTGCTGCCCTTGGCGGTTCTGGTCTGTTTCGGGCTTGTCGCGCTGCAAAAGCGCTTTCCCCTTGCAGCCCGACCCGGCTTTGTTCTGGCGCTTACCTTGATTGTCGCCTTTGAATACCATATTCCAGTGGAGACAGAGCGCATCTTCCCTGAGGGAGACGGCACAATCAGCCAGGAGCGGCTCGCCTTCCTGGACTGGCTGGAGCAGGAAAACGGCGAGGTTCGACTGATCAACCTGCCAACGGGCAGGCGCAACTCAAAGGTATACAATCTGTATCAGGCGCTAAGCGGCTTTCCCCGTGTCGAAGGCGCTATCAGCCGCACACCCGAAAGCGTTCACGACTATATTCGCGCCAATCTCCTGCTCAATTCCTGGCATGACAAGCTGCCCATAAGCTGCAGGACGATTGATCGCGACAAGTACCTCGCTGAATTAGCGCGGCTGGAGGCCGATGGATTCAGCCATGTGGTTTTTCATCTCGGCTTCAAATACGCGGACAGAATCATAGACAGTTTTCGCGCGTTTAAACCATCTTATGCGGATGAATTCGTATGGATCTTCCGCCTGTCTGACCTTCAAAGCGGTTGCGCGGGAGAGTCGAGCGCCAATTATAGCTTCGCCCGCATATTCAGCGATGCCTTGAGCGAGCCTTCCAGCCTGGGTGAACGTCATGGCGCCGCTGTCGTCTTCGCGCCGTCAATTCCAGCGGCCGACCATTTCAGGCGCGATCTGCGTTACTTCACGCAGATCGACCGGAACATCGTAACTATCACAAGCGACGCCGACGCAAACATCCATATCCAGAGCAGCGCGTTCCCGGGCTTAGACGCGCGCGCCGACCTGAGCGCGCAGGCTGCGCTATGGCTGGTCAACAGTCCACAACACTTCAACGCGGAGCAGAGGCCCGCATTCCAGGGCTGGTTCAGTGAGCGGTTTCATTTCTGCCAACGCGCCGAAGAAATTGATGGAATTACGTTCGATTTGTATCTGAGAGCTGACCTGCCCTGTTCCGCCATGGACGACAGCAGCGCTCTTGAAGTCGAATATGACGGTGGCGCGCGCCTGCATAACGCCTCGTATGCTGTCAACGAAGACCTGCTGCATTTTTACTTGGCTTGGACCAACGCGACGACCGAAAGTTACGGATTCTCACTCCAATTCTTCGACGAAAGCGGGAACAAGGCGCTGCAATACGACAATGTCATCTATCGCCAACTGCTTGCGATTCACGAAATAGACACGTCGCCCCTGCCCGAAGGCGCCTATTCGGTCCTGCTTATTGCCTATAGTTACGAGACGCGAAAGAGCCTGGGCGGCAGAGTAATCAAAACCGGGCAGAGCTTCGAGAGGGCACTTGAAATCGCAAGGATAGAGGTCTAGTTGTATAGTCCCAGTCGCTTAGCGCGCGCCGAAAGAAACTGCGTCCCGACAGATCAGATAGGTCAAGCCGGCGGCAAGCTGTAGCGCCGCACGAAGCTGCGATTTTCGCGGATCATCACCAGGTTGAAGCCACCCGGCGTATCCAGATCAGCGTCCGCCGATTCCATGCCCGGATAGCCGGTGAAGTTGAACCAGGTGGACGGGCAGCAATTATACGTAATCCCGTCGCTGTAGCTGGTCGCCACCTGATGGATATGCCCAAAGAAGACGCCGGCCACGCGTTCGCGCCGCGCCACCAGCAGTTCATGCAGCCGCTCGCCATTCTGAATACGCGCTTCGTCATCGATCCAGGGTACGCCCGTAGGCAAGAATGGATGATGCGCCGCGACCAGAATCGGTCCCTCCTGCGCTTCATTGAGCTGCGCGGCGAAGTGGTCGATCTGCCCGTCCGGCAGGGTCGGCGTCAGCGGATTATCCGCGCCGCTAATGTCAACTGTGATTAAGTGACACCCGTTTATGATCTTGTGGTCGTCGCCCAGCACCTGCCGCCGCTCGCCATCGGCCAGCATTTCGCGCGTCATTTGCGCCGAATCATGATTGCCCGGCAGCAGGTACAAGGGCTGCTCCAAGCGGTCGAGCAGCTCGCGCGCCAGATGATAATTCTCCGCCTCCGGCTCGGCGCAGACATCGCCGGTATGCAAGATGAAATCTACCGCGAAGGGCAGCCGGTTGATCGCCTCCAGCAGCGACTCGACGCCGAGATTGGGCTGCGCCAGTGGTTTCCGCAGCCAATGCGGACCATATTCAGGGTCAGCGCTGATATGCGTGTCGCTGATGTGCAGGAACGTCAGCACAGCAAGCTCCTTTCAAGCGCGAGAAAGTAAACGCATTCTAGCCTCGCTGCCGGTCTTTGGCAAAGTCTGCCCGCGTGAACCTGTAGCCGCCTTCCCGCAGCTGACCCCGGCGACTCACGCAATCGCCAGCGGATTGACCCAGGAGCCAGTCGCGCCCGTCAATTTCAGCGGCGCGATTATCAGCAGAAATTCATGGCAGCCCGCCGCCGCCAACTCGTCCAGATTCAAGTTTTCCACATGCGTGACGCCATTGTTGACCAGCAGGAAACGATGCACAGAATGATCCATCGGCGGCATCGCCTCCACTGCCATATTATCCGCGCCGACCAGGGTCATGCCCTGCTCCACCAGCAGTTGCGCCCCTTCCAGGTTCAAGCCGGTTTGCGCATCGCGATAGACCGGATCGCCAGCGCGCAGCAAATGATAGGAACCGGTGCGCAGCAGCACCGCCGTATCCGGGCTGATTACGCTGCCTTGCTGCTCCAGCGCGCCGCGGATATCGTCGGCGCCGATGCCATAGGCCGGCGGCAAGGTCTCGACGCCCTTGTAGGCCGCCACATCCAGCATGACGCCGCGCGTGACGATTGGCGGCATCTGCTCGGCGCTGAGGTGCGTTTGGCCGGCCGCTGTGACGCACTCGCTGGCCGCCACCGTTTGGCCCTCGCCGGCGTACAAGCGAGGTTCGCCGGCCGAATCGGGCTGGCCGGCGGCGTTCTGCTTCTCCGAGATATGACAGAGCGCGTCGATATGCGTGCCGACGTGGATGGACATGCGGATGACTTCGGCCGCCGCCGTGCCGGGATCAATCGCGGCCGGGTCGCTGTGGCGCAGGTGCGGCGCGATCGAATAAGACTTCATGGCCGCGCCCGGCGTCAACATGCCTTCTTGAAAGTCCACACCCAAACTGTAGACGGCGCCGGTCTTCACCAAGCGCAGCAGCTCGGGCGTCAAACGCGGGACGGGCAACCTACCGTAAGCCGAAGCGGGCATAATCACACCTCACTGGTTTCGTGAATTCACCTCAGTGTAGCAGATAGGCCGGGCGCCGCCCGCCTGATTTCAAGTCGCATTCACATCGAATACCGTAGGGGCGGTAGGCGGGGCAAAGGTTGGAAACCGCACATCGTAAATTGTAGGGGCGAATTATCAATTCGCCCTCTTTAGCTGAGTTTGCAATTGGCGGGGACCCAAGGCTCGCCCTTACAAGTCAACATTATGCGAGACTTGGCAATACGAACCAGGCGTCAACTCCCTGGCTATGAAGGAATTACCCCGCGCGGAACTCGCCTGTAGAATCGCGACCCGCGCTACCCGCCAATGCTCAAGAGCTAGCGCGGCAGCGGATCAAGCGGCAAGCCGCTGGGGACTTGGGACGGCGTGATATGTGACAGGTCGCGAGCGGCCGGGTCGGTCAACGAGCGCAGGAAAGCCGCCAAATCCGCCGCCTCCGCTGCGTTGATGGGCATACCGGCGCCGATACGTCGGGAGGCGGAATGCGCTTGCCGCTCAAAATCGTAAGCCAGGACCTGGTCCTGAAAAGCCCGCGGCAAATGCTCCTTCGGCTCGTAGAGGATATTCGCGCGCCAGGGATCGGCGTGATGCCAGATGACCGCTTCCAGCGTCTTGTAGGCGCCGCTGTGGAAATAGGGCGAGGTCAGCTCGACATTGCGCAAGCTGGGCGTGCGAAAGCGATACTGATCGCGATAATCGAAGCTGACATTGGCGCGGCCAAAGTCATCGCTGCCGTCGCCGCCATTGTCTTTGCCGGGCCCCAACTGTGGAACCAGCAGATTGTGAAATTCCTGATCAGTGAAGAGATCACCGCTGTGGCAGGCCGCGCAATTGACAGCGCGGTTCAGCGCGCCGAAAAATAGCAGCGCGCCGCGTTTCTGTGAGTCGCTGAGCGCCGCGGCATCGCCCGCCACATAATCGTCCCAGGGCGATTCGGTGAAGATCAGCTGCCGCTCGAAAGCCGCCACCGCCTCCGCCAGACGATGTAGCGTAATAGTGGGGCTGTCAAAAACCGCCGCAAAGCGTTCCATGTATTCTTGATTGGCGCGCAACCGCTCCAGCAGAATCAGACGGATGACCATCGGCGAAAATTCGCCCAGAGTCACGCCGGCCATCTCGTGCCGGGAGGTAACGGGGAAGAGTACCTGCGCCGTCAGCGGGTCGTTCAGATTCAGGTCATTGATGCCGTCTTCCAGCGTGCGCACCGCCTCGTCGCTCGCGGGTAGCTCCACGCGCCCATCCCAAAATTGACCGCTCAGCAAGGCGCTGTTTATTATCGTCGGGCTGTTGCGGGGCACAAATATGTCGACAAAGGGATTGACAACCGTCATGCTTTCTTTGACGCGGCTGTCTTCCGGCAGGTGGATCAACTTTCGGAAGGCGCGGCTTTGCCCCAGCCCTTGCCCGCCAGCGCCGATCGGCAAGACACGCCCGTCAGTCATGGCGAATTCGGGGTGATGGCAGGTCCCGCAGGAGATATTCCGGTCGCCCGACAAAATGGGGTCGAAGAAGAGATCCCGCCCCAAGCGCGTCAATTCGCTTTCGGACGCTTTGATATCCTGGCCGGGATAAGGCGACAGGTCATGCTCGGCGATGACGGCGCGCAAGGCGCGGTCCAGGTCGCGGACGTCGACCTCGCTGCGCTGCGGCTTCTCCCCCGGCGGGAAGCGCCGCGGCCGGCCCCGGTCGGCGTCAAAGTCAAAATACAGCAAGCGCCCCGAGTAGGCTTCGCTAACATAAAGCCCCCCGTCGGGCATCGGCAAGACCGCGGTGGGAAAGCGCAAGCCGTCGGCGACCGTGTCCAGCGCGCCCTGCGGGCTGATTCGGCTCAGCCGCCCGCCAGCCTCCTGCTGATCCAAATCAGTGAAGCAATTGTCGCGCGGGGCGGGTGCCGCGAATTCGAGCAGCCATAGCGCGCCCTCGGCGTCAAGCGCCACATCCACCGGCATATTCAAGCCGTCCACAACCGCGCGCTGGCGCCCGTCATCGTCCAGCGCCACCAGCTCTCCGCTATTGGCAACGTGCGGGCAACCGCCGAAGAGCGTCACGTAGAAGGCGTCGCCGCGGCGCGCCAGCCCGGTCGGCAAGGCTTCCAGCCGCCCGCCGGCAATCTGCGGATTGTCCAGCGCCCCAAATCGCCACAGGTATCGCAGCGAGCCGTCGGCATTCTCCGCCACCAGGCCGTTGCCGGCCGCGTCCGTCACCACCGGCGCGCCCAGCCCGTCAAAGGAGATATCAAAGGGATGCAACAGAAAGACATTGCCGCGCTCGGCTTGCCGCCGAGTTAAGTCACGCGGCCCAAAGGGCTCATTCGGCAAGCGCCGCGCCGCCGCGCTGGGCAGGCTGTAGAGCTGTGAACCGCCCAAGCCAATGAGGATATTGGCGCCGTCCGGCGTCAGCGCTACCGCTGGCGCGCTGATCAAGTTATCGCGTGAAAAAGTGCTGGGTAAGCCCGAGATCAAACGACCCAGCTCGCCTTCAGGCGTCAGCAAACTGACGCCGGCGCTGCGTTCGCCGTGGCCGCCCGCTTCGGCAATTAGCAGGCCGCCGTCCGGCAGCAGCGCCAATCCGGCCGGGTAATACAATCCCTCAGCGACAATGCTAATGACAAGCTCGCGCTGCGTCTGCCCGCCAACGGACAGAAGCGCGAATGCCAATGCCAGCAAAACCGCTCGGACACGCATATTCATAGCACCAAGACTCAAGCGCCTGCAAGCATATTATGACGCAAATGCGCTGCAAATGCAGAAAACCGCTGCGAGGAGTTTGCATTGACCAATGATCCACCCGGGACTACCGCCCAAAGTATCAGCGGAGGAGGACGGCGCTTCAGGTCATCAGCGGAAGCCGCATTAGATTGCCGGTGTAGTCGTCCTTCAGCCAGGCGTAATCGGGATCGTCGTAGGGCGGCCTCGCGCGCGCCTCGTCGATTAGCTCGCCAGCCAGATAATTCAAGAAATACAGATTGGAGCCGGGCGCGGCCGATGTCGAATGGAATCCTTGCGTGACAAGGACGAGGTCGGTATTGCGCGCGGCGAAGATCTCCTCGAAGTCCTTATCGCGCCGGTAATTTCGATGCAGGGCCACGCCCTCGGCCGGGTCGGTGCGAAAATAGTAGGTTTCGTCCAGATGCGCCGAGCCGCCGTAGCCGTCGTGGCAATGCGGCGGATAACCCGACCAAGCGCCGCCGGGCACATAAACTTCGTAGAGAATCAGCCGTTCAGCCGGCATGGGATGCGCCAGCGTGTGATGGACTTGCCGCCGCGCCGCGCCGCCGCCCCTCACTTCGGCCCGAATCTCGTCCGGCGTGAAGAGGCGCAGCGGATACTTGCCCGCGGCCGGCGCCGCCCCGATGGCGAACTCAAAGCGGTCGTCCGCGATCACGCCGAATTCCTGGCCCGGCGGCAGATAGAGCACGGAGGGCTTCTCCTGAAAGACGCCGGCTCGTTGCAAGGGGAAATCGCCCGCCGAAGTCCGCACGACGCCGCCGCCCGCCAGCGGCACCAGCGCCAACTCGGTGTCCCGGGTCTGATGCAGGTAGACTTGCTCGCCATGCAGCTGTATGACGCGGAAAGACAAGTAGTCCCAGTTGGCCGACCGCGGCGTTACATCCAGCACGATCATGTCCTCATAGTTGGATTTCAAATGGTTGCTCACGCCCCAGCCCCTTCCCAGTCCTTGATAAATCGGTCAACTTCAGCGCGGCGCGGCAAAGCGCGAGCGCAGCCCTGCCGCGTGACCACCAGCGCGCCGCAAGCATTGGCGAAGCGCGCCGCCCGCTCCCAGCCCCAGCCCTGCGCCCAGCCATAGATCAAGCCGCTGGCAAAGCCGTCGCCCGCGCCGACGGTGTTGAGGATCTCCACCGGATAACCGGGCGCATCGACTTGCCGCTCCCGCCGGACAATCGTCACGCCGCGGTCGCCGCGTTTCAGGATCAGCGCGGCGTCAAAGTCGGCGCAAAGCTGCCGCAGCAGCGCTTGCAAACCGGCCTGGTCCGGCGCTGCGCGGCCGGCCATGATCGGCTCGGGCGTCAGCGAGAGCGCGGCGTAGAACTCCTCTTCCGTGCCGATGATCACATCGCAGAGCGGCAAAACGCGGCGCAGGTTCAAGCCGTAAGCCAGGGGATGCGCCCACTGATCGGGCCGCAAGTCGAGGTCAATGAAAGTGGTCAAGCCGCGCCGGCGCGCCTGCTCGGCCAGATACAGGCAGACATCGCGGGTGTCGCCGCGGCTCAGCGCCGTGCCTGAGAGCGACAGCGCCCGCGTCGCGTCCAAAGGCAGCGCTTGCGCTTCGCTAATCGACAGGTGAATATCGGCCGGATTCTCGCGGTAGAACACCAGCGGGAATTGATCGGGCGGCTGGACGCCCACCACCGCCATACCCGTGCGCCGCTCCGGCTTGATGGCGATATAGTCGGTATTGACGCCTTGCCGCGCCAGGTAGTGGCGCGCGAAGCGGCCCACCTCGTCTGCGCCGACCGCGGTGAAGGCGATGGAGCGCAGTCCCAGGCGGCTGGCGCCGATGGCGATGTTGACCGGGCTGCCGCCGACGCTGGTTTCAAAGGAGGAAATGTCGTGAAATTCCGCGCCGATATCGCGAGCGAAGAGATCCAGCGACACCCGCCCTACCGTAATCAAATCGTGCCGATCGCTTGTCATGTTCCCGCCTGCCTCAGCAGGTCCGGCAGCCGGCCCTGTTCAATGGAGTCGAGGGTGTCGCTGACGCGCTTGACCAGCCCCGGAACCTGGGTCAGATCACGCTGCCAAAGCGCTTCGTTACCCAGCACCGTCCGCGCCAGGCTTTCGGTCGTCGGCGCCGCCTGCCATTGCTCGCGGAACCAAGCCAGGGCCTCGGGGTCGTCGTTGAGCGCTAGCTTCTCGCCGCGCCACTCCCCGCGATAGAGCCGGATGAAAGCCGCCAGCGCAATCACCAGCCGCGGCGGCAATTCGCCTTTCCGCGCCAGGTAAGCCAACAGCGAGGGCAGGATGCGCTCCTTGACTTTGCTCGAGCTGTTCAGCGCGATGGTCAGCAGGCGGTGATGGATATGCGGGTTGCGGAAGCGGTCGAAGGCGGCGCGCGCGAAGGCTTCCAGTTCCGCCCGCGGCGCCTCGCTCACGGAGGGGATGACTTCCTGATAAATCAAGTCCTGGATGAAAGGCGCCAGCAGGTCGTGCTCCATAGCCTCGCGCACCGCTTCAACGCCCAGCAGAATGCCCGGCGGCACCATGGAAGTATGCGCGCCGTTCAGCAGGCGCACCTTGATGATGCGGTAAGGCGTGGCATCGTCAACCACTTTGACATTCAGCGGCGCAAGCGTTTTGTTCACCGGGAATTCGTCCAGCAGGCTGGGCGGCGCTTCAATGATCCAGCTGTGATAAAGTTCGCCCATGGTGAGCAGGCGATCAATATAACCCAACTGCTCGAAAAGCTCCTCGGCGTTCGCATGGGGAAAACCGGAGACGATGCGGTCAACCAGAGTATTGCAAAAGCGATTGCGCCGCGCGATCCAGTCGGCGAAGCCCGTATCCAGACGCCAGAGCGCGGCGTATTCAAGGATGATCTCGCGCAGACGGGTCGCGTTGTCGACGATGAGCTCGGTCGGGATAATGATGCAGCCCTTGTCAGCCGCGCCGTCGAAATGGCGATAGCGCTCAAAGAGGAAGCGCGTCAGCTTGGCCGGAAAGGTCGCCGGCGGTTCATCGTCCAGCCTGTCATCAGCGGAGAAGACGATGCCCGATTCGGTGGTATTGGAGAAGATGAAGCGAATCCCCGGCTGCCGCGCCAGCGCCAGATAAGCGGCGAAGTCTTGGTAGGGATAGATCGTGCGATTGACCGCGCCGATCAGCCGCGTCTGCTCGACGAACTGACCGTCCTGGATGCCCAGCAGACAGGTAGTGTAGAGGCCGCCCTGCGCGTCCAAATCGGCATAGTCGCCCGGGGTCGCCTTGACCAGCGCCACGCCGCCGGCGAAGTCGGTCTCTTCGTTGAGCACATCCACCACCCAATCGGCAAAGCCGCGCAGGAAGTTGCCGCCGCCGAACTGAACGATGCGTTCGGGGTAACGCTGCTTAGTCGGATAATCGCTGCGATTAAGCTGCTTCAACATCGTCAGTCGTCCAATCGATAGGTCTGTTTGGCCAAATCATACGCCAAGGCGCGAATCATCTCAAAGGCGTCTTCGTCATCGATGAATCCGCGCAGGAGCTGCCCAGCCAGCCAATCGGCGCAGACCCGCCGCCAGACATCGTGCCGCGACGGTATGGAGGGGTAAGCGCGGGTATCGTCATTGAAGCCGGCCAGATTATAGATGCCGGCTGTCTCCACCACGTCATCCAGGAAGCGCTTCATACCCAGCCAGCTATCGAAGAACCACCAGGGCGGGCCCAGCCGCAGCAGCGGATAATGCCCGGCCAGGGGCGCCAGCTCGCGGCTGTAAGTCGTCTCGTCCAGGTTGAAGAGCACTAAGGTCATGTCGCGCCGATTGCCGAAGCGATCCAGCAGCGCCTTGAGGTTCTTGGTGAACTCGCTGCGGATGGGGATGTCCGCCCCCATATCGCGGCCGTAACGCGCGTAGAGCTGCGGATTGTGGTTGCGCCAGGAACCGATGTGCAGCTGCATGACCAGGCCATCTTCGCTGCTCATGCGCGCCATCTCGACCAACATGTGCCCGGTGAAGCGCGCGGCGTCTTTGGCTGTAGCCCCGCCACTCAGCGCGCGCTGGAAAATGGCCTCAGCACCGGCGTCGCTAAGCGCCTCGGTCCAGGCGGTCAGCGCGGCGTGATCGGTCGCGGTCGCGCCCATCGTCTTGAAGAACTCGCGCCGCTGCTCCAGCGCTTGAATATAGCTGCCGTAATCGGTGACGATCACACCGGAGACCTCGCTCAGCCGGTTGATATTCTCGCGCCAGCCGGGCGCGTCGATATTCACCAGGGCATCGGGGCGGAAAGTCGGGATGACGCGCCCGCCCCAACCCGAAGCGCGTATCGCCTGATGCTGCTCAAGTGTATCGGCGGCCGCGTCCGTGGTCGCCAGCGCCTCAATGTTAAAGCGCTCGTAAAGCGCGCGCGGACGAAAAGCCGGGCTGCCCAGCTTGTCTTCAATGGCGTCGTAAATCGCCATGGCGTTGACGCTGTTGAGCTTGAGTTTGATGTCAAAAACATCCGCCAGCTCATCACGCAGCCAGATGCCGGTGGGCGTGGCGCGGAAGAGATGCCAGTTGTCGCAGACGCGCTGCCAGATGGCGCGGTGATCTTGGGGCGCCGACTCGCCCGGCAGCGGCGCTATGCCAAGGTCGTGCAGGGCCACGCCCTGAGAGTAGAGCATACGAAAGATATAGTGGTCGGGGATTATCAGCAGATCGACCGGGCTGCCGAATTGATAGTCGGGGTCGGCGAAGATCTGCGCATCGACATGTCCGTGCGGGCAGACCAAGGGCAGATCGGCCACGCTCTCGTAAAGCGCCATTGCGGCGCGGTTATGGGCCGAATCGTGCGAGAAGTAGCGATTGCGCATGGATTTCCCTGAGGATTGCCGGTGAATAAGCGCGCTCGATTGTAGCGGATTGGCGAGGCTCTGCCAGCCTGCGATCCGCGCGGGCATTTGGCCGGTCGCGCAAGTCTAATCTGAAATCTAACCACAGAGAACACAGAGGAAAAGCGAGGAGAGTTTTCAAAGTTTATCTTGGCGTCCTTTGTGCTCCGCATCCCTGCGCGTAAGGGCGCTGCCCTTGAATGCCCTGATTTCGGGGGGTGTAGTATTGACCTGCGCCCGAATTGCGTGGCTGAGCGGCGAAACGATTTGTTAAATCTGTCTCGTAAATCTACTCGATATTGGCTGGCGGCGCTGGTGAAGGCGATACCGGGTTGACAAACGAAAAGCCCGCACGATGGCGGGCTTCGGTGGTCTGTGTTTGCAACTACTTGAACTCATTCGCAAGCTACAGCTATGTTGAAAGTGTCTTTAGAGTTCACTCTCAATGTGTATTTCTTGCTTTCGGTGTAGGTCGCAACCTCAATGGTATAAAGCTCTGTGGCTGTGATACTGCTTCGGGCAGTATACAGTTGATGCGTGTACAAGCCAACTTCATCGTCTTGCACTTCTGTCTCGGTATACGCCAATCTGCTCTGTCTACCAGGTGCGAAAATATCGACTTTGAATTCATCTTTGAGCCAGCCTAGTCGACCAACTGCCAAGGTTACCTTGCCCGGATCAATTGCGGCTCCTCTGTTAGCTATGATTGCGCAATCTGCGCCGCTCAGGTGAAAAGTCTTGGTTTGTCCTATTTGAAGGGTTTCATGTCTGGATGTAGTGCGTTGCGCTGGAGGTAGCGCAGTCGTCTGTTTGGGTGCGGGACAACTTTTAGGATGCGTCAGTTCGACTATTCTGCCGGGTATGTCTCCTGAGTACGGAAAGATCGCTGACCAGCCTTTGTCGTGCTTTGCCCATATATAGCCGGCTACTTCTTCTTGTGTTGCTAGGTCAACTGTGAAGATCGCGCCCTTGTCAAGTTTGCCTACAATAGCGCCGCCGGGCGATGTGCGTATGTTTAGAACTTCGGACATGACACAGAATTCAAGGTCGCCTACCCAGCCATAGATGGTCATGTATGGTTTGCTGGGATCTGGCGTAGCCGGTTCGCTCCGCTCTGGGTTGCATTCTCGCTCTACCTGCGCCCACCAGTTGGCAGCTTCAACGTAGGTCTTGATCGCTATGCTTTGGTCAAGGCGGGCGGCGCATTCGTCCGGCGTCTCTGCCTAAGCGGTGGCGCTGATGGCGGGCAAGGCAAGCATCAGCAGCAGCACAAGTAGTCTCTTCATGGTGTGTCACCTGTGTAAGTGGGTCTGCGCCTATTGTAGCTCAGAATGTTGGCTTTTCGTCCGCGCCCGCGCTGAGATCGTCTCTCAGGCGACTGGCTCTTGGTCAGGCGCCGATTCGCGTTATCGGTAGAGTTCACCCGTCACAATTCGCAGGAGCGAGCCGCTGGCTTGCCCGTCCCATTAGAGTCGCAATGGAATCCGAAGGGGCAATCCTGTGAGTCGTCCGCGTTTCAAATTCGAAGGTTCAAACGAGACTATTTTTTCTTGGGCTTGGACGACTTAGTCGCGTTCGCCTTTGGCGCAGGCGCTTCGGATGTCTTCCGATCTGGTCTCGTGTCGCGATTCCCGCCAGGAATCTCCACCTTGGGTATTGAGCAGCTTGTTGTATACGTGACAACTATCCGCTTCATGGCACCGCCCCTCTCAAAGATTACTGGGTGACATCGTTCGTAATGAATAGGCTGCTGCGTGAAATCTCGCCCCAGCCGGAGTCGCCGATTATTTCAATATGATACTCATAATGCCCATCTCCTACAAAATCTAACTCGCCTATTTGAAGTCGATACGCATTAAGAAACGCTTCCCGAAAGTCGAGTTCGAAACGCGTTTCGCGCAGAACCCGATGATCGTTTGGCGCTAACCAGCGCGCGATTGCAGTGTACATTTTCATGTCAGCCGCTTGCTCGATCAGCCAAGTAGAAACAAGCCATGCCGGCGGGTTCAATATCAGCGTCGATTGCGGTTCGTCCGGAAGCTCGGTATCGACATTGATCTCGGTGAAGACGCGCCAAAATGTGATCTCGCCATCGGGATGCATGACGAAGTCTCTACAAAACACCGACGAAACGCTTCTGATCAAAGTGGCACCCCACGCTCATAATCGCACAAACGCAATAGACAAAATATGAAAAGAATCCGCGAACAGCATATCATTTATGCCCACAGCTGAATACCCAAGGGTAGACAAAGCCGCGCAAGCGAATATCGCGAACTTATTTCTCCGCGTCGGGCTCAAAGCGTACGAATACTAGCGCCATATAGTTATGCCAAAATCGGCATCGGACATGGGACATTTGAGCCCGACGATACAGACGCGCCTTCAGAGGCTTAGCTCCAAAGCCGCTCAATCCGCCGTCAAATCAAACAGCGCCGCCACATCCACCAACTCGCCCGTCTCAATCGACAGATTGGCGGCGATGCCCACCAGGATGGAGGCCGCGCCGTCCCGGAACGAAGCCGCCTGCCGCAGCGGATCGGGCGCCGCTTCGGGCGCGAAAAGCTGCGCCAGCATCAAGGGATCGGCGCCGCCGTGCCCGCCCTCGACCCGCGGCGCGTCCACCTCGCAGGGTTCGCCGAACATGGGGAAGGCGCGTATTCGCGTCGCTTTGAAGGCGCCTTTGCTGGCGGCGGCTGAGGCGCTGTCGGATTTCAGATGCGTGACGCTCTCGGTAATATCCATCTCGACGCGGCCGCGCGTCCCGGTCACCGCCACGCGCAAACCCTCCCAGGGCGCGTAGGCCACCAGGCAATAAGACAGCAGCGCGCCGTTGGCGTAGCGCGCCGTGACGGTCATGGTGTCTTCGGCGGTGATGGGCTCGCCAAAGACATTTTGATCGCGCTGATAGCCGGTCTCGGCTTCGGCTTCGAGGTAGAGCCCGCGGTAGGCGGCTTTGTCGTCGAGGAAGAGCGCGAAGGGATCGTCGCGCGCCGCGTCAACGCCGGTGTAACGCTCGTAGTCATAGCGCTCGCCGCGGGCCGCGGCATTGTCGCGCCCGTAAAACATCAGATCGCCCAGCGCGAAGACTTGCGCTGGATAAGAATCAATCCACCAATTGACCAGATCAAAGTGGTGCGTCGCCTTGTGCACCAGCAGCCCGCCGCTATTGGCTTTCTGGCGATGCCAGCGCCGGAAGTAGTCTGCGCCGTGGCTGGTATCCAGCAGCCAGGAGAAATCGACCGCCAGCGCTTTGCCGACCGCGCCCTCAGCGATCAACTGGCGGAAGCGGGCGTAGGCCGGCGCGTAACGATAGTTGAAGGTCACGCGCAGGGACTTGCCGCTGCGCCGCCGGGCCGCGTCGATGGCGTTCAAGCGGTCGAGCGTGGTGGTCAAGGGCTTCTCGCTGATGACATCGCAGCCCGCGTCCAGAGCGCGCGCGATGTAATGATGATGCCAGGCGTCGACCGTGGTAACGATGACGGTATCCGGCTCAGTTTCCTTAATCATGCGCTCGAAGTCATCGGCGTGGAACGCGGGCGCCGGCGCCAATCCGCGCTCTTGCAGCTGCGCATTGTGCCAATTCATACGCGTACGGCTGATATCGCAGAAGCCTACCAGTTCGGCGTACTCCGCGTAAGTCTGCGTGATGGCGTCGACAAACATGCCGGCGCGTGACCCCGTGCCGACAATGGCGTAACGTTTTCTCCGGCTCATATTCCGGTCCCCGCGTCCAAATCGCAACTCGCCGCATTCTAGCCGATTATCGCCGCGGATGCTCAAAGCAAATGCGGCATGGCAGTTGACCAGTAAACCATTCAGCAGGTGAACTCCCTACAATTCCACTCACCACCGACACAGAGGCACAGAGATTTTTCTTGTCCAACTGAACCCTGAAAAGTCAGCGCGACAAACCAGCTTCGCCTTTCAGCGGACGGAAGTCAACTCACCCGGCACTCGGTATACTCAGTGTACTCGGTGGCTAAGTCCATAACAGAGAGGAGGCACAAAATGGCGCATCAACGCATCATGCCCAAGACCAGCAAGGGTGGCAATATCTTCCCCGATATCGACTACCGCACCTGCAAAGCGGTGCGGGCCGGCAATCTGGTTTTCGTCGAGGGGCAGACCGGCTTGACCATGGACGGCAGCGGTTTCGTGGGCGAAGGCGACCCGGCCGCCCAAGCCGACAACGCCATGAAGAATGTCAAGATCATCCTGGAAGCGGCCGGCGCGCGCATGGAAGACATCTGCAAAATCACGACCTACGTCACTGACGCAGCCTATCGCGATTTGGTGTATCCGGTGCTGGCGCGCCACATGCCCGATGTCCACCCCTGCTCGACCGGCGTGGTCATCAGCGCATTGGGCAAGCCCTATGCCGATTTCGAGATTGATGTCTTCGCCGTGATCCCCGACGAGCGCGCCTAAACGGTCTGGACGTCATACCAGGCTTGCTCGGCACCCGGCGGCGCGGCTTCCAGCTTCGCCATGATGGCGGCCGCTTCCGCCGGGTTGGCGCGGAGTTGTGGCAGGGCGTCCAAGCCGTCATAGACGGAGGTCGCGGCGGGCAGTGGGCGGCGCAGGTCTACTTGCTCGATATGGCGATGCCGCAAGAGCTGGCGATAAACCGCAGCGTAAATCTCCGGCGAATAGGCAGGGTCGGCGTCTTCAGCGGTGTCCGCCAGCCCCAGTTGAAGAGCCACTTGATGCAAATCCCGCCAGAGCGCCCGCAGCAAGTCCGGCGGCGCATCGTGGGCTTCGTTGTCGTGGCGGGGCGCGGCGATGGATCGCCTCCGCTGCGATTCGATATGGGCGCGCAGCTCAATCGACGGCACCGGCAACAGAAAGCGCGCGCGTTCGTCGCTCAGCAGCGCTTCGGCGGCGTCATCAGCGGGCCGGACAAGCTGCATGAAGCGCCCGCCAATCAGCGGCGCCTCGCCCAGCAGCAAGTCGTTTTCAGCGCGCGCGTCCGCCCATTTTACAATCGCCCCGCGCGACCAATGGCCGACGGCTCGAATCACCAGCGGGTGGGTGGCGCCGTCTACCAGCGGGTAGCGCGGCGTTTCAAAGGGATGACGGGCCACATCCCATTGCAGCAGCGTCAGGCTGCGCCCTGCGGCGGCCGCCATCAGCGCCATTTGCTGAAGCAGCAGGCTCTTGCCCACGCCAGGCAGGCCGGCGAAGAAGACCAAGTCGGCGCGCTCCAGCAGCCGGGCAAAAGACGCGTACAGCGCCGAATCCGGCGGAATGACCATTGGCGACACGGCGCGGCTCAGCTTGGGCGCGGCGGACGAACGCGGCCCTGATCATAGATGCTGTCGAAGCTGGGCGTATCGCCCATGGGCACATCAATGAGGGTGGGCAGGTCGCTCTTGAAGCCATAGCGCAGCGCCTGGCGCAGTTGCTGCTCGGTCTCGGCGCGGAAAGCGTTGGCGCCGAAGGCCTCGCCCAGCTTGACGAAGTCGGGATTCACTAAATCGCTGGCGATGACGCGCTCGTCGTAATCGCGGATTTGCATCTTGCGCACATTGCCGTAGGCGTCATTGTTGAAGACCAGCGCCACCAGCGGGATGCCGTGCTGCACCGCCGCCGCCAGCTCGCCGGCGCAGTACATGAAGCCGCCGTCGCCGCTGATGGATATCACCGGCGCCTCGGGCCGGGCGACCTTGACGCCCAAGCCGGTGGGGAAAGCGTAACCGAGCGTGCCCTGGTAGCCGCTGGTGATGCAGGTGCGCGGGTGATAAACGGGGAAATTGACGCGGGCGGCGTAAGCCACCTGGGTCATGCCCATGACCGCGATGCCGTCTTCGCCCAGTTCTTCACGCAAGATGCGCGAATAGGTATTCTGCGGCTCGAGGAAAGCCATCTTGGCCGCCGACTGCGTCCGCAGTTCAAGCATCTCGTCAGCGCGGGATGCGCGCGCCCGATTATGACGCGCCACCGCGTCCAGCAGCGCCGGCAAGGCCTCTTCGGCCCGCGCCACAATCGCCAGATCGGGCTTCTGGATGCGGTCCGTGGCCGCGCTGTCGACATCCAGGCGAATCACCGTCAAGTTCTCGTCCGAGCCCCAGCGCTGCAAGGGCAAGCGCATGTGGCTGCCAACGCCGATGATGACGTCGGTGGAACGATAATAGACATGGGCTTCGGGCGATTTCAGGCTTAGCGGATTGCGGCTGTCCAGAACGCCGTGGCCCGTGCGATAAGCCATCACCGGCGCTTGCAGCATCTCAGCCAATTGCGTGACTTCGGCGCTGACGCCCTGCGCGCCGCTGCCGACGAATATCATGGGGCGCTCGGCTTTGCCCAGAATCTCGCCAGCCGCTTCGATGACGCCGGCATCCACCAGCGGCGTATCAGGCGTCAGGGGCGCGAGCGTTTCCGGAACTTCAGCCCGCCGCTTGAGCACATCGGGCGGGATCTCCAGCGCCACCGGCCGCGGCCGCCCCGAGCGCATCTCGTAGAAAGCCTGCGCCACCTTGCGCCCGGCATCGGCCGGATGCAGCGCCAGGTCGCTCCATTTGGTCAGGCCGCGCAGGACTTCGGACTGGTGCGAAATCTCGTGCAGATCGCCCATGCCTTTGCCAATGCGCGCGCTGTGGATCTGGCCGGCGATGCAGAAGACCGGCGCATTGGTCGCGTAGGCGCTGGCCAGGGCGGCGCCGGCGTTGAGCAGGCCCGGCCCGGGCACGACGCTGAAGACGGCGGGTTGGCCGGTGGCGGCGGCCGCGCCGAAAGCCATGTAAGCCGCGCCTTCTTCATGGCGGGTGTGGATGACGCGGATCTGGTCGCGGTTGTCGAAGAGGGCGTTGTAGAGCCAGTCATTCTGGACGCCGGGCAAGCCGAAGAGGGTATCGACGCCGTGGGCGATCAGGGCTTCTACGGTGGCTTCTCCGCCGGTGAGAGTGGGCATGCGTAGCTCCTGGTGGTTGTGAGTGTTGCGATGGTTCAGTTTTACCACAGGATTATTTCACCACAGAGGCGCAGAGGGCGCAGAGTTTTTTCTTTACCATGGCATAGTTACGAAAAATAGAACACATGAGTTGACAGATTGATGCGCGGGAGCTATAATCACAGTCAAGTTGATAGGAGGAATGTCATGGCAAAAGGCAAAAATCAACACGTTGTCAAACGCGATAATGGCTGGGCTGTACGTGGCGAAAAAAATTCGCGTGACACTGTTGTAAAATCAACGCAAGAAGAGGCATTTGAAGCCGCGAGAGACATTGCGCGCAATCAAGGTTCTGAAGTCTTTATTCATGGTCGCGATGGCAAGATTCGCGAACGAAATAGCTACGGAAACGACCCCTATCCGCCCAATGGATAAGCAGCTGTTTCCCTAAACTGCTACCCGCAGAATATATAAGGCGGCCTTTGTGTCGTCTTTTTCTTTATGATTAGCGAGACTCTCCCATGAAAAACCGGCTTTATTACGGCGACAACCTCGATATCCTGCGCAATCGGGAGTACTTTCCCGATGAGTGCGTCGACCTGATTTACCTCGACCTATCCCCGCAGCATGGCACGTTCAAGCAGGCGGCGCGACATAGAAGCGGAGACGGAAAGTCGCAGCGGGATTTGATGTAAAGGTATTTCAAGCGTATATTCTTTTAGGCGAGGCGTGTATTTTCTACGAGGTAAACATGTTAGAAGACAATCAAAGTCAGAGCGAAAATCAACCTCAGGTATCATTAGAGAATCAGACTGCCGCGAGCAGTGAAAACACGCCGCCGAAACTTCAAGCCGTTGAATCCAAGCCGAAGCCAGCACCTTCTTTTGGAACCATAGATTTCAGCGAAGACATACCTTCTCTCGCACTCGAGAAAAACGTTGGATCGTCTCCGAAGCCAAACCCTTCCTTTGAAACCCACCTGAAGGAAGCTCCCAGAAAATCATCTCAAACTGACGAGAAACGCAATAAAACGAAATGACGACTTAATGAGTTTAATTTGGAGTTGAATTGCCCGCAATCTGATCGCCTCAGCGTTGGAACAGTTTTATCGCATTTTCAACTAAGTTGACGATCTGGGGCCACAACCCCAATGCTTCCACTCCTATCAGAACGATGACGACAGCTATAAGTATGTGAGCCCAGCGGACCATACTCCCTTTCTGAGTAACAATT
The DNA here is from genome assembly GCA_022823165.1 of Anaerolineae bacterium. Classification (GTDB taxonomy): domain Bacteria; phylum Chloroflexota; class Anaerolineae; order Aggregatilineales; family Phototrophicaceae; genus UBA6055. Next base: position 12,457 of record JAJDXR010000016.1, on the reverse strand, counting down.
TTTTCATTGTGTTCATAGATTTGTACATACGACTTTATCAAAATATCATAATGATGCTCCAACTCGCAGGTAGACCACTCTTTCGCGTTTTTTAGCGATACAGTCATAGGTTCTGTACCTTGCTTTCGAAGTACGAGCGCCCTGATTGAGAGAAACACAATCGCCGCATAACCCGCAAGACTTAGAGAGAGTAAAGGCCGTTCGATAAGTATCTGTTGAACTTTCGCTGTCTCTCCTAGCTCAAGGTTGAGCGCCGCTAAAATCGCGGCTATAATGTTGATGATGGTGAAATTATGTTGTGCTTTATTTTCCAAAGTTTTGATTGCGTCTTTCTGAGATTGAATGTGAGCTTTAAGTAGCTCTAATACACTTAGTTTTTGATAAGTCAGTTTTGTATCCTGATCAGTCATGATTTCCTCGGGAGATACAATGTCAGAAAAAAATAGAAATCAAAACGGAAATCAAGTCCAACGGCCGACGGACAAGCAAACTAACATTAGCAATGGCAGTAAACCGTCGCCAAAAACTGCTGCGCCGAAGCCAGAGCCTTCCTATGGAATTATAGACGAAGGCAGTTTTTGGTCACCGCTCAAACGGTCTGAAAAGGCAGTAAACTCATAAGATAGCCTGCTGGTGTAGAGTGTGTTGGTAAGAGTCTACTCCTCCCCCGACTCCAGCGCCTCGCCATCCGCGACCACATGCAAACCCGCGCCGCGCCGCCGACCCCAGGGGCTGGGCGCCGCGCTGGCTGAGCGCTGAGTGACACTATATTCCTCAAGTTTCTCGGCGTCGAACTGGATGCCATTGCCCGGCGAATCGCCCAGGATGATGTAGCCGTCCTCGACGCGGCTGTCGTGTTGAAAGACGACATCGCGCCCGGCATCGACCACTTCCATCCAGATGTGATTGGGGATCACGGCGGCCAGATGCGCCATGTAGTTGCCGGGACAATTCATCACTGACACCGGCAGGTCGAAGCCGTCGGCCATTGCCGCCACGCGCAGCGCGCCGGTGATGCCGCCCGTGCCCACGCCGATCTGCAAGATGTCGGCCGCTTCGTGGGCGATCAGCGCGCGGAAGTCGGCCGCGTCATCAAGGTTTTCGCCGGTGGCGACGGCGGCGTTCACCGCGCGCGAGACCTGGCGCAAGCCGCTGTAATCCCAGCGCCGCGCCGGCTCCTCAGCCCAGAAGATGTCGTGATGGCGCTCGAAATAGCGGATGTGCTGAATGGCCTGTTTGGGCGACCAGTATTCGTTGGAGTCGATGAGCAGGATGGGCTGGCGCCCCGAAGTGGCCAGCGCCTCTTTCATGATGCCGATGCGCCGCAGATCGCCCTCGCGGTCCAGCCCGACCTTGAGCTTGCCGATGCGGATGCCGCGGCTCGCCTGGCGCGTGTAGAACTCGCGGATTTCGTCGTCGCTCAGGCAGAGGTCAATACCGCTGGCGTAGGCTTTGACGGCGCGGCTGCTGGCGCCCAGCGTCTTCCAGAGCGGCTCGTCATTGGCTTTGGCTTTGAGGTCCCACAGCGCCAGATCCAGCGCGCCGATGACATCGGTGACGGCGCCGCGATTGCCGCCTTTGAAGGCGAAATCGGCCATGCGCCTCCACAAGCCGACCACACCGCGCGGGTCGCGCCCGACAAGCAGATTCCGCGCCATGGCGTGGATGTCGCCCTGCTGCCCGGGGTTGCCCAGGCTCACGCCGGTCAGCCCGTTGTCAGCTTCCAGGAAGACCGCCAGCCCGGCGTTGAGGTCGCGGCCACGCGGGTTGTTGGCGTCACCGATGGCGCGATCCATCCGGTGTTCGAATACGGTCGAGCGAATGCCTGTTATTTTCATGTTTACCCCCATTCCCCATCCGCGACCCATTGCCGCAGCAGTTTTTTGTCCATTTTGCCGACGCCGGTCTTGGGGATGTCGGCGACGGTCACATAGCGGTCCGGCAGCCAGAACTTGGGAAAATGCTGCAGCAGCCAGGCGTTCAGCGCCGCTTCGTCGCAGTCGCCTTCCAGCGGGACCAGCACCGCCAGTGGCCGCTCGCCCCAGGTCTCGTCGGCGATGGCGATGACAGCCGCTTCCCGCACATCAGGGTGTGACATCAGCATATTTTCCAGGTCGACCGACGAGATCCATTCGCCGCCGCTTTTGACCAGGTCTTTGGTGCGGTCGGTGATGGTCATGTAGCCGTTGGCGTCGATGGTCACAACATCGCCGGTGCGAAACCAGCCGTCGTCCGTGAAGTGATCGGGGTCGTCTTCCAGTTTGAAGTATTGCCCGGCCACCCAGTAGCCGCGCACTTGCAGCTCGCCCATGGTCGCGCCATCCCAGGGTAGTTCGCTGCCATCTTCGCCGATTATGCGCGCGTCCACGCCGGGCACGAAGTAGCCCTGCTTGGCTTTGATGTCCCAGCGGCCGGCCGCGTCCAGCGCTTGGTGCTGCGTCTGCAATTTGGCCACACTGCCGATTGGCGACAGCTCGGTCATGCCCCAGGCGTGTACGACATTGACATGGAGGTCGCGCTCGTAGGCTTCGATCAGCCCGCGCGGCATGGCGGAGCCGCCGACCACCAGCTGGGTTATCGACGAGATATCGCGCGGATTCTGGCGCAGCTCGTGGTACAAGCCGTTCCAGATGGTGGGTACGCCGGCGGCGATGCTGACGCGCTCGCTCTCGATCATCTGCGCCAGCGGCTCGGGCTGTAGGTGGGGACCGGGCATGATGATGGTCGCGCCGACCCAGGCGCAGGCGTAGGGCAAACCCCAGGCCATGGCGTGAAATTGGGGCACGACCGGCAGCACCACATCGGCTTCGGTGGGACCCAGCGCCGCCGCCTGCAAGACCCCCAGCGTGTGCAGCATCATGGAGCGGTGACTGTACAAGACGCCTTTTGGCATGCCGGTGGTGCCGCTGGTGTAACACAAGCCCAGCGCCATGTTCTCGTCAGCGCAGCGCCACTCGTAGTCGGCGCCGGCGGCTGCCATCAGGTCCTCGTAAAATGACAGGTTCGGCAGGTCGATTGGCTGGCTGTCGTCGTGGTTGAAGACCACAAAATGCTCGACAGTCTTCAGTTGATCGGCGATGGGCTTGATCAGCGGCAGCAGCGAGCCGTCGACGATGATGACCTTGTCTTCGGCGTGGTCGATGATGAATTTGAGCTGCTCCTGCGAGAGGCGGATGTTCAGCGTGTGAATGACCGCGCCGGCGCCGGGGATGCTAAAGTAGCATTCCAGATGCTGGTAATTGTTCCAGGCGAAGGTGGCCACGCGGTCGCCGGGCGCAACGCCCAGGCGCTCCAGCACATTGCCCAGCCGCCTGACCCGCCCGCAGAAGTCGGCATAGCTGTATTCATGCCAGCCGCCGTGGGGCAATTTGGTCTTGATTGTCTTGCGCGGGGTCATGCGATTGGCGTGCTCGACAATGGTCGATAAGGTCAGGGGATAATCCATCATAAGACCGTGCAGCATGTGGCGCCTCCACCGGCGATTTCCTTGTCAAGCGAGCGCTACCACTTTAGCACATTCAGCCGCCCGCCGCAGATGCAAAGCGGCAGGGGAAGCAGAGGGAGCAGGCGAATCGGTCACGCTTTGCCACAGAGTTCACAGAGTCGGAATGAGGGCACAGAGAAGCGTATGAATATGCCTGTCTTTGCGCCCGTCGTGTATTTGTGGTGAAATGCAACTGGAGGCGACTTTCCGGCTGCCGCCGACTTTGCCTTATTCGGGCGTGACGTAGGCCGCTGTGATGCCGCCGTCGACCAGGAAGCTGCTGCCGGTCACAAACGAGGACTCATCCGACGCCAGGTAGAGCGCGGCTTTGGCGATTTCTTCGGCCTCGCCGAAGCGCCCCATGGGGATATGCACCAGGCGGCGCTGCTTTTTCTCGTCGGTGTCGAGGTATTTCATCAGCAGTTCAGTGCGCAGGGGGCCGGGGCAGAGCGCGTTGACGCGGATATTCTCGCGGGCGTGGATGGTGGCCAGCTCGCGCGACATCGCCAGCACCGCGCCTTTGCTGGCGGTGTAAGCCAGTTGCGGTGTAGCGGCGCCCAGCACAGCCACAAAGGAAGCGGTATTGATGACGCTGCCGCCGCCGGCGCGCTGCAAGGCGGGAATGCCATACTTGCAGCCGAGGAAGACGCCTTTGACGTTGACGGCCATGGTCACATCCCAGACGGCTTCGCTGGTGTTGATGGCATCATCGTCCTCGGCGTGGCTGATGCCGGCGTTATTAAACAAGATGTCCAGCTTGCCATAATTCGCTTCGGCCGCGGCGACCATGTTGTAGCAGTCGACAGCGCGCGAGACGTCAGCGCGGACGTAAACCGCCGAGCCGCCGCTCTTGTTGATGGCTGCGACGCAGTCGATGCCGGCCTTGTCGTCAATGTCGACGGCGACGATGGACGCGCCTTCCCGCGCGAAGAGTTGGGCGGTATACCAGCCGATGCCGCTGCCGGCGCCGGTGATGAGCGCTGTTTTGTTTTTGAGTCGCATAAGGGAGTCCTTAACAATTATGCGGGCGACCCAAGGGTCGCTCCACCATTAAATTCCAGAGAAACGATCACTTTTTATATCCGCTCGAAGTAGCGCGTCCGCTCCCAGTCGGTGACGGCGCTGTTGAAGCTGGCGATCTCGCTGCGGAAGAAGTGGCTGTAGTGCCGCACGACATCATCGCCGAAGGCGGCGCGCGCGAAGTCGCTCTGCTCGAAGCTGTCGGTGGCATGCTCAAGCGTGTAGGGTACGCGCGGCAGATGCCAGGCGGCGTAATTATCGCCTGTGAAGATAGCGGACGGCTCAATACGATTGCGGATGCCATCCAGCCCGGAAGCCAGCGCGGCGGCGTAGGCCAGATAGGGGTTGCAATCGGCGCCGGGCGCCCGGCACTCGATGCGCAGGCTGTCGCCCTGCCCCACCACGCGGAAAGCGGCGGTGCGATTGTCGTAGCTCCAGGCGATGCGGGTTGGCGCCCAGGAGCCGTCTTCGTAGCGTTTGTACGAATTGACCGTTGGCGCGTAAAAGACCATCAGCTCGCGCAGGCGCGCCATCCAGCCGCCCAGGAAATAGCGGAAGACATCGGAGCCGGCAGCCAGCCCAAACTCGGTATCGCCGGCGAAGGCGTTGTCCCCGCCGCTGAACAAGCTCAGGTGAATGTGGCAGCTCGAACCAGCTTGACCGGCGCAGGGCTTGGCCATGAATGTCACGCTGCAGCCCTGGGCGTCGGCGATTTCTTTGAGGCAGTGTTTCAGCAGCGAGTGGCGGTCGGCCATACTCAGCAGATCAGCATAGCGGATATTCAGCTCGTGCTGGCCCAAGCCCCATTCGCCCTTGCTGCTCTCGACCGGGATGCCTGAGTGTTTGAGGTGATGGCGGGCGGCGGCGGTGAAGCCCTCTTGGCGCGCGCCTTGCAGCAGGTGATAGTCTTCCAGATACCAGCCCATGGGCTCCAGCCCGGCATAGCCTTGTTGATGGGCAGCGCGGTAAGAATCGCGATAGATGTAGTATTCCAGCTCGGAGGCGGCCTTGACGCGGTAGCCCAGGTCCGCCGCCGCATCCAGCTGCCGCCGCAAGATTGAGCGCGGCGCTATCGACACCGGCAGCTGCAGCGCTTCATTCTCGACGTCGCAGAGCGCGATGGCCGTTTTGTTCAGCCAACTGGCGTGGCGCAGGGTGTTCATGTCGGGCGCGAGGTGAAAGTCGCCATAGCCCAATTCCCAATTGGCGAATTCGTAGCCGGGCACGGGTTCCATTTCCATGTCAGCCGTCAGCAGGTAATTGCAGGCGTACGCGCCCTGCCGCGCCGCCTCGAACAGGAAGAACTCGGCATCCAGGCGTTTGCCCAGCAGACGGCCGTAATGATCGCTGAAGGCGAGGATGACCGTGTCGATGTCGCCGGCCTCGACCTTCGCCGCCAGGTCGTCAAGCGATAACATGCCGCGCGCGCTTTTCATGCCGACTCCTCTATGGATGCGAGTGGCGCAAGCCGAAGATGCCGGCCGCCTTGGTCTTGCTGCCAGCCCAGACATCCAGGTCGGGGATGCCGTCGATGCCCTTTTGATAGACCGGACTAGCCGGATCAAGCGGCAAGCTGACGACGCGGCCGGTGACGGCGGAGGCGTAAGCGCCGAGCACGATTTCCAGGGCGCGCGCGCCAGCCGCTGCCGGCGCCATCGCTTGGCGATTCTCGCGGATGGCGCCATGGAAATCGGCCCAGAGCTCGGTGAAAGAGCGCGCCGTGTTGTCCGCATGCTCTGGAAGATTGGGGATGACGTGGTCGCTGCGCCGCCAGTCGCTGTCGACGCTGTAAAGCTCGACGGGCTGGTTAAAGCCGCCCGATTGATACTGCTTGTAACGCATGCGGATTTGCCCGTCCGCGCCGCTGATGTCGAGCCCGCCGACGCCCTCGCCCCAAGCCATGTGGATGACGGCGTAGGCGCTGGGGAAGGCGATCTGCAGCAGAGCCAGATCCTCGATTACGGGCTGGCGCCGGGCGTATTCAGGCGCGTCGACAAAAGCCATGACCTGCTGAGCCGCGGCGCCAACCAGCCACTCAGCCAGGTAGACGGCGTGGATCATGTCCATCAGCACGCCGCCGCCGGCCGCCAGGGTATGTCGCCAATCGGCCTGGTATTCAGCCGCGCCGGGATAATCAATGACGCCCAAAAAATGCAGCGTCGCCACACGAATGTCGCCGATGAGGCCGGCGCTCAGCAGTTGCTTTATCTGCCGGAATTCGGGCAAGAAATGATAATTATGCACCATCGCCATCTTCAGGCCGGCCGCGTCAGCCGCGCGCGCGAGTTCAGCGGCGACGGCCGGAATGTTGCTGATAGGCTTTTCGCTGAGCACATGTTTGCCGGCGGCGAAGGCGTCGAGGACGATCGGCGGGCGCTGCTTCTGCGGCACGGCGATGACGACCGCCTCAATCTCGTCGATGGCGAGCAGGTCGCGATAATCGGCGTAGAGCTGGTCGGCGCGCAGGCCGAACCATTCCTGGCCGATGGCGCGGCGCTCGGGCGTGATATCGGCGAGAGCGACCAATTCGACATCGGGCAGGGTCTTCAGCGCGGGCCGGTGGCCGTAGTATACGACATTGCCGCAGCCGATTAAGCCGACCTTGAGTGTTTCAATCATGTTGCGCCTCAGATCTCAGGTTTAAGGATCTTGTAGGGTTTGTTGTCGGATTCCCAACTTCCGATACGGCTGTAGAGTTTCGTACACTTTAGGTCTTCACATTTATACTTGCCTTGCAGTCTTCGAAACAACTCGTCACTATCGCGCACGACAAGCAACCAATCTTTGAGCCTGCTCCGAACCGATTCGTCGCCAGCCATTTTCTCGAAAACGGCCAGGCAGACGCAGAGCATAAAGTTGAGCAAGTCCTTTCCACGAACGAGTAAGTGGCTTCTCTCATACTGACATTGCGCGGCTTTAACCGCTTCAAGAAGTTCGATTGCCGAGATATTAACATTGGGAGAACGTTCAACCACCAACTCCGCCGTTTCATGACGCTTTAGCCGAAAAGTACTGAAGTTAATGCAATCACCGTATGAAGATTCGATTGAGTTAGGAACAAGGTCGAAATTGCGATGTTGTTTGGCGACCAAGCGGAAATAACCGTAATCCATGCTTAGCTGCAATGCAGCGTTCAACCAATCTTCGGCGAACTTATCAGCGGCATCCATGTTGCCAAATGGCCCCGGTCTAAACATGGCAGCGGCAATTGTCTTTCGTGAGACAATCATGTTTTCGAGATCTGGCACATCGTCATGCAAGAGATCGTCTACAAGCAGCTTGCCGGTTGGATCAATAAGTTCGTAATCTGGATCAACAATGCCGGCGACCCGCTGGCGTAAGTCTTTGCGCCAACTCTTAAATATCAGCGTTTCAATAACATTTTTTTGGTTGCCTGCTGGGAAAATATCACATCTATCAGTCTTGTACCTGGCCCAAAAGCGTGTGTCATCGCGGCCTTCTACAAACAAGAAAGAAAAGCCCTTCTTGTTTACGGGTAGAGACATCAGAATTTCAGTAACGTTTTCTTTACCGGTATTGGCTGGTTTCATCGTCAGTCATCCACACTTTCGCGCAGCGGCACCATCCAGTCCCATTTGTCATGGATGATCTGCGGCGAATGCGTGGCGATGAGCACGTCGAACTTGCGCAGCTCGACGATTCGCTGCAAGTCCTTCAAGAAGTTGCGCTGCCAGACGACGTTCATGGAGAGCTCGGGTTCGTCGATCATGACGAGGGTGTCGGGTTCAACATCGAACAGAAGTTGAGAATATAAGATAAGGAGTTGCTTTTCTCCGGAGGACAGATGCGACAATGGAATCTCGCTGCCATTATCTGCAACAAATCTAAATTCATCCGTAGCCAATTCAAGTGACTTAAAGAGGATGCGTTCATTGATGATGTCATAGAGCAGCCTTGCTTCGGGTCGAAAAAGTGCCTGACGTAACTCTCGCAAACTTTCCGCGAAGAATGATAAAGGCTCAATTTTCAAGATCGGGTCAACATGGAATCGTTTATCGTCAGTAGTATCAAGCAGATCGTAATCAACAATTGCTACATTCTGTGTTCGCTGAATCTGTAGTGATACAGTTTCAGTTTCATCAAAGATACGAAAGAACCATTCTGGTTGCTCGCCATAAAGAGTTTGGTACAACTTGGAAGAGTCCGCAGTGAGAATATCCTTCTTGCTAATGAGATCTGTAGGAGACAGGATACCGTCAGTAATGTAGCGAGCCACGGTTGTATCTGTCAGCCAATAAGATCTACCGTCCAATTCTACTCGCACATGATCTGGGAAGCGACGCTGCACATCACTATTGAAGCGATGCGCGCCATACGTCGACAGCTTGATTGGCGCGTAGTTAGCCCCAGTGCGATCGTTGTACTTGATCAAAAATCGTGAAGGATCGTTGTCATCTTCAAATGTATGTTCCTTTGTTATCGTAACGACTCCCCCATCCTCAAAGTAAACTCGAAATTCATCAAATGGAATCTCATCCATCAATTCATAATCACAGTTGAACAAGCAATCCAGCATACGCAACAGAGTCGTCTTCCCCACCCCGTTCGGACCATGCACAATCGTAATCCGAGACTCCTGGTTCAGCGGAATCTCGTGGTCGAACATGCCGAAGAGCCCCGTCACAGAGATTTTGCTGATACGCACGTTGTCATCCTTCCGCTAGCTAGATTCGCCGCGCTTGATTTCCCATTGGCGCGGGTCGCCGGGGAACAACTCATGGGCGGGCGTTTCAGCGAAACACCCCTACATCACCTAGGTTATTTTGCGAAAATGCGAAGAAAACTCGGTGTCCTCGACGGCAAAAAATAACTGGTGCGATTGCTCTGCCCTTATGTTCTTCAACATTGCCCGACTGATGGAACTATGGCATAATCCAGGGTCAAATTGCAATATGAGTCTTAAAGGCGGAACAATTTTGTTACCGTTAATCTCCCCCCCCCCCCCGATATATGTAAATTAACTATTCGCCAATCATGCGCCTTTGCGGGCTTTCTCGCCCGTTCCACCCATATTGTTATGAAGAGCAGCTTCCACACTGCCATCACAAGCCTATCGATGATTTCAAATCAGGGCGCTGGTGAGACGCTGGCATGGCATCCCCGATGGAGCCCGGGCTTTGCCGGCGCGTTTGATTTCAGGCAGCCAATGCGCTATACTCGTGACCGTATATTTGCTACTGGAAATTTGACTGCGGACAGGACTAACTCGCTATGAATTCCATACTCAGGCGATATTCATTTCTGGTGGCGGAGCGTGCGCCTCGGTTGGCGCTGCCGCTCAATTTGGCGCTCATCCTGGTTATGGTCTCGGCCATGCTGCTGCCCGCCCAAAGCGTAGCCGGACAGCCTAGCCTCGAAATCACCGTCAGCAGCCAATCGAAAGACCACATCAGCGTCAGCTGGACCGACATGGGCAATGTGCTCTTGTATTATGTGGAAATACGCGGGGATGGGCATTATGCCTACACCACCGCCAACGCCGGGACGACCACGCACACTTTCGGCGGCTTACAGGCGGACAGGACTTATACGATAAAGATGACCGCCTATCCCGAGAGCGGCAGCGCCCTGGTCGCCGATATACAAGCGCGGACAGTCGCGCCCAGTCCAACAGCGGCGCCAACCGCGACGCCCCCGCCAACGGACACCGCGACGGCGACGCCTGTCCCGCCCACCGCCACGCTGCCCGCTTTCAACATCAGCGTCAGCAAGCAATCGAAGGATCACATCACGGTGGCTTGGACCGATCTGTCGGCGGCGCTGGATTACACGCTGAATCTGCAGCCGGAATCGACGCCAGCGAGATCACATACCGTCGCCGCGGGCCGCAGCAGCCATACCTACGGCGGCTTGAATTCGAACGCGACTTATACTATCAGCATCACGGCGCGTTTTAGCGACGGCAGGACGCTAAGCGCCAGCGTCACCAGCAAAACCGAGCCCGAAGCCACAGCCACGCCGACAGCGACCGCGACGGCCACGCCGACCGCGACGCCAACGGGGCTGCCTGAGTTGCCAGCGCCACAGAACTTCCGCGTACTTTCGGGCAACACGGTCGCCTGGGATGCCGTCGCCGGCGCCGACCGCTATCGCATACGCCTGGATCCGCCGGTGGGCGAGCGCATTCTGAAACGGGTTGATCCGCCGCAGACGCAGTATACCTTCGATGATTTGCAGCCCGGCACGGTGTATACGGTGCGGGTGCGGGCGATGGGCGATGAAGTAGTCTATCAACTGTTGGGTGCGTGGAGCGCCGCGAAGCAGTTGATTCCCGCGGCGCCGGCCACAGCCACGCTGCCCGCTTTCAGCATCAGTGTCAGCAAGCAGTCGAAGGATCACATCACGGTGGCTTGGACCGATTTGTCCGCGGCGCTGGATTACACGTTGACGCTGCAGCCGGAATCGGGCAAAAAGAGAACCAAGACCGTCGCCGCGGACCGGACCAGCCATACCTATGGCGGCTTGCTTTCGAACGCCACCTATACCGTGAGCATCACAGCGCGCTTCGGCGACGGCCGGACGCTCACCGCCAGCGTCACGACGAAGACTGAGCCAGAGGCCTCGGCGACGCCCGTCCCAGCCACCGCCACGCCCACACCACTGCCACTGCCAGTCAGTTTGAACGGCAGTCGCTGCGAACTGGCGGACGCCATCAAGGCCGCCAATAGCGACGCCGCCAGCGGCAGTTGCCCGGCCGGGGACGGCGTGGATACCATCACTTTTCACGACGATGTGATTCTCAGCGGCTCATTGTCGCCACCGAGCATCACCTCCGACATTATCATACAGGGCGGCGGACATACGCTCAGCCGCTTAAGCAAGAAAGGCATGGCGCGCTTCCGCCTCTTGAATATCCATAGCGGCACGGTCGTCATCCATAAGCTGACGTTTACAAAGGGCTATGTTGCCAGTTATGGCGGGGCGATATTTAACAATGGCACGCTGACCATCGACACCAGCACCTTCCGCGACAATGAAACCTCCCATTATGGCGGGGCGATTTTCAACGGCGGCACACTCACCATCAGCAACAGCACTTTCAGCGACAATGAAACCAGCCACCGCGGCGGGGCGATCCATAACCAAGGCGATTTGACCATCAGCGGCAGCAGCTTTAGCGAAAACGAAGCCAGCCACAAGGGCGGGGCCATCTACCATGGTTCCAGAAACGCTCGTGATGAAGAGGGTTTTGGCCAATGGATCGGCGTCGACAGAGCTGGCTCGCTGACGGTCAAACACAGCAGCTTCACCAAAAACAGCGTCAGCAACACCGGCAGCGCGATACTCTATGTGGGCGACCTGTCGAAACTGAGCATCAGCGGCAGCAGCTTCAGCGGCAATACCGCCTCGCATGACAACGGTCCGGTCTGGTGCGTCGCTCACAGCAGGGGAGCCCAGACAAACGCGGCTTGCGACAGCATCGAATATGAGAGGGTCGACGCGACCGCGACGCCAGCCGCCACATTTACACCCACGCCCACCCCTCTGCCCGTTTTCAACATCAGCGTCAGCAAGCAATCGAAGGATCACATCACGGTTGCTTGGACCGATTTGTCCACGGCCCTGGATTACACGCTGGTACTGCAACCGGAATCGGGGAAAGCGAGAAGCAAGACCGTCGCGGCGGGCCGCACCAGCCATACCTACGGAAAATTAAACTCGAACGCGACTTATACTATCAGCATCACGGTGCGCTTTAGCGACGGCACAACACGAACTGCCAGCGTTACGACGAAAACCGAACCTGAAGCCACAGCCACGCCGACAGCGACGCCTTGCCGTATCCAAGGTTGGATCGATGTCCTCGGCGTTTCCAAGGATCACATCACAGTGAGGTGGCCCAATTATACGACGGGCAAGGCATACGGGACGAGCTATCTCTATAATGTCGTCTTGCGCGGCGGCGGCATCGTTAATCAAAGGAGCCTCTCT
>JAJDXR010000012.1 GCA_022823165.1 Anaerolineae bacterium | reverse complement strand
TTATTTCACCTTTGTACCAATCGTCCACTAACACGTATAATGTGGTCAAGAAGGTGTCTAAATCCATGAGTAAGCTCCTTATGTGAGAGTGTGGCGCTTACTCTAAATTAGCACCTTCTTTCAACTTTCGTTGAGCAAACGAAACACAGTACCGGACAAGCCTTACATGGCTTGCCGCTGCGAGACTACCGCCGCGCTAGATTCCGCCTTATACTGTAGGCATGGACGCCAGACTGCAATTCATCCCCATCATGATTTTCGGATTTAGCGCCGCGCTCTGCCTGACGCCGCTGACGCGCCAGATCGCCATGCGCCTGGGCGTAACCGCTGCGCCCAACCAGCGCAACATCCATCAGCGCCATGTGCCGCTTATGGGCGGCGCCGCCATCTACGTCGCCTTTGTGCTGTCGGTGCTGCTCTTCAGCCCGCCGGATCATTTGCGCGAATTGGGGGCGATCGTGGCCGGCGCGTCGCTGCTGGCTATCGTCGGCTACCTGGACGACCGGCGACATCTCAGCCCGCGCCTTCGCCTTTCAGCCATGACCCTGTCCGCCATCCTGGTGGCGCTGGCCGGGGTGCAGATTCGCCTTTTCAACAACCTGCTGATCGACTTCCCGCTGACCTTGTTCTGGATTGTGGCGCTGATCAACGCGGTCAACTGGATCGACAATATGGACGGGCTGGCGGCCGGCACAGCAGCCATCACCGCGGGCTTCTTTCTTTTGCTGGCGCTGACGCAGGGGCAGATTCTGGTGAGCATGCTGGCCGCGGCCATATTCGGCAGCGCCGTCGGCTTTCTGATATACAACTTCAACCCTTCAAGCACCTTCATGGGCGATATGGGCGCCTATACGCTGGGTTTTGTGCTGGCGATTCTGGCCATCAAGCTCAAGTTCGCCGCCCAGCCGCTGAACGTGACCTGGATGGTGCCGGTTTTTGTGCTGGCGCTGCCCATCCTCGATATCAACCTGGCCATCGTCACGCGTCTGCTGGAGCGCCGTCCCTTGATGCTGGCCTCCAAGGACCACGTCTCGCACCGCATCCTGGATCTGGGCGCGACGCAGCGGCAAACGCTGGCATTGCTCTACCTGTTTTCGGTCGCTTTTGGGTTGGTGGCGCTGGCCGTCAGCCAGGCCGACGCGCCCGACGCGCTGACGCTGGGCGGGGTATTTCTGCTGGCGCTGCTGGTCATATTCTGCCTGCTGGTTTACCTGCGCTGGCGCGGACGGAATGCCGGCGATGCGCTGGCTTGACAAAGCTCAGCCCAAGCTATCAGCCACAAGCGACAGCCCCGCGCTCAGCCGGTCGCGCCAATCCTCTCTTGGATGGCGAATGGCATTGGTGCATACGCGAAAGAGGCAGACAGCTTCCCGAAAGGCAAGGCTGCGCGAATCCCAGCCAAAGCGCCCCAGAGCCGCGTCGCGCAAGCTGTCATAATAGCAGCGGCAGTTGTCGGCGCGGGGCTGGCGCGCAAATTGCGCCGACCAGCGCAGGTGGGCCAGGAAATTGCCGATATCCAGCATCGGGTCGCCCGGCGCGATATCCTCAAAGTCGACCAGCGCAATTTTGCCACCCCGCAGTTGGAGCATCTGATCGTCGTAGAAGTCGTTGTGCGCCATACAAGTTGGACGCCAGGCGCTGACAAATGGATCCAGCGCAGCCGCGATGGTGTTCAAGACCGGCGCGGCAGCGTCGAAGTCGCGCAGGTTGTGCCGAAAGCTCCGCAACGCTCTGCGATAGGCGCGGCTCAGGCCAAAGGCCGGGACTTGCGCCGGGTCAATTGCGCCCTGCCACAGTTGTTCAAGACGCGCCAACAGGCGCTCCGGGTTTGGCGCTTTGCCCTTGCGGATCAGCGCGCGCAGATTTCGCCCTTGCACCTCCGCCAACCAGAGTACGCCGCCTTCCGCCCAGCAGCCCGCCAGTTCCGGCACAACGAAGCCGGACTGGCGCGATCGGCGGTAAGCGGCGAGAAATGGCGCAAAATCCGCTGGTCTGACGACGCGGGCGTATAGCTTGACCTTCCCAATGCTGTGCCGCAAGACCGCGCGGTATGTGGGGCGATAGCGAATGAGCTGAACGCGGACGCGGCGCGCGGGTACGGCCAGCACCTGCTCGTTCACCAGCCTCAGAGCGGCATCTGGACGCGCGGCAGGCGCCAGCCCGGGCAAGTGCCGGTCCTGTGGGTAGCGATTGACCGCGAGCGCCCCCTTGCGCCGGACAGTGGCCACGAAATACTCAGGCGGCAGATACTCGTCTTCGCGCCACTTCAGCTCATAGCTGACGATGGCGCTATTGCCGATATTGTGAATGAAGTGCTGAATGCCAATCCGCCGCGGTTCGCCATAATCGGCCGGCAAGTGCGCCTGGAAATTTTGCCAAACCCACTGTGGATCGAAGAGCTTGGGCAAATCCGGCAGCTTGGGGTCAGCTGGAAATTCCAGCCCTTGAAAATACCGTGGAACCGCTGCCGCTACACTCACGATGAGACGCCGCTGTCGGGGCTGTCGTCATTGTCCGTGCCATCGTTGTCGGTGAGGTTGCCGGTGGTGTCAATGCCGTCGCTGTCCGTGCCATCATTATCTGTTGGCAGTGGCGTGGAAATCCCGTCGAAGTCCGTCGACGGCGGCGGCGTATTGTAACCATCGCTGTCGGTACCGTCATCGTCAGTCGGCGGAATGGAGGAATCAATGCGGTCAGCGTCCCGGTAGATGAGTTGCTGGCCCGGGTGAATCATTGAGGGATTGTCCGTTTGCGCCTTCAGCACCGCGTAGGGTATGCCCAATCTGGCTGCGAGCCGCCAAAGCGTATCGCCGGGCCGGATTGTGTAGGTGTAGACCAGCTCGTCTTCTTCACCGGGCGGCGTATCATAGCCGTCGTTATCGGTCGGGGGATCGTCGCCGGCGCCTTCGTCGTCTTCATCGTCTTCATCGTCGGCGTCGTCTTCAATCTCCGTATTGCGAGGCGTGAGAACGGAGTCGTCTTCGGTTGCGCCGATTTGCGCGTTGAGGAAGTCCGTCCGGTAAAACAGCAGGATGACAATCAAGGTCAGCGATACTAATTTAACGAGCGTCGCTAACGCAGTTGAAAACGTTCTATAATGCATGACAATCATCCAATTACTAATTGATATTCTATTTTTTACATATGTTAAACTTTAGCTGGTCTTGGATCATTTTGCAAGTGTGAATCGACTGACAAATCTGCCATAATGCAGCCTTGTTATCTGCTGGCATATTCTAGGCGATCATGACCAATGACCCGTATCGCGGTATCGGCAAATTCGCTGGTTGATTACAGTCCCGATCGCTGGCGCCTGATAAAAGTAGAGGCTCCCAAAGCGCCCAAGCTGGTGCTGGAAGCCAAGCGCGGCGCCCCGCTGCGCTTTGACGCCTACTTCGCCGCCAGCCGCGATCTGCCGGAATCAGGAGAAATCCTGCAAGCCGATCTAGGCCAGGTAATATTGGGCTGGTCCAAGGAATCGGGGTCATGGCAATTGGGGCTGACCTTGTCGCCGGAGATCTCACTGGCGCGCTCCAGCCGCTGGTTCGAGATTTTGCGCTTCGCCCATCCCGACCCGGCCGTCCACGAAGAAGAGGCCACGCGGCTGGGCCAGGCGCTGGCTCAAGCGCTGGGCATCCCCTTCGCCTCGACGGACGCCGGCATTGCAGCCGAGCCGGAACCCGAGCCCATCCCGCTGGTGGATTTGCCGCTGCATCTGGGCATGTGGCGCTTGCAGCCCGCCGACGAAAACGGCGAGGGCGAGTTGCGGCTCCTGCGGGAGAAGCGCTGGCTGCAGAGCCGCTTGCGCCAAATCGCCTGGTACGGTCTGTGGATCCTCATCTACCTGGGAGTCTCCATCGCCTCCTTGACCAGCGAGCTGGGTTTGCCCATTGCCGGCACGCTGATACCCGACCCGTCCTGGCTGCCCTACCTGGGCCTGGTGGTCGCCGGCCTGCTGGCGCTGGCGATCGCGCGCCAAGTCATGATTATCCTGCGAGAGCCGGACGCGCTGCGCATTAACGCCTTTGAGCGGACCATGAGCGCCTGGCGCGGAGACAAGCAGCTGTGGAAGATCAACGCCGGGCGCGTCCAGTCCGTCTACGCCAGCGAAGTCGTGAAAAAACGCTCGCGCCGACCCACAATCTTGCACGGCGAGATTAACCTGCACCTGCTGGACGGCAGTTTCCTGTCGCTTATGATCGACCGCGAGAAGATTGTCGACGCGCTGCTGCCCGGCAGCGATTCGGCAGCGGAGAAAAAGCGGCCCGAAGGTGTGCTGGCGCTGGAGCCGGCCGAGGTCACAACCGCCCTGCAAGCGGCCGCCGTTCATATCGCGCTCGGCCTGGGCGAGTTGCCCGTTTGGTACGATCGCCGCTTGCGCTAGGCTACAGGCAGGCGGCTCGCAGAGAGACAGCTGAATTTTTTCGACTAGAGGCGCTAATGCAAAGCAAAGTCATTGTCGATACTAATTTTCGCCGCATGGATGAAATCTTTTCGCCGGCTGACCAGCAGCGCCTGCATGGGTTGGTCGATGTGGTTTGGGGCCAGGACGAGCGCATGCCACGGGCGGAATTCTTGCGCGCGCTGCCGCAAGCCGAGGCGATCATTTGCGCTGGCTGGCGCTACGGCGATGTGCTGGATCGCGCCGAGAATCTGCGCGCCATCATGGATGTCTCGGGCGGCTTTCCCCAAGACCTGGATTACGAAGCCTGCTATCGCCGCCGCATCCGCGTTTTGAGCGCGGCGCCGGGTTTCGCCCGGCAAGTGGCCGAGTTCTCGCTGGGCCTGGCGATCGCCTCCTGCCGCGAGATAGCTTATGGCGACCGATTGATGCGCGCCGGCCAAGAGCAGTACCTCTGGGACGGCAATGTCGGCACTTATCTGCTCTACGACCAGCCGGTAGGCATCATCGGCTATGGCAGCATCGCCCGCGCCCTGCACCCGCTGCTGGCGCCCTTCGGCGTGACGATTTCGGCTTACGATCCCTGGCTGGGCGACGGCTATCTGCGCCGGCAAGGCGTCGAGCCGCTGCCGCTGGAACAGCTGCTCGCGACATCGCGGTTCATCTTTGTGCTGGCCGTCCCCTCCCGCGAAAACCGCGCCATGCTCACACGCGAGCTACTGGAGCTCATCCGGCCGGGCGCGGTGCTGATACTGTCCAGCCGGGCGCACGTAGTCGATTTCGACGCGCTGACGGAACTGGTGCTGGCCGGGCGCTTCAAGCTGGCGACAGATGTCTTTCCCATTGAGCCGCTGCCGGCCGATCACCCCATACGCGGGGCTGAGGGCGCCCTGCTATCGGCGCATCGAGCCGGCTCGGTGGACCAGGGCATGGTCGAGTTGGGCGAGATGGTCGTGGATGATCTGGAAGCGGTGATTCAAAGCCTGCCTCCGCGCCGCCTGCAAATGGCGGAGCCGGAATTGAGCCTGCGTTATACGTCTAATCGAGCGAAGGCGCCTGAAGACTCCTGATAAAGTGGAGCGGCCAATTTCACCTCAGAGACACAGAGAAAACGCCGCTGTAGGGCTTGTCCGGTACTAACAGATGAGAGTAGCTACCGCTCCGTCTGGTCGTCCTTGCTGCCGGTTGAATAGAATGGCGATATTGTAAGCGGCTGTTTTCGCGGCTATTCGCGTCAGCATGCCGAGTTCACTGTGGGCATTG
>JAJDXR010000026.1 GCA_022823165.1 Anaerolineae bacterium | reverse complement strand
TCATCGAAACCGTGATTGCCAGGCTCACCGAAACCTTCGGGCTGCATCGCGTCAATGCCCACAGTGAACTCGGCATGCTGACGCGAATAGCCGCGAAAACAGCCGCTTACAATATCGCCATTCTATTCAACCGGCAGCAAGGACGACCAGACGGAGCGGTAGCTACTCTCATCTGTTAGTACCGGACAAGCCTTATATATCGACATTATGCTGATTTTCGCATTACTTATTTGGTTCTACTGAGAAAACGCCGCTGTAGGGGCGAGCCTTGGCTCTCCCTCCAAGGTGACAGGGTACGTTTCCGGGCGACTCACCGAGTCGCCCCTACAAGACTCGACGTGATTGTGGGAAAACGGACGGGTCGTTCCCGCGTCAGTCCCGCACGCCGCGTAGAGTCTCGGCGCGCAGGTGATCAACCACTGCTTTCAGCGCCTCTTCATCAGTCGCGCCGTCGGACCGGCACTGGTTGTAGACCGCCAACTGTCGGTCCGAGCTGGTGCCTTTCTCCAGGATGGTATGCACATAGTTGATCTCTTCGCGCGAGCCGAGCTCGTCGACGACATCGTCGATGACCTCGAGCAGCTCATTCGCCAGGAAGCGCATGGGCACCGCCTCGCGTTTGCCGTAGTCGATCAGCTGGCCGTCCAGCCCCCAGCGCACGGCGCGCCATTTGTTCTCGGCGATGAGTTCGTTGGAATAAATTCGCCAGCTCAGGTTCTCGTTGCGCAGTTTGACTAACTTGGCGACCAGCGCTTGCACCAGCGCGGCGATGGCCACCGCTTCGTCCACCGTGGTGCAGATATCGCAAATGCGGATTTCCAGCGTACCGAAGTCTTCGTGCGGGCGGCTGTCCCACCAGATCTTGGTGTAGTCGGCTTTGCCGTCGCTGCGCCCTTTGCCCAGCGCTCCCACCTTGCCGAAGGTGTCAATGAGGCTGGTGTAATCGCTGAAGGAGTTGAAGATAGGCGCGGTGCCTGTGCGCGGCAGGTTCTCAAAGATGATGCTGCGGTAACTCTTCAAACCGGTGGGGTGCCCGTGCCAGAAAGGCGAACTGGTAGAAAGAGCCAGCAGGTGCGGCAAGAAATAGCGCAGTTGATTCTGAATGTCGATCAACAGTTCGAGCTGTTCCGGGCTGACGCCGAAGCCGACATGTACGTGCATGCCGAAGATCAGCATCTGCCGCGCCACCTCTTGCATGTAGTCTTTCAGGTCTTGGTAGCGCTCGCCCGTGTTAGCTTCTTGCTCTTCCCATTTGGCGAAGGGGTGGGTGCTGGCCGCCAGGATGCCATAGCCGTGGCGCTCGGCCACGGTATCGACCTCGCGGCGCAGGCGCACTAATTCCATACGCGCTTCCTGCACATTGCGGCAGATGGCGCTGCCGATCTCTATCTGCGATTGCAGAAACTCGGGTTTGACCTGGTCACCAATCTGACGGATGCGTTCGTCGTGTAACAATTGCTGGACCACCGCCGCCAATTTGCCGGTTTCAGGGTCGATCAATTGGTATTCTTCTTCTATGCCGATTGTCAAGGGCGCTGAGTACATAGCGGTTCCCCCTGCGTTAGGAGATACAACTCTCATCAGATATTAACATAATCATATAGGCAAACAAGCGCACACGAGCATTGGCGGAGAATCTTAACTGAAACTGGCGGAAATCTTAAAGTCAAGCGCGATCGGTAGGGGCCGCATATCATGCCCCCCGTTGGCATCAGGACGTGGGCGAGCCAAGGCTCGCCCCTACAATTTCAAACCAGCGGCCAGGGGCGGACTTCGCAGTGATCGGCCCAGGCGTCGTACATACGGCTCATGCTTTGCGCGCGCTCGCGTTCGCTGCCGCTGAGGTCATTGAGCTCAGTCCGGTCGTCGAGCATGTGGTATAGCTCCCAATCGTCCGGATGCCGGCTGACCAGCTTCCAATCGCCGAGGCGCACGGCGCGGTTGCCTTCGTGCTCCCAATAGAGCGGCCGCTCGCGCCGCCAGTCGCCGTCCGCCAGCGCCGGCAGGAAACTCTGGCCCTCGACTGGCTGAATGGCCTTGCCCTTGAACTCACTCGGGTAATTCGCCCCGGCCAGCTCCGCGAATGTCGGCAGCACATCGATGAATTGCACCGGGCTGTGGACGACGGTGGGCTCGCTGATCATGGCGGGATAATGCAGGATGCAGGGCGAAGATATGCCGCCTTCGTGCACCCAATGTTTGTAAAGTCGGAAGGGTGAATTGGAGGCGTTGGCCCAGGGCAAATCGTAGCTCATGTAGGTATCGGCTGGTCCCGGGCGCATGCCGACGTGGTTGCCGATGCGCACCGGGCGGCCATCGGGCAGGTTGGGCACGTAAGAATTGATCCAGCCGTCTTCCGCCAGGTACTCGGCGCAACCGCCGTTATCCGACAGGAAGATGATCAAGGTGTCGTCAGTGATCTCGAGCGCGTCCAGCTTGGCCAGGATGCGCCCGATGCCTTGATCCATGCGGTCGATCATGGCGGCGTAGGCGGCCATGCGCAGGTCTTCCCACTCGGCGTTTGCTTCGCTTTCCCAGGGATGGGAATCGACGTCGCGCGGCGAGATGCTCCAGGCGGGGTCAAGCAGACCCAGACCGTTGAGCTCCTCGTGGCGCTGCTGCCGCAGCCGGTCCCAGCCGCCGCGGTATTTGCCTTCGTATTTGGCGATATCTTCGGGCGGGGCGTGCAGCGGCCAATGCGGCGCGGTGTAGGCGACATGCAAGAAAAAGGGCAAGTCATCGTCATGGGCTTCGTCAATCATGTCGATCGCTTTGTCGCTGATGGCGTCGGTGTAATAAAAGTCGTCGGGGTAGTCGCTGACGAATTCGCCGTCTTCCACCAGCGCGTGAGGGTGGAAAAAGCTGCCGGCGCCGGCCAGGGTGCCGTAGAAGCGATCGAAGCCGCGCTGCGTTGGCGTCGGGTGGCCGGGCGCGCCCGGGCGCCAGGACTCCGGCTCGCGCGCGGGCAAGAATCCGCCGACATGCCACTTGCCGGACATAAGCGCGCGATAGCCCGCGCCCTTCAGCACTTCGGCGATGGTCACGGCGTCATCGCGCAGGTAGCCCTGGTAGGCGCGGGTGCCATTATTATCCATCATGTGGCCGACGCCGGCTTGCTGCGGATGCAGGCCGGTCAGCAGCGCCGCCCGCGAGGGGCAGCAGCGGGCGAAGCTGTACATCTGCGAGAAGCGCGCGCCTGTGGCCGCCAGCCGGTCGAGATTGGGCGTGGCGATCTCGGCGGCGCCAAAGCAGCCGATGTCGCTGTAGCCCAGGTCATCGGCGAGTATCAGGATGATGTTTGGCTGTGTCATGCGACCTCCTGAGATTGAAGATGTTGTAGGGGCGACCTATCAGGTCCCCCGCCGCAACAAAAGCTAATTCTGTAGGGGCGAGCCTTGGCTCGCCCGTTTGTCCCTGGCCCGCGTTCGGGCGACACACAGTGTCTCCCCTACAATTCTCGACGGCGCGGCTCATTTTCTGTTTGCCTGTTGAAAAGCCCGCGCTTCTTCCATAGTCGGCAGGGAGGGAATCGCGCCCTTCTGCAGGCAGGTCATAGCGCCGACGGCATTGGCGAAGTCCAGAATCTCGGGCAGCTTGGCCTGGTAATCCGCGCGGTTCTCCAGGATGCCGATGAGCATGGCCGCCACGAAAGCATCGCCCGCGCCGGTGGTATCGGCAGCTTTGACGGCGTACCCGCCCTGCTCGACCACCGTGCCGTCCTTGAGGTATACGACCGCGCCGGCGGACCCGCGCGTGACGCAGATCATCTCCATGCGCTCGCGCCATAGCGGCCTCACGTCCGCGCCGCCGGTCAGGAAGACCAGCTCCTCATCGCTGATTTTGAGCAGATTGGCGTACTTCAGTCCGCTGAGCATGCCGGCTTTGGCGGCCTCGGCGTTATCCCAGAGCGGCAGGCGCAAGTTGGGATCGTAGGAGATGAACTTGTCCGCCGCCACGGCCTGGTCAAGCGCTTTGGTCAAGGCCGAAGCAGCCGGTTCGTGGATGAAGGTAATGCTGCCGTAGTGGAAAGCCGCGCAAGCGTCGATGACGGCGAGCTTGACATCGGCGGATGTCATCAGCATGTCGGCCGAGGGATGGCGGTAGAACATGAAGCTGCGGTCGCCATCGGCAGTGTTCGAGACAAAAGCCAGGGCGGTGCGCGCTTCCTGCGAGAAGGTCAGTCCCGTGATGTCCACGTCTTCGGCGGCCAGCACCTCAGCCAAGTGGCGCCCGAAGGGGTCATCGCCGACCTGCCCCATAAATGCGCTGGGATAGCCCAGGCGGGCGACGGCGGCGGCGACATTGGCCGGGGCGCCGCCGGGCACTTTAACGAAGCCCGAGGCCTCGCCGACCGCCACGCCCATCTCCAGCGCGACGAAGTCAATTAGCAATTCACCGAATGACAGCACGGACATGGCAAGCTAGCCGCATTCCATCCAATTCCCACATCTGCCGATAGCATCTCGGTACACCAGAACTTCTGGACTATACGATTCTTTTTCAGGCACAAACTTGTAGAGCATTTCCATGACCTTAACATACCTGCTACGGCCGTAAAGAAAAATCCGTCATTTCTTTGCGCCGCTCTTTACCGAATGCGCATCACCGGCTGGATCAATAACAGCTTTCTTTGCTTTTTTGTCATTCAAATACTCAGAGGCCAATCAACAAGGCAAAGATCGTTGCATTATCGTGGCCATCTTGTCTGTACTTTCGAGCTTGATCCGATGTTGAAGCGCGCGATTTACTCATCCGCAGGCTTCCAGATAAGCAGCTCATGCGATTTCTTGATGTGGCTTCCGCCATTGCTTTCACGCCTGTTGACGCCGATGCGAGTGTCGCCTTGTCCGAACGTGTATTGCCATTCAGGAGTAGAGATATGGCAATCTGAATACCAGTCTCGAATAACATCACAGTCATTATATGACAAAATGAAACCTCCCTTATGGGACAGCAGTAAATCCCTTAACAGGTCATGCCGGAAGCCTCGATGATGAATGGGGAAGTTCCTATGCGGATACATACCTACGAAGGTTTTCCCCTGTTCAAGATAATAGGGTGGGTCGCAATAGAGAAAGTCCTGTGGGTGCATGGATATGGATTCTTCAAAGCTCGCGCAGTGGACGGACAACGTTGGCGCTGCGAAATTTCTCACTTTCTCAAGCGTTTTCTCATAGCGTTTTTCGTTAAGATATATATCTGATGGCCAGCCAAGAAAATGAGGCCCGTAAGAAGTGTTGGAGTTGAAGTAATAATGCGCGGCCAAATCAAAGGAATTTAGCGGATCTGTCCCCTCCCAATGGGCTTTTAAGCGCTTCTTCACTGCTGCAAAGGTTTCACGCGTCGGCTCAAAGTCTTGCAAACGACGGTATAGACTTCCCACATCTCTTAGCTGCACATCCCAGTAATTGACCAAAATATCAAATATATCGAATGCGATTACCTTGACTCTCAATTCTTTCGCCAAAGCAATTTCTACCGACCCGCCACCCATAAAAGGCGAAACCAGTCGCTCAGGGAGCGGGTCCGGCAACACTTCAACTACGTAACCTACTGCGAGACTCTTGCCGCCAGCATAGCGCAGGGGAGAACCTAAATATCGCTTGTATGCAAGCTTTCCTCGACTTCGTAAATTATTGAGAAAATCATCGCGGGTTTGGTATTCTACAGATAAATTGAGGCTCAATTGATGATTCAACGTCTCTTCGACGATTGTATTCATCTAATGTCCTCTATCAAACTGGTTTAGAGCTTCTGATTGTAGCGCGTAAACTCATTGATGAAACCGCCGCCATCGCTGGCGACCAGCGCGCCGTAGCCGATGTTGATCTCCAGCTTGCCCAGCAGATCCAGCAGCTGCGTCACCTGCTGGTGCATGATCAGCATCATATCGTCCCAACTGACGTTCTCGGGCAAGTCGTGCTGGCGCAAGTCGCGCATGCTTTCGAGGTATTCCAGCGCTGGATCGACGGCGTCAAAAGCCAGCACAGCGGGCAAGTCGTGCCGCACCACCGCGTAAAAATGCCGGGCGAGAATTCGGGTGCCATTCTCCAGCGCGAAGGAGTCGCAAGGCAGGCAAAGCGGCTGCACCTGGGCGCCATTGTCGCTGAGCAGGATGATGGCGCGGCGAATGAGCACTTGCAATTCGGGGGTGGTTTGCAGGCTGTCAGTGCTGGCCAGCAGCCGGCCCTCCGGTTTGAGCACACGCTTAATCTCGCGCAGGCAGTTATCGACATCGGCCACATGGTAGAGCGCATGATTGGCCATCACCACATCAAAGGCATCATCGGCGTAGGGCAGTTGCAGCGCGTCGCCGAAAGCCAGCCGACCAGCCCCGCCGGGATGCCGAGATAACAAGTAGGGCGACAAGTCGACCGCGAAATAGTGAATGTCGGGCTGCTGCTGAATCAGGCAGGCGTAGTGGCTGCCGGTGCCGACGCCGATATCAAGCACGGTTTCGGCGCCGCTCCAGCAAATGGTATCCAGCGTCCAACTGACGAAGTCGGTGCGAGGTACGCAGAACTGCGCGTAGGTCTCTTCCAGTATGCGAAGGTTGCGATCAGTCGCATAATATCGACGGATTGCTTCCCCCTGCTCTGCTGCCGCCATCGCCATTCCAGCCAGTTCGGAGAACTGCTCGGTATCGCCTCTTTTACTATACAACCGAATTAGTCGAACGCAAGCATGGCGTATAGTTGGCGCAGGGCGATCGTCCAGTTGTTCAACACAGCGGCGACGGGCGCAGGGCGGCTCTGCCAGTCGCCAAAGACCGTGTCTGATTCAATTCACGGTCGAGCCAATGGCCGCGCGGCCTCAATCATCGTATCCTCTAAGACGCGCCCCAATTTTCCCAATAAGTGAGTTCGGACGCTGGTACGCGGTCGGCTTTGCTGAAGGTCTCGCCCGTGAAATAGCCGGCCGGCAGCAGCGCCGCCGTCGTATGGTCGGCGGGAATGCCCAGGATGTCGTTGCATTCCCGCTCGTAGCTGAGGTGCAGCGTGGTCCAGGCCGCGCCGATACCACGCGCCCGCAGCGCCAGCATCAGCGACCAGGCGGCCGGGATGATGGAGCCGTAGAGACCGGCGTTGGCGGCCGGGCTGGCGTCGCGAGCCCGCCCACGCACACAGGGGAAAATCATCAGCGGGACTTCGCCCATGTGGTCAGCCAGGTAACGCGCCGAGCTGATGACGCGCTGCATCTGCGCCGAGGGTTCCACGGATTGTACATCCGAGCGTGTGGCGACGGCGGCGTATTCGTACCAGGAGCGCTTGTAATACTCGCCGATTTGCGCCTTTTTGTCGGCGTCCGTGACGATCAGCCACTTCCAGCCCTGCTGGTTGCTGCCGGTGGGCGCCTGGATGGCGATCTCCAGGCAGCGCTCCACGACATCACGCGGGACGGGCCGCGTCAGATCCAGGCGCTTGCGTACGCTGCGCGTCGTCTCAAGGATGTAGTCTACCGATGCCAAATCAAAGTTCATGCGCTGTCCTTTCCAATCAGTTGTTTGATACTCGCTTTGCCACCGAGTACACCGAGTTTAGTGAGTTGACCGAGTAATGCCAGACTCAGGCTTAATCGCTATCCCGCGTGGGGCGCAAAAAGCTCCGCCAGCCAGCCCAGGATCAAGCGGCTGACGCTGTCGTAGCGCGAATCGAATAAGCGCGTGCCGTGGGCGCGGCCCGGGTACAGGCGAGCGCTGACATCGCCTTTTGCGTTGAGGAACATCTGGCGAATCGCCGCTGAGCTGCTCGCGTCATTCTGCGCCGCGACCAGCAGCGCGCTGCGTTCAGCCAAGCCATCCACCAGCGCCGCTTCGGGTTTGACGCCGCGGTAATCCAGCCCGGGCGACAGGGCGACCGCGCCGCGGCAGATGTCGCTCTGGGCGCAACTGATCAGCGCGACATTGGCGCCGATGCTGCCGCCGATGAATGCTAGCCCGGCCTCGCCGCTGTGCCCATTATCCGCCAGCCAGTCGACCCAGCCAGCCATATCAGCGACGATAGCCTCCCAATCCTGCGCGCCGTCGGAGTCGCCGTGCCCGCGCATGTCCACGTTCAAGATGGCGTAACTGGCCGCTTGCAGGTCGGGGATGAGCGGCTCCCAGGCGCTGCGTCTGCTGTTGAGCATGTGCAGCAGGATGAGAACGAGCGCGTCTTCAGCAGCGGCGTAGAAGTCGGCGACCAGGGTGGCGGCGTCCGCTGCGCGGGTGATGGTTTCGGGGGGTGGGAGGTCTTGGGCGAGCGCTGATGCCGGCAGGGCACAGAGTACTACAACATGCAAGATTAAGGTTCGTAAGAAACTCAACTTGGCCTCCAGTTTAAGTTTCGCACAGCATGCAATTATCATTGTAGCTACATAGGGACTATGCTACATTTCCTGAACGTTGGCAACTTGGAGAAGGAAATATGATGGACGCCAAGCCCGTAACATTGAGCGACATTCTGCCCGGGGAAGGACAGTACATCATACCCGTTTTTCAGAGATATTACTCTTGGGAAAAGAAGGATTGGGACACGCTCTGGGAAGATATAACGGAAATCATGGAAGACGATGATCCTAAGTACACCCACTTTATCGGTCCGATGATCGTGTTCAGAGAAACGTATCCTTATGATATCGCGCGCTATATGGTCGTTGATGGACAACAGCGCCTCATTACATTAACCATATTGTTGTGTTCGTTAAGAGATGTAGCAGAAGAAAATGACTTGCCAGATTTGGCTTCCGCGATAGACAACAATTACATTTCTTTCACGACAGGAAAAGGTAACTTGGAATATCGGCTGGTGCCGCGTTTGGCAGATAGAGATCCTCTGTTAAACGTGATTCAAGGCAAAGTCCCGCGGAAAAGCTCAGAAGACGCAATTGTCCAAGCATATAAGTTTTTTATGAAATCGGTTCAAGCTGATTTGCAAAGGAATGATCAACCGGCCCTGGAACATCTGAATAGCCTATATGAGGCGATAACACGCAGGCTTCGATTGGTGTCCATCACTTTGGATAACAGTGATGACCCAACGAAAATCTATGAAAGTATGAATTTTGAAGGTCAAGCATTGCTTGACGCTGATCTCATTCGCAATTACGTGCTGATGCAGTTGCCCATTTCAGAGCAAGACGAGTTTCACAACACGCGGTGGCAGTCATTTGAGGAGCAATTTGCGCAAGAAGGATCCAGGCAGCCGAATACCAAAGAGTTGGAAGACTTCTACTACCGATTCTTGATAGCGCAAACAGACTACTTTCCGAAGCGGAAAGTCTACTACGAGTTCAGGCAATATGTAAAAGGGTACATTGAAGGAAAAACGGGAGGCGAACTGACAAATTCGCTGTCGGAATTAGTCTCATCCCTGAGACGTTACGCTCGCTACTATCGCGCAATTGTTCACTCTGATCCTGAAACAGATAACGATTTGAAGTTAGCCTTTCAGCGGTTTGCGTTCCTAGACGCCAAAACAGCGATTCCGTTCGTGATGTCCTTGTATGACCGTTACGAGGATGAGTCCCCTTCCAATAACATAAGTAAAGCAACGTTTCTGAGCATGTTCAACGCCATCGAAAGTTTCATCATAAGGCGATCAATCATGCGCGAACGGACAAGGGGGTATGGGTCGGATTTTGCGCAGGCTGTGCACCGATCAAAAACGTTAGACGATCTTCGCAACCACTTTGACAGTAGAACCTGGCCAGACAACGATACAATTGGCGCAGCTTTGCTTACGTTCCCGCTATACGCTCGCGAGAGCAAGAAAGCAAGGCTGATCCTCCGGCAGCTTGAGACTCATTTCGGCCACAAAGAACCAGTTGATCTTAGTGACCCTAAAAACATCACAATTGAACATATAATGCCTCGCACTCTCACCATGGAGTGGGAGAATATGCTGGGTGAGGACGCTCAAGCTTTACATGAACAATACCTTGAAACGATAGGAAACTTGACACTAACGGGATATAACCGCGAACTTGGCGCAAAGTCATTTCAAGATAAGCAATCGGTATACGCAGAAATCGGCAGTAACTTGGAGCTCAACAAATTTGTTCTCGAACAGGTACAATGGACAGAAGCAGAAATAACGCATCGCGCGAGGCAACTAATAGATAGTTTCATCGAAATCTGGCCGCGTCCCAAGACTCCTAAGCGAGAAGACAACTGATCGTCTTGGCTTCAGCCGCTAGTACGCTGCGTCAAATCCAACAATGAATCGAGTCAATTGCTCCCAATTGATAACGCCGTCTGCATCGCAGAATTCCACTAAGAACTGATGCGTCAGGCGGTTTATTGCGCGGTCGTACTCTTCCAGCAGTGCAACCCGCAATGGTAAATCGTCTTGAGCGAAGTACGTCATGATTGCGGCAGGCTCAGGCACTTGCTGATTGTGTCGAGCCGCGAAAGCCGACAACTCGCGCGAGAAGCTGGCAAACAGAGACTCGTCGGCTGACAACAGGTAATTGTCCAGACAATAGCTCACCAGTTCAAAGGCGGCTTTTCTGGTTGACCGCAGAAAATACGGATTCCTGCCCTTGAAGATATCATCAAGCGTTGCATCGCTTCGCTTTCCGAGCCTCGCCTGTTGCAAGCTCTGAACATTCGCAGCAAGATAGTCTCGGACTTCCAAACCGATTGGTTCAGTCGTTTCAGGCGAATAAGAGTGATATGTCATTTTCGCTTCCCTTTCTTGCGCCACCCCCGCCCCAGCAGGTAGAGCAGCAGCAGCGCGATCAGCCCGACGGTGGCTCAACCACCCTGCTCCCCATCCTCGCCCGTCGACGCGCTCTATTCCAACAGGAACTCGGCGCCGCTAGGAATCGACTTCGAATTGCGCGATTTCGATCTGGCGCTCGAAGCGCTGCTGGGACGCGCCAAGCGCGCCCGCGCGGCTGGCCAAGGTCTCGAAGTCATAGACTATCAGCTGAACCGAATACATACCTGCCTGCAGGTCGGAGATGTCAATATCCCGAACACTCAGCAGTTCATCCCTGATCCGCTCATCAATTTGCCGCGCCTTTTGCCCGTCCTGGTTGAAAATTTGCAAGGTATAGCTATGGCTTTTATTCGACCGGTCCGACCATCTGAGAAATGTGCGGAAGCCGTCGTCATCCCATTCGATATACAGGTTGCGCAGCGTCACGCCTTGATCGTACTCGATAGTAAATTCGCTGCCTTCAGCTACCGCCTGGCAAGGCAGCGCAAGTTTAAGGTAGAGATCCAAGGTTGTTTCGCTGTCAGCGAAAAAGCGCCGGCAGAACTTAAAACGATCCGCGAATCGTTCTCTGGCAGCGGCCGCCGCGTCGCTGTCATATTCGCCCGAAACGTCAAGCAGCCACAAGGCATTGCTCTGGTCCAGGTTGATGCCCTGCTCAGGCTCATTTGATCTGGAACTTTGGATATCGAAATCGCCTTGCGAATCCAGAACCGTCCCGAAGACTTCTCTGTCAATGCGGGCGAATCGCCGCAGATACCACATCATGTGGTCACGGACGCGGTCATCCGGGGGAAAGACGACAGTGGGCCCCAGACCATCGACAAAAGAACCTGTCTTCTCCAAAGCGCTTGCCAGCGAAAAGCTGTAATGATGTCGCAAACTCAACTCGGCCGGGCACGATTGGCGCAAATCGCCCATACGATATATCGAAACGTAATTGTCATAGTATGCTGGCTCTATGCCGGCAAAACTGTCATGGATGCCATTCCAGCCAAAATTGACTCGGTGAAAAATTACGTGCGAGAAACCAACTTGTTCCAGTTCGTCCAGCCCGGCGAGGAATGCCCCCTGGTCAGTCATTTCGCAGCGAATGGGACGCCCGGCTTTCCACTCGCGAAGCAAGTAATTGGAATATATGAAGTTATAAGCGCTGTCAGGCGTGCGGCTGGTGGCGCCTCGGATCTGAGGATAGCCGCTTAGCGTCTGAAAATAGGAATATCGCGCGGCATTGTGTATGTGAAATGGCACGTTGACGAGTCGGATCTCTTGTGAAGGTTCGCTCTTCAGCCAGTTGATGTAGGCCACGCGTTCCTGGGTAACGTCCGGGCTCCACACCTTCCCCGCAGGATCCACATAAACGGGACGATAATATTCGAAGGCGACGAGCAAGATCAGCGCAAAAATGAGGCCTGAGCCCAGGCTGATTCTGGCGCCGTCTCTTAAGGCGACAAGTCCGTAGCAAGATAATACGGCTAAGGGCAACCAGGCGCCTGTCATGAAAAATTCCGGACTATAGAAGGCAGCGAATACTGATGGCAGGAGTTGGTCCAAATAGTGCTTGGGCAGCTTGATATTTTCAAATACCAGGCCATTAACACTGAGCGTTGAACCTAGATACAAGACCAGAAACACTAGCAGCAGAGCCGCCCACGGCATCATCTTTCGCCTTACGCGCCACAGCCCGATAAGGATCAGACAGAGCGGAATGACGCCGAGGTAGGCCCGCTTGTTCAATTTCACATGATCCGGCGTTTGAAACGCTTCCGTCGCCAGCGGGCCCAATATAGGATGCTTGCTGTTGATAATAAAGCCCATCAAGTCTCGGTAGATGCCGTCATCGCTGGCGCGGACTTCAGCTTCATCAAGCTGCTCGCGGTCATTCAGCATAGGAATTACCAGCCAGCTGCAGGCGACTGCAAGGCCTGCAATCAGCAGCGCAACGGAACGCCAGAAGTTTGTATCGCGCCAGCGAGACAGCCCCAGACAGAGTAGAAACAAGCCAATCGTGATAAGGACGCAAACCAGTTGGTAGGCTACCGTGTCAGCCGATAGCGCGGTCAGCAGGCCCGCAAGCAAAACCAGCCCGGAACGTTTTTCCACAAAGCCGCGATGCAGGCAATAGACGATAATGGGGATGGGCGCTATCCAGGCTATGAGCGGCCAGGCTGGATAACCGGTTGCCTGCGCGCTAAAACCGAAGATGGTTGCCCCGAAGAGCGCGATCCATTTGTCTTTGAACAGCCAATCCAGATAGACATAAGCGGCCAGCGCTGATGTGTAGATGATAGCGAGATAAGCAAGGCATATCGCGTTGGAAAGAGGCAAAAATATCATCAGCGCATTAACAAAGGCGCTGCGCAACAGGGAAACTGGATGATACACCAGCGATACGCCTTCCGGGTAGAAGATGGCGTCGGTGTAATAGCGATCCGCCTGTCCCGTGAGGATCTGCTTGCCATACCAGACATCCCAAATGTGAATGTAATTGTCGCGTTTTTCTCGTTCAGGCAACCAGAATACGTCCGTCCTGAATATGTAAGTAATGGTCGGAAATGTCATGACCAGTACGAGGAGGGTGGTTATGATTAGGAAGTGTCGGTCCCGCCGGAGATTTCCAAGCACAGTGAGCGATTCCTTCAGGTCATTCAAGCGACATTCTGAGTCTGAGCTTGAGTTGCCGCCATTTCACAGCGGTTCAATTTTCCGGCTGCTTGCGCCTGCCCCGGCCCAGCAAGTACAGCAGCAGCAGCGCGATCAACCCGGCGACGGCCCACTTGTCTTGTCGCGAGAGCTCAGGCGGCGGCGCGGACTTGGACAGGATGCGGATGGTATGCGGATCGTCTCGCTGGCTGTGGCGGTAGATGATGCGCTGCTGGTCTCGCAGGATCTCATACTCGCCGTCGCTGACTTCCACGGTGTAGCCCTCGGGAAATTGCGAGTTGGGCGCGAATAGCTCGGTCGGCGCGCTGATGGCGGGGTCGCCCCGGAAGCGCAAGGTGAAGCGACCGCGCTCGGCGTCGAAGCGCATGCTCAGCGGCTGGCCCGCGACTTTGCTGGCGTAGGGGCGTACGACCGCGGACAGGGCGCGTCCGCCGGAATCGATATCGGCGGGGTCGCTCTGCTGGTCGCGGCTGAAGATCGACAAGTCCTCGCCATTCCAGCCGTCGCCGCGCGCGTTGCAGTTGTCGGGACTGTAATTCCACAGCGTGTAACTCAGCAGGTGGTCATCCAGCGCGCGCAGGTTGTAATCCAAGGCCTGCGCCTGCCGCGTAAAATCGCCCGTGTCATAGGCCTCGGCATTATTCAGGTCGAAGGGGATGCCGAATTCGCCCAGGATTACCGGCACGTCGCCCATGTTTTCGTCGGCGAATTCACGAAAGCGCCCAAACTGCCGGCTGAGATAAGCGCGGATGGCGCGCTCGCCAATCAGCGGGCGAAAGCGACTGAAATCGAAATTAAGCTGGGGATGAAAGCGCCGCGTGAAGAGCGTCATGCCCTCGTAGAAATGCGGCGCGTAAACCAGTTTGTCGGCTGACTCGTATTTGGGCGGCGGCATGAAGGGCTCGGCTTCGACGAAAATATGCGCCTCCGGATCGACGGCATGGATGCCGGCGGCGAAGCGCTGGGTGAAAGGCTTGAGGAAGTCCTGCCTGAAGTCGGCGCGGGCGAAATGCGCCGGCCGGCGGATGCGCGGCTCACCGGCGCTGTCGACATCCCAGACGCCTTGCGCGCGCCAGATATCGCCGCAGCCGTCCTTCCAGACCGAGGCGCCCTGCGGGTCGAGCCGTTCCGTGCCCACATTCAGCGCGGGAAAGCTGGGCAGCGGCGAGCCGTAATCGGCGCAATCCTGGGCGAAGCCATTGGCCAGGAACATCGCTTGCGCAGGCGTCGGCATCAGCCCGCGGCGAAAAGGCAAATGCGCCAGGCTGCGCAAATCGGGCAAGCCGATCAAGCCGTAGTGCGGCTCGTTCATCGTACCGAAGCCCAGCACGTTAGGCAGATGCCGCAGCCGCCGCGCCACCCGGGCAAAGGCGCTGATGTAGCGTTCCTGCAAGTAGTCCTGGATGTTGCGCCCGTCCACCATCAGATCGGGCGCGTAAGTCTCGCCGCCGAAAAAGAGGGTGAACATGGTGAAGGCGGCGAAGCGGTAATAGTTGTTGGCCCATAGCAGATGCGGGTAATCGTCCGGCTGCTGCTGATGCAGCAGAGCCGCGCCGGTCTGATGAAAGCTGTCCACGTCCAAGCCGGCCGCTTCAAAGGTCCAGGCCGGCGCGCCGTCGCCGCCCGAGAATCGACTCCAGACATCTTGGTGCGGGTCGATGAAAAGCGTGATATCGTGCTCGCGCGCCTTCTCCAGCAAGGCTTCCAGATAGTCGAGGTAGTCTTCGTCGTAGCAGCCGGGTCCCTCGTGCTCGATGGCTTCCCAGGTGACGATGAAACGCAGAAAATCCAGCCCCCAGTGCTTGAGCCGTCCGAAGTGCTCATCGGCTTCGTCCAGCGGGAAGGGCCGGCCGACGAAGCTGAGGTCGCGCTTTTCGTCCAGGCTCTCGGGCAGGTGGGTGTCGCCGGGCGGTTCAGCCGGGACTTTGCTGCCGCCGCTGAGGTTGACGCCGCGCAGGATACGCGTGCGGCCGGCGTCGTCGATGAACCAGCGTCCCTGGGCGGTGATGGGCATGGGCTATCCTTGGTCAGTGAGTGGACTTGCGCCGCGATTATAGCACAGGGCGCTGAGGTATTAGCGCGATCATTGCTGAGCTTCAGAAGTGAAAGCACTACGGCTCGCAAGTGATGACTTGGCACAAATAAACCCAATAAATCGCTACAATGAGAATGCGTAGGGGCGGCCAACCTGGTCGCCCGTCGAATTGGCAGGATAAAATTGCGGGCGACTTGATAAGTCGCCCCTACGGTCTCCAAATAGAAGCAATTTCCCGCGTTTCGCTACACCGCCGGCCAGGGGCGATTGGGACCCGCGCCCGGCAGCGGGAAAAGCCCACTCTCCAGCAGGCGCTCGGCGCGCAGCTTGAGCATGCGCAGCTCAATGTCGGACAGCAGCTCGCGCATAGTCCGCGCGTAGTCGCCGCCGTCGTCCAGGCGGTCGCAGAACGCCTCCAGATCGTCCAGGATACCGGACGGAATGGGCGCTCCGGCGAAATCCCAGATGACGGTGCGCAGCTTTTCGCTGGCGTTGAAGGTCAGGCCGTGGTCGATGCCCCAGAGGCGCCCGTCTTCATCGACGATGCAATGCCCGCCCTTGCGATCGGCGTTGTTGGCGATGGCGTCGAATATGGCGATGCGCTGCAATTGCAGCAGAAAGCGCGGCTTGTCGAAAGTATAGTAGTGTTCTTCCGGATCGTGATCGATGAAGAGCTGCACCGAGCCGAGGCCGCGTGTGCCGTCGCGCAGCAGAGTCGGCGGGACGATGCCCCAGCCCAGCGCTTTGGAAGTCAGGTAAGCGGCCGTCTCGCGGTTGCAGAGCGTACCATCGGGGAAGTCCCAAAGCGGGCGCTCGCCGCGGCGCGGTTTGTAGATAGCCATCAAGCGGATATCAGCGCGGACGATGTTGACCAGGAAAGTGTAATTCGAGCCCCAGCGCATCAAGCCGACTTCATCATCCATCTCGCCGTTGGCGATGATGTCGACCGCTTCGTCCACGGGAACGCAGACCGGTTCATCAAGTGCGCGGGCGGTGTGTACGCGGGTGACGCTCATCGGCGGCTGACCTGGCTAGCGAGCGCGGACATGGAGATTATTGTAGCGTGATGGCAAGCGCGCGCAAAGCGGATGGGGAAAGTTCAATCTTCGATGACTATTTTGCGATAGGCTTGAGCCAGCGGCAGGCTGATGCCCAGCGGCGCCAGCGGAATCACATCAGCCAGGTCCGAGAATTGCCGCGGATGCCAGCCGTCGTCAGCGCGGGTATACCACTCGGCGAAGACGCGCTCCTGGTCAAGAATGAGGTAGCCCTCAATGCTGGGCACAGCGCCGTACAGATCCAGTTTGGTGCTGTGATCGCGGATATCCGAGGAGGGTGATGTCACCTCCATTACTACCGTGGGATTCAACAGCGTAACTTGCCGGTCCTCCGCATATCTTGGCTCGCCCTGCACCATACTTGCATCAGGATATACGTATTTTTCAGCATCAATTTGCACACGCATTTCACTTGCGTAAACGAGGAAGTCTCTGTCCTCCAATAGGTTGATGAAGGCTGCAATAGTGTAGGCAATCAAGAGTCCGTGGTTACCACTGCCACCGGACATTGGATAAAGCTCTCCGTCGATGTATTCGTTGCGGATTTCGCTGGCTTCGTCAAAAGCCAGGTAGTCTGCGACTGTCATTTGGCGAATCATTTCAGCCATGATTGAACCTTGTTAGTCTTTCGGGCAAGTCCCTGGCTCGCGCCATATTAGCGGTTTAGCCCTACCCGACCGTATATTTGCGCCAGGAGCAAGTCGGCGCCCAGCGGCGCCAGCGGAATGACATCAGCCAGGTCCGAGAATTGCCGCAGATGCCAGCCGTCGTCAGCGCGGGTATACCACTCGGCGAAGACGCGCTCCTGGTCGAGGATGAGACAGCCCTCAATGCTGGCCACAGCGCCGTACAGATCCAGCTTGGTGGTGTGATCGCGTACATACGACGAGGGCGATGTCACTTCCACCACTACTGTCGGATTCAGCAGCGTGACCTCTTTCTCGTCTTCAAAGCGCGATTCGCCGCAGACCACGCTGATATCGGGATAGACGTACTTGGCGGCGTCGATCCTGACGCGCATCTGACTAGCGTAAACCTCACAGTGACGTTCGTTCAAAGCGGCGCCAAGCGCCATAATAGTTGCGGCAACTAACCTGTTATGACCACCTGTCCCTCCGGGCATAGGATGGAGTTCTCCGTCGATGTAGTCGTTGCGGATGTCGCTGGCTTCATCGAAGGCGAAGTATTCTTCAACGGTCATTGAACGTGTTTTGGCAATCATTTTCTGTCCTCGCTAAGCCGCGTCGGCAGGCGACTCGCTCTCATTGTAACGCAGCCGGCATGTCGTTCAGGTCCAATAGAAGATGATGCGCCCGTTCTGTTTGGCGTCGGGCCGGCCGGACTTCACCGTATCCATGGCGCGCAAGCTAAGAGCGCGCATCTGCTCGCGGGTGCACCACATACGCACCACTTGCGGCTCGCCCTCGTTGCTCTCGAACAAGTTGAACGCTTCCCGCGCTTCCTCTTCTTCCAGCTCGTCCAAATCATCAATGCCGCTCAGATCGCCCAGCGCCGCGTCTACGTCGTCCTCGGCGAAGTCTTCGTCCGCTTGGGGAACCAATTCCTGGACGACCAGGATAATTCTGTTGTCGTTTGAATCGTAAGCCAGGCCCAGCTGCGAAATACGAAAGAGCGGCTCAATCGGCTCCCGCAGGTCCATATCGAGCTGGCTAAAATCGGCTTCCGTTCTGGTCTCTCTGTCGGATTCAATATCTTCCAGCATTTCCGCTATCGCCGACGAAAGCGCCTGCGCCTGTTCTTTTTCAATCGTGAACGAGACGATGCGATTGTCCCGGCCAGCCTGAAGATGGAATGTGCGCCGGCCCTTGGGGCCGATGGCGCCGATGGTGACAAAATCGACCGGATTGAGTTCGATCACGTTGCTCATTTTCCCCTCCATCCACCGGCGGCGCAGCGCTGCCAGCGGAATGAGTCCCCCGGTCTCAGCCGGGCGGCTCCGGCTGCTTCAACGCCAACACATGGGCGATGTCGTTCATGCTGACGATGAAGGGGCGGCTATGCCCCAGTTGCAGCGTACTGATCGACGCCGGCGACACGACGATGCGCTGAAAGACATCCAGGTGCATGCCCAGGTAATGCGCCAGAGCCATCTTGATCAAATCAGCATGGAATACCAGGGCGATCATCTCGTTGGGATGCTGCTGCGCCAGCGCTTCAATGGCGTTGACGATACGAGTCTGCACCCCGCGCATGGTCTCGCCGTTGGGGAAGCGAGCGCGCGACGGGTACTCCTGCACTACATCCCACATTTTGCGCCGCTGCAATTCGCCTATCGACTTGCCCTGCCAATCGCCATAATGCACCTCGCCGATTTCGGCGTGCCGTACGACTTTCAGTTGGGCATGATGCCGCGCGATTTCGGCGGCCGTTTCCATAGTGCGCTCCAGCGGGCTGGCGTAGAGTTGCGCCAGTGGCGCGGACGCCAAGCGTTCTCCCAGAGCGACGGCTTGCGCCCGCCCCTCGTCGTTGAGGTGAACCCCCTTCGCCCGGCCAGCCAGATTGCCCGCCTTGACCGAATCGTTAGTTGCGTGCCGAATCAGCAGAATTGTCGTCATAAAGATGGCTCGATTGCGCCGCGCATCGCATCCGATGATAACATATCCGCCAGCCCGTCGGCTAGCCAGCCTGAGAAAGAACTCCCCTGCCGGTGTATGATTGCGATGTTGCCCATAACCGCGAGGCCGCCACATGAAATTCGCCATCAATTATTCGCCGCAAGCCGAGAAGCTCTGGCGCGAAGGCGTAATTCAAGTGGACTTGTTCAAATGCCCTGATTGGCCGGAATTGGCGCGACGCGTCGGCGAATTTCACGCTGTCTATGTACACTGCTCGCTGCAAGCCGGCCGCGGACGGCTGCGCTCGGCTGATTACGGTTTATTGCGTCGCTGGCTGGATACGACCGCTACAACTGTCATCAACACGCATTTTGCGGTGGGCGCGTCGGACTTTTCGCCGATGCAGGCAATTACGCCGGAAGCGGTGATTGAGCGCGCCGTTAGCGATCTGGAAGCGCTGAGCGAGCAGCTTCCCGCAGACTGTATCGTAATCGAAAATCTCCCCTTGCCCGACCCGGGCTGGAATGATGATATAGTTGCGGAGGTGGCCGACCCGCAGGTCATATCCGAGGTGGTTCGCCGCTCAGGCTGCGGCTTCCTGCTCGATGTCGCCCATGCCATCCGCGCCTGCGAGGGCGCCGGGCGCGCGGACGTCAAAGCCTATCTCAACGCCATGCCGGTAGACGCGCTGCGAGAGCTGCATGTCGTGGGCGTCTTGCCGACGCCGGACGAGCGCGGCGTCCGCCAGGATCACTTCGCCATGACCGAGGACGACTGGGAAGTCGCCGAGTGGGCTGTGAGCCAGATCCGCCAGGGTCATTGGCGCCAGCCTGATACCCTGGCTTTTGAGTACGGCGGCGTCGGCGAGCAGTTTGAATGGCGCAGCGACGAAGTCGTGATCGCGGAACAGGCGCCGCGCTTGTATCAGCTGGCGCATTCGGTCTGACGCGCCGGCTCAAGAGTCATTGGCGGCCTGGATCCCTGCTTGCAGCAAGGAAATTCCAACTCACCCTAGTCAAGCGCGTTTGCGGCTGTTATACTGTTGGCGCAACGTGGTAAACAGGAACACATGATCAGTTTTCTCCACATTGGCGCCATGGGTAGGCGCCCATCAGTCCCCCCAGAGAGCAACGTGAGCGGTGTGGAAGCTGCACAAGAGTGCGGAATCCGCTTGTCTCGCGTCGGTCTCGCATCGTGGCGCGCGCGTCGTTCGGCATGTCGGGCGAATGCGTTCATGCGCAAGACTATGGCATAACCCAGCTAATCGTTTCTCTATCAGGAGTATCAAGAACATGTCGGAACAACGTCTGCAAGGTACTGTCAAATGGTTCAACGCCGAAAAGGGATATGGTTTCATCTCCCAAGAAGACGGCGATGATCTGTTCGTACATTACTCGGAAATCCAGGGCACGGGCTATCGCTCGCTTGATGAAGGCGCGCGCGTAGAGTTCCTTGCCGTTGAGGGCCGGCGCGGCATGCAGGCCAGCGCTGTGACCGTGATTGACTAAGTAGACCCGTCTACCACAAGAAAACCCGCCTCGTTTGAGACGGGTTTTCTTTTTTTTATAGACAGCGCGACGGCAGTTAGCTCCGCCGCGACTCCACAAACTCTATCGCCGTAAGCAGCTTATTTAAGCCTCGGCTGCGCTCGCCCGTCAGGTGCAAGCGGATGGCGCGGCGCTCGTGCTGGTGCAGCGCCTGCAAATCACCCGCGGCTTGCGCGGCGAAGAGCGTACCAAAACTGTAGTCCAGGCCCGGGATATTCAGGTCCGGCGCGGCGTCAGCCGTCAACTGCCAGAAGACGCCGTTATTGCCGCCGCCCTTGTGATACTGCCCGGTGCTGTGCAGATAGCGCGGTCCATAGCCGATGGTGACGGCTCGTTTGGTCACATGACGCAGGCGCCGTTGGATCTGTTCAATCAAGCGCAGCTCGTTCGCGTCCGGCGTGAAGTAGATATGGAAAGCGAAATAGTCGCCGGCGTATGTGCCCGCCATCTGCGCGGCGATGACCTGAACCGCGTCGTTGCCGTCAAAGCCGTGATGGTGGCAGAGCTCGCGCAGCGGCTCCAGCGTAACCTCGTCGGCGTAAAGTTCTAGCCCGTCGCGGGTCATCAGCGGCGTCTCGGCCGGCAGACTGCCCTGCTCGGCGACCACCTGCAGCAGCGCCTTGGCGGCGTCTTTGGCTTCGGTGACGTTGGGTTCGTCAAAGGGATTGACGCCCAGGAGCGAGCCAGCGATGGCGGTAGCGTATTCCCAGCGGAAGAACTCGCCGGCGATGGCGAAACGATCAGCCAGGCGGATGGTCACGCGCGGGTGACCCGCCTCGCGCAGGGCCCGCACGGCCGCGTCTTTCTCGGCCACATCGGGGTCGTTATCCACGCGCAGATAGATGAAGAGGCGGTCGGTCACGTAGTCGTGCGGCTTGCCGATGGTGGCGCCCGCCACAGGCAGCGCCCCCACCCCCTCCTTGCCCAGGCTCTCCGCCAATAGCTGCTCAGCCCAATTGCCGAAGCTCGTCAGCGAGCGCGAGGTGTAGATAGTAACCTTGTCGCGACCCTCACGCGCCAGCGCGCCGATGACCGCGCCCAGCAGCAGCCCCGGATGATAAGTCGACGGGATGCTTTCGCGGTTGGTCGCCAGCATGGTATCAGCGCTGGCCCACAGCCGCTCGAGATCCAGGCCGATTAACGCGGCCGGCGCCATGCCAAAATAGCTGAGCGCGCTGTAGCGTCCCCCGATATCGGGCGGGTTGAGGAAGAAGTCGCGCACACCCTCTCTGCGCGCGACTTGCTCCAGGCGGGAGCCGGGGTCGGTGATGATAATGAACTGATCGCCATTGCCGCCGGTTTTCTCCCAGAAATAAAGATCGAGCGCCACAGTTTCGATAGTGCCGCCCGATTTGCTAGCGACCACGAATAGCGTATGCGCGATATCGATTTCCGCTTCCACTTGACGGATGCGCGCCGGGTCGGTGCTGTCGAGCACGATCAGTTGCGGGAAGCCCTCTTGCGGGCCGAAGGTAGCGGCCAGCACTTCCGGCGCCAGCGAGCTGCCGCCCATACCCAGCAAAACTACATGGCGGAATGCGCCGTCGCGGACGCTTTCCTGCAGCGCTGTCAAGCGCTCGCGGTCGATGGTGGTCGCAAAGTCGAGCCAGCCCAGGCGGTTGACGATCTTCTCCATAGTCGGCCCGTGATTTTTCCACAGGCTGCCGTCTTTATTCCAAAGGCGCTGATTGGCGAAATCGGCCGCCAGACGCTCAACCGCCCGGTCGACTGCCGCGTGATAGATGCCCAGCGCCAATTTGCTGCGCTCCATGATGCCGCTGCGCAGGAGCGTACGCTTGGCCGCCACTTGCGAGATCAGCGTCTCGAAGGCTTCAATGAAGGCGTCGACGCCGTCGTCTTGCAGGCGCGAGGTGACTTGCGCCAGGTCCACACCCACTTCCGCCAGCCGGTCAAGCACCTCGTCAGGCGGCAGGAATTGCCCGCCGGCCTGCGTGATGGTCTCGGCCACGGCGCCATGATCTTTGAAGGCGGCCAAGGTAGCCGGCGGCAGCGTGTTGACCGTGTGCGGGCCGATCAAGTTATCGACATAAAGCGTATCGGAGTAAGCCGGGTTCTTAGTCCCGGTGGAGGCCCAGAGCGGGCGCTGCGCCTGGGCGCCGGCCGCGCGCAGGTCCTCAAAGCGCTCGCCATTGAAGATGCGCTGGAAGGAGCGATAAGCGCTCTTGGCATTGGCGATAGCCGTCTGCCCCAGCAGTTTGCTGTTGGCGGCGATGCGCGCCGTATCGGACTGCATCTGCGCGGCGCGGATATTGTTCTCCAGGATTTGGTCTACCATGACATCAATGCGGCTGAGGAAGAAGCTGGCTACTGAAGCCACCCGCGAGACGTCTTGACCGGCCTTGTGGCGTTTTTCCAGCCCGCGAATAAAGGCTTCCGCCACTTGCTCGTAATTGTCGATGGCGAAGATCAGCGTGACGTTGACGTTGATGCCAGCGGCGATGGTGGCTTCAATAGCCGGGATGCCCTCGGGCGTGGCGGGAATCTTGATCATCAGATTGGGGCGGTCGACCGTTTGGAAGAGACGTTTGGCTTCCTTGACCGTCGCCTGCGTGTCGCGCGCCAGCAGCGGCGATACCTCCAGGCTGACGTAGCCGTCGCCGCCGGCGCTGCGGTCGTAAATCGGCCGAAAGAGGTCGGTGGCGTTTTGAATGTCCGCGATCGCCAGCGCCTCGTAGATATCCTGCGCTTCCAGATCCAGCATAGTCAGAATGGCGCCGTCGTAAGTATCCGAATCGCCGATGGCTTTCTGGAATATCGACGGATTGGAAGTCACACCCAGTACGCCTTCTTCGTCAATGCGCCGCTGCAAATCGCCATCGTTGAGGTCGTCGCGATGGATGTAATCGAGCCAGGCGCTCTGGCCGAATTTCTGGATCTCCAGCAAAGGATTGCTCATCAGGGACTCCCATAGTCGCTTGGAACGCTGCTATTTCCATTCTAACAGGCTTGCATAGGGCTACAACTGTAAATGGGGAAACCGCTGAGTGGCGCTTACTGCTGCGAATCGGCAATGGTGTCTACCATATCTTCGCGGGCAAGAATGATGCCTTCAACACGTGCCAGGCGCTGATTGCAGTCATCTACTTTATCTTCGACACGACGTATATCCGTTCGCAGTCCGGCGATGTCGTCTTTGCGTGCATCTGCTGGGTCGTTTGATTCAGACGGCCACTGGTCGATTCTATTTTCCAGCCACCTTACAGCGCAGGCTCCGACCAAAAGAAAAACAAGCAAGTCCAAGGTTATGGTCGTATCAAGCTGCACTTGAAGCCTCCGCCACGCTGATGCCTTTAATGTACCGAGTATTGATGTAATCTCCAAATCAGCCAAGACATGGCGACAAACAGTGAGACGACAACTAACCCGTCTGCCGCTCCATGCGCCGGATCGCCACCAAAACCAGCAGCGCCGTCACCGACAGGTAAGTCAGAGTGAGCAGCACCCAGGGCGAAAGTATCGGAATCGAGGCGCCGTTGCTGGCCAGCGTCACACGCATCGTCACCAGCTGCTGATGATCGATGAGCATCTGCTGCGAGCGTAGGGTCGCCATAATCGGGTTGAGGCTGGTGGCGATCATATCGAGATAAATCGTAGTCGCTTCGACCGTGGGATTGTCGCTGATGCCGGCCGCGATATTGTTGACGGCGTTGCCGTAGGCGTTTTGAAACAAGATCAGCGCCAGCACTGGCAAGCCAATGGTGATGGCGATAGCGACGGTATAGGAGCGGATGGTGGCCGCCAGCGTCCGCTCGGTAATGGAGGAGAAGAACATGCCAAAGGCGCCCAGGGTGATCGCCGACACCAACAGCACGAGCAGCGCCAGCAGCATCTCTTGCTCGCTGACGCCGCCGAAGAGGAATGCCGTGCTTTGCAGCGGGATGGCCGAAAGCAGCAGCAGCACGATATAACCCAGAGCCGATTGCAGCTTGCCGACCACGAAGGTCGCTTTGCTGATTAGCGTGGTCTGCAGCAAGTCATAGGTCTTGCGCTCGCGCTCGCTGGTGATGGCGCCGGCGGTCAGCGCCGGGACGATGAAGATGATCAGCATCAATTCGATGAAGAGTACGCCAATGAAAAGCTGTCGACCCAGCTCACCGGTGACGACTACCCCGCCCTGCGGCATGCGCAGCAAGTAGAGCAGCAGCGTGAAGAAACTCATCAGCGTGAGGAATACGGAAATAATGGCAAAGCCGCGTACGCCGCGCATGCGCCCGCGCAATTCCTTAACCATGACCGGGTTGAGGCGGAAGGCGCGCAAATCGCCCAGCGTCATCAGGCCCACTGCCGCCAGCGGCACGATGGTCAGCAGCGCCGGCGTAAAACCGAAGGCGATCAGCGCCGCCAGATTCAGCGCGGTCAAGAGCCAGGCGGTAAAAACCGTCCACAGTTCTTGCGCCAGAATCACCACCGACAGCACCAGCAGGATAGCCATATTAACCAGGATGCCCGCGCTCAGCAGCAGAGCCGCCGCGTCCGCGCTGATGGCGAAACCTCCCAGCAGCGCAGCTTGCAGCTCCAGGAAGAGCGCCGGATCGTGATTGCCGGCGTACGCCGCCAGCGCGATGACAACTATGCCCGCGATCAAATTGACCAGCGCGCCCCAGAGCATGATCAGCGAACTGCGCCGCACCAGCAGTTCGCGCGGCGTCATCAATTCGGGCGGGACGCGATCCCAAGCCTGCTCCACGGGCACGTTGTCGCCGAAGAGATTGGCGATGAGACGGCGCAGCTTCTTTAGCGTATCAAGCATGGGTCAGGTCCGATTGCATGATTGCGCGCATAGTCTTGATTCCAGCGCAAACGATAGCGTAGTTTTTCTGGCTTGCATAACCGTCAATTGCGCCACACTTCAAAATAGTTCTGGGAACGATACAAGCAGACGTTAAACTCCATAAAGAAATTTGCCTGCCCTAACAGCAGCGGAACTGAATCGCTTTCCGCCCAGGCAAACCACAATGGAACGTCTATTGCCCCAATTACGACTGGCTGCGAGCAAGTTACGGCGAGTGCCCGTGATTCGACATCGGCAAGAGCGCCCGCCAAAGTACCTAATTCCGCTTGCCTCTCCCATACGGCGCCTAAGGCCAAGCCAACCCAATACGGCAAAACGCTAATGGGAGCGCCGGTGTCGATAATACCCGTTACCTGGACAGTTTGGTCGCCAATT
Source organism: Anaerolineae bacterium (assembly GCA_022823165.1). Classification (GTDB taxonomy): domain Bacteria; phylum Chloroflexota; class Anaerolineae; order Aggregatilineales; family Phototrophicaceae; genus UBA6055. Next base: position 30,753 of record JAJDXR010000026.1, on the reverse strand, counting down.
GAGAGTCCCAGTGAAAGTCGCGGCATCAGACTGCCTGGAATCGAAGGCAAGGAGCTGTAAGGAAATCGCGCCATTACTCAATACTTGATACGCGTTTCAACTTTTCCTCTTCCATTACTTCCATGAGTCTCGCAGCGATCTCATAACTTCCGTGGATTCCCATTGGGTCAAAGGCGTATTTTGCCATCGCCGGATCATTCAGCAGCATCCGCAGCAGATGCAGCTTGTCCTCTTCATTGAGACACATGACCTCTTCCAGCAGTTCCTTCGAAACCATGATACGACCTCCCGGGCTAGCCCGATTCCTTGCCACTGCTCCACGCGGATTTTACTGGCAGTCTGGCTGCCTGGCGCATACCTGATTATAAGCCATGACTCGCTAGCAATCATCAGTCACTATCCCGGGCGCCAACTCGACCCGCAGCGGCATATCCTCAGGAGAAACCGCCGGCGAGTAACTGTCGATCACGGGCGGGATCCGCAGCCGCTCATCCTGCAGCAAGCTCGCCCATTCATCGCCTCGCGCTTCATCAAGCGTTGCCCGCGCCAAATTATCGAGAAACTTATTTTCCGCCTCGCTTAAGCCAAGCGAATTCGCCGCCATGCCCCAAGAATCCCAACAGAGCAGCTCGCGCCGATTCAGCGCCGCCAAATCCAGCAGCGTCTCAGTGACAAGTATCGGCCAGCCGCGCAAAGGCGACTGCGAGCCCAAGCCGAAACGGTTCGGGTCGGCGGCGCCCTCACGGCAGGCCAGCCAGCCGGCGCCGCCGCGCAGAAATTGATCAGCCGGCAGATCCAGGGGATCAAAGCGTATGTTCAGCGCGCGAATGTCCTTGGGACTGAGCTGGCTGTCAACGCCTACCCAGCGCTCGCCATCCCAATACTCGATGATGACATGATCGTGAAAATAGCCCGCTTCGAAATAGGCGGCGCCGCCGTAACGGGCGCGAGCCGGCACACCTTTGTGCCGCAAAATAGAAACAAGCAACACAGTGAGATCGCGGCAGCAGCCAACCAAGCGCTTGTTCAGCCGTCGTTCTTCAGCCAAGGGGCGTTCATCAAGTTCCAGGATCCGCCGCAGCATGACCGTCGCATATCGGCTGTCGATCTCATGGAGACGTTCCGCCTCCGGCCGGCTTCCACCCAGGGCCGAATAATGGGCAATCAGCCCCCGCGCGATGCGGCAGAGCCGACCGATATCATCCGGCAAGTCATCGTAAAGCGCCGCGTACTCGCCCGGGTCGGTGAGCACACTCTGTTGACGGTAGGCTTTCAATCGGGACACTTTTTCCTCCGCAAAATCGGGATATGACGGTCAAATCAGCGTCTAACGGCGGCGCGCCAATTCGGCGATGACCTGCCGATCGGCTTTGCCGAAGCTGTAGCGCCCCAACTCCCCCTCGCAGACCCAAGCCCAGTCCAGCGCTTCGAGCGCTTGTGGCTGGCTGTAGGGCGGCAGCGCGCCCATGTAACGGCAATCGAAAACGTGCAGCGTAATCTTGAAATGCGTGAAGGCGTGGTTGACCAGGGCAAAGCGCTGACCCACTTCCACCTCGATGGCCAGCTCCTCGCGCAGCTCGCGCCGCAAGCAAGCGGGCAGGCTTTCACGCCCTTCGCGTTTACCGCCGGGGAACTCCCACAAGCCGCCCAGCAGACCCTCAAGCGGACGCTGCGCGATCAACAGCCGACCGAGCTCATCGCGGATGAGGCCGGCGGTCACATCGTAATGCGGCCTAGGCGAGCGCCGTCCGCGGACGGGGCGCTCCGCCTGTGTGCCGGCTGCGAAGGCGCGGCAGCAATCCCGTAACGGACAGTCAACGCAGCGTGGATTCTGGGGCCGGCAGATTTTCTGGCCCAGCTCCATCAGCGCCTGGTTGTACTCGCCTGCCCCCTGCTGCGGCAGCCACTCGGCGGCGATGTTCCACAGCTTCGTCCGCGTCGCGCCGCGGCTGATGTCGTCCGGCAGGTCGAGCAGGCGCGTGAAAATGCGGATCACGTTGCCATCGAGGGCTGGCGCGGGCTGGTCAAAGGCGATGCTGGCGATAGCGCCGGCGGTATAGCGGCCGATGCCGGGCAGCTTGAGCAGTTCATCGACCTGGCCGGGCAAGACGCCCCCGTATTCAGCCACCACTAAAGCGGCAGCGCGATGCAGGTTGCGGGCGCGGCTGTAATAACCCAAGCCCTCCCACTGTTTGAGCACGGCGCCCAAGGGCGCTGCGGCTAAAGCGGCGATGCTGGGAAAGGCGGCCAGAAAACGCTGATAATAGGGAATGACGGTTTCGACTTGCGTCTGCTGCAGCATGACTTCCGCCAGCCAGACCTGGTAGGGGCCGGCCTCGCGCCGCCAGGGCAAGTCGGCGCGGTTGTGGCGATACCAGCGCAACAGGCTGGCTTGCGAGTCAAGGTTCATGGCGATTCACATAGTGAGTGGCGGCGGCCGGCAATCTGGCCAATGTTCTGGACAAGCGGCGGGCGAGCCAAGGCTCGCCCCTACATGTCCACAAAGTTAGAGAATTGACGTCGGATGGCAAGGCGTGGCGCGCACGGTCGAGTTCAGAGCAGCGACAAGGCGTGGCGGTAGACATCCAGCGCGGCTTCCAACTGTCCTTGCCGCATCAGCGCATCGCCCAGTACGCGGTGCAGCGAGGGAATGCCTTGGTACTGCGCCTGAGCGATCAAATCGCGCATATCGTTGGCGACCCATTTCAGGCCGGCGCTGGTGGTCAGCATTGTCTCATAGTCGCGCAGAGCGGCCGGCAGGTCGTCCGCCTTGACCTTGCCGCGGGCGGAATTGATGGCGGCCGCCAAGCCGGGCGGCGGAGGCGTAGACGGTTTCACTAGCGGAGGCAGGCCCGGTGTTTTGCTGACGTGACGGTCGCCGGGGTCGGCAATCTCTCGCAGCCGTTCGGCGTACCAAGCTTCCAGATCGGCTTCGCGATCCTGCAGCAGAAAAGCGCGCGTCAAATTGTCGGCGCGCTCGGTAGGCGCGGGCTGCGCGGCAATAGAGCTCGCGTCGGGCAGAGACGCTCTGGTTGATTCGCCCTCCGGCGCCGGCGCCATAGATTGTGTGCTGTACTTATCCGCCTCGCGGTCGACCAAACCCAGCAGCGAATTGAGGATTTCCCGCGAGCGTTCCGCGCCCGATTGATAGAGGCTTTCGTCTTCCAGGTCGTCGAGCTGTTCATCGTCTTCGTAAGTTTCGTCGAAATCGTCGCCAGCCTGAGGGTTGTGTGGATTGTTGCGCCCAGGATTTCCGCCCGGCGCCTGCTCCAGCCAATCCAGCGGATCGTCAGCTTCGCGCGCGGCCAGCTCTTCGTCCACAGCCGACAGCGGCCTCTCCCCTGGACGCAGCTCATTAAAGTCGGGGACATCGTCGCCCAGCTCGTCGGCGGTGAGCTCATCCAGCCAGTCCATAGCGGCGGTTGGCGCGGTGTCTTCATCGCGCAGCATGGTCATATCAACCGGGAAATCGCCCTCGAAGCCGGCCTCAACGGTGAATCCGGAGCCCGGCAGAGGAGTCAAAGGCTCAGTATCGTCCAACCAGTCCGACCAGTCTCCCTGCGGGTCGTCGCCGTCGTCAATATCCTGATCGCCGACGTAGTGATCAACAAATTCGGATCGGGGCTCGCTATGCCCCTTGGCCAACTGTTCCAGCCACTCGATCAACTCCTCTTGCGACATGGAGTCGAAGTCGGGCAATTCAGGGTCTGCAAACATCGGGCATGTCTTTCATGCTGCCAGAGAATTTTTCGCTTGTGAAAAGGAATCAGATTATAGCGTCGAATCGCGGCTGGGGCGATCTGTTCCGTCCGAATCGGCGTCGTCAGCCGGGAATTTGAAATCGAGCCAGGCCGGGCTGTCGTTTTCGCTCGACTCGACGCCCAAGCCAACATCATCAAAGAGGTCGCTGCCGGTCCCTGGGCTGATGTCGCCCGTCCCGCTTTCGAAATCGAAATCATCGTCGTCGATGCCCAATTCGTCAAATTCCACAGCCGCGGCGCTTTCATCCAGCGAGATGGCGATGGTCTTTTCGGTCGGCGATTCCAGGTCAAAATAGTCGTCCCAATCCAGGCCGACGAAACTCAGCTTCTGTGTATCTTCGTCCAGGTTGATGACGTCCATTTTGTCGGTCGGCGTATTGAAGTTGAAATAGTCGTCGAAGGTCAGGTCGTCCAGGTCAAGCGCGTGAATATCATCGTCCAGGCTGAGAGCGGAGACGCCGGCGACCACGCTGCCTTCGGTCGCTTCCGATTGCATGCTCAGGAGCCAGGCTGGCTGCTTGCTGAAGCGGAAGTAGGGAGTCTCGCTGCTTGACGCCGGGTCGACGGCTTTCATCTGGCCGGTCTCTTCTTCCACCAGGTCGCTGACCCAGCCGAATTCTTTGCCCGGCGCCGCCATCGGCCGGGCGTATTCATTGGGGTCGTCTGCCGAGGCGTCATTCTCGCGATCCAGCCCGGGCGCCACCGCGTTCATCCAATCGGGCGCGCCTCCGCTGCCGGCGCCGCCTTCTTCGACGAAATCAGCCAAGTGATCGGCATCGTCCAAACCCCAGGCGCGGGCCTGCTCGGCTGAATCGCCGCCCTCCGTTCGCGACAGCTTCTGCGCTGCGTCAGAAGCCTGCGCGCCCGCCGCGAAGATGCCCAGGTCATCACTCAGCTCGTTGGGATCGTCGCTCAGCCAGTCGACATAGGGATCGTCGTCATCGTCATCATCGTCGCCGAGCTCGGACTGCCAACTGTCGATCAAGTCGGCATTAAGCTGGTTGGGGTCAGCCTCGGCGGGCTCCGTCTCCAGCCAGGAGGTCGACGGCGGCGCGCGCAGCAGCTCGTCGTCCAGGTCGATGGCGCTCTCGTCGGCGGCGGCGTCCGACTCCTGCTCGACGCCGAGCCAGTCCTGGATATCGCTGGCAAGTATCGGCTCGGTGTCGGATGCGCGATTGAGTAGGCTTTGCAAATGCTCGTCATCGCCAAACAAGTCAAAATCGCCCGCTGCGTCTTTCTCCATCTGCTCGCGCATGGCAGCCGAGAGCCAGGGCGCGCCGGCGCTTTCGCCGTCGTCCGCGCCATCCTTGACCCACTCGCGGTCGAAGTCATCCAGGTATTCCAGCGACTCATCCGCCTCGTCCCGCGCCAGGCCGCCCGGCTGAATATCCGCCACCCAGTCGTCAGTGTCATCAGCAGCGTCCAGCTCTTCCAGCAAGCTGGCCAGTTCGCTGTCAAGCGACTCGCCCGACTCCGGCGCGGCGATCGCGGCAGCTTTGTCGCCTTCATCGACGATTACAAAGTCATCATCGTCATCATAATCGTCATCGTCCAAGGCGCTCATCTGCGCCATGAAAGTCGCGAGTTCGTCGTCGACGTCTTCGTCGTCAGCTTCATCAACAGAGACAGCGTCGCTTTGAGCAGCGGGGTCGAGGTAGCCGCGATCTTCCATATCGTTCAGCGCCCGCACCAGCTCGGCATCCGGCTCGGCTTCGCTGGTCTCGGCCACTGCTTCGCCGATCACTAATTCGCTGAATAGCTGATCGATCTGCTCATCGGAGAGCAAGTCGTCAAGATCAGCGGTGACGCTTTCCGCGGCCCCTTCCGCCTCGCCATCGAGGCCGAAAATCGCGTCCAGGCTGCCGGTGTCTTCGTCAACGCCGTCCAGCCATTCGGGATCGACGATGTCCGGCGCAGGCTGAGCCAAACTACTGGCGTCAAACTGCTCAATCATCAGTAGATTCTCAGGCGGCGGCTCACCGGTAGCGATTTCATGCGCCAGGTATGGATCCAGGTCTTCAATGCGCTGCAGGTAGGCTCTGGCATCCGCTGGCCGGCGCTCAGCCAGCCAGAGCTCGGTCATGATGCGATTGGCGTCGATGGCGTAGGGCAGTTTCTCCAGGATATCGAGGGCGGCTTCGGCCGCGTCCATGCGCTGGCCATCCAGCCAGAGCGCGCGCGCCCGCAAGAGCTGCAAGTCGATTCGCTCGGGATTGCGCGCCAGGGCTTGGTCCAAAGTCTCCAGCGCCTCCGTCAGCAGATTGCCGCGTATATGCTGCTGCGCCAGCGCGCCGGCGGTTAATTGCAGGCGATTGATTTCTTCGCCGCGATGCTGGCGGTAGAGTTCGCGTATCAAGCTGATGGCGGCGGCATCGTTCGGCTCTTGATCCAGCGCGCGCTCGGCATGCCAGATCGCCCGCTCGCGCTCGTCCAGGCGCTGGTAAGCCCGCGCCAGCCGCGAATGCGTCTCGAAATCCTGCGGCATGGCGCCCAGCAGGCGGCGCAGCACATCAGCCGCTTCGGCCCAGCGCTCGGACGCGATTAGCGCGCCGGCCAGCTGCTGATAGGCGCGCAGATTCTTGGGATGGGACTTGAGGATATGCCGCGCATGGGCGATGACTTGGTCGTGTTTGTTTTCCGCCGACAACTGGGATAAGTTGTTTTGGTAGGCGCTCAGGCTGATTTCCGCCATGGCTGTCCAGTTTACTCTGCTTTGTGGATAAACCAGTAAGAATTATAGCATAGTTGCGCCGGGCGCATTCGTCTCCGGGCGGAGACCGCAAACAGATTCTCCTGATAATTTGAGCCCAGATTTTATGAATAGGGACCCAGGAATCTTTTGCCGTCAAAGTGGATCAAATGATCTGGCGATTCCGCAATCCAGACTTCGGTTTCCCAAGAAATGCGCCGTAAGTGTTTGGTCATGGCTCGCCTGGTTTCGAATGCAGTTACATAGACCAATCCGGCAGAACTGCCAGTGAAAAGCTGTCGCAATTCGTTCTGTCTTTTTTGGTCAATCGGACCGTGACTTGTTACTGCCTCAACAAGTATTAGCCAATCTTTGGATTTCACATAGATAATGACATCTGGTTTTTTTCCGTGTCTACTTAACTGTATTCCCAATTCCTTGAACCTGAGAATCTGATCATCCCTCAATTGGTCGCCAGCGTCGCCCAAGTACAGAATTTCGCCTCCTTTGGCGAATCGCGGGCAAAACTCTTCTACGATGCGCTTGATAAGCGCATTCTGGCCTCCCGAAGATATTGACACAATGCTGCCATCTGGAAATATGACGGGGATTTTCTGTATTTGTCGTTTTCGTGGACTCAGTGCATTCAAGTTGTCGCTCATTTCAATACGAAAGCGCGTCAACTCGTTTTCCCAGGACGGACTCGCGAAGGTACGGACAAGACGCAAGAGCGGTTCCTTTATCTGATAGCAATAGTGTGGGCTGTTGGTCGGTCGGTCAGGTTTGTCTGGATTGTGCGATACAAGACCCATTTGCCAAAATTGATGGGTGGTTTGGCGTCGTACTGTCTCTCGGGTGTTAGGGGCATACGTAGTTCCATAATGGGAACTGAAATACTCCATCATTTGGGTAATCGTGCGCAATGGCGCCGACGCCGTTGACCAATTATCGTTTGGTCTGATGTTGACAAGAGCGAGTAGCGTTAATGCTGAGCGATTGTTCTGCTGTTCGCTCGGAACGCCTATTGTACGCAGAATATCCAGGGCCTCATTTATTTTCGCTTGTACGGACGTTAGAGCGGGTTCTTGCATTTCAAGTTCCTCTAGCACTATCTGATCCAGTTGCGTCTGAATTGGAAACTCATCTCCAACTCTTGCTCCCATTCTCTGTAATCTGGACAGATCCGGATATTTCAGATTCGCAAGGTCGGTTGCATTCACTTGAGTATGTCCGCTAAAAAGTCGGAAATACTGGTCGACAACTGAGGAGTTGAGATAAACTGCGAGTCCCTTTGCCAAACCGGGCGCTAGACCCGCCCCGTCTTTATGAAAGTAATTCAGATGGTTTTCGATTCCGACAAATTGAGACTCAAAACGTTTCGGCTCCAAGACTGCGGCTGTCAAGCGCCGTTTTTGCTCCTTGGATGAAAAGCGTTTCACTAATACGTAACTATCTGTCGGCACGAGAAGTTTGTCCTTGCTACCCTCAAAATCTATTGCGCTCAATTTCTTTGAACGTGTAATTGGCCATTGCACGTATCCATTGATCAGATTTGAAGGCAAGAGAAGCGGAACACTGCCAGCGTCATTCGGGCTTCTCAGCAAATGCCTGGCTCTAAAATCAACGATACGCCCTGTCGAGACATTTATGTCCAGATCGCGCAGGCTGCATTTGAGCGCATTCACAAGTCGACTAACTTCACGCTCATTGCTGTTTCGTACTAAGTGAAAGACGAGATTCTGATCGCTCGCATTTACAACTTCATTATGTTTAAGTGTCTGAACAGATATGTCTTCGTCGAGGGGACTGTCACTCGACGTAATGCTGACATCGTCGCGCTCCAGGCTCTTCTTCGCGCTAAGAATTATGTTTTCCTGCAAAACGCCGTCGTCGCCGAAGGCTTTGTTACGCGACGTATATACATGAACGTGGCTCAAGGACATTTGGGACAAGAACGCCGTGCGAAAAGGAAGAAAGTACGGCCCGTTGCAGAAACTGCGCGGCGTTATTGAAACGAGACGACCATCGTCCTTAAGCAGAATTGCGGCCAATGTCATGAATGCTGCATACAAATTACCGGTTGGCAGGCCATATTTCTTTAGCAAACGCCAATGTTTACATCCAGACTTAATCCTTCCGTAAGGTGGATTCAAGATTGCAAGATCGAATTTCTCCGCAGAATAGAGACAAGAAGTTGCAGCCTTGATAAAGTCAACCATGTGAATTGTGTATTTGAAGTTAATGCCTTGTCGCGCGCTCAGTGAGGCGCACATCTCCAAAGTTTTTCGCAGGAAAGGCAAAACGTTTACGTCAACTTCGTACATGACCAATTCTATTTCTGTAATACCTCTTGGTTGAGACGCAATTATGTGAGTGAAAACCGCGGCCGACAGAATACCAGCGCCGGCGCCCGGATCCAGCACACGGACTTTATCCGGAAGAGAGTCGACCGACTGCAGCATCTGCTTAGCAACTTCAATAGGTGTAAAGAACTGTCCCAAGCCCTTGCGATGAGCCTTCGCTTCCCCATTGAGGGACATTTCAATGCGGAAATTATCCACATATTGGAGTAAGTTTTCGTGATTTAGGACTCCATGAATATGCATCTACGGATTGTCCAAGGCCTACGCAATTCTACATTTGGAAGAGATTATACTACGTTGCTTGTTCGCGAACATGACCGGCGGATTTCGCCTCACCCTCCTACAGATTGCTACTATACGTAATCTCGAATGCCGTCCTCAAATTCCGCCTGGTCATTATCGCGCAGGGCGTAGAGCGCCTGGATCAGCGCGTAGTTGCCGCGATAGAAACGCGCCCGCGGCAGGCGCCTCCGCAGCGCCGGCAGGAAATCCGCCAGATCACGGGCGATGCGCTCGACGGCAGGCGCGTCAACTTTTAACTGCGCGTAGCGCTCGCGCAGCAGCGGCTGGCCGGGCAGCATGGCATAGCCCATGAAAAGCGCTCTGCCGGCGCCATCGAAGGCGCTGAGTTGCGGTTGAGGAATCGGCAGCGGCAATCGGCTCCCCAAGCGCGGCAGCAGCTCCAGTTCATGCGCCAGCTCAGCGGCGACCTGCGAGCTCTTGGGGAAGCGGAAGATCCAGCGCTCATCAAGGCAGAGCACGGTGTTGAATTGGCCGGTCGCCGGCAGTATGCGCGCCTGGCTGTCGGCGAAGTCCGGCAGGTGGCGGACGATCAACTCCAGGTAGGGGACGGCGTCGCGTTCGGGCATGCCTGCATTGTAATCCATACGCGCACAATAGTCGCCGGCGGCGGGCATGCGCTCAGGACGGATTTTCAGGCGGCGCGCGAGGAGGGAAATTTCAAATGGTGCAACTTTCTCATTTTCGCCGCAGGGCCGCTATCGACAGGGCGCCACTCTCATCTGACACGGCGATACAACGATCATCCGGCGACCAAGCCAAGCCGGCAATCGGCGCTTTGAACACAGCATCCGCCAGTAAAGCGGGCTTGTTCTTCTTGACTTTCCAGATCGCCAGCAGGCCATCATTGCCGCCAGACGCCAGCAACATACCTTTTCGCTGAAATTTCAGATGCTTGATGAGTTGCTGATGTGCTTCTAGCATGATCGGCTGAGTGTTGGCTGGTCCCTTGCCGGAACAGTCCCAGATAACTGCCTGAGTCCCGCCGCCGGTCGCGAGAAAGCGGCTATTGAAGCTCCATGCCAGTTCCAGCACTTTCGTTTCGTAGCCCCACATCTGCAGATCCTGCCCGGTATCGATGATCCAGAAATGCACCGTCGAGTCCTGGTCGCCAGTGGCGATGTATTTGCCATCGGGGCTCCATTCCAGTGTGAGCGTCGACCCCTGCCATTCAAAACGGCGCAGCGCTTCCGCCGCTTCCGGGTCATACAGCAGGATTCCATTGTAGGCGGAGATGGCGAACTGTACCCCGTCACGGCGCCACTTGATATCGGTAATCGTGCTGTTCGCATCGGGATACTCGCGGATCAATTCCCCGCTGCTGTTCCACAATCGCAGTTTGCGCCCGGCGGCCGACACCAGCCAATCACCCACCGGGCTGAATGCGACGCGCTCCACCCAGCTTGCCCCGCCCGCCACTTCAGATGTCTGCGCGCCGGTCTCGACATCCCAGAGCCGCAGCTTGCCGTCTTGACCGACGCTGGCGAGGAGGCGGCTGTCATTGTGCCAGGAAATCGCCATTGTATCCAGGGCATGACCGGGCAACTTGTGCTGAACCGCGCCGTCCTCGCCATTAAACAGCGTGATTGGTCCCGATACCCCCGCAACCGCCAGGCTCTTGCCATCCGGCGACCAGGCCAGCCCCATCGGATGATCGTCAATGTTGGCGCGCCATAATGCCTTTAGCGCTGGCTGCGCCTGTTTGGACTTGCGCTTGCGCCGCATCATGCTGCCAGGCATTCGCGGAAGCCGTTCTCCAGCGCAGCTCGATCCAGGTTGCGCCCGATAAAGATCAGCTTGTTTTGACGCAGTTCCTTCCCCCAGGGGCGATCGGGGCGACCATCAAATAGCATATGCACCGCCTGGAATACGAAGCGCTGATCCCAACCGCGCACGCTCAACACGCCTTTCATACGGAAGATGTCCGGTCCCTGTACCTGCAGGAGCTGGCTGAGCCAGCTATTGAGCTTCTCTAACTGGAGATCGCCAGGGAGGGTGATGCCAACGGATGTCACTTCTTCGTCGTGTTCGTGATCGGGCTTGTACTCGCGGGTCTCGAGCGGCTCAAGCACCGACTCCGCGCCGCGCAAGATCACGTCGAATTCATCCGGGTGATGTTCGGTGAAGAGCATGTAATAGCCCGGCTGTTGGATCTCGATATTGAAGACAGTCTCACCGCTTTCATTCAGCATCAGTTGGTTGTACTGTCCTTTGCCAAGGCGCGTCATTTCACCTGCCTCTACCGCCTGCTCATCGTCAGAGAAGGTTAGCACCGCGTCCATCAGCGTCGCTTCCTTCGCCGCCAAGCCCGTATTCGCCAGCGGCAGCAGCGCGGCGCCCATTGACGGGTCAGGCCCTTCACCCATCACCCATTCGTAAGCCCCTCTGTTGAGCTGATAGATACCCGACCATTCAAAGGGGTATTCCGGCTCCATGAACTTCGGATCGATTTCCAGAGCCCGGTCGAGGTTGAAGCCGCCCACATTCAGGATCTTGTCCATCTCGACCACGGCATCACGGCTGCGGTAGATTTTCGCCATGCTGTTCATGCTTTTGATGCGGGCTTCGAGCTTCTCGAGGTCTTCCGGCGCGACCAGATCAATCTTGTTGAGCAAGATCACATCAGCAAAGGCAACCTGTTCTTTGGCTTCGTCGCTGTCGTCAATATGCTCCCAGATATGCTTGGCGTCGACCAAGGTGACAATCGCATCCAAATGGAGCTTCTGCTGCATGTCATCATCGACGTAGAAGGTCTGCGCGACGGGACCGGGGTCAGCCATGCCGGTGGTTTCGATCATGATGTAATCAAACTTGTCGCGGCGTTTCATCAGATGGCCGAGGATGCGAATCAAATCACCCCGCACGGTGCAGCAGATACAGCCGTTGTTCATCTCGAAGATTTCTTCTTCCGCGCCAATGACCAGATCGTTGTCGATGCCGACCTCGCCAAATTCGTTCTCAATCACCGCGATTTTTTTGCCGTGATTTTCGGTCAGGATGCGGTTGAGCAGTGTGGTTTTGCCCGACCCCAGAAAGCCGGTCAGCACTGTAACGGGAACTCGTGTTTCAGCTGTATTCAGCATGATTCTTTCTCCTCATTTTGACTGTCGTATTCGTACAGAAGTAAATCCAAGAAAATAATGTGAATTTGTAGGGGTGTTTCAGCGGGTCGCGTAGAACACTGCCCATCTACCGCCCCTTCACCGAATTCACGGGCGACCCACCGGGTCGCCCCTACCAATTTGGGATATGACCGGCTTTGCATCAACCAGGCAGCGCTTCCTGCCCAAACGCGGCATGGACAGCCTCCGGGAAATCAAATGGCTCATAAACTTGAACATCGCTATAAGACTCCAGTTCCGCGTCAGATGCGGGTTGTGATTCTGAGTCAGATTATCAATGAGGGACACTGTCGTAATCTGAACGCGCTCACTCCTCAAGCTATCCAGAATCGACGCCAGCGCCCCCGGGTCCGCCATCGCTGAGACCGGCAGAAGCGCATAATCAGCATCCAGCCGGCTTAGCTGGGAGATCAGCGCCGGCGCCAGCGAGCAGCAGACACAGCCGCCAGCCAGCCGCTGGCGCCTTACCCCGGCTATCGCCAGCGGCGCGTCGCTATTGTCAAGCAGCGCGAGGCGGTCAGTTTCCTCAGACAGCGCTTCAATGAGGGCCTGCGTGAACCTGGCCTTTGGCTGATGCAGCATCCCGATGATGACGATCAACTGCATGGCTACTCGCCCGCTGCGAAGGCGCCATCCAGCGCGAACAACGGGCGGTAGGCATCATGCCCGGCGCCGTAGGTTTGATCCATCAAAGCCGCGTACTCGGCAGCATGGGCTGGATTGCTGCGCCAGCGCGCACCGAGATATTCCGCCGCCTTGACGATGCCCAGCACACCGTGTTTGATCTCCTCTAAGCTGTAATCCGGCCCCACCGGGACGTAGAACCAGCGGGCGAGGTTCGCCGCCGTTCCCCGGTGATCCGGCGCGCCGTCAGCGCGCAGCGCGGCGTAATGCAGAGGTTGAATCTGCGGCAGCCAGCGCACGGGCGTATTCTCCTGCTCAACGTAGGCGTAAAATGTGGCGGCATCGCACTCGGGCGGAATCTGTACCGCGACCGCGGTCGCCAGCGCCAGACGGTTGGGCTCGTGCGTCGCCAGCCCGGCGGCTTCACGCAGACCGCGCCGTACCTCCGCCAGATTCGCGCTTTGCCGCTCCGCCAGTTCCGGCAGACGTTCAGCCTGCGCTAAGGCCAAGGCTGCGTTCGGGCGGTCAGCCGCTTGACGCAGAGCTTTCACCTCCGCATAGAGCGCCTCATCACTGAATACCAGCAGCGCGCCGGGGCCGTCATCAGCATCAGGCAGATGCAAGCCGAAAAGCGTCACCGCCGAGCGCTCGGCCGCGCCGGGAACAGGCAGAGTGTCAGCGCAATCGAGCCAGGCAGCGTTCCGCGGTTGCCACAAGCCGCGCAGCACCTGCGTCCAGGTGAAGCGCGTACCGGACGCTGCCAGCCGCAGATTCGCGTCAAAGTCCAGAAAGCGCGGCCGCGCCTTATGATGTTTGACCGACTCGGCCAGGTCGTGGCTGGCATTGGCCGGGATACCGACCCATTCGCCCGGCTGAATCCCCGCCGCCTGATGCAGCAAGCGGCGAGCGCGGTAGGCATCGCGCGCCAGCACAACCATTGCGCCGCCCAGCCGCTCCGACCAGGCTTGTTCGGCGGTCTCAAGCGTCACATCGTTCTGTAAACTTGTGTCAGGGGGCAGGGTCAGCAAATCATCCAGCGGCGCATGGGCGGCGTAATCGGCGCCACGCACCGGCAAACCACCCAGCGCCCCCACGGCGCAAAAGCCGCCTAGCCACATTGTTCCCCAGTCGACTGGTAAATTCATCCTGTTCTTTCTCCTATATGGTTAAGCGTTTTCTTGGCAGGCCCTGCAGTCGCCGAAGAGTTGCAATCGACTGTCGGTGATGTGATGCCCGCTGGTATGTTCACTGTGCTGAATCAGATCTTCCAGCGGTTGGCTATCGAGATAATCCGCGCGCCCGCAGCTCAGACAGATGAACAGCATCATTAGCTCAGGCAGGGTTGGCACGAAGTGACTGCAACCCTGATAACCATGAACGCGGCGGATCAGGCCCAGGTTTTCGAGCTTCTCGACCATGCGGTAGACCGTGGCTCTGCCGGTTTGCGGACGCGACTGACGGGCGATCTCCCAAGCTTCCTCGGCGCTGAGCGGATACCCGCTGTGCGCGAAGATATCGATCAAGGTCTCCTGAACTGCTGTCACGCGGATACCGCTCTCATTGAGCGCGGTCAGCCACTCTTCGGGATTGATCGTTTTGCCGGGCATGGGTCATCCAACCTCACGTTTCTTATTGATACCACGTATCATTTACATCCTTATTGATACTATGTATCAATAAGGATGGCAACGGGTAATTTGATATAAGCGCAGGATGAGTCGTCCAACGGCAGCAATACCTATGCAAGCGAACCCGACTTGTCACAGCTCAGCGGAAACTTGCTCTTGCCCGAGCTCCCTTCATCATCGCGACTTAATTCCCCTCTAATCCGCCCCTAACATAGAGCCTTGCCCACTTAACAACCATGACATAGGCTAAGAAGCTATGTCGACCGACTAGACTCGAGAACAGGAACGCTCTGATGGCTGACTCCACCAAGCCGACAATCCTCTTCACCAATGACGACGGCATCCGCTCGCCTGGCCTGTGGGCGCTTGTCGAAGCCTTCCGCGGCTTGGGACGTCTGCTGGTAGCCGCCCCGCGCGAACAGCAATCGGGCATGGGGCGCAGCATGCCCCACTACAGCGAGGGGCGCATCTTTCCTTACGATCTGCCCATCGACTGCAATGACTGCATCGCCTACGCCGTGGACGGCACGCCCGCGCAAGCTGTGCAGCACGCCGTGCTGGAATTGGCGCAGGAGCAGCCGGCGCTGCTGGTCTCCGGCATCAATTACGGCGAGAACACCGGCAACGGCGTCACCATCTCGGGCACGGTCGGCGCGGCGCTGGAGGGCGCCAGCCTGGGCATCCCGTCGCTGGCGATCAGCTTGCAGACGCCGACCGGCTTGCACCTGAGTTATTCCAACGATGTAGACTTCAGCGTCGCAGCCGCATTCAGCCGGCAGATGGGCGGCTGGCTGATGAACCATTCCAACCTGCCGGACGATGTCGATGTGCTCAAAATCGATTTGCCCTGGGGCGTCAGCAGCGATACCGAGTGGCGCTTGACGCGGCTGTCGCGCCGGCGCGTCTATTGGCCGACCCGCCCCGAGCGGCTGGCGCTGCACGACAGCGCCAAACTGGGTTACCAGTACAATAGCGACCCCTCAGCAGCCGAGCCGGACAGCGATGTCTACGCGCTGCTGAATGACGGAGTCATCTCGGTGACGCCGATCAGCCTCGATATGACCTCGCGCACGGACATGTTCCGCCTGAGCCAGATCATGTTGGGCAAGTGGGAGCTGGGGCGGTAGCCTCTTCTCAGTAAGTTCAAGGATTGTGGCTGCTGTGGACGACGCACGGTGTCGCCCCTACAATTTCAATCTCTGCGGCTAACCCCTAACACCGCCTCGACCTCGCGCTGCCAGGTCCCGGCCACGACCACGCCGTGCTCCTTCAAACCGCCGGAGGCTTCGGCGCCCGTAAGGTAGGGCCGCTTGCCCAGCGGGAAGCCGCTCTCAGCTGTCGCGTCCATGGCGCCGTTGATGAAATGCAGCGCCACGCCGGCGCGTTCCTTATCAGTGGTATTGGCCAGCGTACAATGCGCCACGCCATAGGCGAAGAAAGCCACGCCACCGGCCGGCAGCTCTATCGCCAGCGCCTCCGCTTCCGGCGGGTAACAGCGGATATGATGATCGCTGTATGGGTCGCGGCTGTGCTCGTAAGCCACGCGATAGCTGCCCGGAATGACGTGAATCGTGCCATTGGCCACGGTGGCGTCATGCACAGCCGTCCACATGGCCGTGCCCTTGAGTGGATCCTCAATCTTGAAATAGGCGTTGTCCTGATGCCAGTTGGTGCCCAGGCCCTGCCGCCCCGGTTTGAGGAAGACCTGATCGAGATGCAGCACCACCGGGTCGCCGATCAGCTGGCGCACGGCGGCAATCGCCTTGTCGGCGAAGGGCATGGCGCGGTAGAAATCGCTATGCGGGAACATGGGGCAGAGCTGCAAGTTGACCTGCTCGTCCGAAGGCGTGACGCCGTCGCCGGCGGTGGCGACATTGCGCAGCAAGCCGACAGCTTTGAGCCGCTCCAGTTCTCGGCGCATGGCGCGTACTTCGCGTTCTGACCAGAACTCGTCTTTGGCGACCCAGCCCTGGCTGCGGAATTGTTCAATTTCGGATTGGGTGAACATGATGTCTCGGCTCCTAGCCCGGTAGATACGAAGCACAGCATTTTGAAGTATAATGCGTGTCAGCGATTTCATCTGCGCAAAGGTTTACTTACGTGGCAAATGTTGAATCCAATCTCACGGCAGTCTCGCTGTTTTCTGGAGCCGGCGGATTTGACTTGGGAATCGAGGCGGCTGGATTCACTACTTTATTTGCCACAGACATCGACTCCGCTTGTTGCGAGACCCTAAGATCAAACAAAAAACGGGCGTCGGAGCGAAATCGACCGTTCCTGCAAAGCGCCCAAATTGTAGAACGCTGCATTAGAGATCTAACGGCTGACGAAATTCTGTCCAGTATTGATATGCAACCTGGTGAGGTAGACCTTCTAATTGGGGGACCACCTTGTCAAACCTTCAGCGTGATTGGTCGACGTAACGGAAAGAATGATCCCCGTGGTGAGCTTGTTGATGATTACTTGCGTATTCTCGAAGGGATTCGACCAAAGGCATTTCTTTTTGAGAATGTAAAGGGGCTAAAGACAATAGACAATGGCAGCGTCTACGACGAACTTATCTGCAAGATGGGTAGTCCAACCGACGGATTGCGATATGAAGTTTCTCCTTTCTGCCTTAACGCAGCTGACTTTGGCGTGCCTCAAAATCGCGAACGGATTTTCATTATCGGCAGCGCGGCAGGAATTAGGATTGACTCGATTTCAGGGATTTCTGAGCAAGCTACTAGTCAAAACGGTAACGGATTCAAACCGCGTACTGTTGCGGACGCTTTACGCGATTTGCCAGTGGTAGAGTCTGCCTACCCGCCGAATCATCATGGGCGAAAACACAGTACGCGGATTGCCGAACGCTACGCTAACCTAAAGCCGGGCGAGCGGGATCCGATGACGCGAATCAACAAGCTCGATTTGTCAAAGCCGGGTTACACGATTGTTTCGGGTTCTGCGGATAGCGGCGGTAAGGGGCATATTCATCCCACCGAGCCGCGCGAAGTAACACCAAGAGAAAGTGCTCGTATCCAGACGTTTCCTGACTGGTGGGAATTCAAGAGTATGAAGGCTGCCGATGCGCGCCGACAGATAGGCAACGCTGTCCCTCCACTTTTGGCAGCTGTAATCACGACTGAAATTCGAAGCACTATCTTTGGCGAAGCGAAGCTAAACTATTGTTACATTTTGAAAGAACTGGACCAGACCCATCTCTATGTCCAACGTTAAATAATGAAAATGGCAAAGGAGGGTGACCATGCATGATTATCAAAAGCGTGAGACTGAATACATCTCAATTGATCACCTACGATTAGACCCTCAAAATCCTCGGCTTCCTACAGAGCTTAGCAGAGAAGCCGAAGATGAGATCTTGAGGTGGATGGTACTGCATGGAAGCGTTACAGACATTATGAGGTCAATTGGTGAGCAGGGATACTTTACGGGAGAACCGCTG
Source organism: Anaerolineae bacterium (assembly GCA_022823165.1). Classification (GTDB taxonomy): domain Bacteria; phylum Chloroflexota; class Anaerolineae; order Aggregatilineales; family Phototrophicaceae; genus UBA6055. The sequence goes on along the minus strand of JAJDXR010000026.1, from coordinate 12,821 downwards.
CTTGTTGTGAAGATAAATGAACTAAGTTATACAGTCGTGGAAGGCAACCGACGATTGGCAGCCCTTAAGTTACTTCATGATCCCGAATTGACAGAAATCAAACATGGGAGCATTGCAGCAATTGTTAATGACGCACACGAGTTTCCGACTGAAGTTCCCTGCATAGTATACGATCATCGCGATGAGATTCTGGACTATTTGGGCTTTAGACATGTTACGGGCATCAAGTCGTGGGGGCCCTTGGCTAAGGCGCGATATTTGCAGGACCTAAGCCAGAGCAGTATGTACTCACAAGTCGATGAAGGACAGAAGTATCGAAAATTAGCAAAATCAATCGGGAGTCGTGTTGACTACGTGAAACGACTATTGTCAGGATTAAAGCTCTATGAACAAATCCGGCAACATGACTTTTACAACATTGCCAACCTTGATGAGACGAAAATCTCGTTTTCATTGATTACGACAGCATTGGGGCAACCCAATATTGTAAGGTTTCTGGGACTCGAAAAAGCTCAAGATTTGGATCAGTCGAAACTCAACGCGAAACATCTTGAAGAACTGACTCGTTGGATGTTTGAGAAAAAAGATGGCCGTACTCGACTGGGAGAATCCAGACACTTTGGAGAACTTAACCAAGTCGTAGGAGAAGAAATCGCCCTCAAAGAATTCCGAAGCGGCCGTACACTATCTGAAGCCTTGGTATTTACTGGTGCACCTGCTGAGTCCTTTAGAAATCTCCTAGAATCAGCTAAAGGAAATCTACAGGTATCTCAAGACCAGCTTTATCTTGTACGAGGTGGACTTAGGCACAGTGATAGAGTTCTGTTAGAGGATATTCGGTTCTTGGCAGAAGACGTAGAGGCGGCATTAGTCAAAAGGCTTCGACGCGAGAGCATTGGCGAGTCCCAACAAAACTTTGAATGATGGATATTCTACAGAACCTCGACACACCGCCCGCATCGAAACGCAAAGTATACGTTCAATCAGATTATGTTGAGCTAACTTGCTTGATTCATCCGGATAGAGTACTTAGCAAAAGCGAATTGTACGCTAAAATCGCTGAAGATGCTGACATCAACGATCAAAATGACTACGAAGAGATATCGGATGACATAGCAACGAGTCATGACACGCAGTATCAAAGAATAGACGAGTGGTTTCAGTATCTAGGATACCGGGAAGCCGTGCTTGGCAGAGCGTATCCATTTGAGTTGAGTAATGATGAAAGCGTTTTGAAAGTCAAGGATTCATTTTGCGAGCATAACAAACTCTACATCTACTTACTGATGGCATCTTCTCTCGGTTATTTTAGCGATACCGCAGAGCGACAAATCACAGAGAGTTTCGAGGTATTGTCGGCTTTTACATTGAGCCAATATCTTGGAAACAGGGCCATCGTTCGGATATTTGGCAAAGGCACTAGAAGTGATTACAGAGGGAACAAGCTTAACAAACTCACTAGGCTAGCTGATGATATTAGAGAACGGGTGAAACCCAGCGAAGGCGAATTCGACCCGAATGACACAGGAGACGAAGGATTGGACGTTGTCGCATGGTTTCCTACTATAGACAACAGCCCAGGTCGACTTCTTGTGTTTGGCCAGTGTACTTGCGGCGATGATTGGGAATCGAAACAGCATTCATCAAGTTACGATAAATGGCGCGGTTTGATTTCACTCTCTGTAGCACCCATAAATACTCTGTTTATGCCATATTTTTTTCGCGACTCAGTCGGAGACTGGTATCGACACCGGCAAATTCATAATTCTTTAATGATTGATAGATTGCGCTTTATGAACCTTCTTTCCCCGGTAGAATCGCCTCTGCAAATGCTGACCGATTCAGTACACACTCTAATTAATGACACCGTAGCTTTTGTTGATGAATTCTAACTTGCCTACTCCCGCCGCAGCGACTCCGCCGGCTTGAGCCGGCCCAGCAGCAGCGCCGGGTACAAACCCGCCAGCAGCGCCGCCACCAGCGCCACCAGCAGCGCCTCGACGAATTGCCCCGGCTGCGGCGCGAATTGCATCGACCAGCCAAAAGAACGCAGGTTGATGACGTGGGTCAGCGCCAGCGACAGCAGCAAGCCGATGGGCAGCGCCAGCAATCCGGCGACCAAGCCCATAAGCCCGGTCTGAATCACGGCGAACTGCGCCAGTTGTCGCGCTGTCATGCCGGTGGCGCGCATGACGCCGTATTCGCGCGCGTGCTCCAACTGCAGCGCCATCAGCGCCGACAGGATGCCGATAAAAGCCACCAGCGTCGTCAACAAGCGCAGCGCGATGGTGATGGCGAAGGTGCGGTCGAAGACTTCCAGCGCCCCGCCGCGCAGGCTGGCGTTGTCCTGGACGAGCAGATCATAATCGGCCAGACGCGCGCACAGTTCCGCGATGACCGTCGCCGCATCCGCGCCCTGCTCAATGAAAACGCCCAGCGAACTGATGAAGGGATCGTCAAAATATTGATCGTAAACCGAACGGGCAATGTATACCGCGCCCTGATCGGTGCTGTAATCGTAATAGACGCCGAAGACCTCGAAGGTCCGCGGACCGGATTCCGTATCCAGCGTGATGCTGTCCCGCTCCTGGTCGATGCCGCGGCGGGAAGCGAAAGATTCGCTGACCATCACCCCGCCCGCCGCCAGCGCCGCCTGATGCGCCCCCGCCGTGACCGCGCTCCACTTGAATTGACGCTGGTCGCCGGCGATATCGAAGTCGCTGGCCAGCAAGTTGACCGGCGGCAGATCGGGATAATCGGGCGCGCTGACGCTGACGTGCCGCGCTGACGACACCGCGCGCACACCGGGCGCGTCCCGGGCGATGGCTTTCACGCCGCGGTCGACATCGGCTGTCGGGATATTCGAGGCGAAGAGCGGCGGCGAGACGTAGACCTGCGCGCCCAGCGAAGTCTCCAGCCAATCAGCCACAGTCAGGCGGAAGCTGCCGATCATGGCGCTGACGCCGACAATGACGCTGACGGCCACGGTCAATGCGGCCACCGCCACCGCTGTGCGGCTCAAGGAGCGGATGACCGCGCGCGCCGCCAGCCGCCCGACCACGCCGAAGAGCATGGCCGCGGGCTGCTGCAGCAGGCGCATAGCCACGATCATCACCGCCGGCGTGAAGAGCGCGCCGCCCACCAGAATGCAGAGCAGCGCGGCGAATCCGAGCGTCAGGTTGTCTTCCGCGCCCAGCAAGGCTACTCCCAGCAGATTCAGGGCGATCGCGCCGGCCGTCATCGCGGGCAGCAGGCGCCGCGCCGTCTCTTCTTGCTGCGAACGCTTCATGATGCCCGCCGGTGGCGTACGCGTGGCGTCCCAGGAAGGCAGCGCCGCCGCCAGCAAACTCGCCGCCACGCCGACAACCGCGCCTTTGGCCAGCGTCCCCGGCATGACGTTGATGCCTTGGACGTTGACGCTGAAATAGAGATCGCTGATAGTCTGCGAGACCAAAGCCACTGCGCCCCGCCCCAGTATGATGCCCAGCGCCAGGCCCAGCGCCGCGCCCACCAAACCCAGAATGAGAGCCTCCAGCAGAATGAAGCGGAAGATCTGCCCGCGCGTCGTACCCAGCGAGCGCATGATGCCCAGCGTGCCGCGCCGCTGCGCTACGCTGAAAGTCACGGTGTTGTAAATGAGGAAAAGCCCGGCCACCAGCGCCAGCAAGCTCATCGCTTGCAAGTTCAGCTCGAAGGCGGCGATCATCTGGTCCAGCGAGTTTTCTTTTCTGACATCGACCAGGCGGATGCCGGCCGGCAGCGCCGCGCGCAGCTCAGCGACCTGCTCGGCGTCGATAATCAAGTCGATGCGGCTGACGCGTCCGCTCATGCCGATCAGCTCTTGCGCGGTGGCGATATCACTGATGATGAGGTCGTCCAGCGCTTGACGGCTGGCCTTGTTCTCAGGCTGCAGAATACCGACCAGCTTCGCGCCGCTGAAGCGGCCGCCAGCGCTGATTTCGAATTGATCTTCCAGCGCCAGACCCAGCCGCTGCGCCAGCGCCTGGCTGATGACCACCGCGCCCGGCTCGACAATGAGGCGGGTCAGCGCGTTCCAGTCCGCTTCAGAGCCAGCGCCCGCGTCCGCCAGGTAGGAGCGGAAGGGCGGCTCCGCCAGCGGATCAACCCCCAGCAGACGCAGTGCTTGTTCGCCCTCCGTGACGCGAACGAACTCCGTCGCCACCGGCGCGCTCCGCTGCAAGCCCAACTCGAGACGCAGGCGGGTGTAGACATCGGTGGGGAAGCCGTTGGGTCCGCCAACGATCTGGTGGGTGGCGCGGCCGACGATGCTTTCGCTGCTCAAGGTGAAGGCGCGGCTGGCGGAGCTGTTGGCGATGTCGATGGCGACCATCACGCCCACGCCCAGCGCCACGCCCAGCACAAACATGGCGCTCTGGAAGAAACGCCGGCTGATGTAGCGCAGCGCCAGCCGGACAATGATGGGGATCAATCCCTAGCCCCTAATGCCATCTCTTTGGACAGGCACATAATAATCGAAGGCTGTAGGGGCGTTTCGTTGAAACGCCCGAAATTCAACGCATGAGCGACATAAACGAGCAGTCCAATTTGCCGACGGGCGGCTCAGCGAGCCGCCCCTACAGGCTTTGTGTGTAATATTGCGCCTTAGTCAGACGCCGAATATGTCCTTGAAGCGCCGCAAGCGCTCCAGGTAGTCGTCGAGTACCTCACCGTGGGGATAGACGGCCAGCTCGGTCGCGCCGATGGCCTGCCAGCCATCGATCAGCGCTTCCCACTCGCTCTCGGGCGTGAATTCGGTGCGCAGGCGCGTGTGCAGGCCGACCTGATCGGCGCGCCCCGCCTCATCGGCATAAGCCAGGAAGGCGTCGGTCATGGGCTTGGCATCCGCGGCCGGGCCTTCCTGCGCCATATAGCCATCGCTCAGACGCCCGGCGCGCCGCAGTACGACATCGGCGTAACCGCCCATCCAAATCGGGATCGGCTTGGGCGGCAGCGGGTTGATGCCGGCTTCATCGATACGATCGAAACGGCCGTCGTAGCTCACCAGATCCTCCGTCCACAGCCGGCGCAAGACAGCGATTTGTTCTTCCATGCGCGCGCCGCGGGTGCTGAAATCGCAACCCAGCGAGGTGTATTCGACTTCGTTCCAGCCGATGCCGACGCCCATGCGGAAGCGCCCGCCGGAGACCAAATCGAGCTGGGTGGCCTGCTTGGCCACCAGCGCCGTCTGCCGCTGAGGCAAGATTAAGACGCCGGTCATAAAGCCGATGCTTTCGGTAAAGCCGGCCATCCAGGAGAAGAGGGTGAAGGGCTCGTGAAACATATCCGTGTAATCGTAGGGACGGCCGGATTCCCAGCCCGGGCGCGCCGGGTTGGCGCCCAGCACATGGTCGTAAGCCAGCAGGTGGTGGTAGCCCATGTCCTCGGCGGCTTGCACGAAGTCGCGCAGCACGACCGGGTCGGCGCCAATTTGGTTTTGAGGAAGAACAACTCCGAACTTCATTTTCATATTCCTTCCGCAACTTTCGTTTCGCGCCCATGCTAGCCGAGTTGGGGCGAATATGCCAGATGCCGAGCTAAGGGCAGCATGTAGGGGCGGCATACCATGCCGCCCGTTCGTAGGCGGGAGCGGGCGAGCCAAGGCTCGCCCCTACATACCAGGCCTTGCTTGAGGCGGGCGACATCGCCGGACCGCCTTGCATCTGCGGCGCTTTATGCTAAGTTGGCAGCATCAGCCGCCATCCAAAAGGACCCCGCGTGCCCGACCTGTCGGTCATCATCGTCAGCTACAACACCAGCGATTTGCTGAGGAACTGCCTGCTGTCCCTGCGCGCAAGCGCGGGGCTCTCGCTGGAAATCATCGTGGTCGATAACGCCTCAAGCGACGGCAGCGCCGCCATGGTCCGCGACGAGTTCCCGGAGGCGCGGCTGCTGGCGCAGACCATGAATACCTGGTATTGCGGCGGCAACAATATCGGGGCGCGCGCGGCCAAGGCGGATTACGCGCTGCTGCTCAACCCCGATACCGAAGTCGCGCCCGACGCCCTGGCGCTGATGCTGCGTTTCCTGCGCGAGCACCCGAGCTATGTCGGCGTCAGCGGGCAGCTGCGCTATCCCGATGGCCGCATCCAGCAGACCTGCGCGCGCGTGCCGACATTCCAGAATCTGCTCCTCAATTACACGCTGCTGGGCACCCTGCTGCCGACGCTCAAGCGCAGCTCCCAGGCGCATACCACCTACGCCGACTGGGATCGGCTCAGCGACCGCGATGTCGACGCCATTCCCGGCTCATGCACACTGATGCGGCGCGACGACATCCTGCTGGATGATGACTTGCTGCTCTACTTCCCCGAAGAGACGCTGGCTCGACGCCATCAAGGACCCATGCGCTTTCTGGCGGCGGCGCGGGTCAAGCATCACGAAAAGTCGTCCACCCGCAGTTGGTTAGCCACGAGCATCTTCTTCCGCGACCTGCTGGTCTACTGTCGAAAGCATCACGGCGCCGGGCGCATGGCGCTGCTGTGGCTGCTGAGCCGGCCGGTGTACTGGCTGATGTGGCTGCGGAATCGCTGAGGCTATGCCTCCCTGCTAGTCGACGGCGACCCGTGCGAAGTTGTCAATTACGGTAGTCAGTTGAATGTTGGCGGTACAGGTTGACATTCGTCAATGCAAGCGAATACAATGCGTAATGTATCCTACGCTTGGCATTGGAATAGTCAAGAGAGCCGAAGCAGAATGACCGAAGTAACGATGAATGATCGGCTGACCAAGCTGGAAACTCGTTCCGAAGAATACGTGAAGCATAGCGATATTTCAGCGACCCTTGCGCGCATCGAAACTAAACTCGACAATCAGAAGTGGCTTGTTGGCGTCATTGTGGCCATCTTTGTAACCATCGGCACAGGAATCACCGTGGGCCTGATTATGTTGGCGATTCAAGCAGTCTGAATCGCCACGCTAATTCCAACCATCTGTCAGAAACCTGCGCGAGCGCGTCAGTCATCCCCCAAACAGCGCCAGCGGCATGTGGAAGGACACCACCCAGTTGGGCGCGTCGACGATCTCGCTGATTTTCAGGTCGCCCGCCACACTGCACAAGATATAGGCCTGGCTGCGACTCATGCGATGATTGGCTTCCAGCCAGTCGATCATGTAACGCAGGGCGTTCTTGGCGTTCTGCATCAAGTCGGGCCCATGCGCCGTGGTGATATGCCAGCCGGCGCTGTCGAGCTTGCTCATGGGGCTGGGGCGCCGCACTTGCGCCTCGGGCACATTGACGCCTTTGAGCAGCTTGATGCGCATGGTGACGACCATGGGCGCTTCAATGCCGGTCACGCAGACCTCGCCCTGCCCTTGCGCGGCGTGGCAATCGCCCGTGGCGAATAGCGCTCCTTCGACCAAAACTGGCAGCCACAGGGTCGCGCCGATGGTCATATCGCGCACATCGAGGTTGCCGCCGTTGGCGCGCGGCGGAAAAGTGCTGAAGCGGCCGGCTTCCCGCGGCGCCACACCCACCACGCCCGTATGCGGCTCGAAGGGCAGGCTGATGCGCTCCAGCTCAGTCGAGTAACAAGTCTCGCCCTCAATGCGCCACTGATGAAAATAGCTGTAGTCGAAATCTTCCGGCAGCAAACCCATGCCCGGCCGATGCGCCGACCAGCCCCAGCCTTTGTGGCGCATATCCAGGATGTCGATCTCCAGGGCGTCACCGGGCTGCGCGCCCTTGATCCAGACCGAGCCGTTTAAGGCGTGGATCTTGCTGCGGTCGACCGTCAGGTAGTCGTCAACAGTCCAGTCGGGCTGGATTTGGCCATTGGCTTCCAGGCAGTCGAAGACGACTACATCGCCGCTGTCAATCTCCAGGCGCGGCTCAATGGAATTGTCCCAGAAGGGTTGGATGACGCTGTCGTCGAGGAAATGTTCAGGCATGGCTGTCTCCTTAAATGGTGAACAAAGCAAGTAATGCAACAATCTGAAGAACGGTGTAGGGGCAATTCCGTGAATCGCCCGTTGATGCAATCGTGAATTTTTCGGGCGACGCACAGTGCCGCCCCTAGTTTTCTACGTTTTGCTGAATTTCCAATGACTAACATGGGTCTACTTTTGTGTCCTCTGCGGCAAGTATTGGGAGTGTCTATTTTGGTGGATATTTCCTGAATGCCGAGCCTGGCACAGGTTGATTCACCACAGAGACACAGAGGGGCGCGTAGACACTGCCCGCCGGCACAGAAATTTTTCTTTGGGTCGAAGGGAAACCGCATCCACTACAATAGACATTCCCAGTATTTGCATGACTTGCTTGCGTTTGCTACTCAGGCACGGTTATTGTAAAGGTAGTGGATTACAAGCGGCAAGCCGCCGCGGCGGCGTCCGCCGTATGCCAAGCGGCGTCTTGGCGTCAGTCAGCCGCATATCGCCAGCACTGCTCGTATTATGGTAAGATGCGATAAGTCAAGCGAGCGCGGAAACAGCCAAATGCGAATCCTGGTCATCTCCGACATTCATGCCAATGACACCGCATTTGAGGCTGTCTTAAAACATAGCGAAGGCGACTGGGATTTTGTCTGGTGCCTGGGCGATGTCGTCGGTTACGGGCCCGACCCCAATGAGTGCGTCGAGCGTCTGAAGACGCTGCCGCAGCTCTGCCTGGCCGGCAATCACGATTGGGCGGCACTGAACCGGCTGGACGTCAAAACCTTCAATCCCGATGCGAGGCGCGCGGTCGAATGGACGCAAGACACGCTGACCGCTGAAAACACTGAATTCCTCGAGCATCTGCCGGTTACTTTTGTCATCGGCGATTACACGCTGGTTCACGCCAGCCCGCGCGAGCCAATCTGGGAATATATCCTAGAGCCGTCGATCGCGGCGCTGAACTTTCCGCATTTCGAGACGCCCTACTGCTTCGTCGGCCATACGCATCAGCCGGTTATCTATACCATGGACGAAGCGGAAAGCAGCGCTCAATCGAATCTGCCGCGCTACAACGAGTCGCATACTCTGAATGGCCAGCGCCAGATCATCAACCCGGGCAGCATCGGCCAGCCGCGCGACCAAAACCCCGATGCCGCTTATGGCATCCTCGATCTGACCAGCGGCGTGTTTGTGCATCGGCGCATCCCCTATAATATTCGGGCTGTACAAAGGCGCATGCTGGACTATAACTTGCCGGAGCGATTGATAACGCGCCTCGAACACGGCTTGTAATCGCCCCGCCACGCCCGGCCCGGTACCTAATCTGGACAATCCAATGACTCCGGTCCTCAGCAGCAAAATGCGAGCCTACCTGGCGGAAATCTACCGCTTGATTGACCGGCAACTGGAGCCCGTCGAATACGTCAGCACATCGCAGTTGGCGGAAATGCTGGATGTCAGCCCGCCGGCCGTCAATCGCATGGTCAATCGGCTGGGCAAGCAGGGCTTGCTGCATCATCAGCCCTATCACGGCATCAGCATCACCGAGACGGGCCGCGTGGAAGCCCTGAAGCAGATCCGCAAGCAGCGCGTGGCCGAAGTATTCCTGGTGCAAGTCATGGGCATGAACTGGCTGGAAGTCGCTGAAGAAGCGCGGCGGCTGAGCGACGGGCTGAGCGACGCAGTGGCGCGGCGCATGTTTGAGATGACGGACAAACCGGCCGTTTGCCCGCACGGGGAGCCGATCCCGCAGGCCAACGGTACACTGCCGCCGGCCAGCGATGTCTATCTGTCGCAGGTGAAAGCGGGCGCCACCATCCGCGTCAGCCGTCTGATCACGCGCGAATCCGACCGGCTGCAATATGTCGAAGCCCTGGGGCTGGTCCCGGGGCAAGTCTGCGCCGTCATCCATGTGGCGCCTTTCGACGGCCCAATTCAGCTCAAGCTGGGGCGGGAATTCCGCATCATCGGCCAAAGCCTGGCGCAAGTGATACGCGTCGACATATTGCCTTGAGCGGCGGCGCAATCAAGACCATAATAGCGTAGGCAGAATACCCCAATCGGAAAAACTATGAAAATCGGCGTACTCGCCTTGCAAGGCGCGTTCATTGAGCATGTTAAAATGCTGCGGCAGCTGGATGTGGCGGTGGTGGAAGTGCGCCTGCCGCAGCAACTGGAGAGCCTGGACGGCTTGATCATCCCCGGCGGCGAGAGCACGACCATCGGCAAGCTGGCGACCGAGTACGGCTTGATCGAGCCGCTGCGCCGTTTTTCCGACAGCAAGCCCACCTGGGGCACCTGCGCCGGCATGATATTCCTGGCGCGGGACATCGGCATTGAAGAGCAGCCCATCCTCGGCTCAATGGATATCACGGTCGATCGCAACGCCTTCGGCCGCCAGATCGACAGCTTCGAAACCGACCTCGATATCGCCGGTTTGGCCGGCGAGCCCTTCCACGCGGTCTTCATTCGCGCGCCGGTTGTCACCGCCGTGGATAGCGCTGTCGAAGTGCTGGCGCGGCTGGACGACGGGCGCATGGTGGCGGTACGGCAGGGACGCCTGCTGGCCACTGCCTTCCATCCCGAATTAACAGATGATTTGCGGCTACATTGGCTTTTTTGCGCTATAGTGAAAGAGTCACTGGCTTGAGCCTGGCGAAGGGAGTCGAGTGATGCTGTCAGGCAAAATATCCAACGGAAATGGTGGCGATCCACCCGCCGGCAATTCTGGCGACGACAAGACCTCGTTGATTGACCTGCTCTTGCAGCAGGCGCGCGGCAAGCTCGACCATATTGAAGAGCCGACGGCGGCCGAGTTGGACGCGCTTGAGCGCATGGAAGACGAGCTGGCCGGCGAAGACAAGCCCCGGCCGGAAGCGGCGGAAGCGCCGCCGGCGCTGGCGCTGCTGGCCGAGCTGGAAGAGCCGGAAATACTGTCCCTTGAGCGCCTGGATGATGCCGAGCCGGATATCGAGGCGGACGGCGACGACTTGCTGGACGAAGCGGAAAACTTGATCGAGGATTATGTCGATATCGATCTGAACGACGACGAGTTGGACGATGAGGGCTACGACCTGGACGATGATGAAGTCGGCAGCTACAGCGATCTCTACGGCGATGACGACACCATCATCCCCTCATTCCGCGAAGGTGAATTCGTCGAAGAAGAAGACGGTGACACCGATTATTACAATGAACTGCGCTGATTCGCCGCGGTAATGGATGGCATAATCCTGGCCGGCGGCGAAGGCAGGCGCATGCGCCCCCTGACGCTGACGACGCCGAAGCCCCTCCTGGCACTGCAAAACCGCCCCATCCTGGAATGGTCGCTGCTCAGCCTGCGCGGCATTGTTGAGCGTGTGCTGATTGTCGTGCATTACCTCAAGGCGCAGATCGCCGACTTCATGGCGCGCCAGACGGTGTTCCCGGATTATGCATTGGTCGAGCAGCTGCAGCGGCCACTGGGCACCGGCCACGCCCTGCAGTGCTGCCGAGACAGCCTGCAAAGCGACGACTTTCTCGTCATAAACGGCGACGATCTCTTCAGCCGCTCCGCCCTGCGCGAGCTCAGCCGCCAATCCTACGGCATCTTGTCCACACCGCGAATCGACTTCGAGCGCTTTGGCGTCATCGTCAAGAATGCGGTGGGCGCGTTCCATGCCATCGACGAGAAGCCGCCCAGCGAGCGCTACGCGGCGCCCGCGCCCTGCAGCGCCGGCGCCTACAAATTCCGCGCCGATATCTTCGATTACAGCCTGGCCAAGACCGCGCGCGGCGAATACGAGATCAGCGACTATATGACCGCAGCCGTCCGCGACCACGCCGTGGCAGTGGTCAATTCGCCCTTCTGGCTGCCCATCGGCGACCCGGCCGCGCTGAATGCGGCGCAATCGGTTGACGTGGCGCGCTGGATTCCGACGCCCTAGCGGCGCCACCTTCGGTCCCGGAAAACATTCCAAAGCCGGGCGCGCCAAGAACCTTACTGAAATTAAGCTCTGTCTAATGTCATGTGACCGAGCCGTCGGTGGGCAAAGGATGCCGGCGCGCGGATTTCCGCCTAACTTCAGATATAATGAGCGAGAAGACTCGCTCTTCAATCGAGGAGTGGCTCCAGCAGGAGAATAACATGATTTTTGAAGAGGTTTTGCGCGCGGTAGGCGAAATGACTGACGAGGAGCGCCGTCGCTTGCAGCAGCATATTGATCGCCTCCCCAAAAAGTCAACTCAACTGACGCCAAAAGAAAGGATGCGGCGGCTCAATGCGGCGTTCGATGCAATGGGCGAAGGCATGAGCCAAGCGCAATTGGACGAGATGACCGCCGCGATGACTGAAGACTACATTGAAACTTGGGATGAGTCCCTATGGACCCAGTGATCTATATCTTGGACACTACTATTATCGCCGACCGGATTCATGGTCTACCACAAGTCCTTGATCGTTTGAACGGCGCCGGCGAAGCCGGGCATATCCTGGGCTTGTGTGATCCGGTTCGCTACGAAGTCTTGCGCGGTTTGCTCCATGTCAATGCCAGGCGGAAGCTGCGCCTTTTCCGCGAATCTATTACACCTCTTATGGATCACTTGGCGCTAACCGATGAGGATTGGCAAGCGGCCGCTCAATTATGGGCGACCATGCGGAATCGGGGGAGACAGTTCTCCGATGTTGACCTTCTGATCGCCGCCCTGGCTCAACGCTTGAACGCTGTAGTCGTGACATCTGATAATGACTTCGCCGCTCTGCCGGTTCAGCGTGAAGACTGGCGTAAGTCTCAATAGAAGGTATCTAGTTGTATAGTTCCGCTTTGAGGTGGGTTGGGTTTTGATGGAATTTATCCGGGGTTTCTCGCCAGCGATCACAGATGAATTCATACGGACTTCGCCCCTTCAGCGTCTTGAGTCTTTTGCCAAAATTGTAGGCTTGCAAGAAT
>JAJDXR010000047.1 GCA_022823165.1 Anaerolineae bacterium | reverse complement strand
TTGCAAGCCTACAATTTTGGCAAAAGACTCAAGACGCTGAAGGGGCGAAGTCCGTATGAATTCATCTGTGATCGCTGGCGAGAAACCCCGGATAAATTCCATCAAAAACCAACCCACCTCAAAGCGGAACTATACAACTAGCGCCGACGGAATTCTGCCATCTTTTGCACTGGAACAAGACTTTGAAAGACAAGAATCCGCTAATACGCACGACGCCGATGCCATCAATTCCACCGTCGCCGCTGCGCCCAGTTACTTCAACTTGTGTAAATCCACTCTCTCGCAGAATCCGCTGGCAGAGTCTCTCGAATCCCGGAGCAGACATTTCCGCCAGGACGGAGTTAAGTGCTTCACGCCAAAAATCATCTGAAGCGCTTTCTCCGCTTTCCGCCAACTCGTTGTCTTCTTCCACCGTTCTTGATGGCTTCGCGATTTGCTTCTTATCCTTTTCTTGCTGCAACATTTCATTGACGGCTTTGATTATTTCTCTGCCATCGACTTCGGGTGTGGCTAGTCCGTTTGGCGTAAGCGCCCATACGCCGCGACTGGAATTAACAATCAGTCCATAGCGTTTGAGCCAAGTTCTTACCCAAGCCAAGCGGTATGCAATTCGGGTCGGACTACTTTGGCCAGCTTTGTGCGGCTTCGCTATGTCCTCGGCAGGCATTTCGAGGATTGCGACTACTACGTCGTGGATTTCCTGGTTAGTGCCTGAGCCGCCTAACTTATGCAACGCCAGCAAAGTAGGATTGTAGAGTTCATGGAAAGAGTATGATTGCATATACGTCTTGAGTTCAGAGATTCACTGCACCAAATAGATAATCAGCGCGGCCAGCGCAATCTGCGTACCGATAAACCACTTGATAAGATCTGCTTTGACGGTCATCAGATCCGCACGCAAGATTGCCAGATCCTCTTTCGTCGCCTGACTGTTGCTTCTTTCTTCCAAAGCCGAGAGGCGACTTTCAAAGTTCAGTGTGTCGGTGTCCACCGCTGCCATATCATGTCCTTTTCTCAGACTAAGTTACCTGGCCAATCACATACCAGCATACAACTATAGTCTAGCACAAACTACTCAAGTCAGCGGTCCCGCCCTACAACTCCCCGAACCAAGCCGTCTCGATAATCACCCGCTCGACCAGCACCTGCTCGGTGCGGACGCCCAGCTGCAGCTCTTTGAGCTTACCCACCAGCTCCTCGCCGTCGATCAGGCGAATCTCGGGCGCGCGGTCGCTGGCCGCCTTGAGCACGGCTTCCTGCGTGAACCGGCCGGTGGTGATGAGCAGGCCCTTGTCCGCCCGGCCCAGCATCACGCCGCGCCGGAAGTCATCGACCTCGGCCGAGCTGATGCGCTTGCCGCCGCGGATGCAGCGGAAGGATACGCGGAACGAGAGGAAGCCGCCGCCGCCGAAGACACCGGTGCCCTCGATGGTGTCGTTGGCGTGGCCGACATCAATGTCGCTGACGCCGTCTCTGGCCAGCAGCTGCAAGATCAGCCGCTCGAAGGCATCGGTCGGCAACTGCTCCAGCATATCGGTCAATTCGTCGCGCCAGCGCAGCAGCCCCTCGACCAATTCCTGCGCGTCCACCGGCGCCACGCTGGCTGCCGGACCGCCGTCATCGGGCGCGGTCGCCGGCGCCGCTTCGTCGATTTTTATAACTTCTTCTTGACTCATGGCTTTCCGTCCTTGTCACTTATGATGCAGGTCGTGGTCCTTCGCTGGCGAGGCTGGTCACCAGCAGGTCGAGCGCCAGCCGCGGCTGGATGCGCCCGGTTTTCATATCCTGATCGGCGCGCTGCAAATGCTTGAGTATGGCGTCCAGTTGCTCGGTGCGGAAGCGCCGCGACTGCCGCGCCAATTTACCCGCCGCGAAGGGATGCACACCCAGGGCTTTGGCGATGGCGGGAGCCTGCGAGCCGCCGCCCCCCGCGATATGGTCGCGCGTCATCAGCAGCAGACGGAATTGGCGCGTGATCAGCGCGAAGAGCCGGAAGCCGGGATCTTTGGGGTCCTCATGCAGCGACTGCTGGACCAGCTGCAAGGCCCGCGCGCCATTGCCTGTCGCCAGCGCGTCCACCATTTCGAAGACATTGGCTTCGGGCACGTAGGGCGTCAGCGCGGCCACATCGTCTTCGTTGATCGGCCGCTCGCCATTGACATAGGCGACCAGCTTGCAGAGCTCGTTATCGGCGCGCAGCAAGTCATCGTTGACCACCGAGGCGATGGCCTCCGCAGCGCCCGGCCTGATCTCGGCCGCGTATTCGCTTTGGGCGCGGTCGACAATCCAGCGCGCCAGATTCTGCGGCTTGGCGAAGGCGCGGACGAAGCCATTGTCCAGCTTAAGCGCGGCTTTGAGCAGGCGGTTGCTGTCGCGCAGCAGACTGTCTTCCACCAGCACCAGCCGAGCAAAATCCGGCAGTTGCGGCAACTCGGCGATCAGGCGGTCGGTGGCTGTCTTGCCCGCCTGGCCGGCGCCGCGGCGCGTGATGTGGCTGATTAAGCCGCGGACGATCACCAGTCGCTTGTCGGCCAGAAAAGGCAGCGACTTGACCGCCGCCAGCACTTCCGGCACGGGCCTGAGCGCGCCGTCGAATTCGGAGCGGTTGAGGTCGCCGTCTTCGCCCATCGATTGACGCATACGGTCCAGGGCTTCGTCGCGGCTGATAAGGTCATCGCCGTGGAAGATGTAGAATCGCGGCGCGCTCTTCATCAGGAATCCTGGCCTTCGCCAGGCGCCGTCACGATGTGATGCAGGGTCAACTGCTGGCCCGAGAGCGGCAGCTGCTTGACCTCCCGCCTGATGCTGACCAGCTGCAAATCGCCGATATCGCCCTCGGTGGTGAAGTAGCGCTGCAAGTTCATGCCCAGCGGCGTCGAGAACAGGAACACCGCCATCATCAGCATCATCATGGCCGGGAAGCGTTGCCAGGCGCTGCGCCAGCCGCGGCCGGCGAAACCGACGAAAGCCAGGCTGGTCGCCAGCAAACCGGTAGTAGCCAGGTTGGTGCCGCAATTGGGATGCAGCGCCAGCCCGCGCTCGCCCGCCTTGAGCCGCTGCAGGGCTTCGTTTACGGCGCTCTCGACCTGCTCGGTCGGCACATCGCCAAGCAGCACGAAACCGCCGCCGCTGCTGCGCCCGGATAGCTGGTAGCGCCGGCGATTCAGAATATGAATCGTGGCGTGCTCCAGGCCATGGTTGCGGCGAATGCTCAGAATCGCGGGGTGCGAGAGCAGCGGCGCGGCTTGCTCGGCCAGTTGTTCCATCGGCGACATCGCAGCCTCTTCGTTCGTCAACAGTCTCAGGTCAATAGGCAACTTATAAGGTATCATAAAGGCTGGGCGCTTGCGAGCGGCGACCAGGAGCGGCGCAGAGCAATCGCATCCGATTATTTTTGCCACCGAGTACACCGAGGACACTGAGATTCTTCCGCAAATTCCCAATATAAGCAGGTGATGTAGGGGCGATTCGCCGAAACGCCCTCAAGATTCCGCTAATTTGCGTGGACGAGCCAAGGCTCGCCCCTACAAAATCCACTTTGTGACCTTCGTGTCTTGGCGCCCTTTGTGACAAAAACAGCCCCATAATCTCGCTGTGCTATAATTTCGCCATGACCAGCAGACAAAAGCCTCCCAATCCCTTGCTGCGGCTGGGCGGACACTTGAAGACCGGCCCCCGCGCCATCGCCCTGCGCTGGCTTGATGTATGTCACCGGCGCCTGATCGGCTCGCCCATCTGGGGATTGAGCGAAGTCAGCCCCAACCTCTTGCTGGGCGGGCAGCATTATTATCAGCGCGGCTACCAGCGCATGCGCGCTTATGGCGTCACAGCCATCGTCAATATGCGCCGCAAGCACAGCGATACCGACAAGGGCATCGGCGGCGAGCGCCATTTGCAGTTGGCGACGGTCGACAATACGCCGCCCAGCGTCGAAGACTTGCGGCGCGGCGTGGAATTCATCGGCGCGGAGATTGAGCGCGGCGGCAAGGTCTACGTGCATTGCGCGGTCGGCTGCGGGCGCGCGCCCACTATGACAGCCGCCTACCTGGTCTCCACCGGGCTGGCGCCGGACGAAGCGCTGCGGCGCATCCAGCAGGTGCGTCCCTTCATCAATCCGACGCGGCAGCAGCAGCGCGTCCTGGCGGAATTCGCCGAATACTGGGCCGAAGGCCGCGCTTCAGCCCCATGCTCCGTCTAATTATCACCGCGGACGACTGCGGGCTGTCCGAAGGCATCAATCGGTCGATCTATGACTTGCATCAGCGTGGCTATATCACCGCCGCCAGCGTGATGACCAATTTCCCGGCGCATAACCACGCGCTGGAATTGCTGCGTACATGCCCTGAACTGGACCTGGGCATTCATCTGGCGCTGACCGACGGGCATCCGGTCACCGGTTTTCGACGGCATCATCCGCATCTGCTGAACGAAGATTTCAGCTTCCGCAGCAATATCAGCCTGTACATACGCTCGCACTTCTTCAGCGCCGACGCCATCGACTGGATTCGCCGGGAACTGGATGCGCAGATGCGCCGCTTCACGGCTGCCGGTCTAAGGCCGCGGCACATTTCCTCGCATCACCACTTTCACGCCATCCCCTTGCTGCGCCGCATCGTGCATGAGCTGGCTCAGCAGTACCAAGTAGACTGGGTGCGCGGCCACGATTTCCGCGCGGGGCTGTCGCCCCGCAATCCCCTTCAGCGCGCCCAGCGCCGACCTGAGCATTGCGCTTTCGCCATGCCCGATTACATGACCGCGATCCAGAGCCATGTGAAGCGCCCGCTGGAGGAATTCTGCGCGCGCGTTGCCGGACTGGAAGGCGCGGTCGAGATCATCGCCCATCCCTCGCCGCCGCGCGATCCCGATTTTCCCGGCGATATGCGCTATGGTCCGCGCCAGCGCTACCTCGAGACGCAATACTTGATCCGGGCTGTCGACCGCCTGCGCGAGCTGGGCATCGCCACTTGAGCCAGCTAGCGCCCTGCCCTACAATGGCAGAGTTGGTCACACGTTGCCACCGAGTACACCGAGTCAAAACGAGGGCGCAGAGTAAGGCAATTTGGTTTCTTTATGGCAGCAACAACTCTCACTGGCGCCGAAAGCGGAAACAACGGCGCAAGCAACACATTGATATTGAAAACTCTGTGTCTTCGTTGGTAAAAAAACCCTGTACCCTATTCGCTAAAAGTACAATAGGCATGATCAGCGAAAAGACCATCAGCACCCTGGAATTACACAAGATCCTGCAGGATCTGTCATCATACACAACCTTTGGCGCCGGCGAAGAATTCGCCATCGAGCTCTACCCCTCGACCGAGCTGGAAGAGGTGCAGCTTTGGCAGCGCGAGACGGCCGAGGCGGTCGCCCTGCTGGAAGAGAGCGCCAATATCAGCCTGCGCGGCGCGCGCGATGTGCGCGATCCGGTGGTCAAGTCGCTGCGCGGCGTCATCGTCGAGCCGAGTACTCTGCTCGACATCCGCTATACGCTGCGGCGCGGCACAACCTTGAAGCGTACGCTGGGACGGATGACAGCGTCTTTTCCTTTGCTCGCCGACCTGGCCAATGAAATCGAGGACTGCGCCGAATTGCAGCGCTCAATCGAGAAGGCGGTCGATGACAACGCCGAGATCAAAGATACCGCCAGCGCCCGCCTGGCCATCATCCGGCGCGATCTCAAAGTCGCTTTCGACCGCCTGCAGAACAAGCTGAATCGCATCGTCGCCAGCAAAGCCAACCAGGACAAACTGCAAGAAGCCATCGTCACCATGCGGCACGGGCGTTACGTCATCCCGCTCAAAGCCGAGCACAAAGGCAAAATCAAAGGCATCATGCACGATTCGTCAGCCTCCGGCGCCACCATCTTCATTGAGCCGCTGGAGACGGTCGAGCTCAATAATAGATGGCGCGAGCTGCAAGTGGCCGAGGAGAAGGAGATTCGGCGCATCCTGGCTGACCTGACCGAAGAAGTGGCCGGCGAGAGCGAGCGCATCGCGCGCACGGTGCAGCTGCTGGGTTATCTCGATCTCACCTTCGCCAAAGCGCGCTACGCCCTGGAGCGCAACTGCATTCAGCCGCGCATGGCCGCCATCCGCCCGGGGCCGGCTGCGGCCGCGCATCCCGGCTCGGTCATCAACCTGAAAGCCGCGCGCCACCCCCTGCTCGAAAGCGCGGACAAGGTGGTGCCGCTGGACTTAAACTTCGATGAGGACAGCTGGGTCATGGTGGTGACGGGACCCAATACCGGCGGCAAAACCGTGGCGCTGAAGACCGTCGGTTTGCTGGCGCTGATGGCGCAATGCGGCCTGCATATCCCGGCCGACGACGCCGAACTCTCGGTGTTTCAGGGCGTCTTCGCCGATATCGGCGACGAGCAGAGCATTGAGCAATCGCTGTCCACCTTCTCATCGCACATGACCAATATCATCGACATCCTGGCGCAAGCTGACAATCGTTCGCTGGTGATTCTGGACGAGGTCGGCGCCGGCACTGACCCGACCGAAGGCTCGGCGCTGGCCCGCGCTTTGCTCAATAATTTCAAGAATCGCGGCGTCACCACCATGGTCACCACCCACCACCCCGAGCTAAAAGTCTATGGCGTGGAGACACCCGGCGTGCGCAACGCCAGCGTTGAATTCGACCTGGAGACTCTGCAGCCAACCTATCGCTTGATCGTGGGCTTGCCGGGCCGCTCCAACGCGCTGGCCATCGCCGCGCGGCTGGGGCTGGACGCGGCAATTGTGGCTGATGCGCGCAGTATGGTGGCCACCGAAGATCTGGCCGCTGATGACTTGCTGGACGAGATCCAGCGCACCCGCGCCGAGACGCGCCTGCAGCATGAGGAGATTGTTTATCTGCGCGAGCAGCTGACGGCGCAGCGCGACGACTTGCAAGCGCGGCTGGACAATATCGAAGACGAGCGCCGCGATGTCATCCGCGCCGCCCGCCGCCACGCCGAAGCAGACCTGGCTGATTTCAACCGGCAGCTGCGCAAAATGCGCAACGAACTGCGCTCGGCCGGCATGCCCGCGGAGACGCTCAACGCGCTGAAAGCCGCCGCTGAGAAGATGGCCAGCTGGACCAACGCGCCGCTCGACGATGCCGAGCAGGTGCAGCCCCTGGACGATGTCGATTGGCTGCCGCGGATAGGCGACACCGTATTCCTGGACACGCTCAATGCGGAAGGCGTCATCGCCGAGCTGGACCAGAAAGAAGCGCAGGTCCAAGTCGGCTCCTTGCGCGTACGCGCCAAGTACAGCGATATGCGCCGCCGCAATCGCAGCGAGCGCCGCTCCGCCGAGCGCGGGCATGTCCGGCAGTACGAGCCGTCGGATCTGCCGCCGCCGGCAGCCAAATCGCCGGGCATGGAGCTCGACATCCGCGGTCAGCGAGTGGACGACGCGCTGGAAATCCTCGACCGCTATATCAACGCCGCCTACAACTCGGGCTTGCCTTTCGGCCGGATCGTGCACGGCAAGGGCACGGGCCGCCTGCGACAGGCGGTGCGCATGTACCTCAAAGATCACGCGCTGGTCAGCAAGGTCACGCAAGGTTTGCAAAACGAAGGCGGCGCCGGCGTCACCGTGATTCACATGGCGCCCATCACATGAGACGCCCTTTTCCCTGCAATGCCGGGGTGCTGTTGACATGATCGAAAACCGCTTCCAGAACTTCACAGAGCGCTACGCCCAGGGCGACATGCCCTGGGACAGCGGCATCACGCCGCCGGAGATCCGGGACATTTTGGCGGAGCGGCCGCCGGGCGCCGCGCTGGATCTGGGCTGCGGCACGGGCACGGTCATGCGCGATCTGCTGCTGAGCGGCTGGCGCGCCGACGGCGTCGACTTTGTGCAGCGCGCCATTGACCTGGCTGGCGACAAGCTGGCGTCATTCCCGCCCAACTCCTATCGGCTGGTCTGCGGCGATGTCACCCGCCTCGGCCGCTTGCGAGGGCTGCGGCCGCCCTACGATCTCATCATCGATATCGGCTGCGGGCACAGCATCGACAAAGCCGATAATGCCGCCTACGCGCGCGGCATCGCAGAGCGCCTGCGGCCGGGCGGGGTCTTCATGCTCTACGCCAGCCACCCGCGGCCCGATTCAAGCGTGGGCTGGACGCCGAAACAAGTCGAGCGGCTCTTTGGGTCGCTGCTCGAGCTCCATTGGGAGCAGCGCGGCGACGATGTGGCGATTGGCGCGCCCGCGAGCTGGTACAATTGGCGCAAGCTACTGAAACCGACGAGGAATGAACAATGAGCCGGCGATCGCTGATACTGGCTGTGATATTTATGGTTGCCATCGCTGGCGCAGGCTACTTCCTGGGCGCCTTCCTGCAAGCGCCGGGCGAAGTCCTGGCCGCTATCCAAGCGCCGACGGCTCACGCGCAGGCAGCGCCAATGCCGATATCGCCGGCGAACGGCAGTGAATTCGTCGATTCGGACATTATGCTTGCCTGGTCCTGGGCGCCCGGCTTGGCGGACAATCAACTTTATGCGCTGCGAGTCTGGGCTGAAGATCGCCCGCATCAAGAAGTCTGGACTGAGAACAGCCGCGTTTCAGTTGCCGAGATCATCGACAGCTTCAGTCTGGCTTTTGGCAGGTTCTACTGGCAGGTCAGCGTCGTCAACTTGAGCGCCGAGGGCCGCTACCGGGATATGGGCAGCGAATGGAGTGACATCGCGGAATTGCAGCGTCTGCGGCGGCCGCCGTGCCGGCGCAAGCCTACGCCGACATGTCGGATACGGCTCGGCATTTCCATGATCTGGGTTTGAGCGCTTCGCAGCTGATTGACGCCGTGCACCTCTTCATCCACCGCAACAGCAAAACCAACGAGCAACGTTCGTATTTGCCCGACTACAGCGACGCGGTTGACATCATGTACGCGCATTTTCAAGGCGAAAGCGCGGAAATGCCGCGCCTGCTGTGCGACGGCCGCTCCACAGCTATGTTGACCGTGCTCAAAGAGCTGGGCATCGAAAGTCGGCTCATCTTCTTGTACAAGTCAGGCAGGGGCTGGATATCGCAGCACACCGTCCTGGAAGTCTTTAATCCCGACATTCAGTTCTGGCAAATCCACGATGTCGCGGACGATTTCTATGTCGTTCACAAACCGACCGGCATTCGCGTCAATGCCAAAAGCATCTTGTTCGACAGCCACGACGAACTGGTGGGCTGCCCGGTCGACGGCGGCCCCTGCAGCGCCGAATTGGCGGCGGAGTCCCTGGCCTATTTTGAAGCCCTGCGCTATGGCCATACCTTCGAGGTCTGGGTAAATCCCGACCGCTTTGACCTTTCCGGGCGCTTCGGCGGGCAGGCCGATCAGAATCTGGCGGAATTTATCGGCAAGGGTGACCCGCAGCGCGTCTCCTTCCGTATGGACAGTTGGCTGGCGGGCAAATGACTGCGACCGAGCCCGCACCATGCCCGCCGGACCTGGCGCCGGCGTATATGAGCTCGTCAGCGGGCTGTACGGTCCACTTACCTGGCGGCGGCTGCCATCGCCCAACGGCGGAGACCGCCTCGTCATCGCCCAGATCGACGTGCAAGCGCCGTCTCCCTAACCGCGCCTCAATTGCCCGCCCGCGGCCGCGGCGCCTATCGCGAATCCACCTATAATGAAGGCGCAATCTCGCCAATTTATCGCAGCTAGTTATGCGCCGACTCGCCACAATCTGCTTTCTCTGCTTGCTTGCGCTCAACGGCTGCCGCGGGAGCGCGCCGATGGCCGAATCGGCTGCGGAATCCATCCCGACCGCCCGGCCAAATCGGGGCGCAGCCGGCGAGTTGGAAGCCGCCGACGAGGTCGCGCGCCATTTCCTTGATGCCTGGCAGCAGGGCGACTTTCGCGCCATGCACGACCTGATCACCTTTCGCAATCGCGAGCTGACGCCCTACGACGACTTCCTGGCGCTGTACCAGAATGCGCAGCGCGTCATGGCGCTGGAGTCTTTAACCTACTGGCCGCGCAGTCTCACCGGCAAAGACCGCATCCTGACCTTCCAATACGAAATGACATTTCATTCGCGCATACTGGGCGAGTTCACGGATCCAGACCGGCTGCTGCGCCTGGCTTTTGATCCGCAAGCCGGGGACTGGCGCATCGCCTGGTCGCGCGCCGATATTTTCGCCGAGATGGGCCAGGGCGCGCGGCTGGTCTTTGAAGAACAGATACCCAGCCGCGCCAACATTTACGACCGCCGCGGCCAGATCCTGGCCGACCAGAATGGCCGCGTAGTGCGCGTCCTGGTCGATAACCGGCACATCCCCAACCGCGAGCAGTGTTTTCGCTCGCTGGCGCAGGCTATCGGCCCCTCGGCCGAATTTTTCGTCGACCTCTTTGATGTGCGCTCCGGCGCGAACTGGATAGTCGATGCCGGTATCCTGGAAGCCACGCCCTACATCGAAACCAGCGATCGCCTGCGGGCGGATTGCGGGGCGGACTTCCAGCAGCAGGCCACGCGCCGCTACGCTGACGGCAAGCTGATGCCGCATGTCATCGGCCACGTGGGCTACCCGGACGCTGAGCAGATTCCCGACCTGGAAGCCATCGGCTTCAATGCCGAGACCATCATCGGTAGAGCCGGCCTTGAAGCCAGCATGAATGACATCCTGGGCGGGCGCCCGGGCGGCCGTCTCTCGCTGCTGGGCGCGGAAGGCCGGCGACTCCGGGTATTAGGGGAAGTACGTCCGCAGATTCCCGAGAGTCTCTGGCTGACCATCGACGCCGATCTGCAGCGCGCGGTCCTCGGCTCGCTGCAAGCGCTCTATGAGGACGCGGATTTGGCGGAAAACTCCCCAGGCGCGGCCGTCGTCATCATGGATGTGACCAACGGCGAAATCCTGGCGCTGGCCAGCCGGCCGACCTATGACGCCAACTTCTTCAATCCCTTCCCCGTTGTCGGCCGGGAAGCCGCGGCCGACGGCATGAGCCAACTGCTGGAAGACAACCGCAATCCCCAGCTCAACCGCGTCTCTCAGGGCGCTTATGTTACCGGCTCCGTCATGAAAGGCTTGACCGCCATCGCGGCGCTGGAGAGTGGGATTTACGACGAAGACAGCCGCTACCATTGCATCGGCAGCTGGTCCTACGGCGCTGATACTCGCGTGGACTGGCTGCTAAGCGGGCACGGTATCATGTCGGTTCAGAGCGGCATCACCAACAGCTGCAATCCCTTCTTCTATGAAGCCGGCTTCCGCTTGAACGCCGACAACCCCTGGGCGCTGCCGTCCTACGCGCTGCTGCTGGGCTTGGGCCAGCCTACCGGCATCATCCAGATTCCCGAAGTCGCCGGCAATGTGCCGACCCCGGACAATGTCGAGCAGACCACCGGCTTGCCCTGGTCTTACTCGCACGCCGTCAATCTGTCCATCGGCCAGGGCGAAGTGCAAGCCTCACCGCTGCAGATGGCGCGCCTCTACGCCGCCATCGCCAACGGCGGTTACCTCTTGCGGCCGCAACTGGTGCGAGAGCGCGGCATCCTCGATCAGCGCAGCCCGGTGGCGCAGCGGGATGTCATGTTAGCAACCGGCCTCGACCCGCAGAATCTCGCCATCATCCGGCGCGGCATGTGCGATGTCATCGACAGTTATACTGGCACGGCGGCGCATCAGTTCTACAGCTCGCCGCTGCTTGATGTGGGCGTCTGCGGCAAAACCGGCACGGCGCAGGTCCCCGGCGAGGACAAGCCGCCCCACAGTTGGTTCATCGCCTACGCGCCCGCCAAAGAACCGCGGATCGTCATCGCGACGGTGGTGGAAAATGCCGGCGAAGGCTCCGCGGTGGCCGCGCCACTTACGCGCGATATCCTTGAGTATTACTACTTCGGTTCGGCTTAGAGGTCGACGGCCGCGGCCGGAGCTGCAAGTTTCCTGTTGCGCTTCCGACAGACAGATAGCTGGAGAGAACCACAGAACACATGCTTACAAAGCATGATGACCCTTGATTGAGACCAGACGTCGGATCGAAATGGGGACTGCCGCGAGGATTACCCGCTGCAAATCAGGCGGGGCGTGTAACGAGGAAACCTAGAATCGCTGTCATAAGCAACAGGGCTGCGACAATTAGAGCAGTTTGGTTATTGATTTTGGATTCCAGATCAGCCTTGGTAGCAAGGTATTGCAGGGCGGTCTCCAAGGCAGTGATTCGCTCCTTATCTGAAAGGGCATTTGGATTTGTAGACACTTTTCTCCCTCGCTAGCTCTTGGTCATTATACGAAGTTGCTAAGATAAAACGTATTATGATCTTACCACGTTTGCGTATGAATTTCTATTGATATGCGACCCTGTTAGCTACCTGTGCGTTTGTCGACAAACGGCGCGCTCAATCAAGGCTTCTTACCTTTTTGTGATTTTACGCTCGCTGGCGGCGGCAACAGCAAGCAAATCTTCCACGCAATTATATTTCTCTATCGGACTACTATCAAATATTGTATTGCAATGATGACCAACTCAATTGCCAGCAGGCGCAGAAAGAATCGGCGCGTACTCGGCTGGGCCGACTGCTTGAAAAGCCTGTCCAGGCTGTAAATGATCAGTCCCAGCGTCAGCATTCCGCCAAATATCAGCCAGAGGTTGCGCAGCGTGACCAAAGCATAACTGCCGCGCACGGCGTCAGTTGCGCTTCTGGCGATCATTGGCGCCGCCAGGATCAAAATGATCTCCTGCAGGGCGAACAGGCACAGCACGGCCAGCAGCAGCGCCGGAATTGCCAAACCTGTGGTTATAAGCCGACTCGTCGCTGGCCGACTTTCGCTTGTCTTGTCCAACGCGCCTGCATCCTTCCTCGCGGTCTTGGGCCCGCGACTACAATTTTAGCGCAGACCGCGAGTGGGACACAGGGCGGCGGCTCGCCCATCCTGGCCGCCGTCGGAGAATCTTGGGGAGTGGCTATTGTAGTGGATGCGGTTTCCCTTCGACCCAAAGAATAAACTCTGTGCCCTCTGTGTCTCTGTGGTGAATTAACCTGTGCCCAGCTCGGCATTCAGGAGATATACGCCATGTTAGCCGCTCCTGAATCTTGACGCTGATTGCGGCAGACATCCGCTTGAAATCGGAGCGCCATTTCGCTAGAATTGTGACAAATTGAACAAACACGATAGCGTAGCGTGATATTTGGCTCGCGAGTTTCGCGGGAACAGTAGCGTATCATCAGCTTTTGCAGGATATTGACCTGGTCGCGGCTTTGAATGCAGGTGGTGAGCCCGTATGGAAAATAACCGTTCCAACATCCCGTCGATAAGCCCGGCCGCCGTGGTCGTCGCCGCCGTCTTCCTGCTGGTGAGCGTCATCGGCATCAACTGGTTCACAACTTTTGTGCCCGAGGTGCTGCCCGCGCAAGCCTCGGCTGAATCCAAGAGCGTCGACGAGCTTTTCTACATTCTCGTCATTATCGGCGGCCTGGTCTTTTTCTTGATCCAGGGCATGCTGCTGATCTCGGTTATCTTCTTCCGCGTCCGCGATGACGACCGCAGCGATGGCCCCACCTATCACGGCAATCCTCTGCTGGAGGTGGTTTGGACGATTATCCCGGCGCTGGTCGTCGTTTACCTGGCTGTGATTAGCTTTAACGTCTGGAATCAAAACTCCGAGCCCAAAGCGGCTGTCAACATGATCAACGGCGAAGAAACCGTCATCAGGGTGACCGGCGCGCGCTACGCCTGGACGCACAATTACGAAACCAGCCGGCTCAATCCCGAAGGCGAGCCTATCGTCATCAATAGCGGCGACAAGCTGCATACCTACATCGGCCAGAATGTTGACCTTGAATTGCGCGCGCAAGATGTTATCCATTCCTACTGGGTGCCGGCCATGCGCGTCAAGCAAGATCTGCTGCCGGGCAATCCCGATACCGGCGGCCGCCCCACCGAGATTCGCTTTACGCCCGCGCGCGTCGAGGGCGTGGAATACCCGGCCGAATATCCCATTGTCTGCGCCGAGCTCTGCGGCGACGGCCACGGGCGCATGCGCGGCACAGTCATCGTCTACGAAGACGAAGCGCAATTCCTGGAACAATTTTACGAGCCGGCCATCCACGCGATCCTGAACCCGCCGGCCGACCCGGTGCTGCGCGGCGAAATCGTGATACAAGAGTACATCTGCAACAGTTGCCACACCCTCGACAGCCTGGGCTGGAGCAGCCGCACCGGTCCCTCGATGAATGGCATCGCCGACCGCGCCGGCGAGCGCGTGGCCGGGCAATCAGCGGAAGAGTATATCGCCACCTCGGTTTGGAACGCGCAGGCTTTCGTCGTGCCCGGATACACCGAGCAGATGGCTGTCTTCGGGCCCGACCAGAGCGACGCCAACAAGATGAGCGCGGAACAGCTCTACGCCATCGTGGCTTATCTGTGTACGCAAGGCGAGCAATCCGACTGCGACAACGAGAACAGCACGGTCGCCATACCAGAAGCGATCAAGACCGCCTTTGGCCTGGATGTCGATATCACCTTCGGCCAGGGCGATAGTGAAGCGGAATCGGCCGCAAGCGAGACTTCTGAGGAAGCCGGCGAGTCCGAATAGAGACCATTTGAGCGTGAAGCAGCGGCCCGCCTCACCGTGGGCGGCAGACGCCGTAGAGAAAAGGCGAAAACATGGCAACGCAGCATGAAGCGGAAACCGTGCGGCGTCCGGCGCTGAGCGAGTATTTGCGCTGGAGCGTCGACCACAAGATCATCGGTGTGCAATACGGCGTGGCGGCCTTCCTCTTTTTCATGGTCGGCGGCGCTATGGCTATGGGCATCCGCCTCGAGCTGTGGACGCCCACGCTGGACCTGATGGCCTCCGGCTCGGCTTACAACAGCCTCTTCACCATGCACGGCACCGTCATGATCTTTCTTTTCATCATTCCCATGTGGGCAGCCTTCGGCAATTTTGTTGTGCCGCTGCAGCTGGGCGCCAAGGACATGGCATTCCCCTGGCTCAACGCCTTCGCCTTCTGGCTGATTCCGCCGGCGGCTATCGTCATTCTGCTGGGTTACTTCGTCACACCCGCCGAAGCCGGCTGGACTTCTTACCCGCCGCTCTCGACGCTTTTCAGCGGCGACGGGCAGACGCTCTGGGCTTTGGGCGCGCACCTGCTGGGCATCTCGTCGATCATGGGCTCGATCAACTTTATTGTGACCATTCTGAATATGCGGCCGCCGCAGATGATCATCTGGACTATGCCGCTGCTCTGCTGGGCTGTCTTGGCCACCAGCATCATCGCGGTGATGGCGACGCCCTTCCTGGCTGGCGCGCTGACGCTGCTGCTGCTGGATCGCGTGGCCGGCACGACTTTCTTCGACGCCTCCGGCGGCGGCGACGTGCTGCTCTGGCAGAATATCTTCTGGTTCTACAGCCACCCGGCCGTTTACATCATGGTGCTGCCGGGCATGGGCGTTTTGTCCGAGGTCCTGTCCATCCACTGCCGCAAGCCGGTCTTCGGCTACCGCATGGTGGGTTTATCAAGCATGGGCATCGCCTTCGTCGGCTTCACCGTCTGGGCGCATCACATGTTCACCAGCTTGCAGCCGGAGCTGCGCATCCCCTTCATGATTACCACCATGATTATCGCCGTGCCCACCGGCATCAAGATGTTCAGTTGGCTGGGCACCATCTGGGGCGGCAAGATGCGCTTCACCAGCGCCTTGCTATTCGCCTTGGGTTTCATGTCCATGTTCGTCATCGGCGGCATCACCGGCGTCATGCTGGCGGCTCTGCCCTTCGACATTCACGTGCACGACACCTATTTCGTCGTCAGCCACTTCCACTTTGTGCTCTTTGGCGGCAGCGTATTCGCTATTTACGCCGCGCTCTATCACTGGTTCCCCAAGGTCACGGGGCGCATGATGAACGAACGGCTGGGGCGGATTCACTTCGTATTCACCTACTTCGGCTTTCTGTTCACTTTCTTTCCCATGCACATCGTGGGTATGCTTGGCATGCCGCGGCGCGTGGCGGTCTACGACCCCAACTTCACCGACTGGAATCAGTTCATCAGCTTTTGGGCTTTTGTGCTGGGATTTTCCACCTTCATTGTGGTCTACAACGTCATCCACTCGTATTTTCGCGGGCCGGTGGCCGGCGCCAATCCCTGGCGCGCCCTGACGCTGGAATGGGCCACGACTTCGCCGCCGCCGGTGACCAATTTCGACGACGATCCCATTCCCTTTGAAGATCCCTACGGCTATGGCACCGAGGCCTCGGCGGCCTATCTGGACGCGGTTGACGCGGCTTTCAGCGGCGGACGACCGACCCCAGACGGCAACCAGGCTGATTGATTGGGACAGCGCGAGCCAGCCATGACCAGCTACGTGCAGCGGCAGGAGAAGGCGAAATTCGGCGAAGACCGCGATGCTGAAATGCGCCTGAAGAACAACCGCCTGGGCATGACGATTTTTCAGGCTAGCTGGATCATGGTTTTTTTGGCGCTGATTGTGGTCAATTGGCAATTGCGCTTCAGTTACGCGCAGTGGCCGCCGGAGGGCGTCGCGCCCTTTGACCCGCTGCTGCCGAGCGCCGCGACGCTGGCGCTGATTTTGAGCGCGCTGCTGGCCAGGCGCGGCTGGCAAGCGCTGCGCCTGGGCAAGCTCGGGGTCTTTCTGATGAGCTGGCGGCTGAACATGGCGCTGGGCGTCGTGTTTATGGCGATCATCCTAGTCGAATTCACTGTCGTATCAGAAGCGGCGCTGGCGACGCAATACGGCGTCACCATGCGCCTGATGACCGGCTTCCACCTGGCGCATGCGCTGGCGATTATGGCGGTCATGCTGCGCGTCTACCGCCAGGCCGGCCGCGGCAGCTACAGCGGCGACCCGCGCGATTCCTGGCCCGTGGAAGGCGCGGTGAAGCTGTGGTATTTCGTCACCGTCGCCTGGCTTATGTTCTATGTGGTGCTGTACTGGCTCCGCTGAGGGCCGGACTATAACTTTTACTCTGTCCGAGCGGTGGTATACTCGGCTCGCCTAAGCGACAAGGGAGTGGCAGGATATGGATAAACCGGGACTCGGCAGGGCGATACCCGCGCTGATCGCAGGCTTTATCGCTTCGCTGGCTTTTGTCTACGCCCTGCGTACCTGGCAGGATATGAACCCGGTCTGGATGAGCGCGGACTCGAGCGAAGGCGCGCAGGTCGGGCTGGTGCTGGCGGCTTTCGTCTCAATGGCGACCTTTATGTGGGGCGTCGGCGCCTTCGACCCCAAGATGAGCGAGCACGGCGAGCACACCGACGACGAACACGAGGACGAAGCGCCGGAGAAAGAATTCGCGCTGCATACCTCCGGTCCGGTCTTCCGCGCCGGCAAATGGCTCTGGGATCTGGCCTGGGCGCTCATCAATGACAGTCCCAAGCCCTGGCGCTTCCCCTATCTGGAGCTTAGTTTCTTCCTGGTCAACTGGATCGTGAATGTGATTTGGTTCTTCATCTGGCTGGCGATCTTCCTGGGCTGGCGCATCCTGCTGATTACCGTAGCGGGCTTGCCCGGGACGCTGGGGGCGCTGCTGATGACGGTCTCCTGCTTGTGGCAGACGATAGCCTTCTACGCGGGCCAGCTTTTCCTGGTGCTTACGATCGCCGTCATCACCACGATATTGCTCTTCACCTTTGCGCTGCTGCCGCATGGATTCGGCTTGCGCGTTGCCACCGAACCCAACGCTGATTTCTTCGCCAATGGCTTCGGCGATTTCATCATCCCGATTCAGGAAATTCTGGGGCTGGTCTTGCCGCCCGATGACTTCGCCAATCAGACCATCGCCGGTACCAGCCAATTCACCGTGCTGCTGGGTTTCATCCTGGTCATCTTCGTCTCGCTGGCTCTGGCTGCCGGCGGCATCGCGGTGTTCTTTTATCTGGCGCATCGCGGCGTGCGCGAAGTTAAGGAGATTGACCCCACCGATGGCCAGCGGACGCAGATCCAGCCCATACGCGAGGCGGGCAAAATCGCCGGCGGCGTGGTCGGCGTAATCCGCGCTATTCCGCGCGCCATTGGCTATCAGAAGTAGAGCCGCTCGGCGGCAGCGATTATTTATTGCTAGCGGAAGGTTGAGCAAAGTGAAAATGACTGGCTATCGCGACATTGCTTTACATTTGAATTAGAGAGAAAGCAACCATGGCAGAATTGACAGCCGACTCCTTGCATGCGGTCGCCACCCACGACGATCACGGGCATATCAGCGAAGACGAACACAACAGCAATATGAAGCTGGGTCTGTGGCTCTACCTGGCTTCCGAGATCGTCATCTTCTCCATTATGATCGTGGGCTACATTATCTTTCGCATCAACGAAGAAGACATCGTGGCGCAAGCGCATGACGAGTTGGGCGTCGCCCTCGTGACCGCCAATACCTTCGTCTTGCTGGCCAGCAGTTTCTTCATGGTGATGGGCTTGCGCGCCATGCAGCAGGGCAATCGCAGCGGCATGCTGCGCTGGATTGGCCTGACGGCGCTGGGCGGCATCGTTTTCCTGGGCGGCCAGTACATCGAATACAGCGAGCTGGCGCACCTCGGCATCGTGCTCGGCTTTGACGACGCCTCGGCCTGGAGCACCTTCGGCATGCGCTTCTACGCCCCTACATTCTTCCACGGCGCTCACGTTTTCGTCGGCGTACTCTGGGCGCTGGAAGTGATGCGGCGCGGCGCCAAAGGGCGTTATGACAACAATCCCATCGGCATCGAGATGTTCGGGCTATACTGGCACTTTGTCGATGTGGTCTGGATTATGCTCTTCACGCTCATTTACCTGGTGTAAGGAATACACGAAATGGCCGAAGCGACCCACCACAACAGCGGACATCACAGCAATACTGTGCGCTTGCTCGGGCGTAAAATCACCGTGGAAGGCGGCATATACACGGTCGTCTTTGGCGCGCTGGCTCTGCTGACGGTCATCGAAGTCCTCAGCGCCGAATTCCTCAAGGGCGCCATCCACGACGCGCCCAGCGCGGCCGCCACCCTGCAAGCCATCAAAGCCATAGTTCTGCTGGGCATCGCCATTATCAAGTCGAGCCTGGTGATCTGGTTCTACATGCACCTGCGCGAAGAGAAGCCGCTGATCGCCGTCGTCATTCTGCTGCCGCTGCTGGTCGCCACCCTGTCGATCATGTTTCTGCTGGCGATTCCGCCTCTAGGGTACACCCTCTGACTCAGCGGCGGACTTGCAGTCTCTATACGAGTTGCCAGTGTCGTACACTATACTGGGAGTCCGGAAATCGGGGGCTAGCGAGAATGGACTTGCAAAGACAGCGATTCACGATTGACGATGTTCGAGATTGGCCGCATCATCCCGACAATGAGTTCTGGGACTTTGAATTACTTGAAGGCCAAGTGATTCCGCGCATTCCACATGCCTATGCTCAAGGCGTTTTGGCGGCACAAGTCGCCTTTAGATTGTACGACTTTGTCAAGACGGCAGACGCGGGATTCTGTACGATTGGATCGGGCTACTACCCGTACGGTGAGAACGACACCCTGGTAGGACCCGACGTGGCCTTTATGAGCCATGCGCGAGATCCGCGTTCTCCCAAGGACGAGTGGGTGGCAGCCATGCCGGACATAGTAGCCGAAATGCTTGAGCCCTGGGATGAGTTGGCTGAAGCAAGATGGAAAGCCGAAATCTACTTGCGCAAAGGAACGAGCCTGTTCTGGCTGGTGCGCCCGGCTGAAAACGGAGTCGATGTTAGCCGCTGGGAAGCGTCTGGCAACGTACATACGAAATTCGTCGGCGAAGCAGGCGCATTGGATGGCGAAGCTGCACTACCCGGTTTCCAGTTGCCTGTGAGCGACCTCTTCGCTGTTCTGCGTCGCTAACCGGGAGTAAGCTCAAACTCAGAAAAGGACCATATCCATGCCTGTTGACATCGCCCTGCGCGAAGGCACACGCACCACCATTAAGATCCGCAACCACGAGTGGCACGCTGACGAGCCGCTGGACGCCGGCGGCACGGATAGCGCGCCGACGCCCGGCGAGCTGATGTTGGGCGCGCTCGGCTCATGTATGGCTATCACCTGTAAGCTCTATGCCGAGCGCAAGGGCTGGAACCTGGAGGGCGTCGAGATTCAGTTGGATTACGAGCGCTTCCGCGGGCGTGATTATCCGCCGCATGAAGGCGATGATTTATTCGTGCATGAGGTGCGGGAGGCGCTGGTCTTCCACGGCGACCTTGATGACAAGCAGCTGGCGCGGCTGCGCGATATCGCCGGCAAATGCCCGGTGCGCCGGCTGCTGGAATACCCCACTTATTTCGTCGAGTTGGCGCTGGCGGAAGAATAGCCCGGCTCAGCGGCGATGCGCCCGGATCCAACCGCCGCGAATAAACTCCGAATGTTCCACCGTTACAAAGACATCATCCTTGATCTCGTGGATGATGCGCAGCACTTCTGGCAGGTCGCGCCGATGCGTGATGATGCGCAGCTCCTCGACCTGGCCATGCGCGCCCTCGCCCATGATCTCGGTGACGCCATGCCCGGACGCGCGCAAAGCCAGCGCCATCTCATGCGATGTTGCGCGCGAGGCGATGACCGTAACGCTGTCGTAAGCCTTGACAAAACGATTCTCCACTTGCATGCCGACGATGCCGCCGACCGCGAAGCCGAAGACATAAGCGGCTAACTTGGGCAAGTTCTCCAAATCAGTAATGACCTGGCCGGCGGTATAGGCGAATAGCAGCGATTCCAGCGCGGCGAAGGCGAAGCTCCAATAGCGCTGTCCCCGCGATACCAGAATCAAGCGCGCCGTGCCGATGACGTTGTTGATAACGCGCAGGCAGAATATCAGGATGGCGATGTAATGCGGTTCGATAAGGGGCATGGCGGACTCGGTTGGCTGGAATCATTCACTTTGAATTGTAGCAGAAGGGGCGCGTGGCTGACCCCTAACTGTATAGCCCTGTCTTGCCTCCTCCGGCTCAAAAATCGGCCGGCCGCCAGATGACTTTTCAAAGCGATACTAACGACGAAACCGAGCTTAAACTCACCCTTCGGCGCTTGTTGGCTGAAGTCGGGCGGCAAGTGCGGCGAGCGGG
>JAJDXR010000078.1 GCA_022823165.1 Anaerolineae bacterium | reverse complement strand
TTGCAAGCCTACAATTTTGGCAAAAGACTCAAGACGCTGAAGGGGCGAAGTCCGTATGAATTCATCTGTGATCGCTGGCGAGAAACCCCGGATAAATTCCATCAAAAACCAACCCACCTCAAAGCGGAACTATACAACTAGGGGCTGGTCAGCTTTTGCGTTAGAATCGCGCGCACTTCTCCGCCAGAGGGAGCGCTTGTATGTCTCCAAGCTCAGCCGACTTTCTGATTCGCGATGATATTATTTTCTTCAATCACGGCTCCTTCGGCGCTTGTCCGCGGCCGGTCTTCGAGCGTTATCAAGCCTGGCAGCGGGAGTTGGAAGGGCAGCCGGTCGAGTTCTTGCTGCGCCGCCGGCCGGCCTTGATGGCGAATGCCCGCGCGGCTATCGCCAACTACTTCAATGTGCCGGCCGGGGAGATTGTCTTTGTCGCCAACGTCACTGCTGGTTTGAATGTCGCTTTGCGCTCGCTGCGGCTGCATCGCGGCGATGAAATCCTGACCACCAATCACGAGTATGGAGCGGTCAACCGGCTGCTGGACTTTGTCAGCGCCAAGACCGGCGCCGCTGTGAGACGACATCGCGTTCGCCTGCCTTATGAAAGCGATGAAGCCTTCACTGCGGCTTTCCTGGCGGAGGCGTCGGCCAGGACCAAAGCTATCGTCATCAGCCATATCACCTCGTCGACTTCGCTGATTTTTCCGGTCGAGCTGATATGCCGGCGCGCGCGTGAAGCGGGCATTCTGACCATCGTCGACGGCGCCCACGCGCCCGGCCAACTGCCGCTCGACTTGACAGCCATCGGCGCCGACATCTACAGCGGCAACTTTCACAAGTGGCTATGCGCGCCCAAAGGCTCGGGATTTCTGCATGCGCGCGCCGAGCATCATGACTGGATCGACCCGCTGGCGGTTTCGCATGGCTGGGCAGCCGGCAGCGATTTTGTGGAACGCAACGACTGGGGCGGCACCCGCGATATCGCGCCTTTTCTGACCGTGCCCGCCGCCATCGACTATCAGCGCGACCATCAGTGGGATCGCGTACGCGCGGCCTGTCATGCGCTGGCGGGCGCGGCGCAGCATGAACTCTGCGCCCATTATGGCTTGCAGCCGCTGTCCCGG
Source organism: Anaerolineae bacterium (assembly GCA_022823165.1). Classification (GTDB taxonomy): domain Bacteria; phylum Chloroflexota; class Anaerolineae; order Aggregatilineales; family Phototrophicaceae; genus UBA6055. The sequence continues at coordinate 13,564 of JAJDXR010000078.1, read as the reverse complement.
GACCAGTTCGCGCAGATGGTCACGGTTCCGCTGCCGGCTTGCGACGGCGCTGCCGTCCAAAAGCAACTATATGACGAGTACCGCATCGAGGCGCCGGTTGGCGAGTTCGCCGGTCAAGGCGGCATACGCATTTCGGTGCAGGCTTACAACACGGCGAAGGACCTGGAGCGGCTGCTGGCGGCGCTGAAATCGATCATCACTTAGCGCTCGAAGGTGGCCAGAGCGCTGATGTAATAGGTTTGCGGCGCCAGGTCGATCGGCTGGACGGCTCGCAAAAAAAAGCCCGCGTCAATCAACTGGCGGCTGTCGCGCGCCAATGAAGCCGGGTCGCCGCTGACGTAGACCAGCCGCGCGACGCCCAGGCGCTCAAGCTGCCCGATCACCGCTTTGCCCAAGCCCGCGCTGGGCGGATCCACGACCGCCACTTCGTAGCGCGCGCCTTCGCGCTCCATATCCGCCAACACAGCTTCGACCTGTCCTTCGACCACATCAACATTGTCCCTGCCTTGCAGGTTGACATCGGCGTCGCTGGCGGCCGGCGGATAACTCTCGACCAGGGTTACCAGGTCCGCCCGCGGCGCCAGGAATGCGCTGAATATGCCCACGCCCGCGTAGAGGTCGAGCGCGCGCTCCCCGCCTTGCAGTTGCAGCGCCTGCATCACCTGGTAGACCAGCAGTTCCGCGCCCGCGATGTTGCTGCGAATGGACGAGCCGGCCGTGACGCGGAAGTCCTGGCCGGCGATGCGGTAGTGGCTGAAGGCATCGCCGATGAGGTTGATGGGCTCGCGATCGGGCAGGATCATATTGACGCTCAGTGGCAGGTCAGCGCGCAGGTCCGGCGCTTCTTCGGCGCTGACTTCAAATATCAGCATCAGGCCTCCGTCGCCGCCGCGCCGCAAGATCATCCGCCGGGCGGTGGTGTAATCCAAATCCAGTTGACGCAGCAAATCCAGCAGATCGGGATGCGTAACCAGGCATTCGTCAATCGCATGGTAGCCGCCGCCATCACGCCGCAATCCCCAGTTGCCCTGTTGATCCCGCGCTAGACGCAGCGTGTGGTTATAAGCCCATGGCTCCGGCGCCGGCAGGACCGGGCGCAGCGCGGCCTCGATAAGCGCGTCGGGCAGCTGGCCCTGGCGCGACAGCTGATCGGCCAGGACGTCTTGCTTGAGCAGCAGCTGCGCGCCGTAGTCGATATGCTGCCACTGGCACTCCCAGCAGCGCCCTGGCCCGAAATGCGCGCAGCGCGGCGGGACGCGGTCGGTTGAGGCGGCTCGCAGGCGCAGCCCGCGCGCGAATAACGCCGCCCCGCGCCGGCTGGCGATCTCGGCTGTGACCGCTTCGCCCGGCAGCGTATAAGGCACAAAAACCGTCTTGCCGTCCAGCTTGGCCAGGCCGCGGCCGCCCTGCGCCATTTCGCTGATTTCCAGCTCAAGCCGCTGGCCGCGATTGACCCGGCGCCGGGACTGCCCTCGTTTTTTGGGCGCTCGCCTGCGCTTAGCCATGTGTCAAAGGTATCTCAACTTGCTCACGTTCCGTATAGCCGCGACTGTTGGTTTCCAAGCAAAGCGCCCGCCTGGCGGCGGGATCTTATCAAGCTCTCTGTGTCTATGGTCTAGCCGCCGGCGCTGTAGTCGATGCCGGCCGTATCAAGCTCGCGCTGCGTCATCCGCTCGAAGATGCTGTAGGGCTGGGCGCCGCTCAAGATTTGACCGTTGATGAAGAAGCCGGGGGTTCCGCGTACGCCCGCCAGCTGGCCGTCCAAACCGTCAATTTCGACTTCGTCGAGGTAGCGGCGTTCGTCGAGACAGGCGGTATACGCTTCCATATCCAACTCGTGATTGGCGGCGGTCTCCAGGTAGAATTCACGCCCGAGCGAATCCTGATTGGAGAAGAAATCGGCGCGGAATTCCCAGAACTTGCCTTGTTCGAAGGCGCACTGAGCCGCTTCCGAGGCCAGGGCGGATTCGGGCGTCAGGCGCGCGAAATCCCGATAGACGTAGCGGATGTGCTCGCCGTAATTCTCCAGCAGCGGTTTAAATGTCTGGTCGAAGTGCCGCTTGCAGTAGCTGCAGAAGAAATCGCTGAACTCAACGATGACGACCGGCGCGTCTTCCGCGCCCAGATAGGGATCATCATCAACCAGCGCGAAGCGATCCGCCGCGCCATCATCCGCGGCTGCGCGACCGAGTTCTTCCAGCACACTCAGAACGACCGCCCGCAGCTGCGTTTCATCCACCATGACCGGCGCAGCCTCCTGCGGCGAATTCAGCGCGCCGCTGCCGATGACCAGCCCCAGCAAATAACAGGCCGCCGCCACTACAACATAGCTCAACAATTTGCGCGGCGTCGTGGTGACGCGCAGCTGCGTCTCGCTCTCGGCCTTGGCGTCTTGTGTTTGATTGTCCACATCTGTTTCCTTGTGCTTACGGCTCATAATAATAGTTTACTCCAGATGACCTTGCTTGCCCATGAACATCCCGGTGGAACCAAGTTAGTCATGCAAAAGTTCAAAGGAAGTCAATCAAGAATGGGCGAGCCAAGGCCGCCCCTGCAGTGTTTCGATTATGTTGACTTAATTTTTATTGGCACAGTCATTCTCATTACTTGCTTGGCATAACCGAATGCCGCGATTCGCCTTGACGGCTGCGGCAGGTGGAGTTCTGGCGCTATAATTGTGATTACGCTGCGTAAAGGAGGCTTGTTTGATTGAGCGACAGTCCGGCTTGATTGTCAAGGAGCAGAGCGGCTTCTATTGGGTCGAAGCGGAAGACGGCGGCACCTATATGTGTGAGTTGCGCGGCCGCTTGAAAGAAGAAGCCAAGTCCTCTGATATCGCCGCCATCGGCGATCGCGCGTTTATCAGCTTGCGGCGCGAAGAAGGCGCCGATGTATTGAAGGGCCTGATTGAAGCGCTGGCGCCGCGCGCAAGCGTGTTGTCGCGCGCCGTTCGCACGACTGGGAAGCGGGGCGCCGGCCAAGCCGAGCGCGAGCAAGTCCTAATCGCCAATGCCGATCGGGCGCTTTTCGTATGCTCCGCCGCGCAGCCCGCGCCGGATTTGAAAGTCCTCGACCGCCTCCTGGTGGCGGGTGAACGGTCGAATATCGCGGAATTACTCATCGTGCTCAACAAGATCGACCTGGATTACGCGCCTGAGCTGGATGAGATTTTGGCCGGCTATGAAAGCATCGGCTACCCGGTTTTGCGGACCAGCGCGCTCCGCGGCGCTGGCATCAAGGACTTGAAATCGCGCTTGGCTCGGGGCATCTCGGTTTTCACGGGACCCTCGGGCGTGGGCAAGACCAGCCTCTTGAATTGTTTGCAGCCCGGCTTGGGTCGTCAAGTTAAAGATGTGGGGCGGCAATCCGCAGAGGGGGTGCATACCACCCGCGACAGCGTCCTGGTGCGGCTTGATAGCGGCGGATACATCGCGGATACGCCTGGCATACGCTTATTGACCGTTTGGGATATCGAACCGGACGAACTGGATGCCTACTTCGCTGATATCGAGCCCTTCGTGCTGGATTGCAAATTCAGCAATTGCACCCATACCGACGAACCCGCATGCGCAGTCCGCCGCGCTGTGGAGCGTGGCGCCATCGCCAAGTGGCGCTACCGCAACTACCTCGAATTGCGCGAAGAACTGCGCGATACCTATATCGTCTACAACCGCTGAGACGCTGACTTAGGCTTCAAACAAGTTCTCGCCCAGCGACAGCCGCCTGGCGATGGTAAAGGTCTGCAGTTGCGCGCGCATGGTCGGCGCATGAGCGGCCAGATAGCGCGCCGCGGCGACCAACACGTGGTTGGCGCGCGCTTCCGACTCCGGCCGGATCAAGCGATACTGATTAAATGCGGCTTCCACGCATTGAATGGTGTGGAAATTTCTGTCTTCGCGCAGCAGCAAATGCCCCATTTTCGCCATCAGCTTTTGTGGCGAGCCGCCGCTGACCAGGTATTGCGCCACCAGGCTGCCGGCCGGGTTGACCTGCTGCTGCAAGTTCAGCATAGCCTCGAAGCCGTCGAGCAGCGCATCGGGGTCGGCTACCGGCGCCGGCTGCGGCAGCTTGACCGAGGGCAGGTTCAGGAAGCGGTCCAGGTAGATGCTCATGGCCGCGTCAAAGATACCGCGAATCAAACCGGCCGACTCGACCCGCTGCAAGCCCTGGTGGACGGCGTTGGCGAAGGTAAAGGTGTGCAGAGCTGTGTCCCAATCGCCGAATTCGTTGCTGGTGTGGAAATGCGCGATGCGGCGGGCGGCCGCGTAGGCGACGATGCCCGCGAGCCGCACGGGGCTGGCGCCATCGCGCAAGGCCTCCAGCAGCCGATCGACAATGGCTTGCGGGTCGTCACTCAGAAGCTCGGCAGTCATGGCGTCGACGTCAACGGCGGTTTCGCGGCCGGCGCCGGCGGACAGCGCCGCTTCAATCTGGTCGAAGGCGGCTTCCAGGATCGGGATCAGGTCGATGGGTTTGCGCCAGGCGTTGGACTCTTCCATGCGGCGGGCTTCGGTTAGATTGGGCACGACGCTGGTGAAAGCCAGCTCAGCGTTTTCCCAGCCGCTTAAATCCACAGATTCCAGCGCCTTGTTGATGAAATCCAGCGTGTGCCCGGCGTCGAGATAGCGATGGTCGGTGGCCGCGCTGAAGAGTATATCGGCGATTTGTTTGTCATCGGCGCCGGCGCGCAAGGCGGACACGATGGCGCGCTCGCCGGCTTGCGCGTCCCGCACTTCGACGAATTGCCGGAACCAGGTTTTCAGCGTGGCAATGTCGGTCTCGTTATTGGGCAGGGGGCGGGGGTTGAAGCGCGGAGACATACCGGCGGTGTCGCTGGCCACATCGGCCAAGCCATGGAAGAGCGCCAGCGGCCGATCGGCCTCATCCAGCCAGGGCAGCAAATTCATCGTGCAGCCATGGGTCGTCAAGCCGCGCCCCCAATCCATGCCGCGATACTGCGTGCCGAATTCCAGGCCGATGCGGAAGGGCTCGGCCGGCGCGACGCCTTGGCGCAGCATGTTGATGACGGCTTTGGCGACCACTAAACTGAGGTTGTGCTGCAAGCCATCGCGCAAGCGGTTGGATTGATGCTCGAATGTATTGGGGCGCGGGCGCATATCGACGTAGATTTCGCCAGCGCGGACTTCCACGGGGTAGCTGTCGATGTCGTCGGCCCAGAGGTCAAAGGCGCCGCCGCTGGCCAGGTCGAAGCGCGCGTGATGCCAGTGGCAACTCAGAATGCCGTCTTCGACTGAGCCTTTGTCGAGCGGGAAACCCATGTGCGGGCAGCGATTGTCCAGGGCGTAAACCCGCTCGCCATAGAGAAACAGCGCCAGCGTCTTGCCATTGGGATGGACCGTGATGCAGCCCCGGCCTTGCAGGTCTTCAAAGCGCGCCACCGAAACGTAGTCTTGTCTTTCCAGTACCATCATTTTCTCCTCGGCAACTCCAAGTTTCATCTATATTTTGGGAGTGTCTATTGTAGTGGATGCGGTTTCCCTTCGACCCAAAGAAAAAACTCTGTGCCGGCGGGCAGTGTCTACGCGCCCCTCAGTAAACGCAAGTAAGTAATAGGAATATAGGCACACCATCAAAAAATAGCGAATTTTCGTGTTTGAGCGGGCGAGCCAAGGCTCGCCCCTACAACTTTCGACTATATTTTGAACCCTGTAGGGGTCAGCTTTGGCTGACCCGATGCTGTGAAATTTGCAGGACTTACTTTATTCTACCTCTGTGCCTCTGTGGTGAATTATCCAGTGCAAAGCTTGGCATTCAGGAAATATCCACCAAAACCGGCGCCCCCTGTATTTTCCAGTTGGAAGAAGTCCATTGTCGCTTGTAATACAGATGAGTGAAGTAAAGCGGTTCTTACGCGTGAGCAGCCCTCGCGGCAGCGCTGGCCGCTTGATTGCCGCGCGCGCAAGTGCTAGACTCACGGCAGAATCCGGGAGGAGCGTCTGTGCCCGAGCAAGCCCTGTATCTGAAGTGGCGTCCGCTGGCTTATGACGATGTAGTCGGTCAGCAGCATATCACCCGTACCTTGCGCAACTCGCTGATCCGCGGGCGTGTGCGCCATGCCTATTTGTTCAGCGGACCGCGGGGCACGGGCAAGACCACTACCGCGCGCTTGCTGGCCAAGGCGGTCAATTGTACCTGTGACGACCCAGCCGCCCGTCCTTGCAATGCCTGCGCCAATTGCGCCGCGATCAACGAGGCGCGCTTTCTGGACTTGATCGAAATCGACGCCGCGTCGCACACCGGCGTGGACGACGTGCGCGAGCTTCGCGATAAAATCGCCTTTGCCCCGGGCGAAGGCTCATACAAAGTCTACATCATCGACGAGGTGCATCGCTTCAGCGGCAACGCTTTTGACGCGCTGCTGAAAACGCTGGAGGAACCGCCGGATCACGCGATTTTTGTGCTGGCTACGACGGAAATTGACAAGGTGCCGGCGACCATCAAGAGCCGCTGCCTGCAATTTGAATTCCGCCGCGTGTCCCTCAAGGAGTTGACCGAGCGTCTGTCTTTCATCGCTGAAAGCGAAAGCTTGTCGATTGAGCCGGCGGCGCTGGAACTGATCGCGCGGCAGGGGGCCGGCAGCGTCCGCGACAGCATCAGCCTGCTTGATCAAATAGTGACGGATCCCGGCGAATCCATCAGCCTTGAGCTCACGCAGAATTTGCTGGGTACCGCCAATTCGCTGCAATTGCGCGACTTTGTCGACGCGCTCGCGGCAGAAGACGTCGGGCGCGGCATCCATCTCATCAACGCAGCCATAGATGGCGGCAGCGATCCCCGCCAGTTTGGGCAGCAGATTGTGACATTTCTGCGCCATGTGATGTTGGCGCAGACCGCGTCAGCCGAGCTGATTGAAGCCGCGCAGGAAGAGCAGGAGCTGTACGCGGAGTTGGCGCAGCGCTTTGAACGCGGCCGCCTGCTGAAGTCGATCCGCGCTTTTAACGCCGCGGCGAACCAGTACACCGGCGGTTGGCAGCCGCAGCTCGCGCTTGAACTGGCGCTCATTGAGGTGGCGCAGGCAGCGGAAACGCCGCCCGTGCCGACAGCCGCTGCTCAGCCGGCAGCAACTCGCAGGCCCCAGCCGCGTTCCCAGCAGACATCGGCGCCGGATAACGCAGCGGCGCCCGCCAAATCCGCGGCGGCGGGCTATGAACGGGCCGATGCCAGCGCGCCCGGCGAAGCGCCGGTCTATCCAGTGGCGAAGATTCAAGCGGGCTGGATTGAGATTCTGACGCAGGTGCATCGCTACAATCGCAGCATTCCACCGCTGCTGGAACATGCTCATGTGCGACTGATCGAAGGCAACAGATTGATCCTGGGCGTGCAGACCGAGATATTTCAGCAGAAGATCGCTGACCCCAAGCGCTCCAAAGTCATCGAACAAGCCATATTTGATTTGCACGAGGTAAAGCTGCGCCTGGAAGTGCGGGTGGTGGATGGCGTTCTGGCGCCGTCCGAGACCGACGCTGTCGAGGCTGCCGCGCTTGAGGATCCCCTGGTCGCCGCTGGCAAGGAACTGGGCGGCGTTGTCGATGAATAGCAGCCTTGGACTCTGTTCAAGAATCGTTGAATGGATTTGCTGCCCAATAGTATAATGTAGCGACAGGCTCGACATTTCAGAGGAGATCATCAATGAGCAAACGACGCGGCAGGCGCGGATCGGGCGGCCTACCCGGAGGCGCCAATCCAATGGCGATGCTGCAGAAGATGCAGCTAGACATGGCTGAAGCGCAAGAAAACCTGGAGCATGAAACAACTGAGGTATCGGTCGGCGGCGGCGCGATCAAAATCGTCATTACCGGCCACCAGCGCGTACAGGCTGTCGAAATCGACGCCGATGTCATTGATATGGACGACGAAGAATGGCTGACCGACTTGCAGGACTTGCTGGTCGCGGCGGTTAATCAGGCGATCGAGCAGAGCCAGGCCATGGCCGCGGAGCGGATGGAACAGATCACCGGCGGTCTGGGCGATATTCCCGGTTTGGGTGGCTTGCTGGGCTAGCCGGCTCAAGCAAAGCGCAATGCCGTTCGGGTCAAGTGGCCCCTTGGCTGGCGCAGACCGCCAGACCAAGGCACCGAGACACCGAGGCGCAGACCATCAGCTGGCGCGCGGACGCAGTAGCGCCGGGAAGGACAAAGCGACATGGCAAAGCGCAAACGCCAGGGCGAGGGCATGGCAAAGGGCAATCGCAAGGCCGCGTACACGGGCAATGCAGAGGCGACAGGGCGGCGACCCGGCCAACTGGCGACAGGCGGGGGGCAAAAGAGCAACCGACCAGAAGGCCGCGACAACGTTGCGATCGGCTGCGTGGTCTTTCTGGCGCTGATTCTCTTGTGGCTCATTTGGTTCGAGAACAATATCGAGGGCCCGTACAGGCGCTACAGCGAAATGCTATCCCGTGCAGCAGACATAGCGCTGACCAGAGAACACGCCGAATAAACAGTGGACGCCAGCGATGAGCAACGCAATCCCCGAGCCCGTAACGAAGCTGGTGGAGGCCTTTTCGCGATTGCCCGGCGTCGGCCCAAAGACGGCTTCCCGCTTGACGTATTATCTGCTGCGCGCGTCCGCTGAGTATTCGCTGGGCCTCGCGGAAGCGCTGGGCAATCTCAAGGCGCAGACTCGCTTCTGCAGCGTCTGTTTTAATATCACCGTCGCCGACCCCTGCCCGATTTGCAATTCGCGCGACCGCGATGGAACTATTTTGGCTGTTGTCGAAGAGCCGCTGGACTTGATGGCGATCGAACGCACCGGCGTCTACAAGGGGCGTTACCATGTGCTGCATGGCGCCATTTCACCCGTGGAGGGCATCGGCCCGGACGACCTTAAGATACGCGAGCTGGTCGCGCGTGTAGAAAAGGGTGAGGCGGGCGAGGTGATAATTGCGACCAACCCGGGTATGGAAGGCGACGCCACGGCTATGTATCTGCAGCGGGAATTGGCGGGGAGCCAGGTGAAGGTGACGCGTTTGGCGCGCGGTTTGCCAACAGGCGGCGACCTCGAATACGTCGATTCCATCACGCTGATGCGCGCTCTGGAAGGGCGCAGCGAGCTGTGAGGCGGCCAGCGTCCCGTAGCGTCAACCGCGTCATTCGTCCGCCGCAGTTCTACTTCTATGTCAGCGGTCTTATTCTGCTCGCCGGGATGGCGCTGTCGCTGGGCGATTTCACGGCTGTCTCGCCATGGCCGCGGATCGTGGTCGCTTTGCTGGTTTTCCTTTTGCCCGGCGGCTGCCTTTTCGCGCTGATTCCGGCGCGGGAGTCATGGGACCTCATCGATATCGTCGGCTACGGCTTCTCTTTCTCGATAGCGCTGATTACGGTTCTGGGCTTGGCCACGCGGACTTTTGCCTGGTCGATTGATACCGTCGAATCCATCTGGTATTTGCTGGCAATTCTTGGCTTCGCCGCCCTTGCCTGGCGCAAGCGAGCAATACGGAGCCGGTCCTGGCGATTAAACGCTCCGGCGCTGGCCTTGCTCGCGATCGTCATTCTGCAGGCCGCGCTCTATACCCGCGCCAGCTTGATCACAGCCCCGAGTAAGGGCGATCGCGATCGTCATCATGCCGAGACCAATAGTTTCCTGGTCGACGAACCCTTGGGCTGGACCGAACCCTATTTCGACACCGGCAATATCATCGCCGACCGGATGTACCTCACCTATTGGACCTTGGCGAAGGCCCTGGTTGTCGAGATCAGCGGCGCGCCTATTCTAATCTCGCGCTACTTCATCCAGCCCTTCGTCTTGATTGTCTCGGTAGCGGCTATGTATGTATTCGCGCGCAACCTGGGCCACGCGCGCAGGTCGTCGCTGGCAATTGTTAGCCTCGGCTTGTTCGCCTTCAGTTTGCTGGTGGACAACCGCGACCAACCGGCATCACATTTCCTGGCGGAGTTGATTCTCGACAAAGCTGTGGTCGGCTTCGCGCTGGCGCCGGTGGCCCTGTCAAGCGCGTATTTGTGTTTTCGCAAGGGCCAAAGACGCGCTTATGCCTGCTTCGCGATTTCGATGTTCGCGGCCGCCTGCGCACACTCTTTGGTGGCTGGCTTTGCTGTAGGAATCATCGGCATCTGGTGTTTGATACAGCTGATTGCTGACAAAAACAGAAGAGGCCGTACGCTCTTGCTCGGCGCGCTTACGCTGGCCGTCTTCTCGCCCGCGATTATTTTGCGAGCCACGACCGGCGATACGACCATTTACAATTTCGGCACGTCAACCACTGAGATCTCGACCAACAAGATCCTGGTGCTGGATTGGGAAAATCCGCTTGATGCGGACAAGCAAGCCTACGCCATCAATCCGACTACGGCTGGCGGGCTTACGTACATTCTGCTGCTACTGACTCTGGTAGCGGCGGGTATGAGGCGCGCGGACGATCGCGGGCGTTTCCTGGCGGCGCATGCCTTGGCCGGGGCTCTAGGGCTGATTCCCGTTGCCGCCTCAATTTACGGGCGCCTGGTTTCGGTCAATCACATTATTCGCGTACTGTGGCTGCTGCCTTACGGTTATATGCTCTATTATGTTCTGCATGCCGGCTTTACCGGCCTTCGGCGCAATTCTCGTAGTATTGATACAATGCTGGCCGGGGTCAGCAAGAACCAGCGCTTGATTGTCCTAAGTATCGTAGCTTTGCCATTTACTCTGCTGTTCATGTATCGGAGCCAGGCTCTGATGGCTGACAGACATATTGAAGTAGCAGGTGATGATCAGGAATCCGTGGCTATGGCGCAAATCATTGAGGCTAATCACGATGATCGCGTATGGGTTGCCGCCAGCCCGCGCTACCGGCGGAGAGTCCTGTCGATAACCTGGCAGGCGATCTCGCTGTCTCGCTACTCTATTGAGAGAATGTCCTATTATTCGCGTATTCCGTTGCAGCAAGCCGCAAGTCAAGAGAGCGACAACTTTCGCCTTTACCAGGCTGATGTCTCGGTCGCTGACAAGTTGGAAATCATCGAGCGTTACGGGCTTGACTATCTGCTGTTTGACAAGAAATATGCCTGGATGATCGACAGCCTGTATCAGCATGACAAGACTCGATTTGAACTGGTCTTTTCGGGCGAAACGATGCGCTTGGTGCGCATCAAATGAAGCCGGCTTACCCTGAATAGGCAGCAGCGCGGGGCGCGGCCCGCAAAGGTGAAATCTAGTTGAGCGGGAGACAGACAGCTATAAAAGTTCTACCACCTGGCGCGTTCATGCGGCGGGTCGCGCAGCCCAACGGTCTCGGCCTTTGGGCTAGCGGATTTATTCTGCTCGCTGGCATTGCGCTGGCGCTGGGCGACTTCTCGGAAGTATCGCCGTGGCTGCGCCTCATCGTTGGTCTGCTGGTATTCTTGTTGCCGGGCGGTTTTCTCTTCGCACTCGTTCCTGCGAGAGAGTCATGGGATCTCATCGATTTTCTCGGCTACGGATTTGCTTTCTCGATCGCGATAATCACGGCCCTGGGTTTGGTCACGCGTACGCTGGCTCTGTCGATTGACGCGCTTGAGTTCATCTGGTATCTGCTTGCGCTGTTGGGTTTCGCCTCGCTCTATCGCAAGACCCGACAGTCGGCAGCGGCAAGCTTGGAAATCCGGGCGCCGGCCGTCGCCATCTTTGCCATTGCTTTCGCGTTGACGGCAATGTTCGCGCATTCCAGCTTGTTCGCCGCGCCGACAACCGACGACCAAAATCGTCATCACGCCGCGGTCAACGGCTTCTTGCGCGCTGAACCTTTAGGCTGGTCCGAACCCTATTATGAATCGGGCAATCCCATTGCCGACCGGATGTACCTGACCTACTGGGTGCTGGCGCAGGCGCTGGTCGTGGAAATCAGCGCTACGCCAATCCTGCTGGCGCGTTACTTCATCAACCCCTTCGTGATGCTAATGACCGTCTTGGGGATGTACATATTCGCGCGCAACCTGCAGCATGGCCGCACGATGTCCTTGGTCTATATCGTGCTGGGGCTGTTGGCCTACAGCCTGATAACGGACATCGGACCGCAGGCGGGTTCGCAATTCTTTGTGCGCGCAGTGCTTGACAAAGTTGTCTCCGCCTTCGCGCTCGCTCCCATTGCGATTTCCAGCGCCTACCTATACGCGACTTCACGAGACCGGCGCGCCTTATTTGCTTTTCTGTTGGCCATGATTGCAGCGGTATTTGTACATTCCATATTGGGGGGATTCGCGGCTGTCGTCATTGGCATCTGGTGCTTGATACGGTTAATCAGCGAAAGCGGCGGGCGCAAGAATGCCTTGCTGATAGGCATTCTCACTGTCTTGATAATGGCGCCGGCGCTGCTGCTGCGCTTGACGACAGCGGAGAAGACGATCTACAACTTTGCTGAAGTGCCTGATGATGCTGGCAGGAAGGTATTTGTATACGATGCCATCAACCCGCTGTATAACGGCAACCGCTATTTCGCCATCAACTCGGTGTCGGCGGGAGACATTACCTATATTCTGGTGGCTCTCACGTTGGTCGCGGCGGCTGCGCGCCGTTTGGACGCCAAAAGCAAGTTGATGTTGGCTTTTGCGATCGCGGTCGGCATTGGTTTGGCGCCCTACACCGCCTGGATTTATGGACGGCTGGTCTCATTCAGTCATGTTTATCGTGTTCTGTGGCTGGTTCCATACGGGTATCTTATGGGTTACGTGTTGGAGACGGGCTATCTGCTTCTCGGCCGGCGGCGTCCAGACCTGTATCAGACGCTGCGCAGGCTGGGCCAGGACCGGCTGCTCGTTGCGCTGGTTGTCCTGGCGTTTCCCATCACCGCGCATTTTCTGCATTCCAATGAACGAGTGGGCTTGAGCCGAGATATCGCAATTGCGCCCGCTGGCGACATTGAGATGCTGGAAATTGCAGACTATATTGATGCGCATCATGACGATCGTGTGTGGGTCGCTGCCAGCCCGGAGCCGGAATATCGCAACCGTTCCATCGCCATGCACTGGAAGGTGATTTCGCTTTCCCGCTATTCCGCCGAACGGATGTCGTATTATTCGAACTTGCCGCTGGAGCGGATGGAGATACAGCGCGCTGACAATCATCTGCTGTACCGGGCGGATGTGCCCGTAGAGCGGAAACTGTCGATTATTGATCGGCACGGTATTGATTATCTGCTGTTCCCCAAGGGATACGCCTGGATGATTGATGCGCTTTATCAGACGGATAAAAAGCGCTTCGAACTCGTGTACTCGGGTGAAACGCTGCGTCTGGTCCGTATTCACAGCTAGTAGCGTCGATTAAAAAAGCCTGGGCGGGAACTATGGCGATTTTGGCTTATTTCCAGCGCGCTTGGGCGCGCTGTTGATTTTTACCCTTTCGGCTGATTCGTCCTTGACAGCGTGGTATTCGGGTTGTAGGCTGTATATCTTGAAGTTGAGAGTATATCTCTCGCTTTTTATGCGGCGGATGTGAGTTGGCTGCGGTGCTGATTAACAGCGGAATAGCAGGTTAAGACAGAGCGAATCAAACCCTGTGAATACGGAGAGTTTGATCCTGGCTCAGGATGAACGTTGGCGGCGTGCCTAATACATGCAAGTCGAACGGTAGTAAA
>JAJDXR010000068.1 GCA_022823165.1 Anaerolineae bacterium | reverse complement strand
TCCTTGCCCAGATAAACATTCGGCTCCTGAACCAGGAATTCCCGAATTTTCGTCCACTGTTTGTCAGATAGTCTTATGTATGTCATAAGACTATTTTACGCATTTGTGAAATCCGCATGTCAAAATATCAACAGAACCTAGACTTCGACAAAGATGCCGTCGGCGCGGATGACGACGGGGAAGCGCTTGAGCCGGCGGCGGTCGGTCAGGCATTGGCCGCTAAGCAGGTCGAATTCCCAGCCGTGCCAGGGGCAGCGCAAGATTTCTCCCTCCCGCCCCCAGATGAACTCGCCGGCCGGTGAGGGCAGGGTCGTGCCGCTGACCTGGCCCAGGCAGATAGGCGCGAAGGCGTGCGGACAAATGTTGAGCACGGCTACGATCTCCGAGCCGATGTTGAATACGCCGATCGACTTGCCGGCGGCGTCGATTAAGCGGCGCTCGCCCACGGCCAAGTCAGCCAGCGGCGCGACGAATACTTCGGGCAACTCAACCCCTCCCCCGGCCCACTCCCCAATGCCTTGGAGAGGGGAGACTCGCTTAAGCGGCAGTTCGTCTGTCAGATTGCGCGTTCGCGCGCTTCCAGTTTGAATAGCTCCAGCGCGTTGCCATACATGACGGCATCGCGCATATCGTTCGGCAATTGCCGCAGCGTGAAATCGGGCGTATCGCCGTCCCAATGCGGGTAATCGCTGGAGAACATCAGCATCTTCTCGGCGTCGAACATATCCAGCACCTGGCGAAAATGCTTGATATCGCCCGGCTCTTCGATGGGCTGCGTCGTGAGCTTGATGTGATCCTGGATGATCTCGCTGGGTGGGCGCGTCAGCCAGGGCGTGGTCGAGCGCAGCGCCTTCCAGTTTTTGTCCAGCCGCCACATGATAGCCGGCAGCCAGGCCACGCCGCCCTCTACAAAGATGTATTTGAGCGTGGGGAACTTCTGGAAGACACCCTCGACCACCAGGCTGACCAACTGCGTCATATACGAGGTCGCCAGCAGGGTATGCCATTGCAAGTAATCGGAGACGAAGCCGGCCGTGCCGCCCGAGCCGGCGATGCCGACGCCTTCCAGCCCGGGGTGAATCGCCACTGGCAAGTCGTAGGCGACGGCGGCTTCATAGATGGGATGGAAATAGCTGTGCCCGAGCGGAAAGGGCGACCCGCTCACAAGCAGCACCTGGCAGACGCGCGGATGCGCGCCCAGGCGATGAATCTCGCGCACGGCCAGCTCGATATTGCTGAAGGCGACCATGACCGAGGCCAGATAACGCTCGTCGGCAGGCAGCCAATCTTCGACGAAATGGGTGTTCACCGCCGTCAGCGCCGCCGCCGAATAATGAGCGTCGGGCGAGACGCAATGCTCCATGGACTCCATCGGATTCAGCACGGCGTAGTCGATGTCGTAGCGATCCAGGAAGTGGGACGCCATCGTATCAGGAAAGCGCTCAATGCGGCGTCCGTCCGCCGTGACGCTGTCGGCGCGCATCACCCCGCTGGGATTGAAATAGTTGGGATGCCCGGCGCCGTGATCGCCGCGCAAATAACGCGAGCGCCAAGGCTCGTCGAGGTATTCCGCCACCTGCTCGTGGACCGGCACCGGGTGCAGATCGGTATCAATTATCATTCCGGGTTTCGCCGTCGGGCAACCACCTGATAGGCTTCACCCTCGGAATATAACACATGATTTGCTTTTTTTGCGGCGACGCGTCACACTATTGTCGTTGAACGATGCTCTAAAAGCGCAAATGTTAAGGAAAGGATTCATCATGAAAGTCCGAGTTCTGCTAATTCTGTTGATACTGGGTCTGCTCGCGCCATTGGCGCAAGCTCAAGACCCGGTGACGGTTACTTTGTGGATGCACAACCACACGCCCAGAATCGCGATCGACGAAGAGTTGATTGCCGAATTCATGGAAGAGAACCCGCATATCACGGTCGAATACGAGATCGTGGAAGATTACTTCACCTCCTTGCAGACGGCGTTGGCAGCCGGCGCTGGGCCCGATGTTTTCAATCAGTTCACGCTTTACAACGGGCAGTTTTACGCGCAAGGCATGTTGGCGCAGGTGGATCCGGTCGCTATGGGCTTCCAGACGATCGAGGATGTCTACTCGCGTTACGGGGAAGGGTTTATTGGCGAGCGCGTTTTAGCGGGCGATACCTTCAATGGCGAGCTATATGGTATTCCGACTGAATTGAGCAACTACGCCTGCTATACCAACGATGATATGTGGAAGGAAGCCGGGCTTGATCCCGCCACCGATTTCCCAACCACCTGGGAAGGCTTGGTCGACGCCGCCTTGCAACTGACCAAGCGCGACGAAAGCGGCGCCCTGGTACAGCGTGGCTATGACTTCAACTGGGCCAGCCCGATTTACATATTCCTGCACTTTGACCCCATGGTGATGCAATTGGGCGATAGCATGATTGACACAACGACCTACACTGCAGACATTAACAACGAAAACGTCAAGCGCGTCATGCAATACTGGTATGACATAGTCAACACACACGAATTGGGCGGTCCGCAATATACAAACTCGCGCGCCGCATTCAACGCCGGCGAGCTGGCCACGGAGTGCACCTTCGGCAATTGGGGTACCCCGGGCATGGAAGCGGCCGGAATTAACTACAGCATCCACAACATCCCGCGTTGGGAAGACGCAGTGAACGATCTGGGCTTCGCCACTTACGCCTACTACTTGCAAGTCAATGCCGATTCGCCGCCCGAGGTGCAGGAAGCCGGTTGGAAACTGGTGGCTAAATTGACCAGCGAGCCAGAACGTTACCTAAACGAAGCAGCGCTTTTCCAACCCGTGGCGGAGTATCTTGAGACTGAGGATTTCCAAAATAACGAGATAATGCCGGTCTTCCTCGACGAGCTCTATCGCGGACAATATCATCCGATATTTGCCGGCTACGCCGAGGTAGGCGATGCCGTGAATCGCGCCCGTGATCGCATCATCCTCGGCGGCGAAGATATGGATGTCGTCTTGCAAGAGGCTGAAGACGAGGTCAACGCCATTCTCGAGCGCGCGCTGGCTGATATCGAAGCGGCCGGCGGCGGTTGAGTCGACACTAAACACCCCCACCCCAAACCCCTCCCCGGCGGGTCAGTGTCTACGCGACCCCATGAAGAGGGAGGGGCTTAATATGCGCGTAACCAAAGCAAAAACTCCCCTTCCCTCTCAGTGAGGGGAAGGGGCCGGGGATGGGGGCTTGGTTAGGAGTATCCACACAGCATGATCAGCCTCTATCGCCGCGTATGGAGCGAAAAGAATGTCATCGTCCGCCGCCAATACTGGGGGCTGATTTTCGTTCTGCCCTGCGTCATCTTCTTTGCCGTCTTCTTCTTGTATCCGCTGGTCACCGGTTTCTATCTCAGCCTGACCAAATACACACTGCTGCGCCCGCCCGTTTTCATCGGCTTCGACAACTATGTCAACCTGTTCAGCGATCGGCTTTTCCTCAAGGCGATCAACGTCACCCTGGGTTTCGTGGTCGGCAGCACCGCGCCAACGGTGATTCTGTCGCTTTTTGTGGCGCTGCTCTTTTATCAGAAGTTCCCCGGGCGCGAGGGGCTAAAGCTGATCTTCTTTTCGCCGCTGCTGCCATCGGTGGCTGTCGTCTCGGTGATCTGGGTCGTCCTGCTGCATCCCAGCGGCATCCTCACCCACCTCGTGAGGCCGCTGACGGGTAAATCCGAAATCACCTGGATCCATGACCTGACGCTGTCGCCGATCGTGATCGTGCTGGCGCGCATTTGGTCGGCTATGCCCTTTTATATGCTGATCTGGCTGGCCGGCTTGACCGCCATTCCGCAGGAGCTGCGCGATGCCGCCCGCGTCGACGGCGCCAACCGCTTGCAGTCCTTCTGGAGCGTGGAATTGCCGCTGTTGCGGCCGACCGCCGTCTTCGTCATGGCGGTATCCACCATCTCGGCGTTTCAGGGATTCGCCCTGCAATTCGTCATCGCGCCCAATCAAGGCGGGCCGGTCGATGTCAATACCACCCTGGGCATTTTGATTTGGAAGTACGGCTTTCAATTCTTCCGCATGGGCGATGCCGCGGCCGTGTCAGTCTTCTTATTCGCCTGCATCATGATCGTCACCGGTTCACAGATCGCTCTGGGCCGCAGCGACCACTACGCAATCAACTGACGAACGCGACTTATGGCTAAATCGACCACTCCTTATGAAAGCGACGCCGCCTTTGAAGCCCGCTTGCGCCGGCGGATTCAAAAGCTGATTCTGTTCTCCATCGCCGCGCTCATCGCCATTCTCTTTGGCTTCCCGATGTATTTCATGGCTGTATCGGCCTTCAAGGCGGAAGCGGAAATCTTGTCCACGCCCTTTAACTGGCTGCCGCAGGAATTCGTCGGTTTGGATCATTTCCAGGGCGCCTTTGACCGCGCGCCTATCGGCCAGTGGTACTTCAACAGTGTCTTTATCGCCGCCGTGCAAGTCGCGGTCGGTATTTTCTTCGGCGCGATGGCCGGTTACGGATTCGCCAAGTTTCAATTCCGCGGCAAGAAAATACTCTTCGCCCTGATACTGAGCATCATGGCGGTGCCCTTCCAGATTCTGCTGATTCCCCTCTACGTCGAGATTCGGCATTTTGGCTGGCACAATACCTACGCCGGCTTGATCGTGCCCGGCATGCTCAGCGCCTTCGCCATCTTTCTGATGCGCCAGTTCGCCATCAGCATCCCGGATGAGTTGCTGGATTCGGCGCGCATCGACGGCGCGTCGGAGTTTCGCATCTTTATCTCGATCGCCTTGCCGCTGCTGGCGCCGGCCTCCGCCAGCCTGGCCATCATCCTCTTTCTCGGCAGTTGGAACAACTTCCTCTGGCCCCTGGTGGTCGCGCAGGACCGCAACCTGTGGACCCTGCCGGTCGGCATGACCGTCTTCTCACAGCCTTATCGCGGCGAGCCGTCCATCGGGCCCTCAATGGCGGTGTCGACCCTGGCCACGCTGCCGGTCGCCCTGCTCTTCCTCTTCTTCCAGCGCTACTTCATCGAAGGCATGATGGTCTCCGGCATCAAGGGATGAGGCGCGACCGCCTGCTTGAACTGCGCGAAGTCTATCGTCGCGAGCTTTTTGAGAGCGTCCTGCCCTTCTGGCTGACTCACTCGCTGGATCATGTCAATGGCGGGCAATTTAATTCGCTGGATCGCGACGGCTCTGTCTTCGATACGGATAAGTCCATGTGGCTGCAGGGCCGCGCGCTCTGGATGTTCGCCAAGCTCTACAACGAGGTTGAGCGGTGCCCGGACTGGCTGGCCGCCGCTCGCCATATCTACGACTTCATCATGCGCTGCGGCTTCGACAGCGACGGCCGCATGTTCTTCGCCGTCACGGCCGAGGGGCGCCCCCTGCGCAAGCGGCGTTACCTCTTTACCGAGACTTTCGCCGTCATCGGCCTGGCGGAATACGCCCGCGCCAGCGGCGACAAGGCCGCCTTGCAACGCGCAATCGGCACCTACCGACTGGTCGTCGATCATCTGCGCAATCCGGGGCGGCTCAAGCCCAAGGTCTATCCGGAGACGCGCCGCGCCAAAGCCCACAATGTGTCGATGATCATGTTGGCGACCACGCAGGAACTGCGCCTGGCCGCGCCACCGGATCCGCTCTATGTCGAAGTCGTCGACGAGGCGCTGGATCAAATTCTGAATCACTTTCTGGACGAAGAGGCTGGGGCGGTCTTCGAAGTACTCGGCGCGGACGGCGAACGCCTGGACACGGATGACGGACGCCGCATCACGCCGGGGCACACGATGGAGTCTGCGGCCTTTGTCTTGACCGAAGCCATCGCTCGCGGCGACGAGGCGCTGATCCCGCCGGCGCTGAAGATGATCGACTACTCGCTGGCGCGCGGCTGGGACGATAAATACGGCGGCTTGCTCTATTTCGTCGATGCCGAGGGCAAACCGCCGACGCGCCTGGAATGGGATATGAAGCTGTGGTGGCCGCAGGCCGAGGCGCTCTACGCCCTGCTGCTGGCTTATCATGTCAGCGGCGACGACAAATACGCGAAATGGTTCGAGCGGATGCAGGACTGGACATTCGCGCATTTCCCCGACCCGGAGCATGGCGGCTGGTACGGCTATCTGCGCCGCGACGGCAGTATCTCGACCCCACTGAAGGGCGGCATGTGGAAGGGCTTCTTTCACACCCCGCGCGCGCTCTGGCTTTGCTGGCGGCTGCTGGGCGAGATGTTGGTTTAATCCTGGCGCGCGTTCAGGCGCGATATAAAGTAGAGATAGCGTATGCCGCCCGCTTGGTCTCGCAGCGCGCCGGCGCGCCATACTTTCAAGTAGCCACCGCGAAGCAACCATTGATCGGGTCCACAAAGGGTTACTTGCGCTGTCGGGATAGCTTCCAATACCCGATCGCTTGGCAGCCCGCCGCGAAATCGAATGTCGGGGTAAAATCGCCCGTCGTCTATTCGTAAGTCGATGACGGCCTTCGCGCCTTAGAAGCGGCCGCAGCGTTGCCTCTCTACCTGGCCGATCGGCGCAGCGCCGTGAGGTGAATCGTTAAACCGTTCAGCACGACGAAAGCGGCCACCAGCAGCATGATGACGCGAGTGCCGACAGCCGCCTGCAGCCAGCCGAAGGTCAAAGCCGAGACGAACCAGCCCATATTCCACAGCGCCAAGCCGACGCTGCTGGCGACATTGTGATATTCAGCTTCCAGCGACGCCATCAGCAGCGGCTGAAACAGCGGCTGCATGGTGTTGCGAATGCCAATGGCCATGACATAGAAGACGACAGCGATCCAGAGCGCCTGCGACAAGCTGAAGCCGACGAAGGCCACGGCGCTGGCGAGCATCAGGGCGGTCAGCGCGCCGGCGCGCCCCAGCCGCCGCTCCCAGACAGGATTCAGCAGCGGCAGCAATCCCATGAAGAGCCAGCCCAGACCAATGACGCCGCCGATGGCGCTGTCGCTGATGTCAAAGAGATCGCGGAAGATGAGATTAAAAAAGGGGAAGGTCCAGCCGCCAGAGATGCCGAAGATAAATAGCGGGAAAGCCAGGCGCAGCACAGGCCGCCAGGGCACTGCGCGCCCGAAACCCAGAATGGCGCTCTTGCGCTTGGCCGCGGCCGGCGGCCGCTTGAGCAGCAGCAGCGGCATGGCGCTCAAGAACAGAATCAGCGCCGCGCACAATATGGAGGCGCGATAAGCCAGCGGCATCTGCTCGGGTCGCAGCGCTTCTGTTGCTGCAATGGACAAGGTCTGGCTCATTACGATGGGCAGCGCGCCGCCCAGGGCACTCCCCGCCGCCACCGAAAACATGCTAACGAGATTGTGCCAGGAGAATTGCGCCGTGTGCTCGCTATGGTGCGTCAGCGTGACCATGAAGGGCGACTTGACGACCTGATTGGCGCCGAAGCAAGCGCCCCAAAAGAAGCGGCTGAGCGCGATGACGACCAAGCTCTGCGTCAAGGCGGTGGCCGCCACGCTCAGCGCGATGCCGGCGGTCGACAGCACGATAAGCCGGCGGTTGCCGACGCGGTTGGCGACCAGACCGACAGGCAAGCCAACCAGAAATCCGCTCAGCCGCGGCAAGGATTGCAGCAGGCTGATGGTAGCCGTATCGTAGCCGATGCTGACCAGGTAAAAGTTCAGCAGGATATCGGCGATGCCCAGCAGAGCGATGTGGAAGAGCAGGCTGTGGCAGAGGAAGAGCAGGACCTGCCCGTTCAAGCCCGGAACACGCCCAAGGTTGAGAAGACGCCGGCGCGCCGCGAGCGTCGTTTTCATTTGTGACTTGCGCGGCTTGCGTGGCTTGGCATCGCCGGCAAAATAGCGGCGTTTACGGCGCAGGCTTGAAGGCTAACGGACGGCGGGTTTCCAAAAGTCATTTGCCCTGACTCGACGCCTGGCGGCAGCCGGCGAATTGCTTGACAGGCCCCGCCCACCCCAATATAATCTCTCGAATTCAGTCAACATTGTCGACAAGCATGGTTATTATACTGATGCTCGCCAGAATAAGCACATGGAGCGAATGCTCCCAGCGGGCGAGCGCTTTTACTTGAGCGCCAATAATTGACGGCGACAGAACAGGAGATAAGCCATTGTCATCAGCAAGCAAAGCCTACCTGCTCAACTGGCACAAGGCTAACAGAGCGCTGAATACGCCGCTGCCGGCGCAAACTATGCGGCACAGCGCGGACTTCAGCGCGGACGAAGCGATTAGTCCGCTGGATGAGCGCATCATCGCCAGCGCTTCGGAAGCTATGGAAGCGGGCCAGACCCACTACGTGGACGTGCCCGGCATCGCGCCGCTGCGCGCAGCCTTGGCCGATTTCCTCAACAGCGCCTGCGGCAGCGCGTTCGGAGCGAGCAACATCATCGTCACCGCCGGTGTGCAAGAAGCGCGCTTCCTGACCATTCAGAAGATCGGCGAACTATTCGACAGCATTGGGGTGCCCGCGGTGGCGCATCCCGGCGTACAAAAGGCGCTGGGCGTACGGAAACGCCATGTGGTCAGCTTGCCGGTCGATGACGCGCGCGGTTATCTACCCACGATCGACGGCATCGCCGCGGCCGTGGCTGATGGCTGCCGCCTGCTCTATCTGGAGTCGCCTTCGCGCTTGAGCGGCGCGGCTTACGCCGCCGACGAAGTCGCGGCTATCTGCCAGATCGTCAACGAGCATGACGCTGCCGTCATCTGGGATCAGGGGCTGTCGCCCTGGGTCGCCGGAGACTACAGCTCGCTGACGGCCCTCGAATCGACGCCGACGCGCATCGCCGTCCTCAGCGACGGCTGGCCGGGCATGGGGCTATCGAGCTGGTTCCTGGGCGCCATCGCCGCCCCGGAAGAGTGGGTGGCGCCGATGCAATCGCAGAAGCAGATCATGGCTATCTGCACCGCCACCGCCTCGCAGTACGCCGCCCTGGAAGCGAGCCAACTATACAGCGAGAGCCAAGCCGGGCGCCTGGCGCAGTTGGGCCAGCAGCGGGAGGCGCTGCTGCAAGCCGCGGCCGCCGCTGATCTCGAAGTCGTGGCCGGCGGCGCCCTCAATATCGTGGCGCTGCGAGCGAGCGCCGGTGGGGAAGCCGCGCTGGAGAAATTGCGCGGCGTCGGCGCCGATGGAGCCGACTTCGGCGCGCCCGATACCATACGCCTGACCATCAGCGCTGCGACTGCCAGCGCGCTCGCTTAAGCAGCAGCAGGACCGCCTAAGTCATGCAAAAACTTGCCACCGAGTACACCGAGAAAAAATGAGGACACAGAGTAAAGCATTTATGTGGCTTTATGGCAGCGAAAGCTTTCAGAAGTACGGATAGCGCCGCAATTAGCGAGAGCATCGAAACGAAATTGAAACCTCTGCGCCGAAGGGCAGTGTCTACGCGCCCCTCTGTGGCAAAACATATCGCAGTCATTTAGACGAAATTTGCATCGCTCTCCTGAACTGACTGAGAAGGAAAAGGAATGAGCAAGAAAAGAGAAGACCAAGGCACCAACCTGCTGTACAAGCTGATCGGCGAAGCGCGCGGTTACGACGATGTGATTGTCATGGGGCGCGGCGACCCCGACTTTGATACGCCGGCGCATATTGTGGCCGCCGCCAAAGAAGCCATGATCCACCACCACGCCGACTACAGTCCGCCGGCCGGCTTGCCCGCCCTGCGCGAAGCTATCGCCGAGCGAGTCAAGCGCGTCAACAATATCGATGTCGACCCGGCTAGCGAAGTGGTCGTCACCAATGGCGGGCAAGAGGCGCTCTTCTTGATGGTGCTGGCGACTGTGGGCGCGGGCGATGAGATGATCGTGCCCGAGCCCAATTACACTACCTACGCCGACTCGCTGGACTTCGCCGGCGCCACCAAGGTCGAGGTGCAAACCTGGCCGCAGGAAGACTTCCGAGCCGACCCGGCCCTGGTGCGCGCCGCCGTCACGGAGAGAACGCGGGCGCTGCTGCTGGTCTCGCCCAACAATCCCTGCGCCAGCGTCATTTCGCCCGGAGATATGCGCGAACTGCTGGATATCGCCATCGAGCGCGACCTGATGATTCTCTCCGACGAGATTTACGATCTCTTCGTTTATGACGACTTCGCGCATACCAGCCCGGCCGCGCTGCCGGGCGGCAAGGAACGCACACTCACGCTGAACGCCCTGTCCAAGTCCTACTCCATGACCGGCTGGCGGCTGGGCTGGATCACCGGACCGGCAGATTTAATGGCGCGCGTCACAGAGCTCAAAGCGGCTACGACAGGCGGCGCCTCGGTCATCTCGCAATATGCTGGCATCGCCGCGCTGACGGGACCGCAAGAGCCGGTCGAGATGATGGCGGCGGCGTATCGGCGGCGGCGGCGTTTGGTGCTGGACGCGCTGGACGAGATGGGCATGAAATACGGCCTGCCCCAGGGCGGGCAATTCGTCTTCGCCGATATCGCCTTCACCGGGTTGGACAGCGCCGAGGTGGCGCAGCGCATGCTGACTGAGCAGCACGTGCTGGCGTATCCGGGCTCGGCCTTTTCCAAAGATCGCAAAGATTATCTGCGCATGACCTTCTTGCAGCCGGAAGACAAGCTAATCGAGGGGCTGGAGCGCATGAAAGTCGCCATGCAAGGCATCATGGCGGGTCGGTAGGCGTCTCGAATGCGAACGCATATTTGGGGCCGGCTGCGCAATCATATTCATGTATTGCTGATTCTGCCCGTGGTCATCATCGTGATGACCTGGCCAACCTTCGCCCGCCTGTTTGATGCGGACGAGTTTTGGGTGCATAACCATAGCTTCGAGATTTTTCATCGGGTATGGGACAGCTGGCATATCGGACAGGTGCTAACCGGGCAAGCTGAACTCTGGTACAGCATCGATACTTTTCATCCGCGAGGCGCGTCCTTGGCCTTCCAGCATTTTACCCTTCCTCATGCGCTTATGATGCTCGCGCTTAAGCAAATTATGGCTGTGGACAGTGCGAACAATCTGATCTTTTTGCTGATTCTTTTTTTCAACGGCATTAGCGTTTATGTACTGATTCTGCATCTCCTCAAGGACAAGTGGGTTGCGCTTTTTGGCGCCGCGGTCGCCGTCTTGAGCATCTCCTTCAGCAGCAAAAAATCAGTCCCCGAATTGATCTGTTTCGGTACGATGCCCTTGACGCTGTATTTTTTGCACCGCGCGATCTTTGAAGGTCGCCGTCTATACGCGGCGCTGGCCGGCTTTTGCGCTGGCCTTACCGCCTACATCAGCATGTACATCCTCGTATTCATTTTGTTGGGCACGGGTATATACACCGTATTTCTACTGCCGACGCGCTGGAGGCAAGGCCAGTTCTGGCGCCTGCTGCTTGTGTTTGCGGCGCTTTGCGCGGTCATTTGCGCAGGACGCCTTTATCCAATGGTTGTTGACTCGGCAATCCTCCAGGAGGGTTTGACCCGGTATGAGAGCGATATACGCAGCACCGACCTGCTAAATTACTTCGTTCATACACGCAATCCCTTCACCGGGAGCACACTGCATTCAATTTTCAATGTCCCGCCCGGTGAAACTCATCGCAACATCTACCTGGGCTACATCAACCTCTTTTTCCTGGCTTGCGCGCTGCTTGGCAAAGCGCGGCACAAATGCCTGCTGCCCTGGCTGGCGCTCTTCGTTTTCTTCGCGCTTATGCGGCTGGGTGATTTTCTCACCATCAACAGCGTAGCTTATCGGGACATCCTTTTGCCCGCGCATGTCTTGAAGGAACTATTTCCCATCGTATTTCAACAAGTCGGAGTCCCAAATTACTACCTGTACGCTTTGATCACGCCCTTTGCTGTGCTCTCCTGCTTCGGTTTTGCCACGCTGCTCCGAGGGAAACCGGCGAGGGTACGCGCTCTGGCCGCGCTGGCCGCCATACTCATCGTCTCCATTGAATACTACGCTCCGCTTCGAGGAATATCATTGCCAAAAGGGGCGACGGCTTATATCAATTGGCTGAAGACCGATCCCGAAGATCCGATCAAGCTTATTAACTTGCCACGCACAAAGCCGATTGATTCTTTCGCGCTATTTGGACAGACCTTGACTGGATATCCAACCGCTTTCGGCTTCCTATGGCGAACCAGCGAAAGCACTTTCGCGTACGTAGCCAGAAACTGGCTGCTGCGCGAATGGCTTTACGACCGAAGCGGGTCTTGTTTCGGTCGCGCGGAAGCATATCATGAGGCATTGGACGCATTGCTGTCGGACGACTTTTCGCATATTGTCTTGCATCGCTGGAGCGGCGGAACTGAGCAAGCTCAGCACAGTTTTGCCCGCGTACCCGCCGCTTATGACGACGGCTTGGTAGCGATTTATCGCTTGCGCGATATGCGTCTGGGCTGCGTAGATCTCCCTGCTGAGCTGGCTGCTTTTGACCACTTTCTGAATTCGCCTCTGGCTGAGTGGCATCCGGGCACGTCGCTGCTCAGTTTCCATCCGCGCGAACGATTCGATGACGATCAGTTCGCTTACCTTGACACCACCATCGCCAATACCACCAATTGGAATGGCTTGCTTCACCTGCATTTTGACGAGGGCGAGCCGAACTTCCAGACCGCTGCTGACAGCCGTTTGAATGTGGAGAACTTTGCTAAGCAGAGTCAGGCAATCTATGTCTTGCACACATCACGCGATCTCAATACGCTGCGGATTACATACGCGCCGCCCCTGGATCAATTTCACGCGTGCGAACGCCAAAATTTAGAAGATGGCTGGGCTATCGATCGTCTTTTGCGCCGCGAATTCTCCTGCGCGCTCTTCGACGCGCCGGCGCCGCTGAAGGCGCTTTATGACAATGGCGCGCGCCTGGGAAATGCGCTGGTCGCGCTGAATGAAGACCATCTGGAAATCCAACTGCGCTGGGACGCGCTGCCTTTGACTAGCCACGCCATTTCCGTGCAATTTTTTGACGGGGATGGCAGCAAGGTTCATAATCAGGACTTTGTCATCGGAATGGAAGCGCTCGCTCGTCATCGCCTTGACATTTCAGCCTTGCAGCCCGGCGATTACGCGGTCAAACTCATTTTTTACGACTTTAATACCAGAACAAGTGTATCTGGCGCGCTTGACGAGACCGGCGTAAGATTTGAGCGTGAGTTGGAGATCGCGGCGATAAACCGGCCATGAGATTATTTTGCGGATGAGTCAATGAAGGAAGAGACACTAAAGAACAAAGTAGCAGTCATCACTGGCGCCAGCCACGGTTTGGGCCGCGCGGTAGCCGAGCGGCTGGCTGCGGCCGGCGCGCAGGTCGTCTTAATCGCCCGCCGAGACGAGCCCCTGAACGAGGCCGCTGAGTCCATCCGCGCGGCGGGTGGCGCTGCGGCAGTCTACCCCTGCGATGTGGCGGACTCGGCGCAAGTGCTGGAAACGGCCTCGGCTATTCAAGCCGCCTACCGCAAAGTCGACATCCTGGTCAACAACGCTGGCATTCCGGCGCCGCGCACTTTTGAAGGCACCGACATCAGCGCCTGGGACGAGGTCATCGCCGTCAATTTGTCCGGTGTATTTTACCTGACGCGCGCTTTGTGGAGCAGCCTCTGCGCCGCCGACTCGGCTTATGTCATCAACATCTCGGGCACAGCCGGTTTGCGCGGCGGCGGCAGCCCAGCCTACGGCGGCAGCAAATTCGGCTTGACCGGCTTGAACCACGCCATCGCCCAGGCCGGCAAGGCGCACAATATCCGCTCGACCATTCTGTATCCGGGCGGCATGGACACGGGCTGGCGCGGCGCGCCCATCGGCGAATTGCCTCGCAGCGAGTCGATGGACCCGCAGGCGGTGGCGACTATGATCGCCCAATTGGCGGCGTCGCCAGCTGAGTTCGTCGTAAACGAAGCCGTGCTGAACCCGCTCAATCATCCATTTATGTAAGGACTGCCGATGGCCTACGAAATCCAGGATTCCTCGTTGGTCAATCATTATCCGCTGGAGACGCTGCGCGACTTCGCCACTGCCTATATGCGCGCTTTAGGCGCGACCGCCGACGAAGCCGCGATCATCAGCGACGGCTTGATGACGGCTTCGCAATGGTGGCATCCGGGCCAGGGCCAAGGGCTGGAGAAGCTCTTCCGTTATACGCGGCGCGTCAAGAACGGCGGCCTCGCGCCCGGCGCGCCCATGACCTGGCTCAGCGACGGGCCGGCTTACGCGCTGCTGGACGCGGCCAAGGGCTTCGGTTACGTGGCCGCTCAGCGAGCCATGCGGCGGGCGGTCGAAAAAGCCAGAACCAGCGGCATCGCCATGGTGGGCGTACGCCACAGCAACCACTTCGGCATAGCGGGATACCACGCGCTGACAGCGGCCAAAGCCGGCTTGATCGGCTGGTCGATGACCAACGCCTCCGCTGAGATGGCGCCCTGGGGCTCGGCCAAAGTTGTGCTGGGCACCAACCCCTGGGGCCTGGCGATACCGCGCGGCGCCGACCACGCCATCGTGCTGGATATGGCGCTGACCATGTCCGGCAAAGGCATGATGCGCTGGTACGAACGCGAGAATCGCGAGATGCCGGATAACTGGGCGCTGACGCCCTCGGGCGAAGTTACGACGGATCCCTCAGCGGCCATGACCGGCCCGCTGCTGCCCATCGGCGAATACAAGGGTTATGGGCTCAGCTTGTTCACCGATGTCCTGGCCGGTGTGATGACCGGCGCGCTCTTCGGGCTGGATGTCTTCCAGGACGAGCGGAATTTCGATGTCGGCCACATGCTGGTCGCCATCAACCCGACCGCCATGATGCCGCAGGCCGACTTCGACCGGCGCCTGGAAGCGCTGGTGAGCCAGGTCAAATCCGCGCCGCCGATCGACAGCGCGCGCCCGGTCATGCTGCCGGGCGAAGTCGAGTTCGGACGTATGGAGCAGCGGCGCGAGGGCGGCATCCCGGTTTCGCGCGAGACCGTGGCGCAATTGCGCGAGCTGGCGGCTGATATCGGCGTCCGCTGTGATTTGTGAGGGCGAAGGCCTATCCTCGTCAATCGCCGCAGTATGATGCCGCATGGAATGACAAAGAGACAATCGACATCTTGCCACCGAGTACACCGAGTAGCATTGAGGACACAGAGGTATCAATGTTATTTCGATCTCAGCCAAATATCTGTAGTCTACAGAATGCGACAAGCGTCGCAGTTGTTTAACGTTCAGTATCGGCTTTTCTCGGTGTACTCTATTTTCTCGGTGTACTCGATGGTAATAATGTTCTAAAGCGATTGTAGTGACTGTGGCCACAGGGTTACACTCAGGCTGAATGCAGACCTGATTATTAAGGGAAATTACGATGACAGAACATGACCTTGTTGCAGTCGACCGGCGGCGCGGGCTGATCCCGGAAGACTTGATGAAGTTCAGTTGGCTGGCTGAAATCGCCATCGCCCCGGACGCCTCGCAGATCGCCTACACCGTCCGCCGCCCGCATGGTCCTGCCAACGGTTACGTTACACATCTCTACCTCTACGATTTGCGCAGCGACAGCGACAGCCGCTTGACCGATGGCGACTGCAACGTGTCCTCCATCGCCTGGAATCGCGACAGCAGCCGGCTGGCTTACGCCTATAGCGACGCCGATGGCGATTCGGTTCGCATCCTGGATGTTGACGATGACATTGAGGCTTTCTTCAGGACTGACGGCATGCCCATGAGCGGGCTTGACTGGTCGGCCGACGGCTCGAAGCTGGCGGGCGCGCGCTGGACGCCCATGCGCGCCGCCGATGACCGCGGTCCGGTTCCCGGCATTCCCGCGCCAACTGTCAAGGTCGTGCGCCGCCTGCGCTACAAACAAGACGGCGTCGGCTGGGTGCACGACAAGTTCAAGCAGATCTGGGTGCTGGAGATCGAAACTGGCGACTTCGCCCAGGTCACCCACAGCGAATGCGACTACTCGCAGCCGCGGTGGAGCAATCAAGGCGAGCGGCTGGCTTTCGTCGGCATGGCGCGCGAGCAGAATACCTCCCTGGGCTACGGCCAAATCCTGACTTGCGATTATCCTGACGGCCGGCCGGAGCTGCTGCTTCCCGACTGGCGGGGCACGGCTTTCAGCCCGGTTTGGGGCGCGGACGACAAATTCATCGCCTTCGCCGGGCATAACCTGCCGCCGCCGGTCAACCGCCGCAATTTCTGGCAGCCGCACCTGGCCGATGTGGAAGCGCGCAAAGCCTGGAAGCTGGGCGCGGGTATCGACGACGAAGTCGGCAACTACGCCGTTTCCGACCAGCGCGTGGGCCTGTCCAACGTGACGATGAAGTGGGCGCCGGGCGATGAGTGGATATACTTCTTGCTCACCGAGCAGGGCGCGACCAATCTCTACCGCATCGACACCGACGGCGACTATCAGCGGCTGGTCAGCGGCGAGAGCATCACCTTCGAGTACAGCCCGGCGCTGGACGGCGCCGCCGCCTATGGCCAAGCCAACCCCAGCAACCCGGGCGAGCTATACTTGTGGGACAAGGGCGAAACGCGCAAGCTGACCAATCTCAACCCCTGGCTGCGCGATCATCGGCTGTCGGCGCCGATAGGTTATTGGTACGACGGCGTCGACGGCGCCAAGGTTCACGGCTGGCTGATCAAACCGCTGGACTTCGAGGAGGGCAAAGCCTACCCGCACATACAATACGTGCACTGCTCGATGTTCGGCTGGGATTTCAATCAGGAATTTCAAATCTACGCCAACGCCGGTTATTCGGTGGCTTATTTTAATCAGCGCGGTACAACCGCCGGTTACGGCCAAGCCTGGACCAAAGCCAGCGAAGGCGATCAAGGCGGCGCCGAATACGACGAGATCATGCTGGGCGTCGACGAGCTGGCGGCGCGCCCATATATCGACAGTTCGCGCATGGGTGTCACCGGCGGCAGCTGCGGCGGCTTCATGACCAATTGGGTCGTGGGCCATACCGACCGCTTCGCCGCGGCTGTGACGCAGCGCTCAATCACCAACCAGATCAGTTTCTTCGGCACCTCCGATATCGGGCCCGAGTGCACCGGCGGTGAAACGCGCACTGACCCCTGGCGCGACTTGAACAGCAGTTGGGCGCAATCGCCCGTGGCTTACATCGACAAGGTAAATACGCCCCTGCTGATCATCCACAGCGATGAAGACCATCGCTGCGCCCTGGAGCAGGCGGAGCAGATGTTCGCCGCCCTGCGCTGGCGCGGCAAGCCGGTTGAGCTGGTCATCTTCGAGGGCGAGAATCACGGGCTGTCGCGCGGCGGCCGGCCCGGCAACCGCATCGAACGCATCCACCGCATCCTGGGCTGGTTCAAGCGGCATCTGGGGACGCATTCCGTTACAATACCCCCATCCTAAATCCCTTCCCGCCATTACTATGGCGGGCATCCCAAAATGAGAGAGGGACTTGCGCTTACGCTAGCTCCCCTTCCCACTTTATGGGGATGCTCGCCATAGAGATGTCGAGGAGGGGCCGGGGGATGGGAGGCAAAATGTGAATCGTCCGCAAACAAAACGTAATCCGTAGGGGCGAGCGGAGGTTAGTGTCTACGCTACCCTTGGCTCGCCCGCACAAAAAAGGAGAAACTCTATGTTAAAGGTAGGCAACTTAGCGGCAAAACCGGGCGAAAAAGTCTTTGGCTATTTGGAAACAGCCCAATCGCGCTCGGGCATGCGGCTGGACATCCCCGTCCATCTCATCGCTGGCGCTCAGCCGGGACCAACGCTGATGCTGCAGGGGGCTATCCACGGCGCGGAAGTCATCGGCTCCATCGCCATCCTGGATTTCGTGGCCAAAGCCGACCCCAGCGCCATCCGCGGCAATATCATCGCCGTGCCGGTGGTCAACCGCGCCGGCTTCGAGCTGGGCGAGCGCGGCAGCCGCGTGGACGCCAAGGATATCAGCCGCCTCTTCCCGGGCAAAGCCGACGGCAGCGTCTCCGATCAGACGGCCTACATCTATTTCAAGGAAACCATCGCCCAGGCTGATGTCATGATCGACTATCACGCCGGCGCCCGCACCGCTTACGAGCGCTATGTGCTATTCAGCGCCGAGGACGACCCGAACAAGCCCACGCGGATCGAGAAGATACGGCGCAAGCTGGTAGTGGCTTTCGGCCTAGACCAAGCCGCCTTCTTCCCGCCCGGCACCTTTGGCGCCAACACCGCCAAAAAAGCCATCGAGGACGCCAACACCTGCCAGATTACGCTGGAATTCGGCGGCGGCACAGGCTGGTACAAAAATGGCGAGGACAATGTGCGCGATGCCGAGCGCGGCATCTGGAATGTGATGATCGCCATGGATATGTTCGACGGAGAAATGAAGTCGGACGGTCCCCTGTGCACGGTGTACAACGCCGGCGTCGTTATCTGGAAACCGGCTGTCGACGGGCTGTTCATCCGCGATCGCAAATTCAAGGACGAGCTGAAAGCGGGCGACAGTTACGGCCGCCTGGTTGATCCCTATACCGGCGAACTGCTGGCCGAGATGCCGACGCCGAAAGACGGCATCGTCATCCCCAGCGGGCAGGAATGGCCCACCGTCGGCGCCACATCCATCGGCATACTTGGAACCATTGACCGCGTCGAAGACCGCCGCACGATGGATATGTCTATCAGTTTTGATTAGCGCGCCTGATTGCTACCCAAGATTTGTATGACGATGCAGGGGCGAGCCTGGGCTCGCCCGCAGACACGAAAACGGTTGGGACGATCCTGTGAATCGCCCGTCAAACGCGAAAATGGTAGGGGCGACCCGGCGGGTCGCCCGCGACTAAGGAGCAAACAAGAACATGAAAATCGGAAATATAGAAGCGGCAGCCGGTGAAAAAGCCTATGGATTCTTCCAAGCCGGCGAGACTCACGGGCGCTTCCCGGCGCATATTCCGCTGCATATCGTCAACGGCGCCGCTGAGGGACCGACCCTGGTCGCGCAAGCCGGCGCCAGCGGCCTGGAAATCGAGCCCTCGCTGATCCTGCCGCATGTAGTGGCGGAGCTGGACCCGGCGCGGGTCCGCGGCGCGCTGATCGTGGCGCCGCTGATGAACACCTCCGGCTTTGAGTTCGCCAGCATCAAGAGCGTCTTCGACGACAAGCACCTTAACCAGGTCGGGCGCGGCGCCGCCGACGGCAGCATCAGCGAGCAGCTTATCCACGCTTACTACGAGGCGGCCATCGCTGACGCCGACGCCCTGCTGGATATCCGCACCGGCTCGCAGTGGAGCTATCACCAATTCGTCGGCGTCAATAACGAGGGCGATGTTGACGCCTCGAAAGCGCTGGCGGTTGCGCTGGGATTGCCGCAGGTGCTGCTGGGCGAAGACGAGAATCGGTCGATGGCGCAGGCAGCGGCGCGCGAGGGCAAGACGGTGGCGGTGGCTTTCATCGGCGGCGGACCCGGCCTGCGTGATTATCGTGATCAAGACCTGGGGCGCATGCGCAACGCCGTCTTGAACGCCATGCGCCATCTGGGCATGCTGGACGGCGAGCTTGAGTCCGATGTCGACGCCGTCAGCGTCATTCGGGAACATTCGGTGATCAAGCCGACCGGCGAGCGCGGCTTTGTCTTCATGGACAAGCGCTTGCGCGGCCAGGAAGTCGCGGCCGGCGATGTGCTCGGCATCGTGCGCCATCCCTTCTCCGGCGAAACCCTGGAAGAGATTCGCGCGCCCCGGGGCGGCGTCATGGTTCATGCCGGCGCGTCCTGGCCCGTGCCCCTCGAAGGCGCCATACTCGCCATTGTAGGCGACCTGGTCGAGGAAGTCGCTGTCGGCTAGGCTGTATGCGCAGCCCGCTGTATCCCCACTTGCATTCACATCGAATATCGTAGGGGCGAGCCGGTGGCTCGCCCCTACACAGTGAACCCGGTGTTTCAATATTTGTATGCGCCAGATCGTGATCGGCGCCCGGTAGCGCCTTTGCGATTAGCAGCAGCTCGGCTCAACAAAATCTCAACCACATCCGATAACCATCTGCGGCTCGCGCGGGAGTGTCTATTATAGTGGATGCGGTTTCCCTTCGACCCAAAGAAAAACTCTGTACCGGCGGGCAGTGTCTACGCGCCCCTCAGTAAACGCAAGTAAGTCGTGCAACAGAGTCGATGAAACATGGACAAACACAAAATAATCGAAAACTGTAGGGGCGTTTGACCTGCTGTGTCTACGCGCAGCGTTGAAACGCCCGATAATCGCCGCTTGAGCAACATCGGTGGGCAGGGAGCTTTTCCGACGGGCGGCTCAGCGAGCCGCCCCTACGAACTTCATTTTGTTGCAGGACTTACTAGGAACTACTTCTGTGCCCTCTGTGGTGAATTAACCTGTGCCAAGCTCGGAATTCAGGGAATATCCACCAAGGTAGGCACACCCGGTCGCGCGCATTTTTTGACATGCTGAAACCTGAGCGATATACTCTCCTTCAGTAGTTGATCCGCCGCGAATAAGCATCGATTCTCCTTAAATCGACTGCCCAAATACATAGTATGGTTAGCGCCAGCGCGATCGTATGAGCACCTGTGTATTTCTTGACTATCGGCCAGGCATTTGGCGCGTCATTGAGTGAAAACAAGCTCGTTAGCGAGTTTGGGAGTACAGAATTTTTCAATGACTTCAGCAGCCAGCCTCCGCAAGCCCGGTCTGCAATCGCTCATCACGACAAAGCGCGGCGTCTACATCGCCTGGCTGCGGGAGTTGCTGGCTGTGTCGGCTAATGGCGAAGAGGCGCTGCAGCGCGCCATTGCGCAGCGATTTGAGGGCTTGGGCTGCCAAGTCGAAAGCATCAAGAGCGCGCCCAATCGTTTTGTGCTGGCGGCCGATTTCGGCGCGGAAGCCGCAGAGCCGCAGCCCGAGCGCCTTAGCGTGGTCGCGGTATTGCCGGGCGCGGGCGACGGACGCAGTCTGCTGGCATTCGCCCATCCCGACAGCGAACCCGTGGCTGACACGGCGCAGTGGCGGCATGACCCCTTCGCCGGCGAGATCGAAGACGACCGCATTTACGGCTGGGGCATCGCCGATGATCTCAGCGGCGTCGCGGCGATGATCTGCGCGCTCGACGCCGTGCGAGCCGCCGACCTGCAACTGGCGGGGGATGTCATCTGCGCCAGCGCCGTCAGCAAGCGGCGGGCGCAAGGCATCTATGCCGTGCTGGAGCGGGGTTATCAAGCCGATGCCGCCATCTACCTGCACCCGGCCGAATCCGGCGCCGGGCTGAGCGACATCAAGGCGCGGGCGTCGGGCTTGATGACCTTTCGCATCACAGTCAGCGGTCAGCCGCCCGATACATCCGAGCCGACGCACACGCCCTTCTACCACCTGGCTACCAATCCGATTGACAAAGCCTGGCTGGTGTACCGGGCGCTGGCGGAGTTGGCGGAGGCGCGAGCGCTGCGCGTTCAGCACCCGGCCTACGCCGACATCGGCCGTGCGACCAATTTGCACATTTCGCATATCGCAGCCGGCAATGCCGAGCGACCGAGTCGTGTGGCGGCCAATGCCGTTATGACGGGCGCGGTTACATTTCCGCCGGGCGAAGACATCGCCGAAGTTCAGCGCGAAGTCGAAGCCACCGTGCGGCAAGCGTCGGATGCCGACCCCTGGCTGCGCGACCATCCGGCGCAAGTCAAGTGGCTGCAAGGCACAAGCGGCGTCGAAGTCGCGGAAGACAGCGACATCTTCCGCACCGTGGCCGGCGCCATTCAGCGCGTGAAGGGCGTCGCGCCCAGCGTACAGTCATTGCACGCCGGCAGCGAGATCCGCGCTCCCAATCATTTCAGGGGCATTCCGGCATTAGGCTTCGGTCCCTTGTCTGGCGACAACACCCAAAGCGGCGGCACAGATGAATGGGTCAGCGCCGACGACTTCATCAACATGGTCGAGGTGGTCGCGAATATCGTGGCCGATTGGTGTGGCTAGTTGTTCGCATTGGGCAGCTAATAAACCTTTGAAATGTCGTGTGAAAGGAGGCTTAACACCTGGAGCAGGGTCGGCGCCGTATGAGCCGGCGGCTCCCGTTATATTGGCAGACACCCACTGAAAGAAAGGATAGCATTTCCATGTTTACCCCCGTGTTTACCCAAAAGAAGAATCGCTTGATATCTTTGAGCATCGCCCTGCTCTTTATCGCGTCGCTGGTGGGCGGCGGCTTCGCGGTTGTCGCGCAGGACATGAGTACGCTGGTGATCGCGCTGGCGGGTTCGCCGCCGACTTTTGATCCCCTGGCCGCTTCCGACAGTCGCGTGGATACGCCTTCGATCAATCTCTACAACACCTTGCTGCAGTACCTGCCCGGCGTCACCGAGTGGGAGTTGGAGCTGGCTGAAAGTTACGAACAGGCTGAAGACGGAATGAGCTACACCTTCACGCTGAAACCCGGCGTGATGTTCCACGACGGCAGCGAAGTCCAGGCCGAAGATGTGGCCTACACGGTTGACCGCCTGATCGCGGTGAATATCGGCGTGGCGCGCAGCCTGGGTATCGTCACCGGCGCGGAAGTCATCGACTCTCACACCGTGAAGATCAATCTTGCGGCGCCCTTCCCCGGCTTCCTGGGCGCGATCTCGCGCCTGTACATCCTGAACTCCGAATTGGTGCAAGCCAATACCGTCGATGACGACTGGGGCCAGACCTGGCTGCAGAACAACGATGCCGGCAGCGGGCCCTACGTCTTGACCTCCTTCACGCCCGAGCAGGAATTCACCATTGAAGCTTTCCCCGATTACTTCAAGGGCTGGGACGGGCCTCATGTCGACCGCGCCATCTTCGTCGTGATGAAGGAAGAAAGCACACGCCGCCTGGCGCTGGAAAACGGCGATGCCCACTGGATTCAGGTCGGCAGCCCGGAGACGCTGGACGCGCTCGGCGAGAGCGGGGAATACACCATCAACACCGATCCCACGCTCAACCAGCTCTACTTCGCCATGAACACCCGCCACCCGATCCTCTCCGATGCCCGCGTGCGTAAGGCTTTGTCGCTGGTTTACGACTACGAGGGCCATGTCGAGCTGGCGCGCAACGGCTATGCGGCCATCGCGAAAGGCGTGCTGCCGCCGGGTATCGTCTGCTTTGACGCTTCCGTGCCGGAGTCTTACATGGATGTTGAGGCGGCGCAGGCGCTGATGGCTGAGGCCGGCTATGCCGACGGCGGCTTCGAATTGACCATGGTCTATCAAGGTACTTCGCCGGAAGAAACCGCGGCCATGCAGATCATGCAGGCGGGCGCGGCCCAACTGGGCATTACCATTCGGCCGCAGGCAATCGAGTGGCCGGCTAAAGTCCAGGCATACTCACAAGCGGAGACTGTTCCCGATGTCGGCACGGTCTGGATGTTCCCCTCGCTGCCCGATCCCGATCAATTCTTCGGCCGCTTGGGCGCGTCTGACCAGGCGGGTGGCGGCGGCGTCAACTTCTCCTGGTTCAGCAATGAAGAAAACGACGCCTTGATAGCGGCGGGCAAGACCGAGCTGGATCCCGAAGCGCGCTGCGAACTTTACAAGCAGGCGCAGGCGATCTGGGATGCGGAAATGCCCTACGTCAACGTTGCGGTAGGCATGGCGCTTTCGGCGTCGCACGCCAACGTCATGGGTTATCAGTGGTCGCCGCCGCATAGCTATACGCAGAATGTCTACCAGATCTACTTTGACGATATGTAGGCGCTAAATCGTCAGCATCCGCGCGAGCCGGGCCGGTGGCTCGGCTCGCGCCATCTGTGAGGTGACCAGCCTTGGGTGATTATGTGTTGCGCCGCTTGTATCAGGCGCTCTGGGTCCTGATCGCGGTGACCTTTGTTACCTTTTTCATATCCAACATGCTGCCCGGGGATCCAGCGATCTCGAGGGCGGGCCAGTTCGCCACCAAAGAACAGATCGCGAAAACGCGCGAATTGCTCGGCCTGGATCAGCCGCTGCATATCCAGTACATCAAATATATGCAGCGGCTGCTGTCGGGCGATTTGGGCTTGTCGATCACCTCGCGTCAGCCAGTCTTGAAAGAGCTGGGCGATTTCTTGCCGGCCACGCTGGAGTTGACGATCGTGGCGTTCTGCTTCACGCTCACGGTCGGCGTGCCCCTGGGCATCCTGGCCGGCTCGACCAAGTCGCGCTGGCTGAAGTCAACCATCATCACCGGCTCGCTGATTGGCGTGGGCATCCCGGTCTTTTGGGCCGGGCTGGTATTCCAGTTGGTTTTCGCCGGGCGGCTGGATATTATGCCGCTGGCGGGCCGCCTCAGCTTGACCTTGCCGGCGCCGCCCAGCGTGACCAATATGTACCTGATCGACTCGGTGCTGGCCGGGCAGTGGGACACGTTTAGAGACGCGCTTCACCACTTAATTTTGCCGGCCTTCACGCTGAGCCTGGGGCAGATCGGCGCGATGGCGCGCACGACCAATTCCGCCATGTCGAGCGTGATTCACCGCGATTATGTGCGTACGGCGCACGCCAAAGGCCTGTCCTCGCGCAAGGTCTTGTGGGCGCATGTGCTGCGCAACGCCCTGCTGCCGGTGGTCACAGTGCTGGGCCTCTACGTGGCCTTTATGCTTAACGGCGCGCTTTTGATCGAGATTATCTTTTCCTGGGGCGGGCTGGGCACCTACGCCTGGATCGGCATTTTCCGCAACGACATCACGGTCATCATGGGCGTTACGCTAACGGCCAGCTTGACCTTTATGCTGGTTAACCTGGTCATTGACCTGCTCTATCCCCTTCTCGATCCGCGTATCCATTACAGCTAGAACGAGCTATGAGCGCAGAATCGCAAGTGTC
Source organism: Anaerolineae bacterium (assembly GCA_022823165.1). Taxonomy (GTDB): domain Bacteria; phylum Chloroflexota; class Anaerolineae; order Aggregatilineales; family Phototrophicaceae; genus UBA6055. The sequence goes on along the minus strand of JAJDXR010000068.1, from coordinate 44,077 downwards.
AACGGATTGGTCAGCCCTCGACTTGCGGAAGGATGTCGGAGCCTGGCAGCGCTTCAAAAGCAGTCGCTTCGCCTTTGCGGTGCGGCATAACCCGCTGTCGATCCTGGGCTTGCTGATTCTGGCGCTGCTGATTGTCATGGTGCTGGCGCCGGAGCTCTTCACCTCGCAGAGCGCCACCCTGCTCAACCTGCGCAACAAATTCCTCTTCCCATCGGCCGAGCATCCCTTCGGAACGGATCACATGGGCGTGGACATCTTCTCGCGCGTGGTTTACGCCGCGCGCACGACCATCTGGGTGGTCTTCGTCGTGCTGAGCATCGCCACCGGCCTGGGTTTTCTGGTGGGCTCGACGGCGGCATATATGGGCGGCCGGGTCGACAGCATTCTCATGCGCATGACCGATGTCTGGATGGCCTTCCCATCGCTGGTGCTGGCCATCGCCCTCAACGCCGCCCTGGGCCGCGGCTTGTTCCAGACGATGCTTGCCGTCGGTTTTTCCTGGTGGCCATCGTATGCGCGGCTGGTGCGCGCGCAGGTGCTGAGCGTCAAGAACGAAGAATATGTGCTGGCGGCGCAGGCCCTGGGCGCGAGCCATTTTCGCATCGTCACGCGGCATATCATCCGCAACGGCTTCGATCCCATCATTGTCAATATCACGATTGACGTGGGCTTCGTGGCCCTGGCCACCGCCGGCCTGAGCTTTCTGGGCCTGGGCATTGAGCCGCCCACGCCCGAGTGGGGGCGCATGGTGGCCGAAGGGCGCGACTATCTGCTGGACCAGTGGTGGGCGTCGACCTTCCCCGGCCTGGCTTTATTTATGTTCGTGGTTGGCTTCAATCTGCTGGGCGAGCTGGTGAGAGACTGGCTTGACCCCAGCAATGTCGGGCGGCGTTGATGCGGGGGAAAGGATGACATCCATTACCGCATGCTGATTAGCCGAATTTGCTTGAAAGCAGTCTTGAATATCGTCTATCCAATCGTCTATCCAATAAAGGAGATTCATCATGCGTTCACATTTATTCTGGGACCAATTCGCCGATATTTCGGTCAATCGCCTGGTCAATCCGGGGGTGGGCGAGCCCTTCCTGATCATCGCCGACCCCAAGAACGATCGCAACCTGGCAGAGGCGCTGCTTACGGCGGGCATTCGCTCCGGCGCGAAAACCACCTTGATTATTAAGGACTGGTACGAAGAAGGCACAGTCAGCGACCCGGGTCCGGTGGTCTCCAACGCCATCCTGAACAGCAAGTATGTGCTCTCGCTCTGCGGCGGCATTGTACGCGCGCCAGCCATGCAGGAAGCGCGCCGCAACGGGACGCGCCATCTTTCCGGCGTGGTCGAAGGCATCGAAGATTATTGCATCGCCGCGCTGCTGGAAGTTGATCTGGACAAGATGTTTGAAAACGCCGATATCATCGCCAAGCTGTGGCAAGAGACCGATGAATGCCGTGTGACATCGCCCTATGGCACGGACATCAGCTTCAAGATGGGCGGGCGCCCGAGTTTGGTCAGCGACGGCGCGCTCACCTACGATGGCGAGGTCGACTTCTATCCGGGGGCGCAGGTGTCGATCGCGCCGCTGGAAGAGAGCATCAACGGTACGATCGTGGTTGACGCCAGCGACAATGTCAGCGGCCTGGTGCACAACCATTATCAACTCATCGTGGTTGACGGCGTGATTACCGAGGTCGTCGGCGGTGGCGAAGGCGACGCCATGCGTACCTGGCTGGAGACGCGCAACGACGATGTCATTTACAAGATTTGCCATTTCAGCATCGGCCTCAACCCCAAAGCGGGCATCTCGGGCCATTTGATGGAAGACGAGCGGGTACTGGCCTCGGTTGATTTTGGCTTCGGTTATCAAGATCCCAAGTTTGGCGGCACCGTGGGCTATAGCCCCTACCACGCCGACATCATGATGGCGAATCCGGATATCTATCTCGACGGCAAGCTCATGAGCACTGCCAACAGGCTGGAAGACGGTTACGGCTTCCACCAGTTGTAGGGCGCGTTCTGGACGCGATTCGCCCCCACCCCAAACCCCTCCCGCCATCTCTATGGCGGGCATCCCATAAAGAGGGAGGGGCTTTTGGGGCATATTTGCGCTTTGTTCCGATGAGGAGACGCTTGCATGGAGTATCGTGAATTGGGCCGCAGCGGCGTCAAGATCGCCCCGCTGGGTTTGGGAACGGGCAACTTCGCCGATCCCACGCCGGAAGACGAAGCGGGCCGCATCATTGGGCGCGCGCTGGACGCCGGCATCAATCTGATTGACACCGGCAACTCCTATTCGGCCGGTGAAAGCGAGCGCATGATCGGGCGCATCCTGGCGGGCGGCAAACGGCGGCACGAGGCATTCCTGGCCACCAAGGTCTTTTACAGGGTCGGTCCCGGACCCAACGACGAAGGCTTGTCGCGCCTGCATATTATACGCGCCTGTGAAGACTCGCTGCGGCGGCTGCAGACGGATCATATCGACCTGTATCAGATTCACCGGCCCTCGCCGACCATACCGGTTGACGAAACCCTCAGCGCGCTGACCGACCTGGTGCGGCAAGGCAAGGTGCGCTACATCGGCAGCTCGACCCATCCGGCCTGGAAGGTCATGGAAGGCATCATGGTCAGCGAGCTGAAAGGCTACGTCCGCTTCATCAGCGAGCAGCCGCCCTACAACCTGTTGGACCGGCGCATCGAAAATGAACTCGTGCCGATGTGCCGGGCGCAGGGGCTGGGGCTGATCACCTGGTCGCCGCTGGCGCAGGGGGTGCTGGCCGGGCGTTACGCCAGCGCCACGGACCTGCCGGCTGATTCGCGCGGGGCGCTGCGCGGCGGCATCTATTCCGAACGCATCACGCCCATGGGCATCGACGTTGGCAATAAAGTCCTGAGCCTGGCGGCCCAGCATGGCCTGTCCGCGGCGCAGTTGGCGACGCTCTGGGTGAAAGATCAGCCGGACATCACCGCGCCCTTGGTGGGTCCGCGCACGCTGGAACAACTGGAGCAGGCTCTGCCGGTGCTGGAGATGACGCTCAGCGCTGAGTTGGCGGCGGCTTGTGATGAACTCGTGCCGCCGGGCAGCGCGGTCGCCAGCTTCTTTAACAGCGCCGACTGGATGAAGCACCGCATTTTCTGAGCGAGCGCCGGTCTGATTACCCTGTTTGGCTCAATGAACAGTTGAAGGAGTCCTGCGACTATGTCCAGCATCAAGATTGAATTTTCCGGTGGCGGCGTTTTCCGGGCGCGCCTGCTGGAAGACGAAGCCCCCAAGACCTGCGCTGTGATTAAGGCGCGGCTGCCCTTTGAATACCAGTTTTATCACAGCATCGTCTCCGGGCAGGCGCTGGTCTGCCTGCCGCCCGACCTGACCGTCGAGCGCGAGAACCAGCGCGTGGCCGGCATTCCGCCCGGCGCGCTGTCCTTCCTGGTCGCTGACGAGCCGGTCCTGGTGCCGGATGAGATCTACATCGCCTACGGCATCTTCATCTCGCGCGGGCTAACGGTCGACATGAAGCAGCCGGTCAACGTCTTCGCCCAAATCGATGTCGACCTGGATGAATTGGCGACTTGCTGCCGGCGCGTACTGATGGAAGGCGCGGAAATCATCAGATTCAGCCTGGCGGACGACTGATTCGCCGATGGCCGGCGCGAAAATTCATACCGTCCTGGGCGCGATTGAACCCGCCACGCTGGGGCGGGCGCTCATGCACGAGCATATCTTCTGCGATATGTACCGCGTGACCGGGCGGCTGAATGAGCTGCTGAACGACGAGGCGCTGGCGGCCGCCGAGCTGGAGTTATTGCGTCAAGCCGGCGGCAGCGCGCTGGTCGATGTGACCACGTCTGATCTGGGACGTGACCCGGCGGCTCTGCGGCGCGTCGCCGAGGAGACCGGGCTGCACATCATTATGGGCAGCGGCTGGTATCGCCAGCCTTACTATCCGCCCGAGATCGACAAGCTGCCGACGGACCAACTGGCGGACATCATCATCGCGGAACTCACAGAAGGCGTCGCGGGCAGCGGCATCCGCGCCGGCATCATCGGCGAGATCGGCGTTGATTTAGACTACGCCACCGCGCAGGAGGAACGGGTGCTGCGCGCCGCCGCCCGCGCGCAGAAAGCCACCGGCGCGCCGCTCACCACCCACGCCTCCATGTATCCGGTCGGGCTGGCGCAGCTCGATATCTTGCAAGACGAGGGCGTGGATATGAGCCGGGTCATCATCGGCCACTGCGATACTTACCTCGCGCAGGCCTACCATCTTGCTATCCTGGAAGCCGGGGCTTACGTACAATTCGACACCGTGGGCCGCAATCACATGAACCCCGATTCGCGGCGGGCCGAGGCCTTCGTCGCGCTGCTGCGGCTGGGCTGGAAAGACCAACTGCTGCTTTCGAGCGACCGCTGTTTTCGCAGTGACCTCCGCGCCTTCGGCGGCCTGGGTTACGGGCACGTATTCACGACCTTCTTTGACCTGCTGCGCGCCCAAGGCATTGAAGACGAGACTCTGGATGTCATCACGATAGAGAATCCGCGGCGGGTATTGGCCTGGTAGGTCAAATTTCATTCATCACAAAGACACAGAAGTGGAACAAAGCAAGTCATGCAAATTTCACAGTATCGGGTCAGCCAAGGCTGACCCCTGCCGGGTTCAAAATATAGTCGAAAGTTGTAGGGGCGAGCCAAGGCTCGCCCGCACAAACACGAAAATTCGTTATTTTGTGATGGTGTGCCTATATTCTCATTACTTACTCGCGCTTACTGATATGTTGCTAGGTCTGCGGAGTTCTCAAGTCAGCGGAGTTACCACTGCTTAGTTACGCCATTTTTGCCTGGACATTTGCCGCGTGATATACTCCCGCTCAACTTTCGCATCGCGCAAATTGATGCCGCTGCTGTCGCCAATTCCCCATTCCCACCATCTGCGCGCGATCGAAGGCAGCGCCTCCCTACAGTGGGCGCGCTGGTTGGCAATGGTTGTTTTATCAGCGGTTATTTTGAGAAGAGGAGAAGATTGGCATGAGCAAAAGACAACTTTCAAGACGGCAGTTTCTGAAGGGGACCGGCGCCGGGCTGGCGTCCCTGGCGCTGGGGGGCGCCTCGAGCGGCAGCTTGCTGGCGCAGGGCGGCCCGCTGCAATTCTATGGCTGGGATTTCCAGCCCGATACCATTCGCCAGCACCTGGACAATTACACGGCGCAATCGGGCACGCCGGTCGAGTTGCATATTATCCCCAACGTCGGTTACTCCACCGGCATCCAGACCAAGATACTCGGCGGCGTACACATGGATGTCTATTACAACTTCAAATACAATTCCACCCGCTTCTACAACGCCGGCTGGGCGCGCCGTATGGACGACCTGCCCGGCGCCGAAGAAGCCATGGGCGAAATGTTCGCCAGCTCCGTGCCCTCCTATACCACGCCCGAGGGCCAGCTAATCAGCATGCCCTACTTCAGCGCCGTGCATGCCCTGCACTACAACGAGCGCATGCTCAGCGCTTCCGGCTTCGACGCCCCTCCCCAGACCAAGCAGGATCTCTATGATCAATGCGCCCAGCTCAAAGCTGACGGCGTCGATACGCCCTACCTGGCTTATTGGGTCAAGGAATTCTGTGAAGAATATCTCCAGGTCTATCTGCTCTCCGAAGGCATCACTCCCTTCGCGCCCAATGGGGAACCCGCCTTCGCCGACGATGCCAAGACGGCCGATGTCTTCGAATGGTGGCAGGCGATGTTCCAGGATGGCATGACCTCGCCCACGATGCTGACCGACCAGCCCGGCGAACAGATGACGGCAATGCAGAATGGCGACGCCGCCTTCTACGTCCTGCATCACTATTTCCTGAAGCTGATGAACGCCGGCGGCGGACCCGAAGTCGAGCACCTGCGCATCGCCGATCGCATGCCCGGCTCCGATGGCATGACCTTCCAGATGGGCGAAGTCGTGCAGATGTCCGACGGCCCCAATGTCGACCGCTCCTGGGACCTGGTCAAATTCTATACCTGGAAGGATGCCGCCGGCGAACGTTCCGTGCACAAATCCTGGGCGGCCGCCGCCGCGCTCGGCGCGCCTTATCCCGATTTCTTCGACGATCCCGAGGTCCAAGCCAACTACGGCGACTTCTACGACTTCGAGCAAATCAAAGGTATGTTCGAGAACAACTCCGATGTCGTGCAAGCTCGCAATCAGCCTTGGTACAGCGAATTCCAGACCCATGTCGGCGACGAAATCCAGCGCATGCTGCAGGGCAACCTGGCGCCGGCCGAAACCGTTACCAGCCTGGCGGACAAGGTCCTGGAACTGCGGGACCAATATTCCTAAGCCGCAGCGCCTATCCGCAGTTTGGCGCCTCTCATGTACAGGTCGGGATGCTAAAGCCCGGCCTGTACGCAGCGCTGCTAAAATACAAGCAGACTTAATTCCGGGGAGATACCGTGGCAAGCGCGCGCATCGATAGGGAGACGGCGCAGCGGCGCAAACACTGGGATCGCAAATGGATCCCCTACGCCCTGCTGGCGCCCGCCCTCATCACCATACTTATTGTCATTATCAGCCCCCTGTTGACGACCATCTATTACAGCTTCTCCAACGTCGATCTGATCTTCAACCGCACCACCTTCATCGGCTTGGAGAATTACCAGGAATTGTTCACCAGCCGGCTGTTTTGGAAAGCCATCGAAATTAACCTCAAGTTCGCCGCCATCGTCGTCATCGTGCCCACGCTCATGGGTTTGTTTTTTGCCTTGCTGCTGGTGGAAGATTTCATCGGCCGCGGTATCGGCCGCACCCTGCTGATCCTGCCCTGGGCGCTGCCCTGGATCGTCATCGGCCTGCTCTGGAACTGGCTGGTCAATGCCCAGTTTGGCGCCATCAACGGCCTGCTCTACAGCCTGGGCTTGATTGACAAATACATCCCCTTCATGGCTGACGAGGATTGGGCGCTGATCTTCACCGCCCTGGCCTCCGCCTGGCGTCAGACCTCTTTCAGCGCCATCCTGCTGCTGGCGGCGCTGCAAACGATCCCCGAAGACCTCTACGACGCCGCCAAAGTCGATGGCGCCGGCTTGAGGGCGCGCTTCCGCTTCATCACCTTTGCCTGGATCCGCCCCACCTTGACCATCGTGCTGCTCTACAACATCGTCCTGGGCTTCCTGCAATTCGACGCCGTCTGGATCATGACCCAGGGCGGGCCCGGCGACGCCACCATGCTCCTGTCCGTGCTGCTCTATCGCGAAACTTTCATCAATTTCGACCTGGGCATGGGCGCGGCGGTTTCCAATGTGCTGGGCCTGATTACCCTGGGCGTCGGCTTGTTTTTTGTCCGCCTGACCTACCGCTCCCAGGCGGCTTACGCATAAGGCGCTGTGATGAGCTTCTCGACGAGCAAATTCTGGCGCTGGGCGCTGCGTAAAATCGCCATCTATCTGGCTTTCTTCTGCCTGATCTTCTGGGTCGGTTTCCCGGTCTATTACATGCTCATCACCAGCGTCATGGATCCGCCCGAGCTGGCCGCCAAACCACCCAACTGGATCCCCCAGCAACCCACCATACAGAACTATCGCGAAGTCATCATCGGCGAGACTGGGCAACGCGGCGACTATGGCACCACCACCGAGTTCTCCCGCATGATGCCCGCCCTGCTCAACAGCACCTTTGTCTCATTCGCGGTGGTCGTGCTTAATCTCATCATCGGCGGCATGGCGGCTTACGCCTTCTCGCGCTTCGATTTCCGCCTGGGCCGCGTCGCCTATGTCGGCGTGCTGATGACCCGTGTGCTGCCCGCCTTGAGCCTGATTGTGCCGCTCTTCATCATCCTGCGCCGCATCAACCTCATCAATACGCTCTGGGCTTTAATCATCACCTATACGATCTTCATCCTGCCCCTGACCATCTGGATATTGCGCGAATATTTCGACACGCTGGCCCGCGATATCGAAGAGATGGCGCTGATTGACGGCGCCACGCGCTGGCAAGCCTTCCGCATGGTGGTCGCGCCGCTGGCTGTGCCCGGCATGATCGCCGTGGGCGTGATGGCTTTCATGGAAGCCTGGAGCGAATTTTTCTTCGCGCTGACCCTGACCAACTCTTTGACTTATCCACCCCTGCTGATGTCATTTCGCAACCTGCACCAAGTCAACTGGAACGCGCTGGCGGCGGCGACCACCCTGGGCGTCTTGCCACCGGTGATCGTGGCTTTCGTCTTCCAACGCTATCTGGTGCGCGGCCTCAGCGAAGGCGCCGTGAAGGGCTAGGCGCGATGCCCGCGGAGCTTGGGACCCCGGGCCGGGGGATCATCCGCAAGCTGATGACATACTTGGCCTTCTTTTGCTTGTTATTCTGGGTCGGATTCCCGGTTTATTATATGATGATCACCAGCTTCATGAAGTCCCCCGAGCTCGGCGCCAGACCCCCGCACTGGATTCCCCAACAGCCGACGCTTGATAACTACGCCGATGTTGTATTTGGCGACGCGCGCCAGCGCGGTTCGTCCGGCGGCGTGAACTCCTTCTCCCGCATGATGCCGGCTCTGCTCAACAGCACCATCGTCTCGTTCACAGTTGTACTGCTGAATCTGCTCATCGGCGGGATGGCGGCTTACGGCTTTTCGCGCTTTGACTTTCGCCTCTCTCGATTTGCCTATCTGGGCGTCTTGATGACGCGGGTTCTGCCAGCCCTAAGCCTGATCGTGCCGCTCTTCATCATTTTGCGCAAAGCGGGTTTGATCAACACGCTTTGGGCTTTGATATTCACGTATACCATTTTTATCCTGCCGCTCACGATCTGGATATTGCGCGAATACTTCGACACTTTGGCGCGTGATATTGAAGAAATGGCGCTGATTGACGGGGCCACGCGCTGGCAAGCATTCTGGATGGTCGTGGCGCCCTTGGCGGTACCGGGGCTTATCGCGGTTGGCGTCATGTCTTTCATGGAAGCCTGGAGCGAGTTTTTCTTCGCCTTGACGCTGACCAATTCACTGACGTATCCGCCGCTGCTGATGTCCTATCGCAATCTGGCGACAGTCAACTGGAATGGCTTGGCGGCGGCGACCATCGTCGGCGTTTTGCCGCCGGTCACCGTCGCCTTCGTTTTTCAGCGTTATCTGGTGCGTGGTTTGAGTGAAGGCGCGGTAAAAGGCTAAGCATGGCAAAGATACGACTGGGCATCCTCGGCGCCGGAATCATCGCCAAGTCCTTCATGGAAGCGGCGCCCGCTGTCGCTGAACTGGAGGTGGCTGTCATCTGCGATATTGTCGCGGACGCGGCCCGCGCCCTGGCTGAGCCACTGACTAGCGACTGGACGACCGATTACCGAGCCGTGCTGCAAGACGACTCGATCGACGCGCTCTACATCGCCCTGCCTCATCACCTGCATGAAGAAGCCACGGTAGCCGCCGCCAAAGCGGGCAAGCATATTCTGCTGGAAAAACCGATGGCCAATTCGCTGGCCGAGGCCGATCGCATGCTGGCGGCGCAGCGGCAGGCCGGCGTCAAGCTGATGATGGGCTTCACCCATCGCTTCCACTCCGAGCTGCAGACAGCCAAGCGCCTGATTGAAGCCGGCGAATTGGGACGCCTGACCCTGGCTATTGATGTCATGACCACCGGCGGCGTCATCCCCAACTGGTTCTGGCAAAAGCCGCAAGCCGGCGGCGGCGTCCTGCACGTCAACGGCGCCCACAGCTTCGACCGGCTGCGCTGGCTGATGGGCTCGGAAATCGTCGAGGTCTTCGCCTACGCGGATACCTACGACCCCCGCAAAACAGTCGAAGACAGCGCCGTCGCGGCGCTGCGCTTCGCCAACGGCGCCATGGGCGCAACCGTGCACAATTGGGTGACTGACGCGAGCCTTCCCTTCAAATGCGACCTGGATATTCATGGCAGCGACGGCGCCATCCGCATCGACACCTGGAAGGCGCTCGAGTTCTCCAACGCGCGCCACAGCTGGGCGCAGCGCCGCCAGCGCGATGATATGTTCCAGAAAGAAATCGGCGAATTCGTCAGCGCCATTCTGGAAGACCGCGCCCCCTGCGTAACCGGCGAAGACGGCCGGCGCAGCCTGGCTTGTGTGCAAGCCGCCTACGAATCGGCGCGGACGGGCGCGCCAGTTACATTGATCGATTAAATCGGAGGAACGCGCAATGGCAAAAAAAGTACGGACGATCACGGGCGATGTGCCGCCGCAAACGTTGGGGCGCACACTGATTCACGAGCACCTGTGCGTGGATTGGGGCGATTTGCTGGGCAGGCCCAAAGTGCAGGACTTCGACCGCGAAGAGATGGTTGAGCGCATGGTCGCCAAGATGGACGCGCTCTACGAATCCGGCATCGGCGCCATGACCGAGTGCACACCCATCGGCACAGGGCGCTACCTCGATCTCTATTTCGATGTGGCTCGCCGCAGCCAGGTCAAGCTGATTTGCTCGACCGGCTTCTTCCACGAAGCCTGGACGCCGATGCACATTTACGCCCAACTGATGGACATTGACCAGATGGCGGCGCTGTTCGCGCGCGAGATCAACGAAGGCATGGGTGACACCATGCTTAAAGCCGGCTTGATAAAATGCGCTACCGGCGAAGGCCAGATCTCAGCCAAAGAAGAGGAAGTGCTGCGCGCCTCTTCCCGCGCCCACAAAGCCACCGGCTGCCCCATCATCACCCATACCACCGACGGCCTGGGTCCGGAGCAGCTGGATATCTTCGAGTCGGAAGGCGTCATGCCCGAGGAGGTCATCATCAGCCATATCGGCTGCCAGCCCGACCCGATTGCCGGCTCCGAAGCAGTGCTGAGACGCGGCGCCAACGTCAGCATGGATCGCATCGGCATGGTGGGCGCGTTTTTTGAAGACGACCATTGGCTGGAAGTCGTCGGCAACGCCATCAAGAAGGGCTATGTCGACCAGATCATGCTCAGCCACGACGCGGCCGTATTCGCGCACGGCTACGAAGCGGCCTCCGGCGATGATGTCTGGGACGATTACACCTACGTATACAGCAAATTCGTGCCCAAGCTGCAGCGGGCGCATGGCGTCACCGACAGCCAAATCGAGACCATGTTCGTGACCAACCCGCAGCGGGTCCTGGCCTTTTGATGGCGACCTATAAAAGCGAGCTGGATACGCCGGCGCTGATAGTCGATATCGACAAGCTCAAACATAATATCGCGGACATGGCGGCATTCGCCGCGTCCCAGGGCATTCAGCTGCGGCCGCACGCCAAGACGCACAAGACGCCGCAGATCGCCAGGCTGCAGCTGGAAGCGGGCGCGATCGGCTTGACCGTAGCCAAGCTCAGCGAAGCCGAAGTCTTCATTGACGCCGGCTGTCAAGAGATTCTGGTGGCTTATCCGCTGGTGGGCGAGACGAAGCATCGCCGCCTGATTGACCTTTGCCGGCGCGCCAATATCACCACAGTGGTCGACCATCCGGACATCGCCGCCGGGCTCTCGCGGTCAATGAGCGCGGCCGGGCTGGAATTGCCGGTCATGGTCGAGGTAGACACCGGGCTGACCCGCTGTGGCGTTCAACCCGGCGCGCCCGTCCGCGAGCTGGCGCAACAAGTCGCGCGCTTGCCGGGACTGAGTTTTGCCGGCTTGCTGACGCACGAGGGGCACGCCCAACTGGCTGGCGCGCCCGATCAAGTCCGCGCTACCGGGCTATCGGCCGGGCAGATGATGGCGGAAACGGCCGAGCTGATCCGCCGATCGGGGCTGGAAGTACCGATTATTTCAGTCGGCTTGACCGCCACCGCCAAGATCACAGCCACGGTCGCCGGCGTTACCGAGACGCGCCCGGGCATCTACGTCTTTTACGACCGCAGCGAAATGCTGCACCAGGTCGTGCCGCCGGAGCGCTGCGCCGCGCGAGTGCTGTCCACAGTAGCGACCCGCCCGACCGCCGAGCGCGTCATTCTCGATGCCGGCACAAAAGCGCTGACCAGCGACCGCGCCGGGGTGTCCCCGCCGGTGGCCGGGCACGGTTATGTCGTCGACCATCCCGATTGGGAAGTCAGCAGCTTGAGCGAAGAGCACGGCGCCACAACCATAGCCGCCGCCGACCCGGCGTCAATCGGCGAGCGTGTTGAAATCATCCCCAATCATATCTGCCCGGTCGTCAACCTCTTCGACAGCATGTTTATCACGCAGGGGGAGCGCGTCATTGATGAGTGGGCGGTGGCGGCGCGCGGCAAATCACAATAAAGGCGGGCATATGAAGAAATACAAAATGGGCATCATCGGTTGCGGCTGGATCGCGCCCTTTCACGCGCAAGCCCTCAACCGGCTGCGCGACCGGGTTGAGGTGCTCTGGGCTGCCGACCCCGATCAAGCGCGGGCCGAAGCCATCGCCGCCATGCTGGCCGACGCCGAAGTTGAGGCCCTGGCCGATTATCGCGACGGTCTCGCCCGCGTCGATGCTGTGGCGATTCTCGTGCCGCATCACTTGCATCATCCTGTCACGCTGGAGGCGCTGCGAGCCGGCTGTCATGTGCTGCTGGAGAAACCCTTCGCGCTCACGCTCGACGAAGCCGACGACATGATCGCCGAGGCGCAGGCGCAAGCCAAAACGCTGATGGTCGCCCTGCCGCATCGCTATCGCAAAAGCACCCAAGCCTTCAAAGCCATCATCGAAAGCGGCGACTACGGCAAGCTCTTCATGCTCGACGGCTTTATGGACGAGGACAATCGCGAATACATCACCGGCGGCTGGTTCGTCAAGAAAGCCACGCTGGGCGGCGGCGTCTATTTTTCGGCTTCGCCGCATCTGATTGATGTCATGCTCTGGATCGCCGGCGAGGTACGGACGGTGTCCATGGTTGGCGCGCGGGCCGGCTTGCCGATGGAAGGCGAAGACACCGCCCTCTCGGTCATCAAGTTTAAGAGCGGCGTGGTCGGCGCCACGCGCCACACCTGGTTCTCGCCCAAGCCGCATCGCTGGTACACCATGCGCGCCTATTGCCAGCGAGCGGTGATCACGCTGGAGATCCAGCCGCTGGGCAGCTTGGCGGTAGAAGGCGCCAACTGTCAATTTAAGTCGAAGATCACCATCGGCGAAGCGGGCCAAGACGAGCGTGTGGTTTTGGAGAGCGACGAAGGGCTGGACTTAACCGAAGAGGCGCGGCATTTCTTCGACTGTCTGGATAGCGGCGCGCGCCCACAGACCGACGGCGCGGTGGCGCGCGAATTAATGAAGGTCGCGCTGGACGCCTATCGCGACGCTGAAATCACGGGAGCGAATTGATGCACGACTTGTTGATCCTCGGCGCTCGCGTCATCGACGGCAGCGGCTCGCCCTGGTTTTGGGCTGATGTCGCCGTGGACGGCGATCAGATAAGCGCCGTCGGCCGTCTCTCCGGCGCGGCCGCGCGGCACAGCATTCAAGCCGACGGGCGCATACTCAGCCCCGGCTTTATCGATATGCACACCCATTCCGACTTGCAGCCGCTGGTTAATCCAACGCATGAGTGCAAACTTTATCAAGGCGTTACTACCGATGTCATCGGCCACGACGGCCTGGGGCTGGCGCCGGTCACGCCGGAAACGCGCGAAATTCTGCAAGAGCAGTTGGCTGCCTGGAACGGTCTGCCGGATTTCGACCGCGACTGGACCACGCTGACCGAATACCTCGATCATTTCGACGGCGGCTCAAGCGTGAATGTGGCCAGCTTCGCCTCGCAGGGCACGGTGCGCATGGCTGTCATGGGCATGGACAACCGCGAGCCCAGCGCTGATGAGATGGCGCGTATGAAAGCCATCATCGACCAGTGCATGCGCGAGGGCGCCATCGGCCTGTCCACCGGCTTGACCTACGCGCCCTGCATGTATGCGGGGGATGATGAACTGGTCGAGCTCTGCCAGGTCATCCGGCCTTATCAGGGCTTCTATTGCCCGCATCATCGCAATTATGGCAGCGAGGCGCTGACCGGCTACCATGACTCAATCGAAATCGGACGCCGCGCGGACGTACCGGTGCATCTGACCCACTGCCATCTCAGCTTCGAAATCAACCAGGGCCGCGTGGGCGAGCTCATCAGCATGATTGACCGGGCGCGCGCCGAGGGCGTCGAGGTGACGATGGACGCCTATCCCTATCTGGCCGGGCAGACCTACTTGCACGCCTTCCTGCCCAGTTGGACGCACGAGGGCGGCGTAGGCGCCACGCTGGCGCGGCTGCGGGCGCCGGCAAGCCGCGCCAGAATCCAGCACGAGCTGGAAGTGCTGGGCTCCGACGGCATGCAGGGTGTGCCGCTGGGCTGGGAAATGATCACTATCGGCGGCATCCTGGGCGATCACGACCCGACCGTCATCGGCATGAGCCTGCCCGCCGCCGCCGCCCGCGCCGGCAAGCCCGCCTTCGACTTCTTCGCTGATTTGCTGCTGGAGACACGGCTGGGCGTTTCGGGGCTGGCTTTTTTCGGCATTGAGGAGCACGTGCAAGCCATCATGCAGCATCCGGCGCATGTCCTGGGCAGCGACGGCATCCTGGTCGGCGGGCAGCCGCACCCGCGTGGCTGGGGCTCGCACGCCCGTTTTCTGTCGCATTATGTGCGCGACCTGGGGCTGCTCAGCTGGGAGGAAGGCATCCGCAAGCTCACCTCGGCGCCGGCGCGGCGCATCGGCAGCCTGGACCGCGGCCTCATCCGCCCCGGCTGCAAAGCCGATCTGACTCTCTTCGACCCGGATACGCTGCGCGCTACCGCGACTTACGAGCAGCCGCGCAGCCCGGCCGAGGGCGTCAGCCATGTCATCGTCAACGGCCTACAGGTTCTCGAGGCCGGGCAGCCCACCGGCGCTACACCCGGCCGCGCCCTGCGCGACCCCTTTGGACGCCGGCATCAGCGCTTCAGCAGCTTTTGAGAGTTGCAAGGGGCCGCCAAAGGGATTTGTAGGGGAGACTCGGTGAGTCGCCCGCAATTTTAAGGCAAACTTGTAGGGGCAAGCCTTGGCTCTCTCGCAAAGTACCGACAGCGCGGGCGAACTAGCAAATGCGAGTAAGCCATGCAAAAGATTGCCACAGAGTACACCGAGTAAAAAGAGAGGACACAGAGTAAAGCAATTTAAGCGCTGTTTGGCGGCGACCATGTCCATTTCCTGGCCGGCTGCGCAACTTGCGCGAGCATAAGATAATGCAACCCTCTGCGTACTCAAGAACACTCTTTATACTCTGTGGCAAAAGGGAGAATACCTCAGGACAATATCTGCGCCACTTGCTTGCGATTACCCCTGTAGGCGCGAGCCTTGGCTCGCCCGCCCAATCCAGATAGACAGGTTCCATGATGCAAAAGGCCACCATCGCTGACGTCCGCGCCTATATCATCGACGCCGCCGGCGCCGATTACCACGACCAAGACCGCGGGCATTGGATCATCGACACGCCCATCGCCAACCCCATGTCGGTCTACGCCGACTACAAATCGTCCCGCGTCAGCTGGGGCATCAACGCGCTGGGCAGCGTCATCGTCGAAGTTGAATTGGACAATGGCCAGACCGGCGTCGGCATCAGCACCGGCGGCGAGCCGGCTTGCTTTATCATCGAGCGGCACCTAAAGCGCTTTCTGATCGGCCAATCGCCCTACAACCTCGAGCTCATCTGGGATCAGATGTGGCGCGCCACGCTGCCCTACGGCCGCAAGGGGCTGGCGATCCACGCCATCAGCGCGGTGGACCTGGCGCTCTGGGACGTTTTGGGCAAGCTGCGCGGCGAACCCGTCTACGCCATGCTGGGCGGAAAAACCAAGGACAAGCTGCCCGTCTACGCCACCACCATCCGGCCCGACCTGGCGCAGCGAATGGGCTTTCACGGCGCCAAGCTGCCGCTGATGTATGGACCCGCCGACGGCGTCGACGGCTTGCGCAAGAATGTCGAGCTGATGCGCCAATCGCGCGAGCAGGTGGGTCCCGATTTCCGCCTCATGTTCGATTGCTACATGGCGCTGACCCTGCCCTACGCCATTGAATTGGCGCGCGCCCTGGCGCCCTATGATGTCTACTGGCTGGAGGAGTGCCTGCCGCCCGATGATTACGCCGGCTGCGCCGAGTTAAAGGCGGCGGTTTCATCTTGCCTGTTCACCGGCGGCGAGCATGAATACACGCGCTACGGCCACCGCGAGCTGATCGCCCGCAAATGCTTCGACATCTTGCAGCCGGATTTGACTTGGGTAGGCGGCCTGACCGAAGCGCGGCGCATTGTAGCCATGGCCTCAGCCTACGATATCCCGGTCATTCCACACGGCTCAGGCGTCTTCGCCTACCACCTGCAATACGCCTTCACGAACTGCCCCATGGCCGAATTTCTGATGATGAGCCCCGAGGCTGATAAGATCGCGCCGATATTCGGCGATGTCTTCGTGCAAGAGCCGCTTCCAAAAGACGGCTACTTGATGCTGCCGGACCGCCCGGGCTGGGGCCTGGAACTGAATCGCGACGGACTCAATTTGCTGCGACCCTGCGCCGCCGGCTAGAACAGCGCCCTCGCGTCTAACGCAAGCCCTGCCGCGCGATCATCTCCCTCAGCACATCTTCGGCGACATTCAGCGTCCGATCGATATCGGCGTCCGTATGCGCCGCCGAGACATGATTGCGCTTCATGGCCATGGGCAGCATGAAGACGCCGCGCCTGGTCATCTCGCTGCGGAAGAAGGTATCGGCTTCGGTGTTGTTCTGCAGCAGATCGGCATAGCGGTTGATGGCGCCAGTCATGAAATAGGGCACAAAGACCGAGCCGTAGCCGGCGACCGTCATACTGATATCAAGGCGGTCGGCGATCTCTTGCAAGCCGCGCCGCGCCTTCTCCCCCAAGCGGAAAATACGCTTGTGAACCGTCCCGTCTTCCAGCTCGGCGATGGTGGCCAGCGCCGCCGCTGTCGCCACCGGATGCCCGTTGTAGGTGCCCGCCACCATGACATCGCCGCCGGCGCTGCTGAAGCGCATCATCAGGTCTCGGCGCCCGGCCAGCACAGCGCAGGGATAGCCGTTGGCGATAGCTTTGGCCATGGTCGTCAGGTCGGGCGTCACGCCCAAGGTCTCTTGATAGCCGCCCAGCCCGTGCCGGAAGCCGGTGATGACCTCGTCGAAGATCAGCACGATGCCGCGCTCGTCGCATACGCGCCGCAGCGCCTGGACGAATTCGTCTTTTGGCAGCACGCAGCCGATATTGTGGGGGATGGGCTCGAGAATGATGGCGGCGATTTCATGGCCCCGCGTCGTGACCAATTGCTCCAGCGCGTCGCTGTCGTTAAAAGGCAGCACCAGGGTATTGTCGATGGCTTCGGGCAGCATACCAGCCGAGGCCGGATCCTTCTGTCCGATTTTTTCCGGCGGGCTGATGACATTCATCAGCAAGTAGTCGTGCCAGCCATGAAAGCAACCCTGGAATTTCACCAGCTTAACCCGCCCGGTAACCGCCCGCGCCAGCCGCTGCGCCATATAGGTCGCCTCGCTGCCCGCGCCGAAGATCAGCGCCATTTCCGCCGAGGGCAGATGCTCGACGACTTTCTCCGCCAGCCGGATTTCCAGCTCGGTGGTGCCGGCCCCGGTGAGATCGACCTGCGTCATCGCCTGCGCCACAGCCGCGTTCACTGCCGGATGGTTGTGCCCCAGCACGATGGGCCCGAAGGCGGCATGATAATCCAGATAGCGCTTGCCCTCGGCATCAACCATATAGGCGCCCTCGGCATCTTTCCAGACGATGGGCTCGGGCAGCCCGCGTGTACCCGAGTTGACGCCGCCGGGCGTGACCGCGGTGGCGCGTTGGAACAGCGAGGCGTTGCTCATGTCAGTTTAGCTCCAGGAGTTTGAGAGAATCGCGATAGATGATGGCTTCCAGCTTGTCTGCCGGTACGCGCGGCAATTGTGTGCCGGCTACAATGTCGTTGACCTTGCTCAGCGCCTCGAAAGTCTCCGCGGCCGTGGTCACGGGATAATCCGAGCCGAAGAGCAGCTTGTCGAGCACATTCCACTCAGCCGCTTTAATCATGGCTTCGTAGTAGCCGAAACGGCGATAGAACAAGCCGGAGATATCGGCGTAGACATTGGGGTGCTTGCGCACGACCACGGCGGTATCGACCGTCCAGGGGTGCCCCATGTGCGCCATGATGATCTTGAGATCGGGGTAACGCATGGCGACTTCGTCCATCAGCAGCGGATGAGCGAAGCGAATCGGCGCCATGCGCACCGGCGATGTGCCCTGGTGAAAGAGCAGGGGCAGACCGTAGCGCTGCGCCCGCTCGTAAATCGCCAGCGCGCGCGCTTCCAGCGGATGGAATATCTGATAATTGGCGCCCAGCTTAATACCGCGCAGGCCCAGGTCGCCGCGGCAGCGCTCCAGTTCATCGAGCGCGCGCGCATCGTGCGGGTGCAGCGACATAAAGCCGATCAGCCGCTCGGGACAGGCTTTGACGAAGGCGGCCGTCTTGTCGTTGACATTGCCCGGCATATCGGAGCCGTCAGCCCTGTCGTCGACGCCGCCGGTCGCGTCGCCCGGATGCCAGGCCACACCGAAGACGATGCTGATATCAGCGGGCCTTTGCGCCTGCAGGTACTCGTCCCAGCTATACACCGATTCCACCGCGCGGTCGGGGCGCCAGGCAGTATTGCTGACGCGCCGCTCGGGCGGGACGGGAGCGCGATACTGCGGCGTATGCGTATGCACATCAATAATCATGAGCTTCCTCGCGCTAGACCGCCGCTAACTCCGCCAGCCGATGATACTGGCTCAAATACAGCTTATGATAAAAGCCGCCCTGCGCCAGCAATTGGTCGTGGCTGCCGCGCTCAATGATGCGATGATCGTTAATCACCAGCACTTGGTCGGCGTTGCGGATGGTGCTGAGCCGGTGGGCGATGACGAAAGCGGTTCGCCCTTCCAGCAGCCGCAGCAGCGCCTCCTGGATATGGATCTCGGTGCGGGTGTCGACGCTGCTGGTCGCTTCATCCAGGATTAGAATGCGCGGGTCAGCCAGGATAGCGCGCGCGATCGCCAGCAGTTGGCGTTGGCCCTGGCTGAAGTTATGCCCTTTTTCCGAGACTTGCGTTTGGTAGCCGCGCGGCAAGAGATGGATAAAATCGTCGGCGTTGGCCAGTTTCGCCGCTTCAATCACTTCTTCATCGCTCGCGTCCAAGCGCCCGTAACGGATATTCTCCATGACGGCGCCGCTGAACAGGAAGGTGTCTTGCAAGACGATGCCCAGCTGCTCGCGGATGGAATCTTGCATGACGCTGCGGATGTCCACCCCGTCGATGCGGATACTGCCCGCGCTGACATCGTAAAAGCGGCTGAGCAGGCTGATGATGGTGGTCTTGCCGGCGCCGGTCGGCCCCACCAGCGCCACCGTCTGCCCGGGCGCCACCTCCAGGCTGATGTCTTCCAGCACCGGCTCGCCCGGCTCATAGGCGAAGCCGACAGCCTCGAAACTGACCGCGCCGCGAATATCCCGCAGCGGCAGAGCATGAGGCGCGTCGGTGACGGACGGCGTCGCGTCCAGCACAGCGAAGATGCGCTCGGCGCCGGCCAGAGCCGATTGCAACTGATTGTAGACCATGGCGATGCCGCGCATGGGCCGGAAGAAGTTCATGATATAGACCACGAATGCCGCGATCACGCCCACGGTGACGATGTCCTGCAGCGCCAGCCAGCCGCCCAGCAGCGAGGTCGCCGCCACGGTGAGGATCATCATGGTGGTGAACATGGGTCCCAGCGCCGCGGTGATGAAGACAGCGCGGATAGCCGACTTGCGATAAGCCCAACTGGCTTGCTGGAATTGCTCAATCGCCGCATCTTCCTGGGCGTAAGCCTGCACGGCGCGGATGCCGGTGATATTCTCTTCCATGACCGCGTTCATCCAGCCCAGATTCTTCTGCATGCCGCGGAAGGACTTGCGCGTCCGCTCCGTAATCTGCGAGGTGATCCAGAGCATGATGGGCAAGATGATCAGCGTACCAACCGCCAGCGGCAGGTTCAGCAGCAGCATCGCCACCATGATGCCGCCCAGAGACAAGATATTGGTGGTGAATTGGATCAAACCGTTGGAGAGAATCTGATTGATGGTCTCGCTGTCGTTGGAAATGCGGCTCATCAAGTCGCCGGTGCGATGCCGGTCATGATAATCCATCGACAGCGCCTGAAAATGCCGGAAGAGCGACGAACGGATATCAGCCACGAAATACTGGCCAATACGTATCATGATGATGCCGTGCATCGCCGTGAAGACTCCCTGCGCCAGGTAGACGCCCAGCATAATCAGCGAGATCTGCAGCAAGCCCTCCAGGTCGTGGTGGGCGACATATTGGTCAATAGCCCGCCCCAGCAGCGCCGGGCCGATCAGCCCGAAGAGCGTGGCCACGACCACCAGCACAGCGACCAAGACGAGCCGGCCGTGATAAGGCTTGAGGTAAACCGCCAGCCGCCGCAGAGCGCCGCGCCGGTCTTTGGCTTTCTCGCCGGTTGGGCGCCCATGCCCGCCGATGCCGCGCGAGCGCTGCGCTGAACCGCGCTGGTTGCTCATAACGCGCTCCTGGCTGTTGTTGCATTCGACACATTTACCACCGAGTACACCGAGTTAGATGAGGACACAGAGAAAAGCTTAAACACTGATGCGCCTGATTCCTGATTTGAGCGAACGGACGTTGAAGTTGATCAAGAGGCCGGTCTTCATATTGGCTGCCCTAAGATATGCAATTACTTGTGCTTCGTGCACAGGCAATAACTCTTGTACGGATTTCAGTTCCACTATCACTTTATCCTCTACTACAAGGTCGGCGATCATGTCACCGACATCCTCGCCGTCGTACTGTATACGAAAGCGTCTCTGGCGTTGGTAGCCGATCTCGCGCTTGTTAAGCTCAACACAAAGCGCGTTTTCATAAACTCCCTCAAACAGGCCAGGACCTAATTCACTATGCACCGACATTGCCGCCCCAATTATTCGATACGTCAAATCATCTTTGACGTAAGTATGAGACTGTGACTCTTCGATACCTATCGAATCCTGATTCATTTTCCTCGGTGCCCTCAACATCCTCTTTGTACTCGGTGGTAAATCATTTCATGTTGACGGGTCACGGCGTACTCCCATTGGCGCGGGCGACTTCGCCCAGTTGCGATTCGTAGATTTCGCGGTAGATGGGGCCGCTCGCCAGCAATTGCTGATGCGTACCGCGCTCGGCGATGCGCCCGTGATCAAGCACCAGAATCTGGTCGGCGCCGAGTACGCTGGTGATGCGCTGCGCGATGATGAAGGTCGTGGTCTCAGCGGCCAGCTCGGCCAGCGCGCCTTGAATCTTGTACTCGGTTTCCATATCGACGGCGCTGGTGCTGTCGTCGAATATGAGGATGCCGGGCCGGATCAGCAGAGCGCGCGCGATGGCGATGCGCTGCTTCTGCCCGCCGGAGAGGTTGGCGCCGCCCGCCTCGACCAGGCTGTCGTAGCCCTGCGGCATGGCGCTGATGAAGTCATGAGCTTGCGCGGCCTGCGCCGCCTCAATCACCGCTTCGAGCGTCGCGTCCGGCGCGCCGTAGGCGATATTCTCGCGTACGCTGCCGCTGAATAGCGTCGACTCCTGCAGCACCATGCCGATCCGCGCTCGCAAAGCCGCCGGTTCCCAATCGCGCACGTTGACGCCGTCGATAGACAGCGCGCCGCCGCTGACGTCATAGAAGCGCGGGATGAGGTTGACCAGGGTGCTCTTGCCGGACCCGGTGGCGCCCAGCAGGGCGACCTGCTGGCCCGGCTCAGCCGCGAAACTGATGCTGTGCAGCACATCGTCGCCGCTGACGCCGCCAGCGCCGTTGGACTTGCCGTTGCGGCTGTAATGGAAGGACACATTCTCGAAGACTACGCGCCCGCGAATCCGCTCGGCGCTGTGCGCATCGGCGGCGACTTGCAGAATCGGCTGAGTCTCCAGCACTTCCAGCACACGCTCGGCGGAAGACTCGGCGCGCGCCGCCATCAACAGCAAATGACCCAGGAAGAGCAGCGGACTCATGCCGATCATCAAGTAGTTGTTGAAGGCGATCAGCTCGCCTATGGTCAGTCGATCCCCAATCACGGAGACGCCGCCGAACCAAAGCACAGCTACTGTTCCCACGCTGGTCAGCAGCTGTAATACCGGCATCGACACCGCGATCAGCACGCCGACTTCGATATTGCGCTCGCGGTAATCGTCGTTGCTGGCCGAGAATTGTTCGATCTCAAAGCGGCCGCGCACAAAGGCTTTCACCACCTGGATGCCGGCTAAATTCTCCTGCACCAGTGTATTCAGCTCGCCTAACTTCTGCTGCACGACAGTGAAGAGGCTGGTGGCGCGCTGCATCAGGAAGCGGATGAAAACAGCCGATACACCCGCCACGGCGAACATAACCAGCGAGAGCTGCCAGTCGGTCAGCAGCAGCATGACCATGCTGCCGATGATCATCAGCAGTACGCGCAGCAGCAGCGCCAAACCCGCGCTGGCGAACATGTGCACGACATCGACATCGCTTGAGACGCGCGTCATCAAGCGGCCAGTCTGCATCTGATCCAGATTGGCGAAGGACAGCGACTGTATGTGCCGGAACAAGGCGTGTCGCAGGTCGAAAGCCACGCCCTGCGACACCACCGCGCGGCAATAGCCCTGCCCCAGGGTGCTGGCCGCGCCGATCATGGCGGCGATGAACATCCAGAAAGCGCCCAGCAAAATCATGTCCAGCAGGCGCGGGCGGATGCCTTCGTCGATCATAAATTGCAGCAGACGCGGTACGCTGAGCTCCATGGCCACCGGCAAGACCGTCGTCCAAAAGCCGAAGAAGACGTACCAGCCATAAGGTTTCATGAAGCGGGAGATGCGCCAGAGGGATTTCATGCGTCAAGTCTAACCCTGTGCGGCGGCGGCTACAAGCCTATGACCACAAAGGGCACAAAGAAACGAAAGGGCGAGCCAAGGCTCGCCCCTACCGAATTCGACCTGAATGCAGATGGCATTCAGCACGATACCAGCAAGCAAAATTAAGCAAATAAAAGTCTTTGTGCCCTTCGTGCCTTTGTGATCCGAAATCTCAAACCTCGGTGGCAAATCACCGGCAACTCAAGCCAGCGGCACACGCAGCAGAGCGAAACTATGCGGCGGCAGCTCGATTTCATCCGCGGCCGCTTGGCGCTGTTCAATCGCCACACGCTGCGGCGCGGCGAAATCATTGGTCGTCAGCGGGTGCTCGCCCGCGACCAGGTGAAGCGTGACTTCCCCGGCGACAGCGACGCCCGCCAGCTCAATCCGCATGGTCGAATCGACGGCGCAATTAACGACTGAGACATACAGCAGCTTCGCCTGAGCGTCATAGGTGGCGGCGGCGCTTACGAGCGGCACGTCATCAAAAGCCGGCATATTGCCAGCCGCCGGGCTAGTGAAGCTGCCGCAATCCACCGCGCAGCGCACAGCATCAGCGCCGCGATGCCGCGTCATCAACTCCAGCACCAGCGTGGCCGGCATCTTGATGACTGCCGGCGCATCGGGCGCTTCGCCCGTCGAGATCGGCGCCCAGCCGCCCCGCCGCCCCAGGAAGACCATCTCCCATTCATAGAGCGGCGCCGCCACATAGCTGCCCATGACATTGGTCAGGTGATAGATGGCGCTGTATTTGATGCGGTCAGCCCGCTGCAGGCAGGCGTTCATCAACGCGCCGGTGTAGAGGGCGTCGGCCAAGGTGTAATCTTCAATGTAATCGGGCGCCTTTGCGCCAACGTAAGTATTCCACTCGTCGAAAGCCAGGGGCAGCGAGCCGCCGCCGTAGCGATCCATGACGGACAGGGTGGCGTCCAGCATCTGCTCGACCTCGCGCCAGGCGGCAATTTTGGGCAAATACATTAATTCACGATCGGGCGTGACCTCAAGCTTTTCGGTGCGCAGCGAATAATAGTGGACGCTGTACTGGTCCATCTCGTCCGCGGCCATACCCAGCACTTGCTCGTTCCAGTGGGCGTAGAGATTGGAAGGCGCGCCAACGCCAATCAGCGAAAGCCCGCCGTCGACGGCGCGCATGGCGCGGGCGAATTCCAGGTAGCGCCGCGCGTAGGTCTCTGGGTCGCAATGCCCCACCTGCCAATTGCCGTACTGCTCGTTGCCGACAAACCAGACGCGGACATCGTGCGGCTGGGAATAGCCGTGCCCAGCGCGCAGCGCGCCATATTCGCTAGCCGCGTCGCCATTGCAGTATTCCACCCAGGCGGCGGCTTCTTCGGCCGTGCCCGTGCCGAGATTGGCCGTCAGCACTGGTTCAGCGCCGATCAGCCGGCAGAGGTCGATGAATTCGTCCGTGCCAACATCGTTCGATTCCCACTGCCACCAGGCCGGGTCCAGATAAGTGGGGCGCAGGTCGCGGTCGCCAAGGCCCTGCCGCCAGTGATAAGCCGAGACGAAGTTACCGCCGGGCCAGCGCAACTGCGTGGGCGACCAATCGCGCAGGGCTTCGATGACGTCAGCGCGGAAACCCTGTACGTTGTCGGTTGGCATCAGCGAGGCGCAACCGATCCACAGCGAGCCCTGGCTGATGGTCAAGCTCAATTCGCCCTTGGGATCTTCGCCGGCGGCGCGGAAGGTATGCCGCCAGGTGCTCCAGTCGCCGCCGACAGCCTCAATGCGCCAGTCTTCCTCGCCCAGCCGGACGGACAGCGCCTGGCCCTCGCCCTTGAGCACCAGCCGCAGTTCATAATCGCGCTCGGATTGCAGATACAGGCTGCCCTGCTTGATGCCGCGCTGCTGGCCGTCGGGGATGCGAATGCTGATGCGCTGCGACTGCCGCCCGGTGTAGAAGTCGGTATTGTCGTGTACATAACGCGCGGCTTCATAGTCGGGATTCCGCGCCTCCCAGGGCACGACGACGCCGATGCTGGGATGCGCATTGTGCAAGCCTTCGCTGGGCGCGGTGTACATCCGGTCGTTGCCGGCGAATTTGCGGTCGCGCAGCATCTCAGCCCAGAGGCTGCCGTAGACGCCCTGCCCGATATGCTCCAGATTGGCGCCGTAGAGATGGTCGTGAGCCGCGCCGATGATCTGGTCCGGTTGAATCGTGAGGGTCGCTTTTTCGCTCATAAGTTAGCTCCTGAGTGGTGATTTTTGTCGCGCGCCAGCCTGTCCCGGCTGTGCAGCGCCGCCCCGATCAAACACATATCTTCGCTGAAATGCGCCGGGCGTAGCAAGTTCGGGGGCAGGAAGCCCTCATGCAAGACTTGCTCGCGCATGACCTCGCGCGCCGGTTCCAGCAGCAAGTCGCCTAATTTTGTGGCGCTGCCGCCCAGCACAATCGCCGCCGGATTAAACAGATGCGCCAAGTTGACCAATCCCAAACCCAGCCATTCGCCCGCCTGACGCGCCACCGCCAGAGCCAGCGCATCGCCCGCCGCCGCCGCTTCGCCCACCGCCTGGCCGTCGACGCATGCGAGCGCTCTTAAGCTGGACGGTTGGGCGCAGTCCCGCAGCCGCCGCCGCCCCAGAGCGCCCAGCGCCGTGCCCGACGCCAACTCTTCCAGCCGGCGTACGCCGCCATCGGGCAATGCCAGGCGCATGTGGCCGGGCTCAATCGCCAGCGCATTGGCGCCGGTGAATAGCTGGCCATTGATGATAGCGCCGCCGCCGATGCCGGTGCTGATGGTCAGGTAGAGCATGGGATCAGCGCCCCGCCCGGCGCCGAGCCGGAATTCCGCCAGCGCGCCCAGATTGCCGTCATTTTCGACGAAGGCTGGCGCGCCGCCAAAGGCTTCGCTCAAGGTCCGCGCGATGGGCGCGTTCGCCCAGCCCGGCAGCGTCTCGGCCTTGATGATTACACCGGCGGCTGTATCCAGGGGTCCGGGCGCGGCGATGCCGATTGACGCTGGCACCGCCTCGCCATCCAGCAGCGACCGGCCCAAGTCGACCAGTCGCCCCAGCACAATTTCGGGCCCATCGGCGACGCGGCTCAGCAGCTCCCCCCGCCGCAGCAGCTTCAGGTCGTTGTCGAAGAGCGCGGCGCGGCTGCGCGTCCCGCCGAAGTCGATGGCCAGATGCGTATTCATAAGCCGTTGACGCGCGCGTAGCGGCTATAGTCGGGCGGCGCCTTGTCTTCAAGCGGCATCACACCCTGGCGCAAGCTCAGCTGCCCGTCGCGCAGCGCCACCGCGCCCAGCCGCAAGCCGTCTTTCAGCGCCCGCCAGGCCAGGCGGCTCATCTCGCGCGCGACCCTGCGGTCGTAGTGCGAGGCCTCAGCGCCGCGCTGGGCATGCCCCAGCGCCGAATAGCGTACGCGGATGCCGCTGCGCCGCGGGATTTCTTCCACAAGCTGGTCAATGCCCGGCACAAATTCGCAGAGCACAACCAGCGCGTACCCCGCGTCCTCCACGACCCGGCGCAAGCGCCCCGCCAGCCAGTCCAGGTCGAAGCCGTACTCCGGCAGCAGGACCGCGTCGGCGCCGCTGGCATAGGCGATGGCCAGCGCCAGATAGCCGGTGTGGCCGCCCAATGTCTCGAGCATGAAGATGCGCCCCGGCAGCGCGCCGGCTGTGGCGCGGATGCCCTCGACCGCCGCCAGCGCGAAATTGCAAGCCGAGTCATGACCCAGGGTGTAGTCCGTCCCGGCTACATCATTGTCGATCGTGGTCGGCAGAGCGACGCAGGGCGTCCCCCAGCGCTTCAGTAGCGGCAGCAGATGTTTCAAGCTGCCGTCGCCGCCGAAGACCAGCAGGTTGTCGATAGCGTTGGCGCGCATGACCGAGCGCAGTCTGTCGCCGGCCTCGGGTTCGCTCAAAACCGGTTCGCGGCTGGAGCGCAAAATCGAGCCGCCTTTGCCCGATAGCCGCGTCAACAGCGCCCGATCCAGCTCGGTCAGCCCACCGGCGAGCAAGCCGGCGAAGCCATCCTGCGCGCCCAGGACCTGGTCGCCGCCTTCTTGCGCCAAGCGGGCATAAGCCGCGATAGCCGCATTGATGCCGGGCGCGTCGCCGCCATTGACGACTATGGCCGTTTTCATTCGCCGCTCGCTCCACTGTTTGAGCGCTGATGATACCCGATTATGGCCTTTCAGCCGATATCCGTGACCCGGGGAGTGGTGAATAGCGCGGATGCATGCCCCTTAGCGAAGACGACACAGGATATTTGCGCCGCCGAGGGGCGCGTAGACACAGAAGCAGGACCAATCCAGCCATGCGAAAATTGATTGGACATTTACAGCATCATGGGCAAGCCACAGAATCGCCCCTGCAATGTCCTTTATCCGGCGCAGATCAATTTGAATTGCTGATGATACAGAGACCTGAAGATGATATATCAGCAAGGTTGCCGATCTCCGCTTTGCGAAATTGGCGTCAATATGCAAAAATCACGCTTTCAGCAGCGCGGCAATTTCACCAAGGGTAGCGGATACTATGAGCGCGAGACCGAATATCGTACTCATCGTTAACGATCATCAAGCCTATTATCGGCATGGCTGGGACGACGGGCCGCGGCCGCTGACCCCACACTTCGACCGGCTGGCGGCGGAGGGGGTTCGCTTTGAGCGTTCCTACTGCGCTGCGCCTTTGTGCGGTCCCTCGCGGCGTACGCTGGTCACCGGCCTGTATCCGCATAATCACCACAATTATTACAATTACTCCAACGCGCCCTACGAGCATGAGCTTTATTTGACGAATCTGGCGCGCGCCGGTTATCGCAATTTCTACTTCGGCAAGTGGCATGCCGGCGCCGGCACGGCTCTCGACTTCGATTGCGAGGGCTTCTCAATGGAAGATTACGGCAATCCATATATCACGCCTGAATATCACGATTATCTGCGCCAGAAAAACTTGCCGCCGGCGCAGCATCAGATCGAGTTTGTATTTGACAGCTTCGTGATGAATCGCGAGTTCCCCGCGCTGAAAGCGGGCGCAGCCTACCGCAGCGATCGCTATTGGTGCGGCGAACATGCGACCGGCATCACCACCACACCCAAGGAAAGCCACGAGGCATTTTTCCTGGCGGATATGGCTTGCGAGCAGCTGGAGACCCTGTCCGCCGCCAACGACGGAGACCAGCCTTTTCACCTGCGGCTGGATTTCTGGGGACCGCATCAGCCCTTCTTCCCCACCCAGGAATTCGCCGATATGTACGATGCGGAAGACATCCCCGTCTATGGCAGCTTCGCCGATTCGCTGGCGGGCAAGCCGGCGCTCTATTGGCAAGAACCCCACGACCGCCTGACCGATGAAAACGGGCGCTTCGCCACGCCCAGCAACCTCGGCTGGGGCGAATGGCAGCGGATCATCGCGCGCGCCTACGCCCATATCACCATGGTAGACGCCGCCGGGGGTTTAGTACTGGACAAGCTGGAGGAATTGGGGCTGGCTGATAATACGCTGGTCATCTGGACGGCGGATCACGGCGATGCCCTGGGCAGCCACGGCGGGCGCTTTGACAAAGGCTCCTACCTCACGGAAGAGGTGCTGCGCGTGCCGCTGGCGCTGCGCTATCCGAGCCGCATCGCCCCAGGTCAAACGAGCGACGCCCTGGCCTGTGGCACGGACATCGCGCCGACTATTCTGGATGCCGCCGGGCTCGGTTTCGCGAGGCCGGTCGATGGCGAGAGTCTGCTGCCCTTGACCTTCGAAGTGGCCGTAGCGGGCGCCGCAGGCCGCGAATCGCTGCTGGTGGAGACTTACGGGCATGGCTTCGGGACTATCGAACCGGGTCGGGCGCTGATCAAGGGTCGCTTCAAGTTGATCGCCTATCAAAACCACGAGAGCGAATTATACGACTTGGAGGCGGATCCCTACGAATTGATCAATCTCTACACCAGCGCTCAGCACCGGGACACGATCAGCGACATGGAAGCGCAACTGCAAGCCTGGCTGGAAAAGACTGGTGACGAGGATTTCTCGCGGCCGGTGAGCGAGGCTTTTCGCAAGCTGGACAATCAGAAGTTTCAGGAGTTGATGCGGCGGCGGACGCGGGTGAATGATGCCAGAGACTGAACAGAAAAACATCATCCTGATCGTCAACGACGATTTGGCGCAGTGGGCGCCGGGTTGTTACGGCAACCGCGAAATTCACAGTCCGACGCTGGATTATCTGGCGGCGACCGGTGTGCTGATGCAGAACGCCTTCACGCCCACGCCGGTATGCTCGCCAGCCCGCGCCTGCCTGCTGACCGGGCGGCTGGCTTCTCAGCATGGCATTCACGACTACCTGTCGTCAACGATTCCGGAGATTCACCGCCGCCCCTGGCTCAAGGACGAGGTGACGCTGGCCCAACTGCTCTCCGATGCGGGTTACCAGACGGCGCACTGCGGCAAGTGGCACCTGGGCAATGATGATCAGCCGCAGGCCGGTTTCGCGCATTGGTTCAGCGGCGTGGGCGATTACCCGGCTGAACATGGCGGTGACCATCGCTTCAGCCTGAACGGAGAAGTTCAGACGCTTCCCGGCCAACGAACCCAGGTCATCACCGACAAGGCGATCGAATTCCTGCGCGAGCGCGACGCCGGCTCATCGTTCTTTCTGCACATCGGCTATTTCGGAACGCACAATCCCTGGCGCGGGCAGCCGGAGCGCCTGGCGGCCGCCTATCGCGGCAGCGCTTTTGAGGGGCTGCTCAATCAGCCGGCTTATCCATTCGGGGCGCAAGCGCTGGAATCCACCTTGCCGACACGACTGAATCCGCGCGAGGCGCTGGCGCAGTACTACGCCGCCATCACGCACATCGACGAGGCAGTCGGGCGCCTGCTGGATGAGCTGGATGCGCTGCAACTGCGCGACAGCGCCTTAATCGTCTTCACTTCGGATCACGGCCTCTGCTGCGGGCAGCACGGGCTTTGGGGCAAGGGCAACGCTACCCTGCCCCTCAACATGCTTGAGGAGTCGATTCGCGTACCGCTGATCTTCAATCATCCGCGCCGGCTATTCGCCCGGCAACGACGGCTGGAATTTGTCGATCACCTGGATCTATTTCAGACCCTGGCCGATTACGCCGGCATAGCCGACGCGCTGCCAAGCGAGGCCAACTATCCCGGGCGCAGCTTCCTGCCGCTGCTGGACAATTCCGCCGCGCTGCCCGATTGGCGGCAAATTCAATTCGGCGAATATGGTGATTTGCGCATGGCGCGTACGCGGCGCCATAAATTGGTCAGACGCTACTACGAGCAGGCGCCTTGCGAACTTTTTGATCTGGCGCGCGATGCGGGCGAAACTCACAATTGTTTCGGCGCTGCCGATTATGCGCCGGTCGTCGAGACCTTGACGGCCGCGATTGAAGGCTATTTCGAACGCTACCAAGATGAGAACAAGAGCGGGCTGCGCGCGCGAGAGTTGCCGCGGCATAATCCAAGCGAGGCTTGGCGTCCGCAACCGACATAGCCAGCTGTCCACTGGTCGGAAACTCTGGCGAGGAGCTGCCGACCCGGCTGAGATTCGCCGCTCTACTTCTGTCCTAGCCGCGCCGCGCAACAGCCAAAACAAGCGAGAGTATGTCCCAGGCGAGGACCCGATCGTCTTTGCTCATCAGCGCGGGGAGTAGATAATTCCGCGGACGTGATAACTCCGTCAGGTGAACAAAAAACTCTGCGACGCAGCATAACAAAGTAAGTCACGGCAATTTTGCCGCCGAGCGCGCCGAGTAAAATAGAGGACGCCGAGTAAAGCAGTTTAGCAGCGCCATGGCAGCGGCTTCTACCATAAGACTTATGGCGGAAGCGCGGCTACTATTCGCGTCGAAATCTGTAGGGGTCAGCCGGTGGCTGACCCTCTGCTATCATTCCGCGTATGACTATTATGCGGACGACCCACCGGGACGCCCCTACCATTTCTGATTATTTTGTTGCCATTACTTCTGTGTCTCTGTGGCGAAATATATGTGCCGTGTTCGCAAAGGGATTATATCCCCGATATTCACCACTCCCATCTGCGCTAGACGCTTCAAAAGCGGCGCGGCAGCCAGACCGTCATCTCGTCGACGCCGCGATTATTCCAGGCGTAGTAGGGAATCAGGCGGATATCCAGCGCTTCTTCTTGCTCCCGGCCCGCCTCCAGGTATAGCGCCGTTGCGCCGTTCTCTTCGTAAAGACGGCGCGCCTGGCCTGCAATCGTCACCACGCCGCCCAGCAGCTCGCTTTCCATTTTGGCTTCCAGGGGCATATCGTCCGGCGCGTAAACTTCCAGGATAGAGACGCCGTCGGGCAGGTCCATACCTTCCAGACAGTAGACGATCGGCCCGCGCATGATCGCTACGTGATTGCGAATCTCTTCGGCTTTAGGGTGCGCTTTGATCGTTCGCGGCGCCAGCGGCAAGCTCAATTCGATGACATCGCCCCTATTCCAGGCGCGCGTCAACTCAACATAAGTCCCGGGCGCGAGCGGCATCTCGCTCGCTTCGCCGTTGATGCGCAGGGCGGCTCCGTCACACCAGCCCGGTATCCGCAGCATCAGAGCGACTTCGTCCGCCGGCGCCGCGTCGACAGTGATGCGGATACGCCCATCCCAGGGGTAGTCCGTTTGCTGCGTCAAGGCGAAGGCCGACCCGTCCGCCAACGTTGTGTCCACGCTGTTGCTGCCATAGAGATGCACCCAAAAGCCTTCGTCCGAGACGCCATAGAACCAATTATGCAGGAGGGCAATGGTTCGAGCGGTATTGGTCGGGCAGCAGTAGCAGCGCGAGATGAACCAGCGCTCGTAAGCGTCCTGGCTCAGCAGTGGATGCTCGGCGCCGTACCATCGCAAGGGATTGGTGTAACAGAACTCGATCCCGTCCAGGCTCATGGAAGAGAGCATGCTGTTATAGAGGACGAGTTCGACAATGTCGGTATATTTGGCGTCGCCGCTGAGATTGAGCAAGCGCCAATTCCACATGGCGTTGGCGATATTGGCGCAGGTCTCGTTGTAGGCGGTGGCGTTGGGCAGGGAATATTCGTAGCCGAAAGCTTCGTGCACGGAACCGGCGCTGCCGCCAAATTCAGGCCGCTGCGACGCGCCGTGATGCTGGGCCGAGGTGCCGCCGGTGATATACATTTTGCTGTGGATAGCGTTATCCCAGATACGATGCAAGCCTGCCAACAAGGCTTCATCGCCGGTTTCGGCCACGACATCGGTCGCGCCGCAGTACAGGTAGCCGGCGGTTACGGCGTGGCCGACCGCCCACGTCTCCTCCCGCAGCGGCACCAGCGCTTGATTTTGGTCGCCGCCGCCCGGCTGAGAGCCGCGCATATCGACGAAGCGCTGCGCCAGCTCGAGGTAGCGACCGTCGCCCGTGGCGCGATACAAGTCGACCGCGCCCATGGTATTAGAGGGATTAAAGCCGAAATGCGCCAGCTCCGGCGGGCGAGGCATAAATAGATCGTAGAGATAATCGGCCAGCTTAATCGCGATATCCAGAAAATTACTTTTGCTCGTGATGCGATGATGGACCGCGGCCGCCGTTAGCAAATGCCCCATATTGTACAGTTCATGGTCATTCACGCTGGTCCAGCGTTGCTTGTTGGGGCTCAGCTGCATCGGCGCGCTGATATAACCGTCGGCTTCTTGCGCCGCGGCGATGACGGCGATGAGCGGATCCAAATGCTCGAGGATCGCCGGGTCTTTGGTCTGGCCGTAAATATGCGCCCAGGCTTCCATATATTTGTAGCAGTCGCCATCGCTCCACATGGTGCCTTTGCGCTCGCCTTCTTGCAGGCCGGCGGCGATATAGAAGTTGCTAAAGACGGCGCCGTTTGCGGGTTCGTCAAGCGCCTTGCGCATGCTGGGCAGCACAGTTTCGTGACACAGCTTGTGCAGACGGCCCCAGAAGCCGTCGCTCCAACTGACAGCGTCATGCGCGAGCGGGTGAAGCTTTTGATACATCGACTTGGTTTGCATGGTTTCTCTTTGACCTTTCTCACTAGCGTCTCATGAAATCGCGTATTTTGCGATTGATATTCGCTCTTCAGCTAGCTATTCTTGCCTAAGCAACTCCAATTTCTAAACACTTAATTGAAAGCGAGGCTGAATGAGACTTGGATGGTCTGTCCTTTGTAATGACTTTGAAAGGCATGGTGACGGCACACTTACGCTTGAGCGCGTATTTACGGATACTGCTCTGGGAATACCACTGCCGAGTCCTCCACCTGTCCACGTGACCTTGAATCCGCCTGTGATTCTTGTTGCGTTTATTTTCTCGGAGTCCGAATCGGATCAGAGTCGTTATCCCGCTATTTTGCGCGTACTTGCGCCCGGAGATAATCATATCTTGGCGGAATGGCACTTTGCGGTAGATCTCCTCACCTCGTCGAGCAGTTTGACGATTTTTCATCTCAGCGATCTGATTTTTGTTGGAGACGGGCTCTACGAAGTACATATTGAAGTTCAAGAATTCGGCGAGTGGACTTTGGTATCGCGAAATAGCATTTTCTTACGCCATTCTGTACAATGATGATGAGATAAAGGAGCGTTAGCCATGAAGCGAAACTATACGATCACCAGCAACACGCCCATCACAGAGTATGAAGTGAGTTCCAAAGGCATCCGCCACATACGCACTACGTTGCCCGGCAAGAAGCCCAAAGATGAATCCAAGCGCGCCAGCGGAGACAAAAAGCGCGGCAAGAAGGGCTAGCTGTATAGTCTCCGCCGTCCATTTGGCTCGTACGCTTCACCAACTGTATCCTCCTCTCATCTCTAGAACAGTAACGATCTCGCGGCGATATTCCCTTCCGCTTGTTGAGCGCGCAGGTTGCCATAATACGCGCGCCTACTTGTAGCCGGTAAAAACAACACCCTGAATGAAATAACGCTGCGCGAAGAAGAAAACGATAATCAGCGGCAGCATGACCACCAGTGACACAGCCATCAGCGAATTCCACTCAGTGCCGTAGGTACCCTGAAAGAAGCGCAATCCCAGCGCCAGCGTATATTTGTCCTGGTCGAGCAGGAAGATAAGCGGGCGGAAAAAGTCGTTCCAGTGAAACTGAAACGAGAAGATCGCCACCGCGCCCAGAACTGGTTTGGACATGGGCAAGGTGATGCGCCAAAAGACGCCAAAGCGCGAACAGCCGTCGATGACCGCCGCCTGATCCAGCTCGCGCGAATGCGTCAGGAAGTATTGCCGCAAGAGAAATATGTAAAATGGATTGCCGAACCAGGAGGGCAGTATCAGCGGCCAGAAGGTATCGATCATGCCCAGCTGCCTGAAGACGATGAACTCCGGTATAAGCGTGACTTGCCGCGGCAGCATCATCGTGGCCAAGACTATGATGAAGAGCGCGTTGCGCCCACGCCAGCGCAAGCGCGAGAAGGCATAGGCGACTATCGACGAGACGATGACCTCGCCCAATAAGCACATGACGACGATGAAGACGGTATTGCCGAAATAGAGGTCAAATGGCAACTGCGTCAGCGCGTTGGGGTAATTTTCCCAGACAACTTTCGTCGGGAAGAACTCCGGTGGAAAACGGAAGACGTGCGAGAGCGGCTTGAGAGAGGTCGAGATCATCCATTGCAGCGGCAAAAGGATGACGATTGATCCCAAAGCGAGCGCGATGTAGACGACAATCTTGCTGATGATTTGCCGCGCGTTTAAGCCGACGCCTTCGCTGCTCATCAGTTGTCCTCGTCCGATTCGGCTTCGTAAAAGACCCAGAATTTGGCCGTGGCGAAGAGAATCACGGTCAGCAGCAAGATGGCGATGAAGAACACCCAAGCCAGCGCCGACGCGTAGCCCATCTTGAAGTTCTGGAATGCCTGTCGATACAGGTAGAGCAAATAAAACAAGGAAGCGTTGGCTGGTCCGCCATCAGTCATGATGAAGGTCTCGGTGAAAATTTGCATGGTGAAAATGACGCCGGTGATCAGCTGGAAGAAGATGGTCGGGCTCAACATGGGCAGGGTGATGCGGAATATGCGCTGATACCAATTGGCGCCGTCTATCTCGGCCGCCTCGTACAAATCAGTCGGGATGGCCTGCAAACCCGCCAGGTAGATGACCATGCCGCCGCTCCGAAGTCGCCCCTTTCATTATCTGAGGCGTTTGTGTACATTTCCGCTTTCTTGGCGATTTGCAGGATTTACCTTTGCCGATGCACACCAATTCCCGGCAGGAGCGACAATATGATTCGCAAGATGCTGCAAGTTGCGCTGTTAGCGGTGTTGGTGTCTGTATCGTTTTCCTCAATTGCCCAAACGCAACAACAGCTCCCGCGGCCACAGAATATCCGCATTGAAAATGACGCGGTCGTCTGGGACGCGGTCGACGGCGCCAGCGGCTATCGCGTCGAATGGGTGAGAGCAGCCGCAAGATTGCGCTACATCCTGGAGGAGGTGACGCATAACAGATTCAGCATGAGCGAGTTCTATTTCGGCGAGACTTACTACGTAAAAGTACAAGCCATTTCCAGCGACAGCGCTGACTATTTGGACAGCCGCTGGACCAATTTTGCAGTGTTGTCCCGCCCCTTCCCTACAGCCACGCCAACGAATACGCCTACAAACACGCCGACGGCAACCCCAACACGCGTGATTCTACGTGGCTTGGCTACGCCGAAGCTGCGCCACGTCTCTGGCACTACGGTCGCTTGGAACGCAATAGCCGGCGCGATCGGCTACTCGTTAATCCTGTCTGGCGCTGGCGAGATTCATTCGATTACAGTAGACGCGCCGCAAACCGAGTACAGCTTCTCTGGCTTGAAAGCCGGCGAGACTTACAGAGCGCAAACGCTGGCCTTGGGCGATGGTCGAATATACGAAGCGCGAGGGCGCTGGAGCAGGATCGTCGAAATATCGCTTCCCATCCCCGCCACCGCGGCTTCCACCGTTACGGCAGAACCGACGAGCGCAGCCACCAGCAAGCCGACAGAGACGGCTACCCCTGCGCCAAGCAACACGTCAAGGCCAACTGCGACGCATACAGCGACCAATACGCCGACTGCGACAGAGACGGCTACTCCTGCGCCAACCAACACGGCAACACCTACAGCGACGAATACAGCTACCATCACGCCAACTGCGACAGCGACAAACAGCCCGACAGCCACATTGACCGATACCGCAACAGCGACAGCCACCGAGACTTCGACGCCGACTGTATCAGCCAGGCTTATTGAACTTTCTCCGCCTGAGAACTTGAGGCAAATTGGGCCGCATACTATCGCTTGGGACGCGGTGGAAGGCGCGGTCAGCTACCGCGTTCGCTGGGAGCTGCCGGACGGATCGCGCGATACGGTGCCGGTGGCGAAAAGCCAGCTCGAATATACGCTGGTTGATATATCGACAGACTTGACAGTGAAGGTCAAGGTGCGCGCGCTTGGCGATGGGGTGGTATATGAAAGACGGGGCGCATGGACGAGCTTCCTGCATTTGAAACCGGAGCCAGCCGCAATCTCTACGCATTCGCCAACGGCGACAGCGACAATCATTCCGTCAGAAACACCTGCGCCAACGGCAACGTCGACCGCTACCGCTACGCCAACCGTCACATACACATCTTCGCCAACTTCGACGAAAATCCCATCAGAAACACCAACATCGACGGCGAGTACAACAGCAACACCAACGGATACGCCTATCCCGTTATGTGAACTGCCAAAACCGGAGAACCTTCAGCGGATTTCCGAATTTGTCGTCGCTTGGGACGCGGTTGAGGGCGCGACTGGGTACCGTCTGCGTTGGCGGCTGCAAGGTGGCGACTGGCTGTCTACGACACTTTCCGCCTCGCAGAGAGCCTATCAATTTGCCGAATTGCAAGTTGGCGAGCCTTACGAAATCCAGGCACAGGCACTGGGAGACGGCGAAGTCTGTGAACAAGAGGGGGATTGGAGCGATTTGCTGCCGTTGACGCTGCTGCCGACGGATACACCAACCTTCACGCCAACAAACACGGCGACTTTTACGCCTACCAATACGCCGACAGACACGCCAACGCCAACATTCACGCCTACTGACACACCGACTCATACGCCGACATTCACCCCAACGGATACA
Source organism: Anaerolineae bacterium (assembly GCA_022823165.1). Lineage (GTDB taxonomy): Bacteria > Chloroflexota > Anaerolineae > Aggregatilineales > Phototrophicaceae > UBA6055. The sequence goes on along the minus strand of JAJDXR010000068.1, from coordinate 7,169 downwards.
CCCACGGCAACACCGACCATCACGCCGACATCTACACCCACGGCTACGCCGACCGACACCCCTACCGATACGCCAACATTCACGCCTACTAATACAGCAACTTACACGGCAACTTCCACACCAACCAGCACGTTCACCTTCACACCGACGAAGAAGCCGCCGAAGAAGCCAACGAAAACGCCAACGCCCAAGCCAACGAACACAAAGAGACCCGTCCCGCCATCGGATACTCCGGTTCCGACAAACACGCCTCGCTCTGAATATAGTTTCACGCACACGGGTGAGGGCGTAGGAAGGTCGCCTATTGAGGCTGAAAACAGTGCAATAGCCGATGCCAAGAGTAAGCAAGGCTGTAGAGACGGTTATCAACGGTATTTCAGCGTACGTAGAAGCTGGTCGTCAAAGGCTCCGGGCGTTGCGAGCTGGTATGTTGGAGGTGCTGAGGTGTTCTTTCGCTGCGTACCAAAATGACGGCCACTGGGAACTCTTCTAAGTTGACTTCGCCAGTGGCTATCTGGGCATCGGCCAAGCCTGGGGTGAATATGACCGCGATGGCTGGCTTGACCTCTACTTCACTGGCATTCGCGACCTCAGCGTCTTGTATCGCAATAATGGCGCGGGCGCTTTTATCGTCTCCCGGCTGTCGCCGCAGGTGGCGCTGGATGACGCCGAAACCGGCGGCGCGGTCTGGGCTGATTACGACAATGACGGCTGGCTCGACTTGTATGTGCCCATAATCGCGCCGCCCATCTACCTGCAAGCGCTGCAGGATCAGTTTCTCGCCGCCGGCGGCCTCATTGAAGAGCGCGTACTTGATTCGCTGGACAAAGCCGCTGCCGAAGCTGACTTGTTGGTCAATTGCAGCGGGGTCGGCGCGCGAAAGCTGGCGGATGACGCGGCGGTCTATCCCATGCGCGGGCAGACCATGTTGCTTGACGCGCCCGATATCGCCCTGGGCTATATGGACAACCTGCGCGTGGATCACATCTTTCCGCGCGCGGACGGCGTACTGATCGGCGGCGTCAAACTGGACGGCGATTGGAAGCGGCAACTGGATCCGGCCATCGCAGCCGACATCGTCAGGCGCGCGTCTAAAATAGAAGGCGGCATAGCGCAGGCGAAAGTGCGGCGGGAATTCGCAGGCTTGCGCCCGGGGCGTGAGCAAGTGCGTCTGGAGCTGGAAGCGCGGCCTTCGGGCAAGGCGATCATCCACAACTACGGGCACGGCAGCGTCGGTTATACCTTGTCCTGGGGCTGCGCGGAGGAAGTCGCCGCCTTGGCGCGCGATTTGGCGTGAAATGCGGCCATTGGTTTGAAGCAGTTGAAACTGGTTTTCGCCACAGAGGACACAGAGGGCAAATGAGGGCACAGAGGGATTGATATGGTTTCGATGGTCGCGCAACCTTTGCCGGAATCTGTCTTCCGATAATTGCAATTGCCGCCGTTTGACTGCAAATCACCTTTACTCGGCGCCCTCGTCTTCACTCGCTGTACTCGGTGGAAAAGTGTCGCAAATCCAATCGGAATTGCTGAGTGCGCCGACACTGCTAGCTAGCGAAAAAGTTTGTCGAATGGAGCTTATATGAGCCGACAGAACATCTCATCGGGCACGGAATACGAAAAGATCGCCGGTTACTCGCGCGCGGTCAAGCTGGGGAATGTTGTGCATGTCTCCGGCACAACAGCCACCGAAGGCGCGGACCAGATAATCGGCCGCGGCGACGCCGGCGCGCAGACCGACTTCATCATCCGCAAGATTGAGCGCGCCTTGGAAGCAGCCGGCGCCTCGCTCAAGGATGTCGTGCGCACGCGCATCTATCTGGCGCCAGGCGCCGACTGGGAAGCGGTCGCTCGCGTCCATGGCCGCTACTTCGGCGAGATTCGGCCGGCCAATACCCTGCTCTACATCCAGGCTCTGGTCGGCGAGGACTATCTGGTCGAGATGGAAGCCGAAGCCATTATCACGCGCGAATAATCTGCCCGGCAGGCCTGCGCGCAGAGTGGCAGAGTGTTAAGCTTTATGAAAGCTGTCGGGGGCGCTGAATGAAATTCAGCTTGCGCTTTAACAACGACTTGCCCGTGCAGGATTACGTAACCTACGCGCAAGCGGCGGAAGCGGCCGGCTTCGACCAATTCTGGGTCAGCAACGATCTCTTCTTGCGCAGCGCGCCCGTGATATTGTCCGCGGTGGCGCAGGCCACTGAGCGCATCGAAATCGGAACCTGCATCCTCAATCCGTTCACGCTGCACCCGGCCGAAATCGCTATGCTGGCCGCCACGCTGGACGAGCTGTCCGGCGGGCGCTTCAACCTGGGCTTGTCCAGCGGCGCCGAGGATTTTATGCGCTGGCTGGGTCTGGAATTCCGCTATCCGCGCAGCCGCGTGGTCGAAACCGTGGCCGCCATCAACAAGCTGACATCCAACCAGAACGCGGCGGTGGACGGCCGGGTATTGAATTGGAGCGAAGAAGCCTGGCTGCGCTTCCAATCCAGGCGGCGCGTGCCGATATACCTGGGCGCTATGAGCCCGCTGATGCTGGAAGAAATTGGCGCGATCGCCGATGGCGGGCTGCCCTTGCTCTTTCCGCCCGAGCACTACGCGACGGTATTGCCGCATATTGAGCGCGGGCTGGCGCGATCCGGGCGGTCGCTCGCCGACATCGACCTGGCGGCTTGCATCTGGTGCGCGGTCTCGGCTGATCAGGCAGCGGCGGAAGCGACACTGGCGGATAAGATCGCCTATTACGGCCACGCCATGAGCCCGCTGATCCTGCGCCAGCTGGGGCTGACGCGAGACGATTTCGAGCCGATTCGCCGCGCCTGTCATGTCGATCGTGATCTGGCGGCGGCGCGCAAGCTGGTGACCCCGCGCATGATGCGCATCGGCATCGCCGGCACGACAGCCGCCTTAATCGACCGGCTCGAGCAGTTGGCAGCCCTGGGCGTAAGGCATCTGAGTTTTGGTCCCCCGCTGGGCGCCAACATATCAGCGGCGATTCAAGCGATTGGCCGCGATGTCATCCCGCGCTTTGCCCAAGGTTGACTTGCCAGCGTCCGCAACTTTATTACACTGCTTACCATCCAGGATTGCCCGGCGGCGGGCGCGTCCCGGCGGCAGAATGATGTATGATTATGGGCGGCGGCGAAAGGTGACCTGTATGCCCCGAATTGTGATATTCTGTCTGCTGTTCCTATGTTTGCCGGCGGCGCCCACGCTGGCGCAGGCGCCCTGCGCGCCGGCTGAATTCCTGTCCATCTTTAAGCTGATGGCGGAGCGACAGCTGGAACTCGACACGGCGCTCGACAGCGTCGACGACTTGCTCAGCTTCAGCGAATCCGCAATCGCCGAGCGGCGGAATGGGCTATCGTCGCTGCCGTTCTGCGCCGATGCCCTGACATATCAGCGACTTTCCATTGAAGTCACCGGCGACTTCATCGCGCGGCAGGCGCTCAATTTGGCTTACGTTCCCCAGGGCGATAATCCCTACCGATTGCGCTTCGCCAGCGAGCAGGAGCGGATAGAAAACTCGCTTACCGACATGCTCAGCCTGGACCGTAGCGATGCGCCCGCAGCTGAGGAACGCAGCCTGCCGGAATGCGGCAGCGCTGAATTGACAGCGCTCGACGAGCTGGTCGCCGAGCTATTGAGTATGCTCGAAAACAACGAAGCCGGCGGCGACCTGGTCAATGCCCTGCCGGCAATTGACGCGCGCCTGCTATGGCGCGAAGAAAATCTGCAAAGCCGGCCAGCCTGCGCTGAATGGATCGAGCTGCTGCCCGCGCTGAGCGCCGCCGCGACCGACTCGGCTACGGCTCAGGCCATGGCCACTGTCGTCGAAAGCGCGGCCAATCCCTTTGCCCGTCTGACGGCCGGGCACATCATCCGCTTGCGGCACTGGCAGGCGCCGACCGAGGCGGCGCATTCCGTACCGAGCGGCGCGACCATCGCGTCCAGCGGTTTGCCCGCCTGCAGCTTCGATGAGCTCGCGCAAGCCTTTGCAATACTGAGTCCGCAGTACGCCACGCTGCGTGAAAGCGCCGCAAACGTGAGCGATATCAGCAGCCTGCAGCGCTATAGCGAAGCCTATTTGCATTACCGCAGCGCTCAGCTGGTGGAATTACCGCTCTGCGCCGAAGCATTTGCAATCGGCTGGGATGCGCGCCAAGTACTGGGCGGCTTGGCCGCGCGGGCGGCGCTAGACCTGGCCCATGCGGCGAACGAACGGCATCCCCTGCAGGAGACGCTCCCCAACGACAGCGCGCGCCTGGCTCTGGCCATCGACGGCTTGGCCAGCCGACTGGAGGCTATCGGCGGACTCTCCATGAGGGCGTCGACGGCCAGCCTGCTCCCATGCGGCAGAATCGAAATAAGCTTCCTTCATCACTATCTGCTGCCGAGATTTGACGAATTCAGCCTGGCAGCGCTTAGCTTGCGGACGCCGCAGGGCTTGCCAATGCTGATCGAGCGCTCGCTCGACCTGCGCGACCTGCTGTGGCTGGAACTGCCGCGCTGCGCTGAAACGCTGGAAGCGGGCCTGGTTATGCGCCGCATCGCCGCCGATCTGGTCGCGCTGATTGGGCTGGAAGCAGCCGGCATCCCCGCTCTTGACTCGCCATACATACACAGCATCGCGGCAGACATGGCTTGGCTGGCGGGGCGGCTCGACCAACTCACTGGCGAAGTGGGCAGCGCCGCCCGCAGGGGCGCGCGCTATTACATCATCGCCGAGAGCGGCGCCAACATCCGCAGCTGCGCCTCGACCGATTGCGAGATAGTCGCCACGGCGCTCGCCGGCGAAGCCGTTTACGCGGACGATGACAGCGGCGCCTGGTACAGGCTGAATTTGCCCGACCAGCAAACCGGCTATATCGCCAGCTTCCTGGTCAGCAAAACAGCGCCTGAAAGCTAATTCGCCAGCAGCCGGCTCATCTCGGCCAGCGCGGCGCCCAATTCGATATTGCGGTTGCTGCCCGTGCCGCCGCCGATATGCGGGCAGAGGATCACATTGTCGAGGCTGCAGAGCGGGCTATCGGCCGGCAACGGCTCATAAGTGAAGACATCCAGCCCGGCGCCGGCGATGCGGTCTGTTTGCAGCGCCTCAATCAGCGCTTCTTCATCGACGATGCCGCCGCGCGCGATATTGACGATATAGGCGCTTGCTTTCATCAGGGCGATCTGCTCGGCGCCGATCATGCGCTCGGTGGCGGCTGTATGCGGCGTGGCGATGCAGACATAGTCGCTCTGGCGCAGCAGGTCGTCCAACTCAGCATAGGTGGCGTCGAAGACGCCTTCCAGCTCGGCTGACAAGCGGCTGCGTTTGTAATAGAGATTGCGCATGCCCATGACGCTGGCGCGGCGAGCCAATTCGCAGCCGATCTCGCCCATGCCGATGATGCCCAGGGTCTTGCCGACCACCTCATGCACGCGCGAGTTGCGCATCCAGTGGAAGGCGATTTTGCGCTCGGCAGTCAGCTCGGGCTTGAGCCCGCGATAGCGATAGGCGCCCAGAGCCACGGCTTCGTTGGAGACGATGATGTCTTTGCTCAGCGACAGGATCAGCGTCATTGCCAGCTCGGCCACGCAGTTGGGTCCCTTGCGCGGCACACAGCCGAAGCTCAGGCCGCGCTGACGAACGGCCTCGACGTCAATGTTGAAATAACTGCGCCCCAGCTTGAGGACGGCTTGCAAATTGGGCAGGGCCTCCAGCAGCGCGGCATCGACAGTCGCAGTATCGGCGATCAAGCCGATGACAGCGCTGGAAGCGAGCGCCTTCGCATCATCTCCGGCGTCAGGCGCTATGATGTTGAGCTCGGGATAATCGGCAGCCAGCGCCGCGGCCGCCGCGTCGTAGCCCGCATCAGCCAGCAGAATTGTCTTGGTCATCTGGTTCAACTCCCCATTTTTCAGCGAACTATAAACGAATCGGGCCGCTTGGCGCAATGCGGAAGCCCCATCGGAAGTGGCGAATAGTCTGGATTTTATTCTCTTGGCGAACATGGCGCAGATTTTATCACCACCTAGAACGCAGGAGGCGCAGAGGAAACGACCGCGAATAGAAACGAAACGAGAGCTAGCGATGCGGCTGCCCTCAGTCCACATATTAGTTTGGGCGAATTGACAAATCGTCCGCGCAATCGCGCAAGTAAAGCCCCTCCCTCATTTTGGGGGAGGGGTTTGGGGTGGGGGAGAAACGGCTAATTCCCAGCCAATTTCTTCAGCGCGTCAATCACCGGCTGCCAGCGCTTGGCGGTGTACTTGTCAGCCATGTCTTCCGCTTCCGACAAGGTCATCGGGTTGTTATGGCTGCCATGCCCCAGCGCCGCCAGCGCCCGCGTCCAGCGCTCGACATGGGCATCGCCATGCTGCGTCTCGCCCTGATAGCCAACCAAGGTGTTGATCAAGCTCTGCGGCACTTTATAGACGGCCGGAACTGGCGTTGGCGGCACAGGCGTCGGTGGTACCGGCGTCGGTGGCACCGGCGTTGGCGGAATTGGCGTCGGTGGAATGGGCGTTGCCGTTGGCGGCGGAATGGGCGTGTTCGTTGGCGCCGGCGGCTGCAAAGCTGTCAGCGCGTCGACCACCGGCTGCCAGCGCGAGCGGGTGAATGTATCCGCCATGTCCTTGGCTTCTTGCAAGGTCATGGGATTGGCATGGCTGCCCCAGCCCAGGGCGGCCAGCGCTCGCTTCCAACGCTCTTGATGCGCGTCGCCATGATCTTCCTGCGCATAGCTGATTAACGTGCGAATCAAGCTGGCGTAGGGTCCGCTGGGCTGCTGCTCTTCTTCTTCGGATTTCGCCTCGCTGTATTGCAATTGCGGCGGTGATTGTTCCTCCACGCTGTCCTGTGACGACTGTTGTGGAATTGGCGTTGCCGTGGGCGGGACGGGCGTATTCGTCGGTGGTGGATCAGCCATGCCAAAATGCGCCTCGCCACTGCGCTTGCCGCCATCTTGCAGGTAAGCCGTCAGATAGGCGGTGTAATCGGCGCCGGGGGTCAGCCCATTGACGCGCTGGCTGGTCGCGCCGGCGCCCAAGGGGAAGGCGTAGCTTTCGCTATTGCCGCCGACGACTTCCAGAGAATAGCCAGACGCGCCGCTGACGGCCTCCCAGGCCAGCGAGACTTCGGTATAGGGATCGCCGGGATAATCGACCTCGATGTAGAGGGGCGG
>JAJDXR010000039.1 GCA_022823165.1 Anaerolineae bacterium | reverse complement strand
AAACGCGGAGAATACTATAACCCGAGGACGTGACGACAAGTCAGACCTAACAGCATACCGTCCGCCCAGCATGGATCCCGCGCGAAGCTACTGGCTCGTTATTTTGTGTGAGCCAAGTCGTGACTTGCGAGGGACTGTGGTAAAGGAAAAGATTCTTGAGATGAGATTTGCACGATTTACTCGAACTTACTGAGGGCGCAGAGTTTTTTCGGGGATACGCGAAAAAAGGTGGTGATGTAGGGGCGTTTCGCTTAAACGTCCGCGATGTCCAAGCAAATTTTGTGGGTGACTCACCGAGTCGTCCCTACAAATCGCTAGAATTATGTGGCAATCGACATAAACTGATTCTGGTACGATTGCTCAGCGGATTAAGACCGGTCAGCGCAGGCTGTCGCTACAGCGAGCGTCGGGTAAGATACCATCACTCCTGGTCGGGTACCGGTCGCTTCGCTGTCAGCGAGCTGTTTTCGTCGGCAGGCAAAGTGGAAGAGGATTAGCCGGATGACAAATTCGCAAGACTCGAAGTCGCTGTCGCAGGCGCGTTATACGCGCTTCGCCGATGGCTACGTCACCAGCGAGACACATGCCAGCGGCAGCGATCTCGACCGTCTGATCGCCATCGCTCAGCCGGCGCGGCACTGGGAGGCGCTCGATATCGCCACCGGCGGCGGGCACACCGCCTTGAAGTTCGCGCCTTATGTCAAGCATGTCATCGCCAGCGATCTGACGCCGCGAATGCTGGAAAAAGCGCGCCGCCATATCGTGGAGGTCAAGGGTATTAAGAACGTGTCTTTCCAGGAGGCGGATGCGGAAGCTCTGCCTTTTGAGGCCGACAGATTTGATCTCGCGACCTGCCGCATTGCGCCCCATCATTTCCCGGATGCGCGGCGCTTCTTGCGTGAATGCGCGCGCGTACTGAAGCCGGATGGCGTCTTGATGCTGCAAGATCAGTTGCTGCCGGACGATGAACCAGCGGCGCAATTTGTGGATGCCTTTGAGCGCCTGCGCGATCCCAGTCATAATCGCGCCTTTAATGAAACTGAATGGACGACCATGTGCGCGCAGGCGGGCTTCGAGCTTGAATATAGCGAGCAGTACATCAAGCGGCATCAGTTTCTGCACTGGGCGCGGCGCCAGGGTAATGACGACGCCAAAATCGAGCGGCTGGTTGGGATGATGCGCCAGGCGCCGCCGGCCGGGCGGGAGTGGATGGATCCGGTCGATTGGGGATCGGAATCCGCGACCTTTGTCAATCGGCATATTATCGTTCGCGGGCGCGCAATGTAGCGGGAGCGGGCTGTGCCTAAATTATTCTTGGCAAGCGGCATCTTCCACCCCGAGCCCGGCGGGCCCTCAACTTACCTGAAGACTATTTTGCCCGCCTTGCAGGCGGCGGACTGGGACCTGCGCGTCCTCACTTACGGCAATGATCTTGCGAACTCGTATCCCTACCCGCTAACTCGCATCAAACGTCAACAGTTGCTGTTGCGCTATTCCCGCTACGCGCTGGCTGCGCAGCGCCATCTGGCCTGGGCGGATCTGGTCTTCGCCCAGACGATCGACCTGCCGCTGTGGGGCGCGCGCAGATTGCCGCGCGTCGTCAAGGTCGTGGGCGATCAGGCTTGGGAGCGCTGCGTACGCAAGGGTTGGATTCCACCGGAAATCGGCCTAGACGAATTTCAGCATTACGCGGGCGCTGCGCGCGTTACTTGGCAGAAGCGGGCGCGCTCGCGGCAGATCCGGGCCATGGACGCCGTGATAGTACCCAGCAATTATTTGAAGCGGATGGTGGCTAGTTGGGGCGTCGAGCCGGCGAAGATTCACCTGATTCATAATGCCTTGTCGCCTCCAGCAGCGCCTGGCCAGAGCAAGGAGGAGATCCGCTCCGATCTCGGCTGGCCGGATCGGCCGACTCTGGTAACTGTGGCGCGCCTTCAGCCCTGGAAAGGCATTGATCATTTGCTCGCGGCGATCAGCGGCATGCCCGACTTGTGTCTGGTCGTCGTGGGTGATGGTCCCGATCGAAGCCGTCTGGAGCGCTTGGCGCAGCCGCTAGGCGATCGTGTGCTTTTCACCGGCCAGCTGGCTTCGGACGAGGCGCATCGCTTAATGGTCGCCGCCGACGGCTTGGCGCTGTATAGCGGCTATGAGGGCTTGTCGCATACCGTATTGGAGAGTTTACACCTGGGCACGCCCGTCCTGGCCAGCGACAAGGGCGGCAACAGCGAGCTCGTGCGGCAGGGCCTGAATGGGGTGCTGGTCCCGCATGTGGATATGGCGGCGCTGCGCCGGGGCATCCAGGAGCTGCTGCAGCGCCGCGACGAGTTCGCTGAGAATTGCCGCGCGGGTCTGGAACGATTCAGTTTTACTACGATGGTTGAGGAAACCGACGCGCTGTTGAAATCCTTGCTGTGACGAGCGGCGTCAGCGCTTAGTGAAACGATAGCCTACGCCGCGCGATGTCAGAATGTATTCCGGCTGCTGTGGATTTGTCTCAATCTTTTGGCGCAGGTAATGAATATAGAGTTTGAGGCTGTCAACGGCGTCGCTGTATTCATCGCCCCAGGCTTCTGTTACCAGCTCTGTCCGCGTGACAACCCGGCCGGCGTTGCGCGCGAGCACTGCCAGCAAGTTGAATTCCTTGGGCGTCAAGTGTTTGAGGCTCTTGTGGATCCATACCTCGCGATTCATAAAGTTAATACGAAAGTCGCCTTGGTCGAAAACCAGCTCCTCGCTTAGTTGGGTTCGCGGGGAACGGCGAATGCAAGCGTGGATGCGCGCGACCAGTTCATCATCATCCCAGGGTTTGGTGACGTAGTCGTCGGCGCCGATGTCCAGCCCTTTGATGATGTCTGCTTTGTCTCGTCTGGCGCTCAAAAAGATGATTGGCACATCGGACATTTCGCGCAACTGCCGGCACATCTCCCAGCCGTCTTTGTCCGGCAAGATGACATCAAGCAATATCAAGTCCGGCTGATTGCTATATGCCTGACGCAGGCCGGCTTGCGCGCAATGGGCTTCGAAGACTTCAAAACCCCGCCTTTTGAGGAAGCCGGAAACGTAGTCTGCGGTCGGTTTGTCGGCATCAACTACAAGAATTTTCTCCGACATTGTGACGCGCTCCCGAAATCATTAGACAAACATAGCACTTATGCAGGGTTGCGATAGAACTTGACGATACCTAACATGACAATGACCGTGTCATTTTTTGAAGTCTATCGACTGCGCACTTTATAACAAGAATTACCAATATTGCAATAACCAAGCGCTTGCCAGTAGACAAATGCCGTTTCACCCGGCGGCTGACGCGCTCAACTGCGGATCGACTGGAGAATGCGCCTGAATTCAGCCGCTACAATTGGCGAGGCCTCTGGCGCTGTATCGCTGGTCGCCAAAAGAAAATTACCCGTAGCAAGCGCTATGAAGCGGCCGTCGCCGGCATTCTTCTCGTCAACTACGCGAAGCGACAGCTGACTGCCATCGGTCGCCAGCAGCACGATGTGCCGGTTAGGAGCCTCGGCCGGGTCCAGTTTGATTAGCCGCCACGAGGCTGGGTAATTGAATTGAAAGCTGCCAGCGTCAAAATAGCCCGCGCTAATTTCGACGAATGCGCCAGGCGTATGGGTCAGTTGGGGCGGGGCGGTAGCGGGCCACAGAGGCGCGCATGCCGCCAACAGCCCGCAGCACAGGGCTGAAAATACCGTGAAGAGCGAAAGAGCGCGGGCCAAGCGCTTAGATCTCGGCTATGGAACGGGTATCAGTCTTGCCGACGCCGTTCACCGTGCGTATAGCGCGGATGGTGTTCATCATCTGGGTGATGTCTTCAGACTCCACAAAGGCGATGCAGTCGTCGGGTCCAACCACAAGATCTGCGCGCCGCACCCCGTCGACAGCCCGGATATCACGCAGGGAATCGGCGAAATCGACCGACATATTCAGATGGATCAGTACGTATGCGGCGGGCATGCGGCCTCCTGTTTAGCGGCAGGTTCTATCCCATTTACAGTCACGCTAGCGTGTCAAAGCAACGCATTCGTCGGGAGTGTCTATTGTAGTGGATGCGGTTTCCCTTCGACCCAAAGAAAAATCTCTGTGCCGGCGGGCAGTGTCTACGCGCCCCTCAGTAAGTGCGAGTAAGTAATGAGAATATAGGTACATCATCACAAAATAGCGAATTTTCGTGTTTGCGTGGGCGAGCCAAGGCTCGCCCCTACAACTTTCGACTATATTTTGAACCCTG
>JAJDXR010000087.1 GCA_022823165.1 Anaerolineae bacterium | reverse complement strand
CCGAGTTCACTGTGGGCATTGACGCGATGCAGCCCGAAGCATTCGGTGAGCCTGGCGATCACGGTTTCGATGATTTGTCTGTGTTTTCGCAGCCAGGTCTTAAGCTTGCCGGGCTTGTCTCCTTTGATGTCGCTCGCTAGTAGCGCGATAACGGCGGCGCCATATTCCCGTCGCCAATGCTTAATCCAACGCGGGCCAGCGAATCCGCCATCGGCGAGATAGGTCATGCCGCGATTTACGCCGGCGCACAAGGCGGGGCTGATGGATTCAGGACTAGGGATTCCGCGAGTTTTATACGTTCTATGCTTGGGCAATGCGATTTCCATCACACGCTTGTATCCTTGGCGACTGCTCACAAGCGCTTCCATCAGCCAGCGGTCATCAATGTTTGCCAGTCCAGTCATCCAGCCGGTGATGACGCCGCTATCGCTGGCGCAGAGCAACAGCTGCTCTCCGTGATACCAGCCGCCATGATTGCCGCCGTGGCCTTTCTTTCCAAAGAGCCAATGGCGATCATGGCTGATGGCTTGGCCCAGACTGCAATGCGGCACGGGCGTACAATCCACCACCTCGTACAAAGTGCTGGTACTGCAGAGCATCTGCGCCAGTTCCTGCTGCAAGCATACAAAAGCTGCCCACAGATCTCGCACCCGCTGATTAAACTGACTGCGCTTAAGCATGCTTGGAAACCATGAGCGACCATGTTTCAGCATATAACGCACGATGCCGCGTTCAGACCGCCAAGGCACACCCACTCGCCACTGCCCAGCAATCGCAACTGTCAACACTTCGCTATCACTCATTTGCAAAGCCGGACCCGCGTGACGCTTGAATCGAGCGCTCGTTTCACCGTTGTACCAATCGTCCACTAACACGTATAATGTGGTCAAGAAGGTGTCTAAATCCATGAGTAAGCTCCTTATGTGAGAGTGTGGCGCTTACTCTAAATTAGCACCTTCTTTCAACTTTCGTTGAGAAAACGAAACACAGTACCGGACAAGCCTTGTAGGGGCGGGCCAAGGCTCGCCCTACTTCGCCTCTGGTTCGCGGCGGGAGTGGTGAATTTCAAGGATATATGAATTGCATGGGGAAAGCCTTGTACTTGGGATACTGTTGAAGATGTAACTGCTGCCGATTCCAGGCATAGACAAAAAGTTTACACGGCCAGCGAAGCGCCTCTGCGCAGCGGGAAAAGCAACGGGATTGCCGGCGCAAGCGCGCCAAATAATGACGCAACTCCGCATTCATACCCTCTACTCGGTAGGTTTGGCTCTTATTTGGCATCGGCGTATGCTTTCCGGGATAGTAGAGCAATTTCTTGTAGGAAGCCATCAGGTCACTGTAGTACCAATGCGCTCGCGGACTTTGATCCACCAGCTTTTGCAAGGTAGCTTCGTCTTGCTTTTGGCTCAGCACAAAGCCAACAATGCAACCGTTACGTGGCCCGCTCAACGAAAGCGCTTATGTACCATCTGTTTTTTTTCGCTCGACAAAAGAATTCAACTCGTCCATTTCCACGACTGTATGCGTCTGGCTTTTATCTCTCACGCTGATGTGTACCCCCGGCGCGTAAAACAAGGCGCCATAAGTCACAAAGCCATCGCCAAAATATACGCCCGCTTGCGGCGCTTCGTCCAACATCTCCTGCATGATCGATTTTGTTCGCTGAAAATCAACGCGATAGCCCACTATACAAGCGCTCTGCCGCGCCCCCATGGTCATGATTTAGAACTCGTATTCTGGCCTCGATAAAACTGTACAACTCGTCTAGCTCACTGATGGCGCTTTGCTCAGGTAAAGGTGGACGTCAGGCAAACGGTCTGAGTAGGCATTGATGCAATTGGCCACCGTATGACGATTCACCCCCAACTGACGGGCGATACGCCGCAAATTCACGCCATCGCCAAAAAGCGGACTGCCCGCCGCCAGTGATTTGGATTACAACCCGCATACTATATGTATGAACATCTGCGCGGAGAAAAGTATCGGTAGCGGAAGCGAGGGGCTGTGTCTACGCGCGCCATGGCGGCAAGCGTACAAACCACCACTCAAGCGTAGCTTTCATACCAATTTTCCACCGCTTCAGGCGCGGCGTAGAAGTCGCTCCAGGGGCGGGCATCGGCGGCGGCGATGTCCAGCAGTTGACGCAGGCGATCGCCAGCAATATCCCGCAGAAAGGCGGCGCGATCAGTCGTCGACATGGCGGCCGCTTCTTTCCAGATGGCGCGGCCCGCCAGGAAGCCGCTGGCTCCGGCTTGACAGGCAACCTCGACCTGCGGCTTGAATTGCTCGAAGTCGACGCCGGCGCTCAGCAGCACCCAGGGCGCGCTTGAAGCTCGGCTCAATTCTTCGCAGGCGGCCCGCCATTGACCGCTGTCCTGGTTGAACTGGATATCAAGCGGGAATTCCATCTTCAGCACATCCGCGCCCGTGCCGGACAAGCGCCGCGCTGTTTCGATGACGACTTTAGCGCGGCCAGCGGCGTATTCCGCGCTGTCTTTGGAGACGGCGGCGTCGAGACTGTAGGACATGGGCTCGAGGAATACCGGCAGGTCACAGGCATGGCAATCGGCCACGACCCGCCGAACCAGCGCCTCCAGTTCATCGGCCAGAGCGCCGCTTTCGGGATGGTAGTAGACCATGAACTTCACGGCGCTGGCGCCGGTCTTGCGGATTTTCTCCGGCGTCCAGGCCGGCAGCAGCTCGGTTTTGCGATAGCTCGAATCGCCGCTGTAGCCGCTCTTTTCCAGGGCCAGCAGCAAGCCCGATTTCGGGCTCATGCGCATGGCCGGGCGCAAGCCGTAGACCGGGTCGGTGAGGATGGCGCTGGCGTCCAGCGAGAGCGCGCCGATGATCTCGCTCTTCACCTGCACCAGTTGGTCGTAGCTGGTAGCGGGTGGTAGCATCTTGCGGTAGCTGGCGCGCTGGTCGAAGGCGATGATGCCGAAGACATCGGCCTCGGCCAAGCTGGTCGATTTCAAGCCGCGGTAGCGTCCGGGCGTGAGCGCGCTGGGCATGGTTGTCCTTTCGGTTTCTGTGTCCGGTTGAATCGGAGCAGTTCAACCGCCAATTATCAACAAGATCCAGCGAAAATGTAGGGGTGACCCTTGGGGCGCGCGAGAATGGTATGTTGAACTGCAGGCGACCTGATAGGTCGCCCTCGCAAGGCCCGCAAATGGCAATGAGTCAGATTATCACCGCGCTCTCGCCGTTTTCGGCGCTGCCGACGATGTGGCGCACGATCAGTTCTTCGCTGGCTTCGGCGCGCGCGATATTAGCCACGATGCGGCCGCGGCGCATGACCACCATGCGGTCGGCCACGGCCATCACATCGTGCATGGTATGGCTGATGAGGATGACCGGGATTTCCTGCTCGCGCAGGGAGCGGATCAGCGCCAGCACTTTGCGCTGCTCAGGCACGCCCAGGGCGGCTGTCGGCTCGTCCATGATAACCAGTTTGGCGTTCCAGTACATGGCGCGGGCGATGGCCACCGCCTGCCGCTGCCCGCCGGAAAGGTTGACCAGCTTCTGCTTCAATGACGGGATGTGGATGTCCAGCTCGTCCAGCGCGCCGGAGGCTTCCTCGCGCATATAGTTGTCGTCCGTGACGGGAATCAGCCCGAAGAGGCGGCGCGTCTTTTCTTTGCCCAGGAAGACGTTGGCGCCGACATCAAGATTCTCAGCCAGCGCCAGATCCTGATAGATGGTTTCTATGCCGCGGCTGCGGATATCGGCCGGCGCGTGGTGGGTGATGTCCTCGCCGTTGAACATCACCTGCCCCTGCTCGGGCCGGTAGACGCCTGAGATGCACTTTATCAGCGTGGACTTGCCGGCGCCGTTGTCGCCCAGCAGCGCCACCACTTCGCCCGCGCTCACCTCAAAGTCGACCGCGTCGACCGCGGTCAAGCCGCCGAAATGCTTGCTGACGCCAGTCGCGGCGAGTATCGCCTCAGGCATTGCTTTGCAGCCTTTCCAGCGCCGCTTGCAGCTGGTTGACCAGCACGGCGATGATGATGACGACGCCGACCACGATGAACTGCCAGATAGAGTCGATATTCAGGATGACCAGGCCCGTCTGCAAGACGGCGATGATCAGCGAGCCAACCACCGCGCCCATGATATCGCCCTCGCCGCCGAAGAGATTGGTGCCGCCAATGACGACCGCGGCCACCGATGAGAGCAGCGCCGCTTCGCCCGCCTGGGGCGCGCCGGCCGTGAAACGGAATAAATGCAGCACGCCGGCGATGCCCGCGGTGAAGCCGCAGATGACATAGATGATAAGCAAGTGGCGGTCGACATTAATTCCGGAGCGGCGGGCGGCTTCTTCGCTGCCGCCGATGACGTAAGTATGGCGGCCGAATTTGGTGCGGGCCAGGATGAAGGCGAAGACGATAACGACCAGCGCCGTGATGATGACGGGGTAGGGCATGAGCTGTGACACGACGCGCAACTGCTGCGGCGGCAAATCCGGCGGCAGCGCGAACCAGTGAAAGCCATCGTCCGGAATGTAATAGAGCAGGCTGCCATTGCCGATGCCGCGCAGCGCCTCGCGCAATTCCGCCGACAAGCCGCGCACCACCTGCTGCCCGTCCGTGAGCAAAAAGGCGGCCCCACGCACAATGCCGAACATGCCTAGCGTGGCGATAAAGGGCGGCACCTTGACGCGCGCCACCAGAATGCCATTGACCAAGCCCGGGATAAGCGCCACCAGCAAGCCCGCGAAGACGCCCATCAGCATGGCGAAGGCGATGTCGTTGCCGCTTTCAGCCAAGTCGCGCATGACGCGCGCGGTAGTCACGGAGGACAAGCCCACTGTCCAGCCGATGGACAAATCAATGCCGGCGGTGATGACCACATAGGTCTGCCCGATGGACATGAGCATGATCAAGGTGCTGGTGGTCAAAATGGAGGAGAAGTTGCGTACCGAGAAAAAGCCGGTCCCCACCAGCGAAAAATAGACCACCAAGCCCAGCAGAAACAGGTAGGACCAGCTCTTAGTCAATATCTCGATCGAGCGCGCGTTGATGAAGGGAAGGCGCTGGGCTTTCACCAGCGGATTACTCGCTGCCATTAGCAATCCCTACCGATATACGGCAATAGGCGTAGGGGCGACCCGGTGGGTCGCCCGTTTATTTTGAAGCTTGGCATTCACTCAGCTGGCTTATCCCGCCGTATAGATGAAGCGCGCCACATCCGGGTCATCCACATTGTCGATGGTGATCACGGCGTAGCCGGTGCCGACGCGGGCCGGCATGGACGTCACGCCGCGATGGTTGGCGACCTGCGCGACCACGCCCAGATAGCCCATATCGGCCGGCTTCTGCGCGATGACGAGTGAGACGATGCCATCCCGCAGGTAACCGATATTCTCTTCGCTGGCGTCAAAGAGCGCTACTTCGACCGCCCCTTGCAAGCCGGCGTTCTGGATGGCCGCGCCAGCGCCCAGCGCGCCGAAGGTATTGGTGGCGAACATGCCAACGATATCCGGGTTGGCTTGCAATACGGCAGCCGTCTGTTGCTGCGCCATATCCGCGCTGTTCTCGTTGTAATCCACGCGCGCCACGACCAGTCCGCCGGCTTCAGCCGCCGCCAGACAGCCTTCTTCGCGCTGGTCGGTGGTGCTGATGCCCGGACGGGTGTTGGTGACATAGATCTTGGCGCCTTCGCCCAGCTTGTCAGCCAGCGACGAACAGGCGATGTAACCGCCTTGGACGTTGTCCGAGCCGATGTAGCTCAGCGGGAAGGTGACTTCGCCATTGGCGTAATTGCCGTCGCCGATGAAGGTGTCCACCGTCAGAACCGGAATGCCGGAATCATGAGCGTCTTGCAGCACCGGTATCGACTGCTCTTTGTCGTTGGGCGCGGTGACCAGTGAATGGATGTCGCCGCGGGCGATCAACGCGCGGATGATCGGTTCGGAGACGGCCACATCGAATCGTTCCGGATCCTGTTGGATGACGTTAATGCCCAAACGGCCGGCCGCCGCGTTCACGCCGCGCGACATGGTGATGTAGAAGGGATCGGGATTGACGCCGGGCACGAAAGCCAGGTTGTAGCTGTCATCAAGGGCGGGCGCCGGATCGCTGGTATTGCTGGTGTAGATAAAGCGCGCCACATCCGGGTCGTCCACATTGTCGGCGGTGATGACGGCATAACCGGTTCCAATCCGCGCGGGTACGCTGGCCACGCCATCAAGCTGCGCGACAACCATCGCCACGCCCAAATAACCCATGTCAGCCGGTTTCTGGGCGATAACCAGTGAAACGATGCCATCATTCAGGAAGCCGATGTTTTCTTCGCTGGCGTCAAAGAGCGCGACTTCGACCGCGCCTTGCAGGCCGGCGTTCTGGATCGCCGTGCCGGCGCCCAATGCGCCGAAGGTATTGGTGGCGAACATGCCGACGATATCGGGATTAGCCTGCAATACAGCGGCGGTCTGCGCTTGCGCGGTATCGGCGCTGTTCTCGTTGTAATCGACGCGGGCGACGACCAAACCACGTTCTTCAGCCGCTTGCAGGCAGCCCTGCTCGCGTTGATCGGTGGTGCTGATGCCCGGGCGCGTGTTCGAGACGTAAATCTTGGCGCCCTCGCCCAATTTGTCGGCCAAGGCGGAGCAAGCGATATGACCGCCCTGCGTATTGTCGGAGCCGATGTAAGAGATGGGGAAGGTGACTTCGCCATCGGCGTAGTTGCCATCGCCGATGAAGGTGTCGACCGTGAGGACGACAATGCCGGCGTCGTGGGCGTCTTGCAGCACGGGGATAGACTGCTCTTTGTCGTTGGGCGCGGTGACGATTGCGTCAATATCGCCGCGGGCGATCAAAGCGCGCAGGATCGGTTCCGAGACGGTGACGTCAAAGCGCTCCGGGTCTTGCTGGATGATATTCATACCGAGGTCTGTAGCCGCCTGGTAGACGCCGGTGCTCATGGTAATGTAGAAGGGATCCGGGTTGACGCCCGGTACAAAGGCGATGGTGTAGCCATCGTCTTGCGCCAGCGCCCCGGGGACGAGGCTGAGCGCAAACAAAACTACAGCTGAAATTATCAGTATTCTCTTCACAGCAGGTCTCCTTCTGCTAAACGGAAAATATGCGTACACAAACAAACGCAGCGCGGTCTGCGCCACACGTCCCAATAAGGTAGCGCATTCGCAGCTCAGATGCAAACCACCGCAGCAGTGGGGAGTGGTGAACATCGCGGATATAACTCTCTAAGCGAACACGTAACAGGTCTTTTCACCACAGTCCCTCGCAAGTCACGACTTGGCTCACACAAAATAACGAGCCAGTAGCTTCGCGCGGGATCCATGCTGGGCGGACGGTATGCTGTTAGGTCTGACTTGTCGTCACGTCCTCGGGTTATAGTATTCTCCGCGTT
>JAJDXR010000043.1 GCA_022823165.1 Anaerolineae bacterium | reverse complement strand
GGGCTGCGGAGTATAACGGCGCATGCAGACGTTGCAACGATAACGCTGGCTGCCAGAACGATTGAAGCCAGCTTTGACTTGTTTTTGTGTAGCTTGACAATCGGGGCAAGTAATCATAACTCCAGTCTAGCATAACCGCCTATTCACCACTCCCGCTAAAGTAAAAAAATTGACAGTCGCTTGGAAATATATTAGTATTCTGTAAATCATTGCGCTCATCCTACTACTATGGAGTCTTTGCTGATGTCCCCTTTGCCCGCCGCGCGTACGCACCGCCCCGCGATTCACAAGCGAATGCTTCTCCACCGGCTCTTCATCCTGGCGCTGTTCATCGCTCTGGGCGGGGGAGCGGCCTGGACGCAGGCTTCTTCAACGGCTACCGGTCAACTATCAAACTTCGCCGTCACAAATATCACGCATAATTCAGCAACCATCTCCTGGAGCGACAGCGATGCGAGCGCCGGCTACGCCATGGTGCAAGTGAATGGGACTGATGTTGCAAAAAATGTGATGGCGCAAATCGTCACTCTGGCCAACTTGAAACCCGATACCGTTCAAAACATCAGAATCTTGAAGATCAGCTCCGATTCCGATATTGTTGATAATCTGAAAGCCAGCTTCCGCACCTTGAGAGTACCCCTGCCCAGTACGGCGCTGTCGAACTTGCGCATATCGAATATCAGCTATGCCACGGCGCGCGTCGATTGGGATGACGCCCTGCCAGATGTGAAGGTAGACGGCGTCAAAGTTCTTACAAAAGCCTATCTCAATGGAGAACTGATCTTCGAGCGCCGCCATGACTCGCCGACTCATATCGACCTGAAATATCTCAATGCCGACAGCGATTATACCCTTGAGATTCACAAAGGTACTGACACCTTGACGGGCAGCTTTAGAACCTTGGTGAAAACCGATCCAAAGCTTAGCGACTTTAGCGTGACGAAACTTACGCATAATTCGGCGACGCTCAACTGGAGCGATAGCGGCATCCATGATGGCTTTGTCACGATCTGGTTGAATGGGAGCATACTCGATCCCAGCGAGATAAAAGGCCGAACAAGCTGGGAATTGACGGGCTTGCGGCGCAACACGCGCTATCGCATCACCATCAAAAAGTATTTGCGCATTACGCAAACCGATAATAAGGGAAGACAAATACGGGTCAGATATACCATTCCTTCAACTTTAAAGGGCAGCTTTCGCACTTCATTCCACACCGCGACGCCAAGCCCGACCGTACAGCACAGGCCGACCGCCACTCAAATAACGCACACTACTTGTCCAGCATATCCTAAAGTCACGGGCAATATCCGCGTTAAGGCGCTGTTGCATGATTTTGTTCGGCTTGAGTGGGAATCGATCCTCAACTCGGTGAAAACGGATAGCGCCAAAATCTACCGGGCCCATGTTGAAGAGATCAACCGGGTCCAAGGGCTTTTAGAAAAGTCCACGAACTCACACCATCTCGAGCTAGACCCCAGGTACGGGCTTAAACCAGATACGCGCTACCGCGCCTGGGTCGGGGTAGAGTTTTTTCATCCGCCGGCCGGCTGCGCGGGAAAGCCGCTGGCGCGCACGAACATCATCACCTTCCGCACCCCGCCGAAACCTACCGAGACGCCATTCGCGCTGAAAGCGCAACAAGGGCAGCAAGACCAGCAAGCGCTGCCCAGCGATACGCCGACGAATACCGCAACTTCTACGCCGACGCCAACCAACACCCCGACGCCGCTGCCCACAGCAGTCCCGGTGGGCGATATCCACATCAAGGCGCTTAGATATGACTATGTGGAAATCACTTGGGACAATTTCCTGAACACAGCGAAAACCGATCTAGATCCACAATATAGAGTTCACATCGATCCCGCTGCTGGCAGTCAAGGCTGGCGAGGCTTTGTCAAAATCACCGACTCCACCCACTGGCTCGAGTTTACCCCGGCGAATGGGCTCAAGCCGGACACGAAATACACAGTCTATGTGGAGGTCACGGATAAAAAGTGCCGGCGGGAGACTTGTTTCGGGCATCCGATAGCGCGCACAAAAACGCTCAGCTTCCAAAGCCCGCCCAAGCTAAGCAGCACGCCTACGCCCGCCGGCAGTGTCCGGATCTCCTTTGATGAGCGTAAAGGGGTGCGTATAGACTGGAAGTATTTTGCCGATGCTTTAACGCAATCGCCTTCCAGGCTAACCTACATTCTGAATATTGAGCCAGCTAATGGCGGAGAAACACTCCGGACAAGTTGGCCCCATAACATTACGAATAGATGGCGAACGCTAGCGGCGGATACTAAATTTAAGGTATGGGTGGATCTCTGCGAGAGCATCGACTGCAAAAAGCTATACGCGCGCTCGCTGACAGCCTCATTCCGAACCAAGCCGGATCCAAACGCGCCGCCGACTGATACGCCAGCCGCGCAGCAAGGGCAGCAAGACCAGCAAGTTCTGCCCAGCGATACGCCCACGCCTACGCCTACTGCGACCAGTACGCCAACGCCCACCGCGACCAGCACCCCCGGTCCCGCGATTGAAGTCCAGGTAACCGATGTCACCCTGAACAGCGCCACCTTTCATTGGACACCGCTAAAAGGCGCGGATGGTTATCATGTCTGGTTCACGGGCAAGGGCGGCGGCGGCGATCGCTATACCACTGATACCAAAATCACTGTCCGCGGCTTGCGCGCCAATACCGACTATCGCTTTGAAATTACGGGTTATGTGAACGCGAGAGGCGGCGTGCGCATCTTTCCTTTTGACGAGCGCGATGTCTATGTGACCACCAACGGGCAGACGCCCGCGCCCATCGCCGAAGTCGAGCCTCTGACCAAACTGACGATAGAGGGCAAACTCCGCCGATCGTTTACTGATGTGATCTTGCACTGGGATGGCCCTACGCACACCGGCTACTATACGGTGCTTGTGGATGTTGATGGTCATAGCGAGCTATTCTATCAAGGCTATTCAGCAAAACTGCCGAGAACCTTTGGACCCTACTACCGAAATTTCGCTACGTATGATCTGCCGCATGCCACTGGTTATGACTTCACGGTGACCTGGCGCCCGGGACCCAGCTCGACCCATGCGAAAAAGTCGAGATCACTGCGTTATGTGCCACCGGCCACGCCGACGCCAACCGCAACTTCCACGCCCACCGCCACCAACACGCCAAATGTCGTTCCCAAGCCGCAGCAATCGCAGCAAGACACCCAGCCGCAGCTGCCCACCGACGGCACGCTGGGCATGATCTTCCCCAAAGTCTCCAAAGACCACATCACGGTCAAATGGAGCGATATGGGCAAGGTTTTGCTCTACTACGTCAGCATCAACGGCCGCAGCCATTATGATTACACGACGACCAACTCCGGCGTGACCTCGCATAGCTTCGGCGGCTTAAAAGCGGATACAAGCTATACCTTCGAAGTCAGCGCCTATCCGGAGAGCGGCGGTAAAGTCGTCGCCACCGGCAGCGTCAAAACCGCGCCGCTCGGTCCGCCAACCGCGACGCCGATTCCAACCGACACGCCCATCCCAACGGACACTCCTGTTCCGACCAATACACCTTTGCCGCCTATCCATGTCGCGGTCACGGCGCAGGGCTATACCGCTGCCACCGTTTCCTGGAGCGCTGTCAGCGGCGCCACCGGCTACACCCTGGCTTATGTCGGCAGCGATATGTCCAGTGACTCCCTCAGTCTGGGCGCGGCCGCGACCAGCCATCAGTTCACCGGCTTGACCGCCGGCGCCACTTATCGCGTGACCCTGACCGCGAGCCTGCAAGACGGCGCTGAGCGCAGCGGCGAGGCGCATTTCGCCCTGGCAATTCCGCCGACCGACACGCCCATACCGACCAATACGCCTACTCCCACAGCGACCCCAATTCCGCCGACGAATACGCCGCTGCCTACTGACACGCCCGTGCCAACAGCGACTTCAATTTCGCCGACGGCGACGCCTGTGTCGAGCTTGATCCAGACCTTGCTGGCTTACCAAGCCGAGACGCAGCATGGCAGCGCCCATGTCGAGCGCTGGACACGGGCATTGGCGGCGCTGGGGCATGGCAGCCACACTAACCCGATGACGCTGCAAGAAGCGAAAGATATGGCGGATACTTACAGTCGCAGTCGCTGGCAGCCGGTGGTGGACGCGCTGGAGCAATTGCAGCCGCCGCCCACGGATACGCCTGTGCCGACAGCTACGCCGCTGCCGACGAACACGCCAATTCCAACAGCGACCAACACGACTGTGCCGACGAATACGCCCGTTCCAACAAACACGCCACTGCCGACGGACACGCCTGTGCCGCCGCCAACGGATACGCCTGCGCCAACAGCCTACACCGTGCCGCAGAGCCTCATCGACACCTTGATTGGCTATCAAGGGGAGACGCAGCACGGCGATGCCCATGTCGAGCGCTGGACGCGGGCATTGGCGGCGCTGGGCCATGGCAGCCACACTAACCCGATGACGCTGGACGAGGCGGAGGACATGGCTGATCAATACACTGCCAGTCGCTGGCAGCCGGTGATCGACGCGCTGGAGAAGCTGGCGGGCAATTAGCCAGGCTGGGTTTTACGCGACCTGTGGGCAGCGGCGAAACATCCGCAAGATTCTGTTGATTTACGTGGGCGAGCCGATGGCTCGCCCTTACATGATTGTTGGCAACTGCAAATGCGCGGAATTTTGCGATATAATGCGCCGACGCGGCCGCGGGTGTCAGTGTTGCGGCTGCCCGAACTACAGAGTTCGTAACCGTATCCAAATTTCAAGGAGCATCATTATGCGCAAAGTTACACTGCTGGTACTGTTTGCATTACTCACGCTTATCGTAGTCGCGCCCACAATGGCGCAGGACTTCTCGGGGCAGAAGGTCGTGGTCGTCACGCAGACGGGCTCGGCCATCGGCGGTCCCGTGCTGGACAAGGGACCCATCTGGGAAGAGGCGACCGGCGGCAGTATTGAATTGCAGACTTTCGCTTTCGGCGAATTGTTCGAGAAGATCGTCACCGCCTTGTCCACCGGCTCGGGCGATTACGATGTTTTGATTTACGCGGCTGACTGGGCCGGCGACATAATGGCGCCCGGTTACGTCATGGAGATCCCGCAAACCACGCTGGACGCCATTGATGCCGACGATGTCATCCCGCTCTATGCCGACCGCATCACCACCTGGGGCGGCGTTCCCTATGCCCTGCCCTACGATGGCGACGCCCACATGCTCTATTACCGCAAGGACCTGGTCGACAACGAGATGTACGCCGCCGACTTTGAAGCCGCTTACGGTTATGCTTTGGGCGAGCCCAGCACCTGGACGCAGTATCGCGACATCGCCGAATTCTTCAACGGCATGGAAGTGGATACCGCCGGCTCAATGGCGCCGATATATGGCGCGCTGGAAGCGCAGCGCCGCAACGCGCAGTCCTACTGGGTTTATCTGTCGCGCGCGGCCGGTTACGGCAAGGTCCCCGGCAACCCCTGCTTCTTCTTCAGCTGCGATGATATGACGCCGCAAGTCAACAACCCGGGCTGGGTACGCGCGCTGGAAGAATACATCGACATCCGCAATGTCGGCGATCCGGAAATGATCAACTACGATGTCGCCGACACCCGTACGCTGATGGCCACTGGCACCGCCGTTCTGAACCTCGACTGGGGCGATGTCGGCACGATTTCGGTTGACGAGAATATGTCGCTGGTCAAGGGCGCTGTTGGTTTCGGCGTACTGCCCGGCGGCGATTCCTACTGGGATTACGAAGCGGGCGAATGGGTCATGGAAGAGAATCCGGCGCCCTTCATCGCCTTCGGCGGCTGGATCATCTCGGTAGCCGCCGACAGCGACGTCACCGAAGCGGCGCTCGACTTCGCCTCCTTCCTGGCCAGCAAGGACGTGGTCAACGAATTGGCTGTCACCGGCGGCACCGGCATCAATCCGTCCCGTTTCAGCCAGTTGGCCGATACCGCGCCCTGGGTCGCCGCCGGCTTTGACGAGGAGAGCGCTGCCGATTACCTGGACGCCATTCAGAACACCATCAACCATCCCAACGCCGTCCTGGACATCCGCATCACCGGCTCAGCGGAATATCTGTCGTCGCTGGACGCCGAGATCGCTCGCGCCCTGGCCGGCGAGCTCAGCGCGCAGGAAGCGCTGGATAATGTCGCCGAGCTGTGGAACGCCATCACCGACCGCCTCGGCCGCGATGCGCAAGCCGAGCAGTACCGGGCCGCTGTCGGCTATATGGGTGATATGTAGGGTTTTGCCCGTCGGGTCGGGGGTGTTGAACTCCCCTCGGCCTGTAGTGGTCCTGAAAAACTGGACACCTAGTAAAGAGAGTATACTAGATGCTCAGCAAAGGAAGGACGCTCGTGGGAAAATATCGCAAGTACTCGGCAGAGACGAAAGTCAGGATTGTGTTGGAAATCCTTCGGGGTGA
>JAJDXR010000076.1 GCA_022823165.1 Anaerolineae bacterium | reverse complement strand
CCTTGCCCAGATAAACATTCGGCTCCTGAACCAGGAAATCCCGAATTTTCGTCCACTGTTTGTCAGATAGTCTTATGTATGTCATAAGACTATTTTACGCATTTGTGAAATCCGCATGTCAAAATATCAACAGAACCTAGTCAATTCAAATTGCTCGACATTTGGCGCTTGACTTGGCCCGCCGCGCGCTGAATGCAAGCGCTTCGCCTACAGCCGCCGGTAGCGCGCCACCAGCATCTCGCGCCGGATTCGGATGATATAGTCCGCCGGCCGGCCTGCGGTCAGCGCGGCGATCTGTTCAAAGATGGAGTCGGGCATCAGGCTGCGGCGCAAACCCGCCTCGAATTCGCGCAAGTCCGCCAAAGCGTCGAGATCCTGCACATAGGCGAAGGTCGTCATGTGCTCAAGGCCGAAGGCGCCGGCCAGCAGCGCCGCGTCCAGCGCTTCGTTCGCGGCTATATGATCGGGCCAGGTGCTTGACGAGTCGATCTCGCCCACAAAGAGGGTCGCGTCGGGCAGGGCCAACTCGACCCGGCGATTAAGCATGGACGGGCGCAGGTCAATCAGGCGTCCGCCAGGCTGTAGAACCCGCCGCGCTTCTGACAGGGCATGGACCATGCCCGCCGGCTCAATTCATCAGAAGGACAGCGAGAAGATCACATGATCAAAGCTGCAAGCCGGGAAGGGCAGGCTCAGGCCGCTGGCAGCCGCCAGGACTATCGACTCGGGCAAGGGCTCGGCGTCTCCGCGCGGCAAAGTCTCCGGCAGGTCAACGGCGACAATCCGCCGCGGCAAATCGGCATACTTGCGTGTCAAGCGCCCGTTGCCGCAGCCGATCTCAAGCACGATGCCGACTTGCGCCGTCAGCATATCGCGCAAGTAGCTCTTTTCATTGCCGGCTGCGTCGCTGCGTGTTGGCATAATCTCCCGAGCAGCCGTTTAGCCGCAGGCGCCGTTTCGGAAGACATAATTGATATTTACCCAGCCCATGGCGTCCTCATGTTCGACCTCGAACCATTCGCCCGACCTTGCCGTCGCGATCAGGCTCGTCTCATTGGGGAGCTCCGCCAGGATGCTATAGTCGAGGCCGGGACCTTGACGGAGATTGATGATGTCGCCGGTTCTGAGGTTGCAGCCGCTCAGCGCTTGGGCTGCCGGCGCTGTAATTTCCGTCTGCTCAGGTTCGGCCGGCGCATCTTGCGCATCCGCTGCCGGCGCGGCTGGCTCGGGGCTGGACTGCGGATTGACGCTGACGGTGGCGCTGGCGGCATCGCAGATCCCCCTGCGGACGACGTATTCGCGGCTGACCCAGCCGCTCTGGCTCTCATATTCAACCATGAACCAATCACCGGTGATCGCCATAGCGCTCAAGCTCGACTGATAAGGGATCTCGGCGTAAATTTCATAATCGAGCCCGGGTCCCGCGCGCAGATTGAGGATGTCAGCGGTTGTCACTTGACAGTCGGCCAGCGCAACTCCGGATGGCGACGCGACTTCATTGTTATCCGCTTCAGGCTCGGATTGATCGGCGGCGGAGGCGGCCACAGGCGGCAGAATAATTGCGGCCGCCTCCCCCAGGGAATCGCAGCCGGGGCTGGTGGCCAGGTAACTCCCGCTGGACCATCCTAATTGCTCTTCGTAATTGACCATGAACCAGTCGCCGATTCGGGCTCTGGCGACCAGTCTGACGCCGTTTGGCATCGAGAGTATGCGACTGTAGTTAGTGCTGGGTCCGCCGCGCAGGCTCAGATAACCGGTGGTGATCACTTCACAGCTTGTTGCCGAGGCGGGAGCGGACACCGCTGGGTTGGACGGATCTTGGCTGACTGCGGTCGCTGTTTCAGGGGCGGAATCACCGCCGGGCACGAGCACCACCTGCCCAGCCCGGTCAATCCGGCCGCAGGTCATGCCCTGAACGCGCTGCATTGGCAAGGCAGATCGCACACGCGGCGTTGTGGCGGTATCGAGAAAATACAGCTGCCCCTGCTGCTGGAAGCAAACTTGAGTCTGGGGGCCGACGTTGGACCAAACATCAACAGCGCTGAGGATGCCCCGGGCGATCAACTCGGCATCACTCACGGAGGCCTCGTTGATTGGTTGGCATTGGGTAGAAAACGGGAGATGGTCTCTGACGACGATGCCGCTTGGCAAGTGCGAACAAGTGTCATCCGGCGGCTTCGACGTCGCGGGGATATACTCCGGGCAATCTCCCGTTCCTGGTCCTCGCAATTCGATCCAGTCACCATAAATCGGTTCGCCGTCCGCGGCCAGCCCGTCCAAGAAATATTCATAAGTTTGGCCGGGTCGCAGTCCCTTGACGGTACATGTTTTGCCGGAGCATTTGATTGTCCCGCTAGGTTCCCCTGCCGGCGTAAGAACAGAACCTTTGCCTAAACTCCATGAAATGGAATATCCGTCACCGCATACCGGACTAACTTTAGTATTCTGGGCTTCGGATAGCGAGAACGAAGCGGCGACTATGAGCGCCAGCCCAAGCGCCGGCCAAATGCGCAGATTTTTCGTCAACAGTGTTAGGCTAATTAAGTAGTTCATAATGCTGGCAACTCTGTCTCATAAGTCTCGTTTAGTAGATTGTATTCTTTATAAAACCCGCGTGTCAAGTTTTCCATATTCGGGGGAGTAGCTAACATGGTGGATTTTTCCTGAATGCCGAGATTGGCACTGGTTAATTCACCACAGAGACACAGAGGGGCGCGTAGACACTGCCCGCCGGCACAGAGTTTATTCTTTGAGTCGAAGGGAAACCGCATTCACCATAATAGACACTCCCATATTCGGAGACTTCACACGTTGTAGTTGGCTATAGTTGGCGCTAGCATTGGTCTATGCCATTCACGCGCAAAGGCGCTGGCGACGATGCCAAATCCCGGTCTCAATATCACACTCCAACGCGAGAGTGAAGAACCGCTCTATCGTCAACTGATAGCGCGGATACGCGAGCAAATCGACAGCGGCGACCTGCCCCCGGGCAGGCGCCTGCCCGCCAGCCGTAATCTGGCCCGCCGCCTTGGCATCAGCCGCATCAGCGTGGTCAACGCCTACAGCGAGCTGCGCGCCGCCGGCTACCTCAGCGCCCGCGCCGGCCGCGGCACCTTCGTCGCGCGTGAACGCATCGCCGCTCCCGAAGCGTCTGCCGAGAGCCCGCAGCGTTCGCCACGGCAGGACCGCCGGCGCGCCGCCGCCATCCGCGATATGATGCGATTGGCTCGCAAGCCCGGCGTCATCGATTTCAGCAGCGGCTCGCCACCCAGCGAATTCTTCCCGGTTAGCTACCTGCAAGACGCGCTCAACCAGGTTATCGACCGTGATGGCGCCGCGGCGCTGTCCTACGAAGCGGCTGAGGGCTACCTGCCGCTGCGCAGCGCCGTGCGCGATTACGTGCGCGCTATCGGCATCCAGTGCCGCCTTGACGATGTGCTGATCACCGGCGGCGCCCAGCAAGCCATCGACCTGGTGCTGCAATCGCTGCTGAGCCCGGGCGATACGCTGGTCACCGCCGACCCCACTTACCTCGGCGTCATGGACATCGCCCAGGCGCGCCGCGTGCACATCCACGGCATCCCCATTGATGACGATGGCATCCGCATCGACACACTCGAAAATATCATCGGCGACCTGCGACCGCGTTTGATCTACGTCATGCCCAGCTACCAAAACCCGACCGGCCACCTGATGCCCATGCACCGCCGTCGCCAGCTCGCGCGCCTGGCCGCGCGCCACGGCATCCCCGTGCTGGAGGATGAGGTCTACCGCGAATTCCGCTTCGAGGGCGAGGAACTGCCGCCGCTAAAGGCGCTGGACGACAGCGGCGTCGTCATCCACACCAACGCCTTCACCAAGGTGCTGTTGCCAGGCATCCGCATCGGCTATCTGATCGCCGGCGAGGCTTACAACGAGCGCCTGTCGCGCGTAAAACAAGCCGCCGATATCTCCACTTCGGGCTTGCATCAGCGCGCTATCCATCTGTTGCTGGAGCGGGGCGTGCTGGCACAGCAGCTGGAGCGCAACCGCATCGAGCTGCGCCGCCGGCGGGTGGCTGCTCTGGCCGCCGCCCAGCGCTATTTCCCGGCGGGCAGCAAGTGGTTCTCGCCCCAAGGCGGGCTTTACCTCTGGGTCGAACTGCCGGAGGGCGGTCCCAGCGCCGCCGAGACCTTCATCGCCGCCCTGCAGCGCGATGCCGCCTTTGCTATCGGCGGGCTCTTCTACAGCGGCGACGGTGGCGGACACGCCATGCGGCTCAACTTCGGGATTCATCGGCCGGCGGCGATTGAGGAGGGCTTTGGGCGCATCGGGGCGGCCTGGCGGGCGTTGGCCGCAGAGGTCGGGGGCCTGGAGGCGGGGGTGGTGTTGTGATGGTTATGCCACAGAGGCGCAGAGCTTAGCTCGCTGTTGCTGATTTCACTTTGCGGGTATACTGAATCAGGAATCATGGAACCGTAATCAGACCTAGGTGAGCAAAGCGAAAGCAAATGGCGACAACCGACATCCGCTTGCAACGAGTAAATGATGAATATCAAGGCATTCGCAAGGCGCAGGATGCGCTCTTCGACAAGACGGATACCTTTGAAGCGGCGCTGCTCGGCTTGACCGAGCAAGTCGCCGAGCTGAACCGAAAAGTCGACGCCATCATCAAGCACCTCGACGTGCCTTATGATAAGCCGCCTATAGGCTTCCGCCAGGACTAGGGAATAATTGCTTCCACCGACAGTACGGAGAATAGCATGGCCGCCACCACCGACATTCGCTTCAAACGTATGCAGGCAAAATATCAGACCTTGGAAAACGCCCAGGACGAAGTTTTCGACAAGGTGGACGGGTTTGAAGCGGCACTGCTCGGTTTGACAGAGATGGTCGCGGAGAACCGCGAGATGATACTCGAGAATTCGCGCAAGCTGGACGCCATAATGGAGCACCTTGACGTGCCCTACAGCAAGCCGACTGGCTTCGTCAAGGACTAGTCCGGCTGCCGGCCTTCGACGATGGCGATTTCGGCGGGGCTGAGATCGTAGAGTTGGTAGACGAGCTGGTCGATTTCGCGGTCGGAGAATCGAGTAACATCACAAGTTTGCTTTGTTTCGCTCTAGGTTGCGGTGATTCCTCCCGAGTGCGAAATGAGTGACCGCAGGAGTCTGACAAAGGAAAGCTCGCCGGAAGGTTCGCGGTAATTCCCGGATTCTCCGTCAGTTTGATTCGAAAGCAGCAAACATGCCGAATCGTAGAGCCTCTCACGAACTAGCTTTGTCAACAGGATTTCGTAACGTTTAGCATACGAAGCTCCGCTAAACTCTGCGAAGACTTTGAAGTGGGGCTGTCGCACAGCCACCTCAGACAAAGACTTTGGAGCTTCCTCCAGCAACATTAGATAACCGAGCCAGGGACGGGGCGACGTCCCGAAGGCGCCCTCGCGATAAGCTGCCCACAAGTCAGTTGCGCTACCGATAGCTTCCTCGGAACGGTTGTTAAAATTATTGCCGAAGGATCCCACTTGCGACTTCAATTCAATGCCAGCAACAAGATTGCCGTCTGCTACGATAAGTAGATCCCACTTTTTCTCAGCCCTATACCAGCCCGGTAAAACCAGTTTCTTGTTGCGGAAGACATGGGTTTCGCTGACACCGGCGTCGTAGAGCGCTTTCGTGATGAGTTTGACAAATCCGTCCATTTGCGCGCCGCCTGTTACCGCTGCTCGCGCGCCGGCGTCCCTAACACCGGTGGACGAGCTCTGCTTTCGGGCTTGAGATGAACGGGTTAGCCAGAACTGTTGGACAGCGCTTCGTATTTCCGAATCAATATCGGCGGAATTAAGATTCATACTGCTTCCGTACAGTGTTTGGTGTGAATCGTTACTCCGCCAAAGGGTGGCAAAGTCGCTTTCGTCAGGCGCTGCCGCGCATATTCGTGGTAGTCTTTGTCGATCTCAAAGCCGATGCTATTCCGACCCCATTTGGCGGCGGCCACAGATGTAGTTCCTGTGCCCAGGAAGGGGTCAAGAATGGTGTCGCCAACGAAACTGAACATGCGTATTAGCCGCTCAGCAAGTTCCATAGGATATGGCGCGGGATGATCTCTAGTCGAAGCGCCGGTTACGCCCATCCAGATTTGCTGAAACCACTTTGAATGATTGTCGGACGAGATCAAACTGAGAATGCGAGCCGCCATACTGGGTGAACGGTATCCGCCCGGTTTCCGCTCCATGAGAATATACTCGATGTCATTCTTGATGACCGCATTAGGTTCGTATGGTTTGCCGAGGAAACCAGATGCGCTGTCTGCTTCGTAGGTAGCGTTTGCTATTTTGTGCCAGATGATTGGAGCGAGATTGTCAAAGCCGATTTTGCGGCAGCGCTCTTGAATGGCCGCATGTAGAGGCACGACGGTGTGACGTCCGCGATTTTTCCGTCGCGAAAGACAGACATCTCCTACGACGCATATAAGACGACCACCAGGAACCAAGACGCGAAAACACTCTCGCCAAACCTGGTCCAATTCTGTGAGGAATAGCTCGTAATCGCTCATGTTACCAAGCTGACCCGCAACATCCGGGTATGCTTTGAGGATCCAGTATGGAGGAGAAGTCACAACGAGATGCGCGCTATCGTCTGCGATTGAGGTTGCCTGTCGCGCATCGCCATGCAATATCGTATGGTTAGTTGGCACACTTCGAACGGCCTGCTCTATTGAGTCGGTTAGCTTCAAGTCTTTCGCAATTCTTGGAATATCTGTCTGAGGGTTTTCCAAACGGCGCACTGCAGTTGGCAAATAAACTTCCAAATCGATCGCGGGAGTATGGTTTGGACCAATCATCTTGAGATAACCATTCCAAAGTAGCGAATGCTTTCGAACAATTGTACCATATTCCGGCTCTGATCCAGCGTACCTGATGGCGGAACTGTATATCAAGCCTACTTAGTCAACAGCAGATTCACCACGCCCATGCCGGCGAGCAGGCGCGCCGTCTCCCGTTCGACCAGCGCGGCGTCGCCCCAGTCGCGCAGCGAGCCGTCGGCCTCGATGGCTTGCACACGCCCGAAGCCCAGCCCCAGCGCCTCGTCCAGGGTCTCCGCCGGCACATGCCCGAAGGCCGCCAGCGCGCTGGGGTTGTATTCCATCACCAGCGCCAGCCCGGGCGACGCGGCGATGGTGCGCCGCATGCCGCGCAGGGCGGCCAGCTCGGCGCCTTCGATGTCCATCTTCACCAGGTCCACCTGCGCAATACCGAGTTCGGTCAGGCAGTCGTCGATGGCGGCCGTGCGCACTTGATAGCGCTGCATCTCGAAGCCGGCGTCACGCCGCGGCGCCACATCGTCCACGCCCATCCGCGCCCGCTGCTGATGCGCCAGCGACTCGTCATAGTGCAGGGAGCCGCTGCCCGACATCATCAGGTAATCATAGAGCTCGGCATTGCCCGCGCCTTCAGCTGCCGCCAGTTGCAGCGCGCTGACTGTGGGCAGATGGCTGGTGTTGCGCTCCAGAACGCGGTGCGTTTTCGGGTTGGGCTCGAGTGCGATGACGCGGCCCCCCGCGCCCGCGCGCTGCGCCAGCAAACGGGTATAGTAGCCAACATGCGCGCCCACATCCAGCGCGACCATGCCTGGCTGCGCCAGCCGCTCGAGCAACTGCCGCGTCTCCCGCTCATGCTGCCGCGTCAGCAGCTCCAGCCGAAACCAAAACGGGTCTTCGCTGATGGTTTTGAAGCCGGTGGCGCGCTCCAGCCCCGGCAGCAGCAGCCCGCTCAGCAGGCGGTGCAGGGCGATATGCGCTGGGCGAACCCGCTTCAGGGTCTGGCGGTAAAGCCTGAGGCTGGTATTGAGTACGCTCATACTTATCTGTCGGGGTGGCTGAACGCGAGTAGGCTAAAGGACTGTCGCGCGCGGGTCAATGCTGAATGGTCAGCGGCGCGGCCGCTTCATCCACGCACTGGGGATCGCTCTCGATGGCGTCCAGCCCTTGCAGGATGTTGCCGACGGTGGCGCCGTCGCCCGCCGCCTGCGCGAGATCCAGCGAATCGCGCAGCAGGCTCCAGCCCAGCGTACAGGCGCCAGTGTAATAATGCGAAAGCCCCAGGCGATAGCGGCAGGACAGCTCATAGAAGCCGTCGTCGTAGCGCAGGCACTGCTGAAAGGCATCGCGCGAGGCTTCGAACTGGCGCTCGCGATAATGCAGCAAACCCAGCTGGAATTGCGCCTCCGCGTCGGCCGGCTCTACGTCAACCGAGTCCTGGCAGAATCCCAGCGCTCGCGCAAATTCGCCCACCTTGCGATAAGCCAGGCAGAGCCGCAGCATGGCGCGGGGGTTGCGCGGTTTCAGCGACAAGATGCGGTTATAGACGTCGATGGCGCTTTGGTCGTCATCGCGGGCCAGATACAGCCCGCCCAGCTCGAAGTAAACGGGCAGATAAGTCGGGCGCAATTGCATGGCGCGCCGCAGATAGGCTTCGGCGTCGCTGTAGGAGCCGACTGATTGCAGGGCATAGGCGTAGGCGCGGATCAAGTCGGCATCTTCGTCGTCGATGGACAGGCCGCTCTCGGCGGTTTCCAGCCCGTCAGCCCAGCGCTGCGTATCGACATAAGCCCGCGCCAGCGTGGCGTGGAGGGGGGTGAAGCGCGGGTTCGATTCGAGGCCCGAAAGCGCGATGGGGATGGCGACTGAGGCTTGGCCCTGCCAGGTCAAGGCTGTGGCTTTTAACGCGAAGCCGCGCGCGTCGCGGGCGTCAAGCTCGGTGATGGCGGCGCCATGGTCATA
The DNA here is from genome assembly GCA_022823165.1 of Anaerolineae bacterium. Classification (GTDB taxonomy): domain Bacteria; phylum Chloroflexota; class Anaerolineae; order Aggregatilineales; family Phototrophicaceae; genus UBA6055. Next base: position 25,284 of record JAJDXR010000076.1, on the reverse strand, counting down.
CGCTTCGTCATAGCGGCCCAGCTCAATCAACAAGCGGCCGTGCTGATAGCGGTAGGCAAGATTGTTTGGCCGCTCGGCGACAGCCTTTGCCAGCAGGTCTTCCGCCTTGATCAAGTCGCCGGCCAGGAACAGCTCCGAGGCGCGGGTCGCCAGCTCGCTGGGCATCGGCGTCGGCGTTGGCGGGCTGGCGCTTAAGCTCTGGACGACGCCTCTTAGGGCCTCCTGCTGCCAGAAAATCGCCAAGCCCAGCAGCAAGCCCAGCAGCGCGGCGATGAGCATGTTGCGAAGCGGATGGCCTTTGGGCTCGCGGAAGAAGGGCTGCGTGTAATCACGCCGGATCTTCACCCTAGATGCCTCCGATGGGCGTCGGCGGGATCGGCGTCGGCGGAATGGCCGTCGGCAGCTGGGCGCTTTCAAAGCCGGGGCAGTTGGCGCGGATATCGCCCAGGCCGGTATTGATTATGTCGATGATGCTTTGCTGATTGGTGTAGAGAAAGGCTTCCAGCAGGACGTCCCAGGCGGTGGAGCATTCGCCCAGAAAATAATAAGCCAAGCCGCGAATATAATAACACTCGACTGCTGTGGAGCCGTTGGCGACGCAATTTTCCAGCGACTCAAGCGCGCTCTCGTAGTTGCGGCGGTTGTACTGCAGCTGGCCCAGGTATTGCCAGGCGGGCGCGTAGGTCTCGTCGATTTCGGTGGCGGTCTCGCAGAAGCGCGTGCCTTCCAGGAATTCGCCGATCTCGGCATAGGTTTGGCAGATGCGCAAATAGGCTTTGGCGCTGGCCGGTTCAAGTTCAAGGATACGCCGGTAAATGCCCACGGCCATCTCCTGATAATTCTCCTTGCGATATTGAGCCGCCAGCTCGAAGTAGGGCGCCGTCAACTTGGGGCTGATAGCCACGGCTTTTTCCAGGGCGGCGATGGCTTCGCTGCTGCGGCCAGTGTAGATGAGCGGGATAGAGTAGGCGCGGAAGGCGAAGGAGTCGAGCGGATCAAGCTCGGTCGCTCGGATGCCGCTTTGCAAGCCCTCGGCATAACGCCCGATATTGGTATAGGCGATGGCCAGCGCCGCGTGCAAGGGCGCGAAGTCGGGCTTGCGCTCCAAGCCCGATACCGCGAAGGGAATGGCCGCTGCGGGGTCGCTCCACATCAGGGCGCGCGCCATCAGCGCATAACCGCGGGCGTCAGCCTCCGCCGCTTCAATGGCGCGATTGCCCATCTCGGCTGCCCGTTGGTCATTGCCGGATTCGAGCAGAATAATGCCAAATTCATAGAGATAGCCGATGTCCCGCGGACGCTGGCTGACCGCCAGATCAAAGTCACTCACCGCCTGTTCAAGCTTGCCATCGCGGAAGCTGGCGAAGCCGCGCTGGGCGTACTCATTCGCCAGCAGCGTCGGCTTGGGTCGAGGCGTACCCATGAACTCGTTCACGCGGGCTTCCACCTCGCCTCTAAAGACGTAGCCGAAGGCGAGCATGGCGCCAATGACGCAGGCAAGCGCCAAGAGCGCGAGGAGCAAAGGGGCGCCTGAAATACCGCGCCGCCTATCGCTGAAGAATTGTTTGCTGTAGTTTCGCTTTATCTTGCGGTAGGGTGTCATGCTGCCGGACCCGCTCGCTCAGCGCGTTGATTATACCACAGTGGGCGCTACTATCAGATTCGCGCTCTTCTGGCGAGCTGCGGCAATGCCGATCGGCTATCACAGGTAGGGCGCGCCCGCCGGCTGTGTATAATGCGGTGAGAGACTCGGCGGTGCTGTTATGACGGATCAAGTGAATTGGGCGAAGAAGATAGCGGCGCTGGCGAGAATCGGCCTCCACTATTCCACTAATCACTATGATAGCGATCGCTATGAGCAACTGCTTGATGTGGCGGCGCAGATGCTGGCCGCTGCCGCCGGCGCGGAAAAGGACAGTGTGCGGATTCTGCTGGAAAGGGATGACGGTTATATCACGCCCAAGGTGGACGTTCGCGGAGCGGTGTTTAAGGCCGGCAGAGTTCTAATGGTGCGGGAGGCGATTGACGGCTTGTGGACGCTGCCCGGGGGCTGGGCGGATATTGGCGATGCGCCTTCGGAAGCTGTCGAGCGCGAAATCCGCGAAGAGAGCGGCTATGAAGCCAAGGCGGTCAAATTGCTGGCGGTAGAAGATCGCAAGCGCCGTCACCCGCCGTCGGCGAATGATGTTTACAAGATGGCCTTTCTCTGCGATCTGGTCGGCGGCGAAGCGCGGCCCAGCGCGGAGACTACTGAAGTCGGTTGGTTCAGCGAAGATGACCTTCCGCCGCTTTCCCTGAGCCGGGTGACGGCCGAGCAAATCGCGCGCTGGTTCAAGCATTGGCGTGAGCCCGATCTGCCCACCGAGTTCGACTAGCGGCTCGCGATATTCGCCGATATGGGCATGTCGCTGGCGGCGCCGCTGAATGGGATGCCGGCGCTGCGGGATTAACCGCCGAAGTCGCGTTGGACGACTTGGTTGAAAAACTTTGTCGCAAGAAACTCGACCTTTCCTTCTTCAACACCACTCACTGTAAGTGCGACGAATTTCTCATCTTTCATGTCATAACCAACTTGGTACATGTCCGGGATGTTGGATTGGGTGATGTCTTCCAGGGGGATATACTCCCATTCATAATCGATTCCTTTTGCTAGAATGAGAACCACTGGGGTGCGTTGGCGCAATCGATGATTTGGAAATCCAAAGAAGAACAAATACCGAACACTTCTGTTACCTCTTTCAAAGATGATTCGGAAAAACCAAGTCCGTTTTGCCGGCATTTCGTTACTGAGATTTCGATATTTCTCCAAGTCTAATGTGTCATATTCCTTGAAATGAACCTTTACACTTCTAAAAGTGATTTTTTCATTCAAGCTATCTACGATCTGCCTAAAATAATTCTTGAATAGCTCCATACCGCTGAGCCATACTGTATATTCATTTGTAACACGGTTAAGCTCCGGGCCCTCTAAGCTACGTCTTACACTCTCAATCAACTTTTGTCGTTTTCGTTCTTCTTCCGCGGCCTTCTCCCATTCCGCCAAACTTTCTTCTACATTTTCATACATCAACAATACTAGAGGTGTCAAATCACCTGCTTGAGATTCTTCCAGCGAGTCATAATATCGAAGTCTGTCTTCTCGAGTAATAATACAGATTGTATATCCCAAACGCATCAGTATCAGATTCATAAGGATGCGGGCTGCCCTACCATTGCCATCAACAAAGGGATGGATTTGCGCCAGACGAGCATGAGCTGCCGCAGCGCACACAATTGGGAAATTATGAATTTCATTTTCGGGGTCTGTGACTTCAACAATGTAGTTGCCTAAGTCAGCCATTTGCTGAGGAACTTCATGCGAGTCGGGTGGCTCATAGTCAGATCCGGATATCTTCACTTTGCTCTCACGATATTTTCCTGCATGTTCATCGTCAATATCAGTAAGAATCAGTTTGTGGATTTGCCTTATGTCACTAGCTGTAATTGGACGTTCTCGGCTTACAGCCAACTCTTTCATAAAATCTATGGCATGGGAAAGATTCTTCGCTTCTGCTTGGTCGCGCAATGACTTGCCTGTGATAGTTATTCCCATCTCGACAACCAACTGAGTTTCTCCAATTGTGAGCGCATTCCCTTCAATCGCATTGGAGTGGTAGATCCCTTTAGTCTTGAATAGGTTATGAATGTGTTCCAGAGTGCTGGGGCTAAGTCTGCCTACGCGTCGCATCTCCAAGACTCGCTGGTGCAGATTCTGCAGACGCTCCTCAATACTTTCGAAGTATTCAAATGGGGTCCCAGCTACGCTCTTTAGCTTATCCATACCTTCCCTCTAGTCAATGGTTACGTAATTAAGTTACTACATGTAGAGAATTGGCTCAAGGATAGATGTCTGGACCAGCAAAGAACCTGTGGTATCTACCCCCGCGGACGCGAAGCGTGGCTGTAACCGTCGCTGAAGCCGTGCTGCCGGCGCAGCGTTTCGTAGAGCTGAAAGAAGCGATGTCGGGTGTCGCGATCAAGCGCTACCCGCATGTCCCAGGCATCCTCATTATCGCTGCGATAGTAATTCTTCTTGCGCGCGATGCGGCTGAAGCCGTATTTCTGATAGAGACGCTGCGCCACCGCATTGCTGACCCGCACTTCGAGCACGATGTACTCCGCGCTCAATTGCAGCGCCTTGCCGAACATGCCGGCCAGCAGTATCTCCCCGTAACCCAGGCCGCGATTGGCCGGATGAATCGCGATGGTGCTGATGTGCGCTTCGCCGTCGATCTTCCACAAGCCGCCGTAACCCAGGATGGCGCCGCGGCTGTAAAGCGCCTGCGCATCGCCAAGCAGTCGCTGTCGCAGGCGTGCCCGCAGCGATTGAGGCGGCCGGGGAAGCGGAAGCGTTTGGTCAGTTTGCTGGTCCAGGACGACCATATGACTGACGCGCGACTCGTTGATCTCGAAGGTATAGGATTCGCAGGACCAGGGCGGCTCAAAACAGATCACGTCAATCGCCGCTACTTGACGGATGTCAGCGAGCCGCATATAGCGCAGATTCAAGCTCATCGCCGAAGAATTGCTTGGTGAGTAAGGGAGAAGAGTGTAGCGCCCCTTAACCGGTGGGCGCAACCACAGCGCGCTTGGGGAGTGATTATTCCGCGGAGACTCGGAAGTGGCGCCAAGCAAGTTGCGCAACAGATAATGGAACGGGCTAAGGACGCTTGGCGGTCAGTGTCTAGACGACCCTGCGAATCGCCCGATGTTGTAATCGTGAGCCTGTGGGCGACCCACCGGGTCGCCCCTGCCACTCTCGACGTGAAAGGAATTGTATCCGCCATATTCACCACTCCCGCGCTTGCTGCGATGAGATCTGCCGGGCGCGTAGCTGCAGGCGCCCGGCCGGCAGTGGCGCATAAAGCCCTTACATTTCGAAGATCTGCACCACGTCGAGCGCGGCTACCTCAATATAGGGGCAACTCTTGGCAATCTCGACGGCGGCATCCATATCGTCCACGTCGATGATAGTTATACCAGTCAGGCGATCTTCGCGAGCTTCACTCGAAACGCCATTGGCGTCAACGCGAGTGGGGGGACCAAAGGGCAACCCGCGATTGACGACCGCATCCCCCAAGCCGCCCAGCCAGGCGAAGTATTTCTGCTGATGCGCTTGTGCTTCTTCTTCCGAACCGGAAAATTGTGGTTCGCCTACATAGAGCAATCCGAATTGCGCCAAGATGTCTTCTCCTGTGACCCTCTGCTTGTCGTTGCGCCGCTGAGCTCTCCGCCACAGTCGGCGTCGTTGCTGGTTGCGCAACAAGCATAGGTCGGCTCGCGCTTTGGTCAATACCGAACTTGGCTCAGGGATGCGTGGGAATCGTGTAGACAAAGCGATCGACGCCCGTGTCGCGTGTTTGACAGCGCCAGTTTCCGTCCGGATCGACCACGCCCGAAGGCGCCGAGCAGCGAATATCCACCGGCTCGCAGCTGTCGACGGTGACGATCCAGAGGCCGCTGGCGCGGGCGCGCATGCGCAGATTGCTGCTATGAAACTGCCAATTCACATCGGACCACTCGCTGCGCCCGCGTCCGCCGTTGACCGCGTGGAAGATGACTTGGGCGCCCATTTGCGCCAGCCGCTGCGTCAGGCGCGTATCGGGCATGGGCGTGCAGGTCGGGTTAGCCCACAGGTCATTGCAGATCAAGCCGCCGATTGATTGATCGTCCCACTGAAAGGCGCGCAGCGGACGAATGGCGTAGTGCTGGATTTCGCCCACGGGCTGGGCGCTCAGGGAGCCGGTGGGCAGCGTTTTGCTGTGGAAACCGAGATACCGGCCGGCGGCCGTATAAAAGCGCAGTTGGTTGTAGGTCTTGCCGTCTGAGGCTTCGACGAAGCAGACGCCGAGCGCCAGCCCGACCCGGGCGCGCGCCGCAGCCGCCGTGACCTGGGTTAGCGCTTCGCGCGCTGCCGCGACGTCAAACTCGTGGGTGTAGCCGCTGAGCGAGCCTTCCGGCGTGAGCAGGATATCGGCGCTTTCCGAGCTTGCCCAGCGGATGGCATCCTCAATATAGCGTCGGTTGGCGGCGATATCAAGTGTTACGGGCATCTGAATGCCAGCGACGCGCAGGCTCATACTGCGCTTCTTTCAACGCTAGTGTTCATGGCGCGAGTGTAGAAGCTCCCGCATGGATTTGCAACAGCTTGCGGCGAGGCGCATTGCGGGAGATCATGAACGCTTAAACTTGAGACATTGCCTGGATTTGGGTATGCTCGTTCGCGCGGCGGGGGATCATTGCTAAAGATTCTGAAATGTGTCGAGCATATAACAGACTGCCCGCCGTCTTTTGTTGTGGAGGAAGCGGCTGATGCTGAGCATCGCTGATATGGAATTGCTGCGGGAGGCCTACAGCGCTTATTCCGAGCTGCGGCCTGAAGTCGCCATGCGCATGATAGGCAATCCGCCGGCTGAAGAGGTGGTGGCGCGCGCGCTTGCGGGCATGGCGGACGGGGATCGCAACGTACGCGTGTTGATGTTGCGTATCCTGCAGTATCAGCGCGGCGACGCCGCCATGCGCGGTGTGCTGGCGGGACTGAACGACGAGACGCGGCGCGTCTGCGCGGTCGCGATACAAGCCAGCGGCAACTACCTGGCGCATCCGGAAATTGTCGCGCGTCTGGAAGCGATCGCGCGCGATGCGACGCTCAAGCTCAAATTGCGGCGGCGAGCGTTGAGCATGCTGGCCGGCGATGAGGGACGTCAGCAGGGAGACCTGACAGCGGCGGCTTTCGCGGCTTTGACTGAATTGATGAAGGCGCCGGGGTACCGCTTCAGCATCGTCTTCGGCTTGGCGCGCCTGGAGTTGAGGCCGCGAGTCCTGACGCTGCTGGAGCGTTTCGCGGATTCGACAGATGAAAATGAGCGCGCGCTGGCGCAGCGGGCGCTGGGCGGCGAGCGCGTGATTCATATTGATGCCTACGCCGCTGCTGAGTCGCTGCGGCGTCGAATCGCGGAGACTTGCGATATCGCTCACGGCCGCATGTATTACTGGCGGCCGCGGGCGGGCTTGCCCCTGGACGGCGTCCCCCCCAGCCTGGCTGAATGACGCTTATGGCTCAGAACAGCGGAATGCCGGGCAGCCTTGCGCGAACGCGATAGAGCGTCGTGATGCCGGTCAGATACAAGCTGCAAAGGTCGTCATCGCCCCAGGTGAAATTGGTGATTTGCATCGGCGTAAGCAGTCGCCCGAGCGAGCTGCCGTCGGCGCGGAAAATGTGCAAGCCGCCTTGGGCGCAGCAATACAGGTTGCCCTCGCTGTCCAGCTTCATGCCATCGGGCACACCGGCGCCGGCGCCTTCTGTCTCGGCAAAGAGGCGCTGATTAGCTAGCGCGCCATCAGCATCGACATCAAAGACATAAATGTTGAATTCGGGGCTGTCGTTGATATACAGCAGCGACTCGTCGGCGGAGAAGCACAAGCCGTTGGGTCGGTTGAGCGCGCTGGTCAGCAGCGTCAGCGACTCAGCTGACCCGTCCCAGCGATAGACGCCGTTGAAGTCGAGTTGAGTCGGGCGCGGGATGCCCACCTTGGCCTCGCGCCCGTAAGGCGGATCGGTGAAATAGACGCTGCCATCGCGCTTGACCACGATGTCGTTGGGACTATTGAGTTCGGCGCCGTCGTAATGGGAGGCGAGCACGGTCATGTCCTCGCCATCCATACGCGTCACGCGGCTGCTGGCGTGGTGGCAGCTGAGCAGCCGGCCGTCGCGGTCGTAGGTATTGCCGTTTGCCATGTGGCTGTTGCGCCGGTAGAGGCTCAAGCCGGCGACCGCCGACCATTGCAGGGTCGAGTTGCCCAGGATGTCGCTGAAGCGCAGATGCTTTTCATAAGGATGCCAGACCGGCCCCTCGAGGAACTTCAGGCCGTCCGCGACAATCTCGATTTCAGCGTGGCGATCAAAGAAGTCCCTAAGTTGCGAATCGCGAATGTCGAGCTCGATGGCTGGCATTTGAATTCTCCTCATTAAGCGCGGTCAGTTTGCGCTGCTGGCCGCTTGGCTTTTGCGTTTTCGCGCTTGGGGTTTGAGCGTCTTGGCGTAAGCGAGGCTCAGCTCGAGCCAGGGCAGCAGGCTGGCGGTATCTTGCAGCAGCTGATCGGGCACGGCCACGTATTCCTTCATGACCGTGCCGTAGGTTACTAGCAAATCGCTGTCGAATTCGGCCAGGAAGGCTTCGCGCTCCGCTTTCCCCAGGCGCAAACCCACCGTTCCGGCTTTGGTGAGTTGGCTGAACATGTTGCCCTCATGCGAGGTGTAGGGCAGCTTCTTGCCGCCTTTCAGTTCGATTTCCGGGTGGGCGTCGATGAGCTGTTTGTACAGCGCCAGTTTTTCTTCCGGTACCTGCCCGTATTGTTTGCTCATAGATGGCCTCGTGTTTGGCGGTTCTGGTCGGCTGTCATCATGCCTGCCAAATGGCAGCGAGGCAATGGCGTCTTAAATCCGGACGGTAAGAGCCAGAGGCGCAGAAGTAAATCCAAGTAAATGATGGGAAAATCGGAAGGCTGACCGTAGCGGCGACCTATCAGGTCGCCCGCTGATTCAGTTCGAGTTTTCGGGCGACTTAATAAGTCGCCCCTACGATTCGACTTAACTTGTGATTTCTCATGATTAACTTGGTTCCACTGAGGGCACAGAGTGTTTCTATTGGGAGAAAAGTTGCCTGGGATGAGACAGGCGCCGCCGGTTATATCAACCCGCGCCAGTTGATTGAGGCGCAATTGATTGCGGCGCAAACCCGGGGGGCGACAGTTATCCGCGAGGTTGTCGCTTCGCTGGAAGTTCACGGCGATGAGGTGCTGATACGCAGTCGTGAAGGCGGCGAACTGCGCGCCGGGAAGGCGCTGCTGACCACCGGCGGCTACAGCAATACCCTGCTGCGGCGGAAGCTGGATCTGCCGACCAAGTCGCATACGATTTTACTGGCGGAAGTATCGCCGGAGCAGATCGACGGGCTGCGCGGGATGCCGTCAATCATCAGCTCCTTTGCTCATCCTGAGGTCGAATCGCTGTACATGCTGCCGCCGGTGCGCTATCCGGACGGCAAGACTTACATCAAGCTGGGGCCGAGCAGCCGCGACGAGCAGTTCATCGACGCCCGAGACAATGACCGCGAGCTGCTGCCCTGGTTCCAGAGCGACGGCAACGCCCTCACAGCCACCGATCTCAAAGCGGCTCTGCAGCGGATGATCCCCTACTTGCAGGTGTTGGCCTATCAGACAGTACCTTGTCTGATTACCTATTCGGCGCATGGCGCCCCCTATATTGACGCGCTGGAAGCGGGCCGTCTGTATGTAACTACGGCCGGCAATGGCATGGGCGCCAAGTCCTCCGACGAGATCGGGCGGATCGGCGCCTTACTCTGCGCGACGGGTGAATGGCGCAGCGACCTGAATCGCGAAGACTTTCGCGCCGTTTACGCCGATGGCGGGTCGAAGTAAGTTTGGGCGTCTTCGTTCAACGCCAGCGCGATTATGCGCTTGTGGCGCGGCAGCATATTTTCGGGCAGGTCAGCGCTCGGGAAGTAGCGGATATCAAGTGATTCGTCATCGTTGACGCGTGGCGCGGCAGTCTCGCTTGGCCGGCAGCGGAAGACGGTGGTTACTGTCGCCAACTGATCGCCGTTGGGGCAGGTTACGAAATAGTCGCGGCCTGACAGCACCGCCAGGACGCGTTCAGGCGCGACGTCTATGCCGGCTTCTTCAAAGACCTCGCGGATGGCGGCAGCGGCTGCCGTCTCGCCGGGCTCGACGCCGCCGCTGGGCGGCGCCCAGGTTTGAGTGTCGCGGCGCAGTTGCAGCAGGATCTCATCGCGCTGATTGACGACGACCGCAGTTACACCGGGCTGCAGCAGCAAGTCCTGGCCGATTTTGGCGCGGATTCGCTTGATGTAATCCGATACCGGCATCAGCCCACGGAGACTGTGAGGTCGACTGAGCCTTTGAGCGTATTGGCGACGATGCAGGCCCGCTCGCACATCAGCACCAGCTTCTCAAATTCAGCGCGGTCGGCGAAGGCGGAGGTGACGACCATGTCGATGGCGGCGAAACGCGCCGGCGCTTCCGCCAATTCGCCGCTGACTTCTATAGCGATGTCCTTGATGTCAAGATCGCGAGCGCGGACGGCGGCCAGCAGATTGCTGTTGAAGCAGCCACCAAGCGAGGCCAGCAGCAGTTCGCCGCCCATGGCGCCTTTGTCGTGGCCGCCCTTGGCTTGGGGCCGGTCGATGTCGATAGCGTGATTGCGAATTTGCGCGGAGGTGGTGGCGTCGTCGACTTGGTTCAGCGTGACGGTAATTATGGGCATGGCTTTCGCTTTCTAAGCGGGCGACTCACTGAGTCGCCCCTACAGTTTTCGATGCTTGCGTATACGAAAATGATCAGCCTTTGACGGCGCCCATGGTAAAGCCTTGCACCAGACTGTCAAGGAATAGGTTGTAAGCCAGGCCGACCGGTATGGCGATGATCAAGGCGGCGGCCAGCAGCGGCTGCCAGAAGTAGACATCGCCCAGGATTAGCTCGGTGGGGACGCCGACGCTCAAGGTGCGCTGGCGGGTATCGGCGATGAAGACCAGGCCGTAGATAAATTCATGCAGGGTTAGGGTGAAGGTGAAGACGACTGTTGAAATGATGCCGGGCAGCGACAGTGGCAAGACCACGCGCAGGAAGGCTTCCACGCGGTTGTAGCCGTCGACGAGCGCGGCTTCTTCAAGTTCCGGCGGAACGGCTTTGAAGAAGCCTTGCAGCAGCCACATGCTGAAGGGCACGGTGAAGGTGGGGTAGACCACGATCAGCGCCAGCGGGCTGTCTTTCAAGCCCAGCAGCACAACAATGCGGAACATGGGAATGAAGAGCAGCGTCGGCGGCAGCAGATAGACCAGGAACATCAAGATGCCGGCGCGCTCGCCCCAGCGGCCGGTCAGGCGAGCCAGGGCATAGGCGGCCGGCAGCGAGAGAACGAGCGTGATGATGACGACGGCGACGCCGACCACTATGGAGTTGCGGATGAAGTCGAGATAGGCGGTGTTGTTGAAGAGGGCGTCTAGGTGTTCGATAGTGGGTTCCTGGCGGAAGATGAAGGGCTGCGGCCGGCGGTAGAGATCGCCATCGGTCTTGAAGGTGTGCAAGAACATAATCAGAAAGGGCGATACGGCGAAGAAGCAGAAAACCAGTACGACGATGTAAAAGGGCGAGCGCCGCAATATATGCGAGAATTCTGCGCGGGTGGCGCCATACTTGTGGATGCGCCAGGCGATGCGCAGGCCCACCAGCAGCACGAGCGCAATTACGAGCAGCGCCCAGAAGTTGCTGAGTATCCAGGTCAGAGCAGCCATCAGCGCACCTCGGCTCGGCTGGCGGCGCGCAGCATGAAAATCGCCATCGCCAGCAGCAGCGGGAAGGCGAAGAGCGAGATGGCCGCGCCCTGCGCCAGATTGCCGCCTTCGATGCCGACCTGGAAAGAATACAAACCCAGCACCCGGGTGTAGTCGACCGGTCCGCCGCGCGTCAGCACGTAGACGACCGTCATATCGCCGAACATGGTGATCATGCTGAAGAGCAGGGCGATGACCATGATGGGCAGGATCAGCGGCAGCTTGATCATCAGCAGAGTGCGCATAAAGCGCGACCCGTCAACTTCGGCTTGGTCGAGGATGTCGGTGGGAATGGAGGACAAGCCCGCCATCAAGATTACCGTGGCCAGCGGCGTCATGCGCCAGACTTGCACAAAGATGACGCTGATCTGCGCCAGATCCGGCGAGGCCAGCCAGAAGAGGTTGCGGTCATTGCTCAAGTGACCGCCGGGGCCGAGGAAGCCGGTTTGCAGCAGCAGATAGTCGATGGGGCTGTACTTGGTATCGAGCATCCAGAGCCAGCCGATCATCGCCAGCGACACCGGCGTCGCCCAAGGCAGGATGAAGATGAAGCGGGCAAACCATTTGCCGGTGAATTCCTGCGTGAAGATGATAGCCAGGATATTGGCGAAAAGCAGTATGAATACTTGTGATATCAGCGTGAAGCGGATGGTGGTTGCGAAGACTTGCCGGAAGATGTCGTTTTCCCAGACGGCTTCGAAATTGCGCAAGCCCACGAAACTGAGATCGGTATTGCCGACCGTGACATCGGAAAAGCCAAAGGCAATGGCCAACAGGAAGGGGAAACCGACCAGCAGCAGGATGTAAATTAGCGCCGGCGCCAAAAACAGGATGCCGACGACGCGGCGATTATCGAGCGGGAAACTCGGCAGCGCCAGGCTCGCCATCAGAGCGCCTCAGCCGGGTTGCGCCGCGTGATGCGCGCGCCGCTGCGCTGGTCGAAGAATTTCAGATCGCGGTAATGCACGGCGAATTCATAGTCAGTTTCGACATCCAGCGAGACGCGCACGTTGGACGGGACTTTGGCCAGGGTCAGATGGCTGTCGTGGCCCTGTACGTAGCCGTAAACCAGGCGGTCCGAGCCCAGGTATTCCACGCGCTTGACGAAGTAGTGGAAGATGCGGGCGTTCTCTGGATTGTCGTTCAGGGTCTTGGGCAAAAAATGCTCGGGGCGGAAGCCGAATTTATGGTGGGCGCTGGCGATGATGTTCATGCTGGGCGAGCCGAGAAAGGTAGCGACGAATTCATTGGCGGGGTCGTCATAGATTTGCTGCGGCGTCCCGACCTGCTGAATCTTGCCTTCCGACATGACGACAATGCGATCGCCCAGGCCCATGGCTTCGATTTGGTCATGCGTGACGAAGACGGCGGTGATGTCCGAGGAACGCTGAAAGTCTTTCAGCTCGTCGCGGGCGTTGGCGCGCAGCTTGGCGTCGAGATTCGACAGCGGCTCGTCCAGCAGCAGCACGGCCGGCTGCGTGACCATGGCGCGGGCGATGGCGACGCGCTGCCGCTGCCCGCCGGACAGCTGGCGAGGGCGGCGGTCGAGCAGCATGTCGATTTCCAGCAGGCGGGCGGTGTCTTCGACTTTTTCGCGGATGACTCGTTTGTCGAACTTCTTCTCGCGGCGCTGCGCCCGCAGCGGGAAAGCGATATTGTTGAAGACGTTCATATGCGGGTAGAGGGCGTAGCTCTGGAAGACCATGGAGACGCCCCGTTTGCGCGGCGGCAGCGCCGTTACGTCCGCGCCGCCAATGCTGATTTGCCCGGCGCTGGGTTTCTCCAGGCCGGCGATCATGCGCATGAGCGTGGTCTTGCCACAGCCTGAGGGTCCCAGGATGACCAGGAATTCACCTTGTTTGATTTCCAGGTCGACGCCGTCGACGGCATGCACTGTATCGAAGTATTTTTTGAGACCGCTGATTTGGACGAGGGACATGCAAGGGCTTCCCAGGGCTCTGAGTTGAGCGGGCGACCCAATGGATCGCCCCTACAATTTTCCATTCATTTGATAGGCTGTAGGGGTCGGCCATTGGCTGACCCCTAGCCGTGACGATTGCGCGCTGCGAATCATCCCCGCCTCAGCCCCGATTCGGAGAGCCGAGTCAGGGAGCTACATATCGCCGCCGCCGACCAGGCCGCGCGCGCGCCAGTCATTGAAGATCTCTTCGACGCGTTCATGCGCCGCGGCGACAGCGTCTTCAGCGGACAGCTCGCCCAGCGCCACCTGCGCCACCATGTTGGGGATGACACTCTCGGCGAAGACCTGGCTGATGGCCGGGTTGGTAACGCCCGGGAAACCCAGATGCACCGACCAGTCGTTGACCGTCTTCAGGACTTCAAACTTGTTGGGCGGCGACGATCCCCAGGGATCTTCTTCCAGCCAGCCGTCCAGCTCCGGCACGGTGCTGGCCAGGCAGGGGAAGTTGTAGAGCTCGCTGTAATAGGTCGCTTCGCTGTAATTGGTTGTGTGGTCCAGGATGAATTGCTTGGCGGCCGCCAGTTCATCGCCCTCGACGTATTTCGGAATCACGTAGATCTGCCAGACGTGCGAGGAGGCGTAGGCGCCGGCGGGACCTTCAAGCGCGGGGGTGAAGCCGATGTTGGCCGCGGCTGCTTCGTCGATCTTCTGCAAGCTGCGATAAGCCGAATTGGAATTGAGGATGTAGCTGAGCTCGCCGGCGATCAGCCCCTGATTATTGCTGGCCGCGGTCCAGCCGAAGACCTCGTCGGTCATGGCTTCGTTCTGCAGCTGCGCCAGGTATTCGACGGCGGCGATGGTCGCTTCGCTGTTGAGCACGACATTTTCGTCTTCGTCCTGGACGCTGCCGCCGAAGCTCCAGATGGCGGCGCGATTGGCCATGCGGCTGTCCAGCTCGGGGCTCATGCCGATGCCGACGGGAATGCCGGTGGCTTCGTAGATGGCGCGCCCGCCTTCGAGCAGATCGTCATAAGTTTTGGGACCATCGGGATAACCGGCGTCCGTCCAGAGGGCGATGTCGTAGTCGCCGGGATCGGGAACGTAGCCGTGGGTGTAGGCGTACCAGGTATCGGCGACCGGCAGGTAGGAGGCGGCGGCGCAGGTGCCGGCGCGCTCGCCGTACATCTCGGCCGCGGCTTCGTTGATGTCTCGCAGGTCGTGCAGGCCATCGATGAAGGAGGCGGGCGAGAAGAGGACTTCGACGATGCTGTGGCCGGCGCCGGCGTCAATCTCGGCTGAGAGCGTGGAGAACAGCTCGGTGAAGTTGACGTGGTCAACGGTCACGCCGACGCCGTTGGCTTCGCCCCAGTCGGCCGCATAGCCATCAAACCATTCATCGTAGCGGGGTACGAAATGGCTCCATTGCAGCAAGCTGATTTCGGTGCCTTCGGCATAGTCGCCTTGCGCGCTGACCGCGACGGTCAGCGACGCCAGCAGGGCAATCAGCGCCAGGAATCTAACTAAAGTTTTCATCAGGAACTCTCCTTAGGCTTGAATTGAATTATTCATGGCAATCGGGCGACGAATCTCACGCGCATTGTAGCGAATTGGGCTTCGCAAGGCAATAAGTCCAGCGCTGCGCGCTTGAGACCGCCGGCCGCGCAGCTGCTAGCCGCCGCCGACCAAGCCTTGCGCCCGCCAGCGCGCAAAGATTGCCTCAACCCGTTCATGGGCGCGCGCTACCGCCTCTTTCGCGCTCAGCTCTCCCAGCGCGACCCGGGCGACCATATTGGGGATAATGTGTTCAGCATAGACTTGGGCGATCGCCGGATTGGTGGGTCCCGGATGACCCAGGCTGGCCGCATCGTCCAGGTCGGCTGCCAGAATCGCAAATTTATCGGCTGGCGTTGATCCGTAGGGATCGTCCGCCAGCCAGCCGGGCAATTCCGCCACAGTAGCCGGGAAGCAGGGCAGGTTGAACAGCTCGCTGTGGAAGGTCGATTCGCGGTAGTTGGCGGTGAGGTCGAGTATGAACTGTTTGGCTGCCGCAAGTTGGGCGCCCTCAACATAAGCCGGGATCACAGCAATGTTGAGATAAGTTCCGTTTATGGCGCCTGCGGGGCCGGCCAGCGCTGCCGTGAAACCGATGTTGGCGGCAGCGCCTTCGTCAATGGCTTGCAAGCTGCGATAAGCCGAATCCGGATTCTGGATGAAGCTGACTTCGCCGGCGATTAGCGCCTGGTTATTGCTGGCGCCCGTCCAGCCAAAGACTTCCGCGGTCATGGCTTCGTTTTGCAGTCGCGCCAGATATGCTACCGCGGCGATGGTTGCCGGGCTGTTCAGTACGACATTCTCGCGCTCGTCCTGGATGCTGCCGCCGAAGCTCCAAATAATTTGTCGCGTCGCCATTTCGCTGTCTATGTCGGGGCTGAGGCCAATGCCGACCGGGATGCCGCTGGCTGCATAAATCGCGCGCCCGCCGGCCAATAGCTCCTCATAGGTGCGCGGACCTTGCGGATAGCCGACTTCCGTCCACAACTCAATATCGTAGTTGCCGTGATTCAGCGAGTAGCCATAAGCGAAGCCGTAATAGACATCGGCGGCGGGCAGATACGAGGCGGCATAGCAGTGATCTTGCTGCGAGCCGAAGTCGGCCAGGGCTTGGCGGTTGATATCACCCAGGTCATGCAAACCCGTGACGAAGGCGGCCGGCGATGACAACATCTCGATGATGGTGTGGCCGCCGCCGGATTCGATCTCGGCGGAAAGCGCCGCCGGCAATTCCGCGAAGTTGACGCGATCAATGCTGACTGCGACATTGTTGGCTGCGCCCCAGGCCTGGGCGAAGGCGTCAAACCATTCATCGTGGCGCGGAACGAAGTGGCGCCATTGCAGCAGGCTGATTGCCGTGCCGTCGGGATAGCCGCCCTGAGCAATGACGGCTGCCGGTATGGGAACGAAGAGGCTTAGGAGGATCAGCAATTTAGCCAGCGATGTCATTAGATTCCTTGCGAACCCTGTGCCTGTATGCGGCGAATGCGCGTTATTCTAGGCAGGCGGCGCGCCGGTGTCAAGCAGGCCGGCGCTGACTGATGGCGCTGGCTGATGTCGAACGCAGGAGGCGCAAGGGCGCTCAGAGGAGATTCAGTTGTCGCGCGGGCTGGCGTCCGTTCAGCAGGATGTACTTGGCCAGTTTGTGGGGCGTACGGATGCCGATCTGCTTGAGGTGGACCAGCTCGGACAAGCTGCCGCGCCGCCGCGAACGAATGATGGCCTCAGCGCCGACCGGACCGACGCCGGGAATGCGCAGGAGCTGCTCGCGCTCGGCTCGCATGATTTCGATGGGCTGATGCGCCAGATGCTCGTCAGCCCAGGCTTGCTTGGGGTCGACATCGGTACGCAGGTTGCCGTCGCGCAGGAAGGGCAGTTCTTCGACGTCCCATTGGTAATCGCGCAGCAGGAAGCTGGATTGATAGAGTCGGAACTCGCGGATGGCTTCGGTCGCGGGCAAGTTTTCGAAAGGCGTACCCGGCACCGGACCGAAGGCGGAGTAATATACCCGCGCCAACTGGGCTTGGCTGTAGAGTTTGTCGCTCATCGACAGGAGTTCGAGGTCGGTGTCGCCGACGGCGCCGACCACGAATTGCGTAACGCTGCTGGCCAGGCGCTGGTTGCGGTGGTTCTGACGGATCTGCTGCGCCCATTGCAGCATCTGGACCAATTCTTCGATGAAGATTTTCTTGGGCGCCAGCTCAGCCAGGCGCGCGCTGGTCGGCGCTTCCAGGTTGACCGAGACGCGGTCCGCCAGTTGCATGGAGCGATAGAGTTGGTCGTATTCGATGCCCGGCATGATCTTGAGATGGATATAGCCGCGGTAGCCCTGGCGGTTGCGGATGATATCGGCGGTGTCGATGATTTTGTCCTGGGTGGTGACCGAGCCTTTGATGATGCCGGATGAGAGAAAAAGACCATCGACTTGGCCGGCTTGCTCCAGGGTGTTGAAGGCGCCCGCAATTTCATCCGGCGCGAAGGTGACGCGCCTGGTCTTGGCGCGGCCGGCGCGGAAGACGCAATAGTGGCAGTTGCGCTCGCAGGCGGTGGTCATCATGGTTTTGAGCACCGGTTTGGGTCCGCGCGGCGTCTGCAAATTGGCGATGCAGTCGCTGAAGTTGTATTCCTGCTTGCGACTACGGCGGACGCGCTCGGCTTGCGGGCTGTCACCGGCCGGTTCGTGCAAGGTGACATCGCCCATTTGGGAGAGCTTGGTCAGGGTTTCGGAGACAAGTTTGCCAGCCATGCTCCCCATGATACAGAACGTTTATTCTAATGTCAAGCGCAATTCGGAGCAATTTCGGATTAAATGGCGGGTCGGGTATTATTTCGCCGAATCGCTCTCATGCCAGTCGAGCAGGAGCGGCGGCTGAATCTGCAGCCAGGCGGGCGCCTGCGCCTTTATCACCTGCAAGACAGCGCCAGAAACTTCTTCAAAATCGGGATTGGCGTCAACCGCGATAATCGCCTCGCCTTTCGCGCGCAGCAGCTTGATGCCGGCGCTATATCTCCGCGCCCGTTCGGCCAGGTTCTTCTCGAACAGCTCCCGGTCTGTCGGGCGTTGGCGCATGCGCGCATAGCAGTTTTGCGGAGCGACATTGAGATAAAGGGTAATATCTGGTGGGCGCGCCCAACAATTTAAGGCGTAGACCTTTTCCATGCTCAAGCAGTCAGTTGATTGATAGACCAGCGACGACAACACGTAGCGGTCGCAAATCACAATGCGTTTGCCGCTGGCTTCCAGGTGGGGGGCGATGACATTGTGCAGATGATCAACGCGGTTGTGGGCGAAGGCGTAGGCGAGCGAGAGGGCGCTGACAGTTTTGCGTTTTGCCAGGACATCGCGGATGTGCTGCCCGGCCGCCGAAGGATCATGCGGTTCGTAGGTAAGCGCGACGCCGTCTCCATAAGCCGGTCTCAGCGTGTCATACAGGTAGCGGGCGAGGCTGGACTTGCCGGCGCCGTCCATGCCTTCGATAACGATGAAGAAGCTGTCATCCACCATGAGATGCCGTTGTTCTGATGAATATAGACCGAAAGCATAACCGCTAGCAGCCGGACTGACAAGCTCGCGCCCGACGCTGTTATAATAGGCGAGACGCGCAAAGTATTGGGAGTGGGCAATCATGGCTAATGCGCTGAGCGATGCTGAAATCAATGCCAGTCTCGCCAACCTGAACGGCTGGTCACGGGACGGCGATGCGCTGGTCAAGGAGTTCAATTTCGACAGCTATCTGGCGGGAGTCGCTTTCGCGGCGAGCGTTGGCGTTGTCGCCGAGGGCTTGGATCATCATCCAGATATGACGATCGGCTGGCGGCGCGTGACCGTGTCATTTACCACGCATGATGCCGGCAACCAGCTGTCGGCGAAGGATGTAGCGGCGGCTGCGGCGGTGGATGCGCTGGGTTATCCGAAGTAGCCAGCCCGTTGCGTCTCCTCCTGTTTAACCTCGTGATCGACGACAGCGACCCCGTGCTCGGCTTCGCCTGCGGCTGGATACGCGAGTTGGCCGCGCGCTGCGAGTTCGTCGATGTCATCACTATGTACCGCGGGACGCATCAGCTGCCGCCGAATGTCCGCGTTTACTCGGCCGGGCGCGAGCGCGGTCTGAACAAGCCACTGCGCCTGGCTCGCTTCTACCGGCTTCTGCTTCGGCTGCTGCGCGAGCGGCGCTACGATGCCTGCTTCGCCCACATGATGCCCTTGTTCGCCGGTTTGGCTGGTCCGCTGCTGAGCGCGCGAGGCATCCCGACGGCGCTTTGGTATACGCATCGGGCGCGCTCGGCGCAGCTGCGGCTGGGGCTGGCGATGTCGCGGCGGGCGGTCAGCGCGGACGAGACCAGCTTCCCGTACCGCACAGGCAAACTGCGCGTCATCGGGCACGGCATCGACTGCGACTTCTACGCGCCCACGGACGAACAGGTTGCGGCTGAGGACGCGGCTCCCCTGGTGCTGCAGGTGGCGCGGCTGGCGGCGATCAAGCATCAAGCGACCTCGATAGCGGCTGTTGCCGAGACCGAGGCGCGGCTGGCGCTGATCGGCGGGGCGCAGCCGGGCTCGCCCCCGGCGTATGAGCGGGAGCTGCGCGCGCTGATCCGGCAGCTGGGCGCTGAGGAGCGCTTTCGACTGGTCGGCGACGCGCCAGCCGCCGAAATCGTAGGCTGGTATCGGCGGGCGACCGTGGCGGTGAACATGAGCCCGGCCGGGCTGTTTGACAAGGCGGCGCTGGAGAGCATGGCCT
This sequence comes from Anaerolineae bacterium, assembly GCA_022823165.1. GTDB lineage: Bacteria > Chloroflexota > Anaerolineae > Aggregatilineales > Phototrophicaceae > UBA6055. The sequence continues at coordinate 5,659 of JAJDXR010000076.1, read as the reverse complement.
GCGGTGTGCCGACGGTGGTTTGCAATCCAGCTTTCGCGCCGCTGCTGGGCGAGTACGCCGAGCTGCTGCTGGTGGCGGGGCCGGACGATGTCGCTGGCCTGCGTGAGCGGCTGGCGCGTTTACTGGCGCTGTCAGCGGCTGAGCGCGCGGCCATTGGCGCTGTACTGCGATCGAATGTGCGGCGCGAACACAGTTTGCCGGCGCTGGTCAAGCGGCTGCTGGCGGTGCTGCGGACGGGCGAGTTGCCGCACGGGTAGTTCGAGGACAACCCACCGGGCCGCCCCTACAGACAACATTGTCGCGGGCTTGTCAGCCGGCGTAGCTCCAGCCCATCTCGGTCAGCGAGAGGACATCGGGCGGGCCGCCTTCCTTGAGCACCGCGGCGTTGATAGCTTCGCCAACCACGATATCGTGATCGCCGCCGACATCGACAATCTGCGTCACTTTGCATTCGATGTAGGCGGCTGCGCCGGCCATCACGGGTACGCCGGTTTGGGGCGCGGGCCTGTAGTCGGCTTCTTTCATCTTGTCGGGCCGTTTGGCGCGTCCGCCTAGGGCGGGCTTGAGGGCTTCTTCGTCAGACTGCAAGAAGATATTCAAGCCGAATACGCCGCCGCCCGAAACTAGACCGTGCGAGTAGCAGGACTTCTGGATGCCGACGGCGATCAGGCGCGGCGTAAAAGACATCTGCGAGACCCAGTTGACGACCATGATATTGGCGTCGTCATCGCTTTTGGTGGTGAAGGTGTAAAAACCGTAGGGCATCATCTTGAGGGCGTTGCTGATGGTGTCGTCTGACATGCTGCGTCACTCCTGTATCCAAGGGGTCCGATTGCGTTTGACTATAGCAGGCCCGTCATGCCTTGTCCAACTGCGCTGATATGCGCTCAAGGACTTCCAGGATTTTCTCGTCCGTGGTTGGTTCGGGTTCTGGTTCTGGCTCCGGTTCCGGTTCAGGTTCAGGCTTGACCGCGACTTCTTCTTCCTCGCCGTCGAGCATATCGCCGATGTCATCAACCGCTTCGTCGAGCTTGTTGACTACCTTGATCAGCAGGAAGATGGCGATGGCGGTGATGGCGAAGTCGATGACGACATTGACGAAGTTGCCGATGTTGATGGTGGCGACTTCGGCGGTTTCGCGGCCAAAGTTCAGCCAATCGAGGGGGATGACCCAGTGGGAAAAATCGAGCCCGCCGGTGAGCTGGCCGATGGGCGGCGTGACGACATCTTTGACCAGCGAGGTGGTGATGCCCTTGAAGGCGGTGCCGATGATGATGCCGACGGCGAGGTCGACGACATTGCCTCGCATGATGAACTTTTTGAATTCTTCGATTATGCCGCTCATGGTTTGCCTCCTGGAATTGCGGACGGTTTCATTTTAGCAGGGGCGGCATTTTGCCACAGAGGCACAGAGGCGCAGAGACTTTTCAACACAAAGACACAAAGACATGAAGAGCGCAAAGGGATATGGTCACAGTGGCGACGCGGGCAGCGCGGGGGAGTGGTGAACGTCGCGGATACTATTCCCTTCACGTCGAGAGTCGTAGGGGCGACCCGATGGGTCGTCAGCAGACTCACGGTCTTGGCCTTACTTCCGAGTCTCCGCGGAATCACCATTCCCAGCGCAGCGATATTTTGACAGCATAATCGAATGTGATTATACTGCGAGCAGCGCAAAGGAGAGACGCGCATGGTGACAGCGACACAGGATATTCGCCTGGAATTGATACAGCATGAATACAGCGGCATGCGCAGTGCCGTGCATACCCTGATGGACCGCATGGATGGCTACGAATCCGCAGTGCTGGGCTTGACGGAAGCGGTCAGCAAGAATGGCGAGCGGCTGGATCGCTTGGAAGCGGTGGTCATGGAAAACCGGGAGCTAATCCTGGCGAACCAGCAGCGCCTGGATCGCGTGGAGCAGCGCCTGGACTCCATTGAAAGCAAGCTGGACCGGCTCATGGCGCACCTGGACGTGCCGCCCAAGCCGCCGGCCGGCTTCGTCAAGGAGTGAGCGCCATCCGGCGCCGATTGACATTGAGCCGCCGCCCGGCTTACATGGCGTAATAACATCAGATTACAGAACTCGGAGGAGCGCCCAGGTGGAACTCGCAGAGCTACGCATGAAACGCGCGGAACAAGAAATTGAGACGCTGCGCACGACGCAGAGAGCGCTCGTAGATCGCTTCGCAGGCATCGCCCATACGCTGGACGAAGTGCGGGAAATCGTCAGCGACAATCGTGCCCGGCTGGATGTTGTCGAAGCCCGGTTGGATCAGCTTGACCAGGTTGTATTGGAAAATCGCGCCATTTTATTAGCCATTGCCGATCACCTGGATCTCACCTACGAAAAGCCGTCTCAGGGCGCTCAATCCGGCTGACCCGCCCGCGCCAGATTCAGCTCCAGCAGGCGGCGCAGAATCTCTTCCTCGTCATCCAACACAGCATAATCCCAGCCGTAGGCATCGCAGACGGCTTCGTCCAGCTCGCGGTGCAGCATGTCCAGGCGCGGCGCGAAGTCGGCGGCGGCGGGTTTGACGCGCATATCGTCCAGCCCGCGCCAAACTTGCAGGGCGTTGTAGAGGTTGGTGAGGGTGCGGTCTTTGAGGCGCGGGCGACCCAATGGCTCGCCCCTACCGTCGTTTTCTGCGGGGTGGGGGTTTAGCCAGGCATGGCGCTCTTCGTGCAGCTGTTTGGCGGCGGCGCTGATGCGGACGTGGGCGGGGTCGCTTTCGTCTTCGCGCCCGGGCGACCAGGGGAAGGGGAAGGTCTCGAAGGTGGTAGAGTTGTTGTAGCGCGGACGATCTTCTAACGTTGCTCCCTTCCGCAATGCCCATAAAATGTGTACCTTTGAATGCAGCATACCGAACATATAATCGTCATCTCTAGCGATTGAGACCACTGTGTTAGCGGCGCGAGCCTCGCTTGGATACCAGACGAAGAATCGGTGCTTTGCCGTAAGTGATGTCATCAATTGACGGCTTACCGAATCTAAAGCATTTAGCATGCCGGATCGAGTTGCCTCGAATTGCCACCAGTATTTTCGTAGTTTTTTGTTGCGATGCTTGTCACGGTAAGGTTTGACGTGATCTAGCAAATATCGCAGCGGCAATTCATACTGCGCGATTTGAGGCAATTCAAATCCAGTAAAGTCTATTATCCAATTGGCGCGATCTCGTGTCGTAATGTCAGTTCCGCTTATGTAGCGTTTTAGCGCTTTCGCATTATTCTTGTCAGCTGCCAGCATATATTGCGCGAGATTGTCGTCGATGGAGAAGTTTCCCGTTGGCGATAGACCCATATAGGAGATATTTCTATTTTCTTTCAAGCGGCGCGCAGCTGAAATGTATTCAGTTCCAGTTAGGTCCGGATGAATCTCATCGACAACTTCGCCGTTTAGAGTGATTTTAGACTCACTGCCATCGTCAAATCCGATCATCGAGACACGGACAGCTGCTCCATCCAGAATCCACGCGCGGTCTGACCAAGCCATAAAGATGCCGCCAGTCTCTTTAATTCGACTTAGCGCCGGGCGGCTGCGGATTGCTCTAATACTGTTTGTACTTAAAAGCCCAGCCCGTTTCGCTTTGCCGTTCAAAATATGTTTGTTGGCCACATCAAACCAATAAGTTGACAGATCCGCCTCGCCATGTATATGAGGGAAATGCATTCGCAACCGCTCAATATATTCATCCCTCAGCTCGCGTCTCTGTCTCTTTCCACCCAAAAATGGCGGGTTGCCGATGATGACATCGACGGCGGGCCAGGTGACGCCGCGCGCGGTATCTGTGTAGGGGCGTTTTGCCGAAACGCCCGTTTCCAGCGCGCCGTCAGGCGGGCGTGTCAGCGACACGCCCCTACGGGTTTCGTCGGTCGGGGGGGATGGGGGCTGCGCCGGCGGCAAAATCGCGTCTTTGCAGACTATATTGTCTTCCAGTTCTTCCAGGATCGGCTCGGCGAATTCCTGGCCGTAGCCGTTGTTGATGCGCCACTGGATGTAGCCGATCCAGACCACGATGCTGGCCAGGGCGTGGGCGATGGGGTCTTTCTCGATGCCGTACATCTGGCGCGGGTGGACTTCGCGCGCGGGCATTTGCAAGCCAGCCCAGAGCGGGTGCTGGATGATGGCTTTCTCGAGGTCCATCAGGGATTGCAGGGCGACATAGAGAAAGTTGCCGCTGCCGCAGGCCGGGTCGAGAACGGTGGTATCGCGGACGCGCTTGAGGATGCGCTCGCGCAATGCCTCTAGCTGCCCTCGCGCCGCGCTCTTCGCCTTGCCGGTGCGCGCCGCCTCGTAGCGCCCCCGGATGGGCGCGGCTTCCAGCTGCACGGTGTCCCATTCGTAGCGCAGGGGCTGCATCAGCACCGGTTCGATGATGAGCAGGATGTCATCGCGGGAGGTGTAGTGGGCGCCGAGCTGGGCGCGTTTGCCGGGGTCGAGGCTGCGCTCGAAGAGGGTGCCGAAGATGGATGGCTCGATGGAGGCCCAGTTCAGCGCCGCCGCTTTCGCCAGCGCGTCCAGCGCTTCTTGCTGGAGTTCCTCGACGGTCACGACATTAAAGAGCGCGCCGTTGAAGTAGGGGATATCGCGCATGAGGATTTCGCCGCCTTCGTTCATGGCCACGAAGAGGTTTTTTACGTACTGCTTGAAGACGGCGGATTTGCCGCGCGATTCCTGGACGATGTGGCTGAAGATGCCTTGCGAGCTGCCGCTGCTGGCGGTGGGCAGCAGGCCCACGTCCTCGGCGAAGAGGCAGAAGACGAGCTTGGTCAGGAAATAGGCGATGCGCGTGGGCTCGGCGTCCCAGCCGCGCATATTGTCGGCGATGAGCTGGAAGGCGTCGGCGGCCTCTTTGGTGACTTGGGCGGTGTCGCGGCCGGGGTGCAGGCGGTCGGGCGCGCGGAACATGTCGCGCAGCCAGTTCATGACTTCGGGCTTGGCGGCGATGTCGGCGCAGCTGAATTTGTAGACGCGCTTTTCGGTGTTGGGGAAGTTGCTGTGAATTTCCCAGTGGTTGATGTCGGTGACGACCAGCAGCGGCGGGTTGTTCAGGTTTTCGCGGCAGCGCTGCAATTGCTGGTAGGCGGCCTTGAGGTCTTTGTATTTGTCGGGCGATTTGTACTCGACGCCGAAGTGATTCTCGTAGTAGACATCGGCGAAACCGTGGCCGCCGGCGGTGGTCAGCGACTGCTCGAAGACGAAGGTTTCACCCTGGTCGGTTTTGCCCTCGCCGCCGGGCATGTCGACGCCGACCAGCCGGCAGACATCAAGAAAGTGCATCTGCGCGCTCTGCTTCTCGCCCAGGTGGGTGTTGGCCCATTTGTTGACAAATTCTTGCGGCGTCATGGCATCCTGACCGGCTGATGGCTGCTCAACGCATTTTACCACCGCTGGCCCTTCCACCAAGCCTTGCAGGGGCGAGCCTTGGCTCGCCCACGTCCAACACCTTGGCAATAAATGGGCGAACCAAGGTTCGTCCCTACGAGGCTTGTCCGATACTGCAAATCTAACGTTAGAGTAGCTGGAAAAGTACCGAATCTATACCAAGATCAATGTCAATCAATGTGTCACGCTTTTGATTTCTACGGAATCCGCCCAATGAGGCTCCCCCTCCCTGACTCGTCGGATGCTCGCCATAGAGATGGCGGGAAGGGGCCG